>LNFR01000096.1 GCA_001567185.1 Bacteroidetes bacterium OLB12
CCCGGTAAAAATCTGGGCAGATACACTTACCTCTCCCCTGTTTGGATGTTGTATCTGACAAGCAACGCAAAACTTTGTTTCAAAATCCGATCAACAGCATTCATCTTTCCGTACCACAAGGCCCCAATGCAGCTACCAAGGCCGCATTGCTTTTAGCACAATGGAAAAATAACGGCACCTTGGTTCAGGATAAACTACCGGCCATCTACGTGTATTATCAATACTTCAAACTTGCCGGCTCCACAAAAAAATTATTGCCGTAAAGGATTTATCTGCCACATCCGCACGTACGATTGGGAAGACCATGTTATTCTACGCCATGAAAATACCATACCCAATGCGGTTAACGATCGGATTGAGCTTTTGGAGAAAACCGAATTACATGTAAGTCCCACGCATGGACTTTACACCGACCCTGCCTTTGAGTTGGAAAAGTACATGGACGAAGCCATGCTTACACCGTTGTATGAAAGTGAAGACTACCAGGGTGTGCGCGATGTGCTAGCCATTATTCACGATGCAACGGTAATCGGGCATTTTATCAAAGCGATGAAATCGCGAAAAGTAATTTTAGCGGATGGGCACCACCGCTACGAAGGCTCGCTGTTTTACAAACACCAGCAGAAACAACTTAACCCAAACCACACAGGGAACGAAGGGTACAATTTTCATTTGATGTACCTGACCAATACCGAAGCCGATGACTTACGGATTTTACCCACGCACCGACTTATTCATGGCATCCGAAATTTTTCAGAAGCTGAATTTATAGAACACCTTCACACCGATTTTGATGTAAAAGAAATTGAAGATGCGGATACACTAAATGAAATTATACTGGGTAAGAAATGGGCTTTTGGAATTTTGCTGAAAGACCGTACCCTGAAAATAAAACTTAAACCCGAAGCATTTCAGAAACTGAAGTGGAACTTTCCGCAGCACATCAAAGAACTTGACTTAACTGTGCTGCACTATTTTATTATTGAAAAGCTTTTAGGAATACCCGGTAAAGATCAACGCAAGTCTGCAAACATTTCATTCGACCGGAGTTTCTCTGATTGTTTAGCCCGCGTAATCCGCGAAGAAGTTCAACTTGCCATAATCACCCAGGATATTTCCATTGAGGAAATAAAACAGGTTTGCGCCAGCGGCTACACCATGCCTCAAAAATCTACGTACTTCTACCCCAAAGTAGTTTGTGGGTTGTTGTTTAGTTCCATCCGCCAGGAAGAGTTTGCCCTTCCGGATTATGCCCCCAACTTCGCATGATCGCAAATCCCCCACTCATTCTTGCTTCCAGTTCGCCCCGCAGGCAATACCTGATGCGCGAAATTGGTTTATCGTTTCAGGTGCGGGTTCCGGATATTGATGAATCTTTTCCTGCTTCTATGGCTGCAGCCGATGTTCCGGGTTACCTGGCAGAAAAAAAGGCACGCGTTTTTGAATCGGAGTTAAAGGATGAAGTTGTTGTGGCATCGGATACTGTGGTAATTCTCAACAATGAGATTCTGAACAAACCCATTAACCGGCAAGATGCTATTCACATGCTGGGCAGCCTAAGCGGCAAGATGCACACGGTTGTTACAGCAGTTTGCCTGTTATCTAAAACAAAGTCAACCTGTTTTAGCGATCACACTCAAGTTACTTTTCGTTCGCTTTCGCAAAATGATATTGAATACTACATCGATCATTTCAAACCGCTCGATAAAGCTGGAGCCTATGGCGCACAAGATTGCCTGCCTGAAAAATTTAATCCTTGTTCGAAAGAAGAGATCGATTTTTTAGAAAGCATTGGCCGTCATGATCTGATTGAGCAAACCATTACCCAACCGGCTGCCGGAAAGCGCATTACCATCATCGATACGATTGAAGGGTCTTACTTTACCGTAATGGGGTTACCAATTCACCTGGTATATAAAAACCTGCAAACTTTCCGGTGAAGAAGCTAATAAAGCTTGTACAAACACATCTGCACAGCGATTTTAAACCGCGATATTATAGTGCTGTTGCCTTGCTGTTAATTATCTCCGTCAGTATTAACTATTCCATTAACCTGGAGGATGAAATAATTGATAAACACACAGGCCAATGGATTCGGGTAGTGTATTATTTTTTGCTTAATGCCACCGGGTATTATGCTACCTGCTTCCTTGTCTCCCGGTTCAGTCAACCCTATACTTTTTGGCGAACAAAAAAATTCTGGTTGTTATCGGTTTTTGGATTAGTTGTGTTATCTGTTGATCGTGGTTTTCCCTATCTGCATGACCTGGCGTCACTCTTTGATCAGAACTACGATGGATATTCGTGGCTATTCAGAACAAGCAATCATGCCACAGGTTTTTTCCTGATTTTAGTACCGCTATGGATCTTTTACAAAACGCTTGATCCAACCCCATCCGGGTTTTACGGATTTACTAAAACCGGCCCTATTAAACCCTATGTTTTTCTGTTAGGAATTGTAGCTCCACTAATATTGCTTGCAAGTTTCCATCCGAGTTTCTCAAACTATTATCCCGTTTATAAAACCACTAACGTAGCTGAACTATGGCATTGGCCTGAATACCTGCCCGCTATCATCTTTGAATTTTTATATGGTTTGGACTTTCTAAATGTGGAATTGCTTTTTCGCGGATTCTTTGTGATTGGGATGGCCCAGGTGCTGGGAAAAGATGCCATTTTACCGATGGTAACTATTTATTGTTATCTGCATTTTGGAAAGCCTGTGGGCGAAACCATCAGTTCCGTATTTGGTGGTTATATCTTAGGAGTTATCGCACTAAATACCCGCTCGGTTTGGGGTGGCATTTTGATTCATGTGGGCGTTGCCTGGCTGATGGAGGCCGGAGCATTTTTACAGAAAGTAATTTAGCGAAGCGACTGATAAACCTGCATCAGGTTTTGTGCAATTACCGGGGGTTCAAATTGTTTTATGTACGCTTGCGAAGTTGTAATCATTTTGTTGCGCAAATCTGTATCCAGGCTTACTGCTTTTATTTGCATCCTTAATTCTTCTTCGTTTTCCGGATTCACATACCGGGCACCGGAACCTCCAGCCTCCATAAAACAGGAACCGGTAGAGGTGATTACCGGCACACCCGATACGATGGCCTCCACAATTGGAATTCCAAAACCTTCAAACAAAGAAGGGTAAACAAACACGTGCGCCATTTGATAAACCGCGGGCAAATCAACAAACGAAACATGTTGCAAAATCATAACACGCTGTTGCAACTTGTTGGCTTCAACAAAAGCTGTAATCTCTTTTGTGTATGCTGTGGCTTTGCCCACCAGCACAAGCGGTGGCGAATCGTTCAATTTTGAAATTGCTTTTACCAGCGTTAACGCATTCTTTCTTCTTTCCAAGGTACCAACACAAAGCAGGTATTCGTGCGGCAGGTTATACTTCTTTCTTACCTCCTGCTTTTGTGCTTCGGAAACAAGGGTTTTAAAATTGGGGTGACATCCCTGATAAACCACCTGAATTTTAGATGCCGGCACCTGCATAAACTCCTGCAAGTCGTTAGAAGTTTGCTGGCTAACGGCTATCACAACATCCGCGGAAGCGCAGGCTTTTTTTAACTTCCAGGTATAAATCTGAACATCAATCGCTTTATAGTATTGCGGAAATCGCTTAAATATTAAATCGTGTACGGTTACTACTGTTTTTAAAGATGCCGGTTTGGTTACAGGCAGTTCATTACTAAGCCCGTGAAAAATCTGTACCCCATCCTGAGCCGCTACATTACCCAGCGCATAACTTCTCCAAACCGAAGCAAATTGTTTGGATAAAACTGATTCGGGTGTGCGAACAATAAAATTACCTTGTTGGTAAGGAGTTGTTTCCGGATGATGGCGTAAGCGGGGTGTATAGAGTGCGTATGCATGCTCCGGAAAACGATTTGCCAGTGCATCTACAACAAAACGGCTGTAGTTACCCAACCCGGTAAAGTTGTTGAACAGCCGCTTGGCATCGAAGCCGATTTTCATGCAGGATTAGTTATTCAGAACTTGGTCTTGTAGTAAGCCAACGCGTCCTCCACAATTTTCATGGCAACGGTCTTATCCTGAAACTCCGGCACGGTTACAGTTTTATTCTCAAGTCGTTTATAACTCTCAAAGAATTCTTTTAACTCAAGTTTATAGTGATTTGCCAATTCGCTAATATCATTCACATGTTTGGTGTTGGCATCATTCAGGGCAACAGCCAGAATTTTGTCATCTGCCAGCCCCTGATCTACCATGCGCATTACACCAATTACCCTGGCCGGAACCAGGCATAACGGCCTGATAGGCTCGCGGCAAATCACCATAATATCCAGGGGATCCATGTCTTCGCCCAGCGATTGTGGTATAAATCCATAGTTGGCCGGGTAATGTACAGCAGAGTATAGCACCCGGTCTAACTTTAACAAACCGGTTTCTTTATCTACTTCATACTTGGTGCGCATACCAATCGATATTTCGATAATGGCATTCACAAATTCGGGTGGGTTTGAGCCCGCAGGGGCTTCGTGCCAGGGGTGTGAAATCATAAAAATTAAAGATTGGGTAGCAAGATACGCTTAAGTGCGATTATGGTCTCAAAAAAATGCAGACTTAAAAAAAATCCGCGAAAGCCAGCTGCCAGGTTCTCTATTCATCAAAATGGAGAGGCAATCCGGCTTACGCGGAATGAAACCGGTCATTTGATACCGGCATGTTTTCACTAAAATTGGTTACTTCGCTTCCTCTCCCGGCTTCTCGTTTTTCTTAGTTTCCTTCTTTACAGAAACTTTATCACCATCCTTTAAGCGCTTGGAAACATCCAGAAACGGCCCGGTAATAACCACCGCGGAGTCTGCTAGTCCGGAAGTGATTTCAATATTATCATAATCACTGATACCCGTCTTAACTTCAACCATTTTTGCAACACCATTTTCATTCACAAATACCACAACCTTGTCCAGCTTCTTCTCGGCTTTTGGTTTACTTTCATCGATTACCTGTGGTCTGTCATTATCCCGATTTGCTGTGGAAGGTTTCTCCTCCCCTTCGGGCGCACGCGTGGTAACCGCAGCAAGCGGAACAGACAGCACATTATCCTTGCGGGTAGTAATTATATCAACACTGGCAGTCATGCCGGGGCGGAACGGATACTTGTTTCCGGCCTTCACCAAATCTGCATACGAATTCTGGAGTATCAGAATACGAACTTCAAACTCAGTAATGGCATCGGCCGATACTTTGTCGCGGGCCGTGTTGGCAATGTTTGTAACAACTCCTTTAAATTCTTTACCCGTGCTGCTGTAGGCATCTACATCAATAATTACTGAGTCGCCTAAGTGTACACGAACAATGTCATTTTCGTTTACATTTACCCGAACTTCCATTTTAGATAAATCAGCAATACGCATCATCTCTGTACCCGCCATCTGGGCAGTACCCACTACGCGTTCGCCTTGTTTTACATTCAGTTTAGAAACTACTCCGCTCATGGGTGCTACCACCGATGTTCTGCGCACATTCTCGCGCGATTCCTTAACACCTGCTTCGGTGCTGCTTACAACAAACCTGGCCGCTTCTACCGATTGCTCGGCCGACTTCAAGTCGTTGGCCGCTACCTTAAAGTTTTGTTGTGCTAATTGCCAATCCGCTTCGGAGATTACTTTCTCATTCCACAATTTTTCCTGGCGTTTATATTCCTGTTCGGCACGGATATAGGTAGCCTGGGCTCTTGCCAACGAAGCTTTGGTTGATTCAAGATTGGCCAACTGCTGGCTATGCGATGCTTCCGAACGTTCTAACTGGCTCATCACAATATCAGGGCGAATCTTCACAAGCAATTCGCCTTGCTTTACCGAATCGCCATCCTCCACCCGCAATTCAATTATCTCGCCCGAAACTTCAGGGGCAAGTTTAACTTCAATTACAGGCTGCACCGTTCCGGATGCACTTACCTTTTCGGTAATCGATACCTTTTTAGCTTTGGCTGTTTCAACCTCTATGGTTTTAGGCTTACCAATCCAGCCTGCTGATTTACCAACAATCAAAAAGAGGGTAAGAAATGCCACAACCCCAAGAATTACATACAGGGCTTTATTCGATTTTTTTTCTTTTGCTTGCTTTGCCATTACTAATTTAGGATAAGGAATTTTTATAATTCAATGGATTTGCCCTGGTAAAAGTCGAGCACTTTTTTCTTGAAAATGAAATCGTATTTGGCGCGTACCAAATCCGACTTAGCCTGAAAGAGTGAATTTTCTGCCGTTTGATATTCAACAAAATTTACCGCTCCGTTGTCAAACCGTTGCTTTGCCATACGGAAAGCTTCATTACGCGCATTAACTAACTTTAATGCCGATTGATAAGTCTTAGATGATGCCAGCGCATCGTTGTAGGCTGTTTCAACTGATTGCCTTAACGTATTTTCAGCACTGGTTAGGTTAATTTCTGCTTGTTGAGTATTAAAATAAGAGCGCTTCACATTCGCTCTTGTCTGGTAGCCGTTAAAAATTGGGATCGATAGTTGTAATGATGCTGATTGGGCAAGGTTATCGTTAAGCTGTTCATTTGCAGGATAGCCCCCAGGTGTAAACTTATCTACAGCACTAGAGGAATTGGTAAACAAGTTTCCATTAATACTTAAACGAGGAAAGTAACTTCCACGAGTCGATTTAAGCGCAAACAATGAACTTTGAAGTTTAAGTTTCGCACTTCTCACTTCGGGCATTGCTGAAAGCGCCTTCTCATAAATCTGTTCTGCCGTTTCATCAATGGTACCATCGGCCACATCCAATTCCGGCACCTCAATATCCATTTGTTGTGAGGCAGGAATCTGAAGTGCTTGCTTTAATCTCAAAATAGAAAGATTAACTCCGTTATCATTCGTGATTACATTAAGTTCATTGGAGGCCTGTTGAGCCTCCAGATCCAAAACATTACCTCGGGGCACCGAACCGGCCTCAGCCAATTTACGTGTGCGTTCCAATTGTTGTGTGGTAGTTTCCAGTTGCGATTGCGCATTACTCAACAACTCCTTATTGAAAATAACAGTTGTATAAAGCGTAACCACATTAATGATTACATCATTTTTTGCTTTAATAAAATCTTCTGCGGCTGCTTCATTATCTACATTGCTTTGTTTGTAGTTGTTGAATAACCTGAAACCGTTAAAAAGCAATAACGAAGAGTTTGCCTGAAAAATTGATGGAGTTATTTCTTTGATTAACAAACAAATTGGATGTTGGGTCGATACTACGACCCCAGTTAAACCCATACGAGGCTCCGCCATTAAGCGTAGGCAGCATCTGGAACTTTGATTGATCCAAATTTACTTTACTGGTTTCCGCGTTTAATAGATTTGTTTTTACGGTAAGATTGTTCTTAAGTGCATGTTCAATACACTCTTGCAGAGTCCAAACTTTCTTTTCCTGTGCATGTGCTGCCCAGGCAGAAGCAATTATCATGCAGCACAACAGTAACTTTTTCATCATAGGTTATAAAACAATATCCGGTATATAGATCACTTCCTTTACCCAGCTAAGACTCCGCAGGTACTCAAATGTTACAGACTTTATGCCTGAGTCCATTTCAATAACCAGGCAAGCCTGGTCGTTTTTACCTTTACGGGAAACCGACATGGTAGCAATATTGCAATCGTCATGCGCTAACACATTCGCTATAAATGCAATACTGCCCTTCTTATCGTCTGCAAAAATGATAAGGGTATGCAAGGCAGCTGAAAAGTCGGCCTTAAAGCCATTGACCTCGGCAATATTAATTACACCCCCACCCTTGCTTTCGCCTAAAACCTCTACTGATCTTTTTCCAAGTTTTAGTTTTAGGCGGATGGAGTTTGGATGCAGCGTAGAGGCATTTCCTACCGACTTGAACGTATAGCGCAGCCCTTTTTCTTTCGCAATTTCTAACGACTCGCGGATGCGTTTATCATCCGTTCCAAAATCCATTAAGCCTGCAATAATGGCCCGGTCACTTCCGTGCCCCTCGTAGGTGCGGGCAAATGAATTGTAGAAGGTAATTTCACTTTCATCGGGTATGCCCCCCAGAATTTTGATGGCGGCACGTGCTATGCGCACTACCCCGGCTGTATGAGAACTGGACGGACCGATCATAACGGGACCGATCATGTCAAATATGCTACTCTTTTCAGCCATACGCGTTTCTAACGGAAACTCTTAAAAAAGGGTTGTTTTTGCTGGTATTTTATGTTCCCGCAAAGGGTAATTTTCTAACAAGTGGCAAAAATAATCCTTTAACTCAGAATCAGGTGCATATAAAGCGCGTATTATACCGCAATTGGAGCCTTTATCGATGGATGGGCCTGATAGTTTTGGATTTCAAAGTCTTCAAACTCGTAACCAAAAAGTGTGTCGGGCTTTCTGCGAATGTTTAGCTGAGGCAATGGAAAAGGTTGGCGGCTCAACTGAAGTTGGGCTTGTTCCAGGTGGTTAGCATATAAATGCACATCGCCACCTGTCCAGACAAACTCACCCGGCTCCAGGTTGGTTTGCTGTGCAAACATGTGAGTAAGTAAGGCGTAGCTGGCAATATTAAAAGGTACACCTAAAAAATAATCGGCACTGCGTTGGTATAGCTGGCAAGAGAGTTTTCCATCGGCCACATAAAACTGAAAGAGGGCGTGGCATGGGGGAAGTGCCATTTGATCTACTTCGGCAGGATTCCATGCCGAAACGATATGCCTGCGCGAATCGGGCTTTTGTTTAATTTGATTAAGTACCTGCGTAATCTGGTCGATTCTGCGGCCATCAGGTGCAAGCCAGCTGCGCCACTGGCTTCCATAAACGGGGCCCAGATTCCCGTTTTCATCTGCCCACTCATCCCAAATAGTTACGCCATTGTCTTTCAGATATTTAATGTTCGTATCTCCTTTCAAAAACCATAACAACTCGTAGATAATGGAGCGCAGGTGAAGTTTCTTGGTTGTAACCAACGGAAAACCCTCGGCCAGGTTAAATCGCAGTTGCCTGCCAAATACAGAACGGGTACCCGTATTGGTGCGATCTGTTTTTACTGATCCATTATTTAAAATATCCTGTAATAAATCGAGGTATTGGCGCATAAGAAATTTTGAGTGCAATTTCGCCTAACCCGACAACAAAAAAAAAGCCCGGGCCAAATGGCCACAGGCTTTTAAAAAAGCGCACCCCACATGCGCTTATTCACCTCTTACTAATACCGAGCGCGATTGTCCGTTGATGGTAATTGTAACAATGCGATCACACGTTCCAGAACCATAATCGATGGTTATAGTTGCCCCGTTATCTATTGTTAACACTTTGGTACCTTCAACTGCCATAAACACGCGGTTGCTGATGGCACATTCACGCTTGTAAACCAATGCCTTGGTTATTTCAACCTGGTAAACCGTTCCGTTCCGGTTTGAGCCCGTGGCTGAACCTTCCACATTCCATTGATCATTTAGTGGGTTGGCGGCCCGAATCCATTCGCGGGTGTGGCTGCCTTCGCGGGTTGCAAATGTTTCATCAGGCCAGGTAGCGCGGCCATCTTCCAGCACAATTTCAAATTTAGGAGCCTCTGTGGTACTTCCTGTTATATTGGTAACTGTGCGCGTTCCTTCAATTCTCACACCATTAATATGGTAGCCATCAAATGTTGTAATGATTTTTGAGCCCGGAAGGAAGCGTTTGCCTATAAACTCTACAACAATAATTCCTTTACGAACATTGCCTTTAATATCAGTACAGCCATCGCCAAAATCAATGGTTATATAACCATGTGGATTACCTGGCTGAGAATCTTCCGCCATTTCTACTGTAACGGTTACACACTCCGCTGCAAAACGAAGATCAACTGGTTTAGTACCAGCAACTTTTCCGAAGGTAGCGATGCGTCCACCTTCACTGGATGGTTCAACTGCCACTGCAAGTGTGGCCATATCTTCTGCGTCTTCAAAGTAGCCATCGGTTACTGCTTCGTTTTCAATGTTTTGAGAATCCTGGTCGGAAAGTTCAAATTTATCATCCTGGCAGGACGATAAAAAAGTAAGTAAGATTAAAGCAAGACCTGCTAGTTTGTTTCTGAAAATTGCTTTCATAGTTGGTTTTATTTTTAAAACATAGCTTAGAATCATTCATCGGATAAAGGTTTAATCGGTAACCAAAAATTATTTATTGCCGTTTAGTTATATTTAAACAAACAAAACCTTCTTTACATTAAAAAATTAATTGTTGCATGGGTTGTTCTGATGCTGGTTGGGGTTATGACCACTGCCAGGGCGCAAGAAAATGTGCTTAAAATCAACATCTTTAGCCCAATCGTAAAGACCTTTAACATGTCATACGAAAGAAAAGTAAGCGCTACAGGTAGTTTCCAACTGGGCGCCTTTTACACCGGCTTTACTTCAGGCGATACCGAATTCAAAGGATTTGGCATCACACCCGAATACCGGTTTTATCTGTCTGAAACGGAAGCCCCGGTTGGGGTTTATGTGGCTCCCTTTGTACGGTACATGGATTTTGATTTAACAGATGAGGCAACGACCTCGGATGGAACATTATCTATGTTTGGAGGTGGCCTTGTAATAGGAAAACAATGGATCTTCAAGGAAAAAATCTCATTGGATGCCTTTGTTGGGCCTCAATACGCAACAGGAGATGTAAAGGTTAAGAGTGGTACCGATTCATTTGATACCGATGTTTTTGATGGCTTTGGCATTCGGGCTGGTTTAACATTTGGATTCGCATTCTAAACGCTAAGATTTTCTTACTTAAAAAAATATTCGGTTGTCTCAAAAGTAATAAGAACGTCCGGTGTTGTGCCGGAAGTTCTTTTTAGTGCCAAATCAAGATTGCAAGAATAAATCCACGATGGCAGAATGAGTTTTGAGGCAACCTTTTTTTATTTTAGCATTTCATGAGGTTCCTTTTTGCTTTTTGGTTGATTCCCCTGGTGGCATTGCAGGCGCAACCTGTTATTAAAATCGCCAAACTAAAGTATAATGGCGGGGGCGATTGGTATGCCAATAAAACAGCACTACCCAACCTGGTTGAGTTTTGTAATAAAGAATTAGGCACCACCATACAGATTGATGATGAAGTTGCCGAAGCCGGAAGTACGGATATATATAATTATCCATATGTGTATATGACCGGCCACGGCAATGTGGTGTTCTCAGCCGATGATGCCCGGAATCTTAGAAATTACCTGATCAGTGGTGGCTTCTTACACATTGACGACAACTATGGCCTGGATAAATTTATCCGGCTGGAACTCAAAAAAGTTTTTCCAGAACTGGAGCTGACAGAAGTACCTTATTCGCATGCCATCTATCATCAAAAGTTCAACTTCCCTGCCGGGCTACCAAAAATTCATGAACACGATGGTAAACCCGCACAAGGGTTTGGCCTTTTTTATGAAGGCAGGCTGGTAGTTTTTTACTCGTACGAGTGCGATTTGGGCAACGGCTGGGAAGATCAGCGTATTCATAATGTACCTGCCGAAAAGCGGCAGCAAGCCCTGCAAATGGGTGCCAACATTCTCTCCTACTGTTTTACAACTAATTGATTTTTAGCCAACTGAAAGTATTTTTTTGATTGGCTTTGTGTTTTATAACTAAATTCTTAGTTTTAAAACGTAATTGATAGTTAACCATGAAAGAACTTACCAAAGCCGAAGATCAGATCATGCAAATCCTGTGGACCATTGAAAAGGGATTTGTGAAAGATATTATTGACCGGTTACCGGAGCCGAAACCTGCTTACAACACCGTATCTACGATTGTAAGAATTTTAGAGAAGAAAGGTTTTGTAGGCTACAAAGCTTATGGCAAAACGCACGAGTATTTTCCGCTTATCGCGAAAGAAAAATACACACGCTTTTACCTCAACAATATGGTAAAGGGCTACTTCAACGGTTCGTTTCAAAACCTGGTATTTTTTTGCTAAGGAGAATGACCTGAATGTGAGCGACATCGAAAAACTGATGCATGAGTTACAAAACATCAAAAACAAAAAGCCATGAATACCCTCATCAACTACCTGCTTGAACTAAACCTGGGGCTTATCTTTTTCTATGGTGTGTACAGGGTATTGCTGCGCAAAGAAACTCAGTTTACCATTACACGTTGGTATTTGCTTACCGCGATGGCCTGTTCCATCCTGTTTCCGCTCCTCACGGTATCGAGTGGACAAAACACCGTTATCCCCTCCCTAAGTAATACCGTTCCGGCACATTGGTTACCCGAGGTTGTCATTGGTGGAAGTGAGGTCCCTGACTTACAGCAGGCGCCAACTAATTATTGGAGTTGGATTATTGCCGGATACCTGGTGGTGGCATCCATTTTTGTCATGCTGCTCTGCGTTCGTATCTGCAGCATCATCCGCTTATTCGCCAAGGCAAAACGCTATGTATGGAAATCTTATACCGTAGCCGAAACGTCAGGCATACAGGGTGTCTTCTCCTTTTTCAATATCATTTTTTGGGGTGGCAATAATCAAATCGATTCGGTAGAGAAAGAGGAGATTCTGAACCATGAAGCAATACACATTCAGCAAGGGCATTCGTTTGATGTTATCCTCATTCATCTCTTGCAGGCAGTATGTTGGTTTAATCCCATCATCTGGTTTATAAAACATCCCTGGTTCAGGTTCATGAATTTGAAGCCGATGCGCGCTCGGTTGAACACATGCATGTGGACCGGTATTGCACCTTACTGGCGAAGGTTGCATTGCAACAAAACGGGTTTGTACTCGCCAATCATTTTACCAATTCCTTCACCTTAAAACGAATTAACATGATGAAAACATTGAGAAAAAAAGATAAGCAAGTGGAAGATGGCAACAGCCATTTCCATGCTGGCTACCTATTTTGTAGTAGTGGCCTGCCAGGATCAGTTAGAAAGTGTTAAAGAAGTAACAGATAATTCCACTATGGCATTATCTTATCCTTTGGAGGTCCAAGCCGAACTGGAAAAAGCAAGACAGGGTAACCCCGGTACAGAATTCTATGTGCTTGAAATGAATGAAGCCGGCAAAAAGAAAATGGAAGAAGTTATAAAAGAGTTGCAAATCAATAGCCTGGAAGGAAGGCCGGTAATCGTCAAAGAGGGTTCCGAAGTTCGGAATTTTTTTATTTACAAAAAGACCGGTCAGGTGAGTGTAATCAATTCCTTAACCGTTTCGGAAGACGGGGTTCATACCGTTGTGGAACAATCGGCAGAACCCAAAGGCGGTATGACTGAATTTTATAAGTACATCGCTACCACTCTTAAATACCCAGCCGAAGCCAGGAAAAAAGGTGTGGAGGGGCGTGTGTTTATCGAATTTGTTATTAACGAAGATGGTTCCATCTCAAATGCAAGACCACTTAAGGGGATTGGAGCAGGTTGCGATGAAGAAGCGCTGCGGGTGGTTGCCAATTCGCCAGCCTGGACACCCGCCATGCAAGATGGAAAAATTGTAAAACAACGGATTGTTCTACCAATTGTGTTTCGGTTGGATAACCCTAAAAATGAAGGTGATAATACCAATCCCTAAGCAATGGAGAAAATGACAGGTAACTGAAAAAAAAGGGGGTGGTATCTCCACTCCCTTCTTTCTAAATTCCACCCAATACTTCTTCCAACTTTTTATCCAACGCCAGGCCGCGCAGGTTTTTAGCTATAATCTTCCTTGCGGATCGATCAGGATCGAAAATGGAATGGCGTTTATATCGTAGATACGGGCGGCCTCCGATTCGAAGTATTTTAAATCCGAAACATGCGTCCACACCAGCCCGTCTTCGGCAATAGCCTGCAACCAATCTTCTTTGGTGCGATCTAATGAAACCCCAAACACCTCAAATCCCTTGTCTTTAAATTTATGATATGCTCTTACCACATTCGGGTTTTCCCTGCGGCATGGCCCACACCATTTCGCCCAGAAATCAATCAGCACATACTTACCCCGTAACGAAGAAAGTTTGGTTGATATGCCTTCGGTGTTTGGCAAATCTATTTCAGGTGCAATTTGTCCAATGGCTGTAACTTTCATTTTGTCCACCATTTCGGTAAACTCTTTGGTGTAGCGCGATTCGGGCCACTCTTTTTTGAATTTCTCATCTACACTCAGGTACAAATCAAAGAACTTGTCTTTGTCCAGTACATTTTGTTGCAGGAGGTTCAAGACTGCTAATGAGGGTGGCTCATCGCGTAAAACATCTGCTACCTGGGCAAATCCCCTATCGATTAACTCGATGTACTGTTGCTGCAATTCTGCCACCCGGGCTTGATTATTTTGTGCCGAGGCCAATGCATACTCCTGTTCTATTAATGCGATGTCGGGCGAAGACTGCGCGTTGCTCATCATTTGTTGCACCTTAGCAATCAGGTCCTGATCGGGCGAGCCCTTTATTTCAACAAAACCATCAGGTCTGTTTCCATCTACATTAACCGTAACATTACTCTTATCCAGAATCAGATTTACTACTTGCCTGTTGTAGAAATTAACCTGGTAATAACCTGGCTCCGTTAGCCTTAGCTTTTTGCTAAATGTGTAGTCTGCCTTTAACTTAATGGTATCGGTAGCACCCGAATTATCCTCCCTCAATTCCTTTACAGAAATTTCACCGGTTTGTGGAAATCCCACTTTCCCCGTAAGGGTAATTTCCCAACCTGGTTTTTTTTCGGCACAGGACATCAATACCAGCACCATCAATACACTACCCGCTAATTTTTTCATTTTATAATCAACTTAATTTTTGTAAAAATAATTCATTCACCAGTTTCGGGTCGGCTTTACCCTTTGTTCGTTTCATGGCCTCTCCCATAAACATAGTAAGAATAGCCTTACGCCCGCTCTTATATTCCTTTACTTTCAACGGAAAATCCTGGATGATTTGTTCCACAACAGGTGTTAATGAATCCAGGTTACTATCCTGAATCAAATTTAATCGTTGTGCCAGATCAACCGGAGAAACCAGGGGGTTGGCAATCATTTCAGGAAACAACTTTTGAGAAGCGGCCGCAAAACTTACTTTGCCCGAATCGATCAACTCAAGCATTTGCGCCATTGTTTGGGGCGCAACGGGCAACTGATCAACTTCAACCAAATGCTCGTTCAGATATGATTTTACAGGCCCCATAAGCCAATTGGAAACCGCTTTGTAGTTGGAGGTAAACACGCAAACCGATTCGAAGTATTGGGCCATCTCTTTAGATTGTGTTAATACGTTGGCATCGTACTTCGGCAAATTGTATCTGGAAACAAATTTTTCAATTAGTTCCCGTGGCAACTCGGGCATAGCCGCTTTGATTGCATTCAGCCATTCGTCTGATACTTCCAACGGACTCAGATCGGGATCAGGAAAATAACGGTAGTCATTCAACTCTTCCTTAGTACGCATGCCATAGGTTTCTCCCGTGCCCACATCGAATGTTCGGGTTTCGGAAATTACCTCATCTCCCCTTTCCAGAATAGCTGCCTGCCGTGCCACTTCAAAATCAACTGCACGCTGCACATGGCGCATGGAGTTCATGTTCTTAATCTCTACCTTCTTGCCATATTCTTTGGCGCCTTTCAGCATGAGCGATACGTTGGCATCGCAGCGCAGCGAACCTTCTTCCATGTTGCCATCGCAAATCTCCAGGTAGCGCACCAATCTTCTAACTTCAGCCAACAAGGCGGCCGCCTCTTCCGAACTTCGCAGCGCGGGTTCCGTAACAATTTCAATCAGGGGCACACCGGCCCGGTTAAAATCCACCAGGGTATCGGGTTCGTTTTCCAGGTGAATCGATTTACCCGCATCTTCTTCTATATGAATGCGGTTAAGTGGAATAGAATGTTCACCTGCTTTTGTCGTGATGGTAATCTGCCCGCCTTTGCAGATTGGGGTTCGGTCTTGCGTTAATTGATAACCTTTGGGCAGATCGGGGTAAAAATAATTTTTGCGATCAAAAATCTGGTATCTCGAAATTTCTGAGTTGCAGGCTAGCCCCATCCTTATTGCATACTCCACCACTTTGCGATTTAGCTTGGGCAAGGTACCCGGGTGGGCCAGCGTAATAACACTTACGTGCGAATTGGGCGCACCTCCATAGACGGCCGAGTCAGCATTGTAAATTTTACTTTGCGTTTGTAGCTGTGCGTGTATTTCTAACCCGATTACAACGGTATATTTTTCCAGAACGTCCATGCACTTAATCCACCTTCAAATCAAGTATTTCTTTTGGAATAAATTTCTCCAGCATGGGGATAAGCTGCTCGCTATCGATGGTCACAAACTTCCAGCCTTTTTTGTCAGCGGTAGATGCAATAACCGGTTTTACAGCGGTTACGTGAAAGAAACGGGTGGCGTTATCATACAGCACATTCGCTTCACCAAATTGAGTCACCAATCCTTGCTTTACCCGGTTAATAGCGGCCTCGCCTTCGCCTATTGCCTGTGGACTGAATCGCATCTTAACCAGGCTTTTGCTCAAAAAATTTGAAGTAGTGCGTATTCTCTATGCTTTTAATTTCACTTATTCCTTTTACCTCGGGCAACGTCATTTCAACTTCCATCATTGGGTTGTTGAGCGTTTGCTCCAAAATGGCCTTCATCTGCTCGCGTGGGGCAATTTCAAAAATCCCTTCATGCACATAATCCAAAGCCTTGTCAAATTCCTTGTCCAGCACCAATTGCGAATAGGAGTTAAACTGCTTTATGGCTTCTTTCGAATCCTGCGTGTACGCGACAACCACCCACAGGAAAGCTGCCAACATGAATAATGTCTTTTTCATTTTTACTTTATATTAATTGTTTTGCCCGCACCAATACCTGATCAAGGCCTTCCAGTTTTTTACCTCCTGCTGTTGCAAAGAAGGGTTGGCCACCACCACCGCCTTCAATTTCTTTCGCCAATTCTTTAACCATATTGCCAGCATGGTATTTTTTAGCAGCTTCGGTTTTCTCACCCAACATCACAGCTACCTGGGGTTTGCCATCTACATCGGCTGCCAGTATCAGCAACAAATCATCAAATTGATTTCGCAAGGCATAAGCAATGTTCTTAAGCGAATCGCTATTGGGTACACTCACTTTTTCAGCAATGATAGTATAGCCATTTGATTTCGTTGCCTTGCCGGCCAGTTCATCCTTCAGTAAATTGGCTTGCTGCTGGTACATTACCTCCAGTTTTTTTTCAAGCGCATGTTTTTCTTCCATTAATGACTTTGCCGAAGCCAGCACATCCTTCGGGTTTTTAAGAACCGATTTTATCTCATGCAGCAACTTCAGGTTATCGTTCAGATACTCCTGCGCCTCATCGGCTGTTACCGCTTCGATTCTGCGCACACCGGCAGCTACCGAACTTTCTGAAACAATTTTCAATAACCCGATATTTCCAGTAAACGGAACATGCGTTCCTCCACATAACTCCACCGAAAATTTCGGATCGAATGTAATCACGCGCACAAACTCACCATACTTTTCGCCAAACAAGGCCATAGCACCCAAAGCCTTTGCTTTTTCCAAAGGCACATTGCGCTGTTCATTCAGTTGAATGTTTTCCCGAATCTTTTGATTGACTATTGTTTCAACCTTTTCAAGTTCCGCATCCGTCATGGCAGCAAAGTGCGAAAAAATCGAAACGCAAAAATTTTTATCATTAACCAACGAGCCCTTTTGCTCTACATGCTTACCCAACACCTGGCGCAAAGCTGCATGCAGCAGGTGGGTGGCCGAGTGGTTGTTCATGGTTTGCCTCCGCTTGCTTTCGTTTACAGAAACAAAATAAGTTGCCGACAAATTTTCAGGTAACGTTTCGGAGTAATGAACAATCAGCTCGTTTTCTTTGCGTGTATCGGTAACTACAATTTTTTCATTGGCCGTTTCTAATACACCGGTATCCCCTACCTGGCCTCCACTCTCGGCATAGAAGGGTGTTTTGTTCAACACAATTTGAAACAACTCTTTATTCTTTTGTTTCACCTTGCGGTACTTCACAATTTTTGCTTCCGCTGTAAGATGCTCGTACCCGATAAACTCAGTCTTTACATCATCGCCAACCAAAATCCAATCACCGGTTTCTTTGGTAGCATCGGCTTTGGAGCGCGACTTTTGCTTGGCCATTTCTTCCTGAAAACCTTTTTCATCTACGGATAAGCCGCGTTCGCGTGCAATCAATGATGTAAGATCAAAGGGAAACCCGAAGGTATCGTAAAGCTCGAAGGCCTGGCTACCCGTAATTGTTGGAGTCAAAATTTTCAATCCGTTTTAGCCACGCTCTAACGTCCTCAAAAACGAAACCTCTTCCTCCAACACTACGCGAGTCACATACTCTATTTGTTGGTGCAACTCCGGGAACACATCTTTAAATTGATTGGCAAGAACAGGCACCAGCTTATGGAAGAAGGGTTCTTTAAAATTGAGATAAGAGAACCCGTACCGAACGGCTCTTCTTAAAATTCTTCGAATTACATAACCGGCTCCTGTATTGCTTGGTAACTGGCCATCCGCTATCGTAAATGCAACCGCACGAATATGATCGGCCGTTACGCGAATGGCGATATCGGATTTTCCTTCTGTACTTCCTGTATAATTTACCCCGGCCTCATTGGCTATAAAATCCATCAATGGTCGGAACACATCTGTATCGTAATTAGATGTTTTGCCCTGTATCGCCATGCATAACCGCTCGAAGCCCATGCCGGTATCCACATGCTTATCGGGTAGCGGTTCCAGGGCCCCGGATGCCAGCCGATTGAATTGAATAAACACGAGGTTCCAGATTTCAACCACTTGCGGATGGTCGCTGTTCACCAACTCTTTACCTGGCTTTTTCTTTACTTCGCTTTCGGGGCGCAGGTCGATGTGAATTTCTGAACACGGACCACAGGGGCCTTGCTCACCCATCTCCCAAAAATTATCTTTCTTACTACCGTGAATGATGCGGTCTTCACTCACAAATTGTTTCCACAATTCTTTTGCTTCTTCATCTACCGGAAGGTTATCATTTTTATCGCCACCAAACACGGTAACATATAATCTATCTTTGGGCAGCTTATACTCTTCGGTTAATAATTCCCATGCCCAGGCAATCGCTTCTTTCTTAAAGTAATCGCCAAAGCTCCAGTTGCCCAGCATTTCGAACATGGTATGATGGTAGGTATCAAGCCCTACATCTTCCAAATCGTTGTGCTTACCACTTACGCGCAAACATTTTTGTGTATCGGCTATGCGTTTAAATTTGGCTACACTATTACCCAGAAAGTAATCTTTAAACTGCACCATGCCCGAGTTGGTGAAGAGTAAAGAAGGGTCGTTTTTAAGTACAAGCGGGGCCGAAGGCACGATCTTATGACCCTTATTTTCAAAAAAATCGAGGAATTTACGTCTGATTGAAGCTGAATCCATTAATTCTAAGTTCGTTTTAACTTTTGCAAGTGGTGTTTTTCTCTATATTTATGGGTTTTTAAGCGGATAAGCCGCAAAATTAACCCGCTTGGGTTCATTTTGAAATGAAAGGTTTGATTTTCGAGTGAAGGAATTACGGTTATACCGGATAAAGAACAGGAAGTGTTAACCCCACGCATGGCCCGTACAAAATTCCATTACAACCCTAAATCGTTACGGTACGAACGTGCCCGGTTTTCGGTGGTGCGTTTTGCCATGGCTATTGTGGGTTATCTTGTTTTTGGCGTTGTGTTTTTTGCTGCCTTGCTGTTTCTTCAAAACCTGATTATTGAAACGCCACTTGAAAAACAATTACGGGCTGAGAATAAGGCTTTAACTGAACACAAAGTAATTCTTAGTTCGATGTTGTCGGAATCCAACCGGCAGCTTAAGGATCTGAAACAGCAAGATCTTTCGCTTTATCAAAAACTTTTCGAAACACAATCACCCCAGGCAACCCATCAGGTATTTCCTGAACGGGAAGAGATTCTGGTTTCGGATGCCACCGAGTTTGATGAATCCGTTACACAACTGGGCAACAGATTTTCAGAATTAATACAGGCGGCACGAAACGGCAACCGGTTTTTTGGTTTAAATGCACGGGTAGGTCGCACCGACATGCCCGAATTAACGGCCACCCCTTCTATTGCTCCCATACAGAATTTTGAGCTTGAGAAATTAGTGTCGGGATTTGGTGTTCGCATCAATCCATTCCATAAAGGCAAATACCAGCACGATGGTGTGGATATTGCCGCTCCGCGTGGCACCAATGTAGTGGCTACTGCACCGGGCAAGGTTTTGATAACCAAGAAGAGCGAATTAGTTGCCGGTTATGGTAATTACTTAGAAATAGACCATGGTAATGGATACATAACCCGCTATTCGCATTTAGAAGATATTGCGGTTCGGACAGGACAAAAAATTGAAAAGGGCCAACCCATTGCAACCATTGGTAGTACCGGTGGATCGATTGCGCCACACCTCCATTACGAGGTAATCAAGAATGGTATCAGCCTTGATCCGATCAAGTTTTTCATGGAAGGAATTTCTTCCGTAGAGTATGAGCAGTTGGTAGGCTTATCAAAGAAACAAAACCAATCGCTGGATTAACATGAACCGGATGCGATACATATACAACGCAGAAACCTGCAAATATGAACCGGTAATTGTATCGCCAAAGGATGCTGCAAAAAAACTATTTCAATTCTTAGCAATCACATTTACCTTAGGCGTAGGCGGCTTGATTTACTTCAACTCTACCTTTGCACCCGTAGATGAAACCATTCAGACACAGATTAACCAGGGGTTAAAGGCAGAGTGGCAGGTGCTGTACAAACAATTAGATCGTGCCTCCGATCAGCTTCATGCTCTGGAGCATAACGATGATCAAAACTACAGGGTAATTCTGGACTTAGAACCGCTGGATCAATCGCAACGCGAAGCCGGTGTGGGTGGTCGTGAAAAAGCCAGCGAATCCATCATGTACCCGCTGGTTCGCCAGGCATACGAACAAGCGGAGAAACTTAAAAACCGACTGGAGATTGAAGCGCAATCCTTACAGCAACTTCAGGAAGAATTAAATAAGAAAGAAAAAATGTGGGCATCGCGCCCTGCCATACAACCGGTAAGCAACAAAGACCTTACCCGCCTGCACACTTTATTTGGATTACGAATGCATCCCTTGCTGGGTTATGTACGCCCGCACAATGGACTTGATTTTACCGCTCCGCAAGGCGCCCCCATCTATGCCACTGGCGATGGTTCGGTTAGCATTGCACAATATTCCGAAAGCCTGGGAAATATGGTTTTTGTAGATCATGGATTTGGATTGCAAACACGCTATGGCCACATGACCAAGTCTATTGTTCATGCTGGCGAAAGAGTAAAACGGGGGCAGGTGATTGGTTATGTTGGCAACACCGGTACCTCTGTGGGGCCCCACTTGCATTACGAAGTGCTGTACCAGGGCACCTACGTAAACCCGATCAACTTCTTTCAACGGGATTTGAATAACCGGGAATATGAAAAGCTGATTGAGATTGGCAGCCAGTCGGTTACATCGCTCGATTAATTATTGATAGACCCTTCCCGTCTTTTTATAAATCCGTTTAACTTAATTACTCCTTATATTTGCCGCCTTTGATTTGTACGTATGCGCAGCATTTGTTTCCTGATTTTATTGACTGGTTCACTTAATCTCAACGCCCAAAAGAAAGATACCATTACCGTAATAGGTGTAGGCGATATTATGATGGGCACCAACTATCCGGATAAAAACGGTCTTCCGCCAAATGATGGGGCCGAACTTTTTAACGAAGTAAGTGCTATTCTGCAAAACGCGGATGTTACCATGGGCAACCTGGAAGGTGTACTATTAGATGAGGGGGGCACAGCCAAAACCTGTCGCGATCCGAAAGTGTGTTATGTATTCCGAAGCCCGGTAAAATATGTGCAAAACCTGGCTGCTGCCGGATTTGATGTTATGAGTCTGGCAAACAACCATGCGGGAGATTTTGGTGATGTGGGCAGACGCAGTAGTATGAAAGCGCTGGACGAAGCCGGAATAAAACATGCCGGCCTTACAACCACACCCTACGTGATATTTGAAAAGAATGGTGTGCGTTATGGCTTTACGGCCTTTGCACCCAACAGCGGTTGCTTGAGCCTGAATGACCTGCCCGCAGCCCGGGCCATAGTTCAAAAATTAGATTCATTAAGCGATGTCGTAATTGTTTCATTTCATGGTGGTGCGGAAGGCCCCCAACACCAGCATGTGCCCCGGAAAAACGAAATCTTTTATGGCGAAAACCGCGGCAATGTGTATGCCTTTGCGCATGAGTTGATCGATTCCGGAGCGGATATCATTTTTGGACACGGCCCCCATGTTACCCGCGCCATCGAAGTGTATAAGAATCGCTTTATTGCCTATAGCCTCGGAAACTTTTGTACCTATAGTGGCATCAATGTGAGTGGAGTAAATGGCCTTGCCCCTATTATTAAGGTGTATGCATCCCCACAAGGCGAATTTATAAAGGCTCACATCACCTCTACCAACCAAACCTTCCGCGCCCCGGTTAAAATGGACACTCAACTACAGGTACTTAAACGCATTCAGCAACTAACACGCGAAGATTTTCCCGAAAGCACTCTGAAAATCGATGATGACGGATGGGTTCTGCCGTCCACAAATTGATGTGCATAGCTTGTCGATAAAAAAAAGTTAGCACGTTGCTTCCGGTTTAAAGAATTGTTACTTTGCACAGAGTTCATAAACAAAACCAAACTCAACCAGGCCCCTTCTAGTCCCTCATGGCGTATAAAGAAAAAGAAATTGAGAAGATATATTACTCAATCGGTGAAGTAGCGAGATGTTTAATGTAGCCCCCTCCCTAATTCGCTTCTGGGAATCTGAGTTCGACCTCATTCAGCCAAAGAAAAACAGAAAAGGCAACCGGCAGTTTACCAAAGAAGACATTGACCATGTGCGTACCATTTTCCACTTAGTAAAGGAAAAGGGTTTTACCCTGCAGGGTGCCAAGGAAATGCTGAAAAATGACAGCCAGGCTGTGCGCGATAAAATGGACCTGCTTGATTCACTCAAGAAAGTGCGCCAGTTTCTGGTGCAAGTGCGCGAAAAGCTTTAATCACTACCTTTTGCTTTAAATTTCCGGTTTCGTATGGATCAGGAGCGGCTTTCATTTGTGGCTTTACATTTTGTCCCGGGTATTGGCGATATCCTGGTTAAGCAATTGGTGAGCTACTGCGGTTCAGCCGAACAGGTTTTCAAAACACCCAAAGGGAAACTGTTGAAGATACCCGGAGTAGGCGAAATTTCTGCCAATGCCCTGAAACAGGGCAGTACCTTTCAGGAGGCTGAGAAAGAATTGAAAAAAGCGGAGCGCGATGAGGTAGAGATTATTCTATATACCGATAAGAAATATCCGCACCGGCTTAAATCAATTGATGATGCACCCGCATTACTTTATTATAAAGGCAATCAAAACCTGAATGTGCCCAAGGCAGTTGGCATTGTGGGTACACGACAAGCCACGGAATATGGCAAAGAAATGGTGGAGCAAATATGCCAGGAACTTGCCCCTCACCATGCATTAATTATAAGCGGGCTGGCCTATGGAATTGATATCACCGCTCACAAAGCTGCATTAAAATGTAACCTCCCTACCGTTGGAGTAATGGGTAGTGGCATGGATGTTATTTATCCTGCAGCACACAAAGAAACAGCGAAAAAAATGATGAACCATGGCGCGTTGTTAACCGAAAATCGCTTCGGTACAAAACCCGATGCGCATAATTTCCCGGCCCGAAACCGGATTATTGCCGGCATGTGCGATGCACTTATTGTTGTGGAAGCTGCCGAAAAAGGGGGTGCATTAATTACAGCGGATATAGCGAATAGTTACAACAAAGACGTTTTTGCGGTGCCCGGTAACCTGATCCAAAGTTATTCAGAAGGTTGCAACAAACTGATTAAGACCAATCGGGCAAATTTATACTCATCGGTAAAAGATCTGGAATACATTATGAACTGGTCGGCAGAAACAACACCGGTTACACAAACTACCCTCGATCTTTCCGCATTTGATGCCGATGAACAAAATGTTATTCGTATTCTAAAGGAACGAAACGCCCCGGTTATGATCGATGAATTAAGCTTCAAAGCCTCGCTCCCACCCAGTCAACTGGCGTCCCTGCTGCTCACTCTGGAATTTAAGAACATTGTTAAGTCCTTGCCGGGAAAGATGTTTGCCTTGAAATAGTTACCCGTTGCTTGTCGCTGGTTTCTGGTAGTTCTGATCCCTTATTCAGATTAGCCATCCCGAATTCAGCTTACTGAATACTTCATTACAGGAAAATCTCATTAGCCAGCACCAGGGCTTTATCAAGTTCTCCCTGATTCAGTTTTAAAGAAACCTTCGTGTTCAAAAAAGAAATAATCGTTTCGGTAGCCATATTACCAACCAGTTCATCCTTTGCCATCGGGCAACCGCCAAAACCCTTAAGCGCTCCATCAAAACGCTGACAACCCGAATGAAAGGCGGCTTCAATTTTTTCCAAACTTGTTTTAGGATTAGAATGCAGGTGTGCCCCAAACTCAATCGCTGGAAATTTTTTAATTAATGATTTGAATAAATGTTCAATTTGTATCGGCTCTGCTACACCAATGGTATCGGCCAACGAAACGATGGGCACATTTAATGTGGCCAGTATATCGGTAAATTGTTCTACAATGCCTGTATCGTACGGATCGCCATACGGATTACCAAAGCCCATGCTGATATACACCACTTGTTGCTTGCCGTGTTTGGTACATAACTCCTGAATTTCGCTTACCGTGTTTAATGCTTCGCTAATGGATTTGTTGGTATTGCGTTGTTGAAAGGTTTCGGAAATAGAAAGTGGAAATCCAAGATACTGAATGCGGCTGTAGCGACAGGCATCTTCCGCTCCGCGCACATTAGCCACAATTGCAAGCAGGTTGGAGGAGGCATTCGACAAATCAAGTTTTTCCAAAACTTCGGCCGTATCGCGCATTTGCGGAATAGCTTTGGGCGAAACAAAACTTCCAAAATCGATCGTATCAAACCCAACCTTCAACAATTGGTTGAGGTATGTAATTTTTTTAGGGGTTGGAATAAATTCCTTCAGCCCTTGCATGGCATCGCGTGGGCACTCAATAATCTTCATGCGATTAAGGTACTGTTAACTTTCTGTTCAGGCAATAACGATAAATAAAAGGTAAGCACCATACAATGGAAAAAATCAGTAGATAATCGGCAGTATTGGCCATTTAACTGAAAAACCTGTCGCATCTTTAAAGTAGATGGATTAACTTACCGGATGATATAAATTTTACCAATGCCATTACCTTCGCTTGGCGGTACACTTGGTTATAAGAGAGCCGCCCACTTGTTACACCGGGCCACATTTGGCCCAACCAAGTTGCAGATCGATTCGTTTGCAACACTAAACGCAAGCCAGGCTGTAGCGTTACTTTTTCAACAACCATTGCCCGATCCTGCTTTACCCTTAGATCCTGAAACGGGTACCGAATGGGTGCTGGCTGGAGTAACGAATGCCAACAGTGGCGACCCGGAACTGCAGGAGATTTTTAAAGGCTGGTTTATGGGGCAAATGCTGGCATTGGGTGTACCTCCCAGCAATCAGTTAGCCTATTCCGTACGAGAAAAGATTGTATTCTTTTTACATACCGTTCTTACTTGTATACAATCAAAAGTAGATAACAGCAGGTCGATCTATTTTCAAAATCAGCTCTTCCGCAAGTTTGCCTTCGACAAAACTCTACCCATCGAATACAACATTAAGGAGCTTACCAAAAAATAAGTGTGGATAATGCCATGCTGCGATTGTTGGATGGAAACCTGAACGTGCGTGGAAGTGTAAATGAAAATTATGCGCGCGAGCTAATGGAGTTGTTTACGATTGGGCGAGGCCTGGAAGGCACACTCCCACCGGCCACCGTACCAGGCGATTATTTTAATTTTACCGAACAAGATGTACGCGCAGCAGCCGCGGTATTATCCGGCTGGGAATTAGATACAACCTTTACTTCGTTTGATCAAACGGTTGATCTTTACACAACCGGAACCCAAAAACTTCCGCGCGGTAAAGTACGGGGAAGTACAACCAACGCCAGTTCGCACGACAATGAAGTAAAACAATTCAGCGATCGGTATGGGAATGCTACCATTCAACCCAACCCACTCCTGTTGAACGGTACAAATGCAACCGAAGAAAGTGCATTGGACGAGATTAGTCAATTAATTGAATTAATCTACGCACAACCCGAAACAGCCCGTAACTTCTGCAGACGTATATACCGGTATTTTGTGTATCATGAAATAACCCAAACCATAGACGATACCATTGTTGCCGAAATGGCCAATACCCTGGTAAGCAATGGTTATAAACTACAGCCGGTGCTGGAAGACTTATTTCAAAGTCAGCATTTTTACGAGGCGGCTGCCGGAGTGAATGATGATAACTTTGGTGGTATTATCAAATCGCCCCTCGACTTAATGATTGGTACACTGCGTTTGTGCAATGTGCAACTACCAGACCCAACCGGAAATGCCACTGCCTATTACGAACAAACGGGCGAGTTGATTCGCGCGCTCTCCGATATGGGCATGCATTTTTACGAACCCTTTGATGTAGCCGGGTATGATGCTTACCATCAATACCCCATCTATCACCGCAGTTGGATCAGCACCAATTACCTGGTAAGCCGGTATGAATTTATACGCAACCTGGTTTCAGATAGCCAGATGGGTGGCATGATGAAGATAGACCCGGTTGTATTTGTACAAACCAATATCAGCAATGCAATTGCATCAAATGCGCGATCGCTGATCATCGAACTGGTGAAATACTTTTTACCACTTGCCGATAACCTGACATTCGATACGGCAGCCGATGATAATGCCGGGCTTACTGCGGAACGGTTGAACTACTTTCTGACTGCATTTTTGAAATCGCCCCAGATTGATGCTGACCCGGAAGGTGCGTGGACATTCCGGTGGAACAACCCGGTAGATACCGAAGTAGTAAGGCGGCAACTCGAAAGCCTGTTCAACGCCATAATGCAATCGCCCGAATATCAACTTTATTGATCAAGAAGATGAAACGCAGAAACTTTATAAAGAAACTATCATTAGCAGCTGTTCCGTTTACCCTGGGCGGTATTCCCATCAAACTAATGGCCGAAAACTCGCTTACGCGGATGGCGGGACAAAGCACAAACGATCGGGTGTTGGTTATTCTGCAATTGCACGGAGGTAATGATGGCCTTAACAGCATTATTCCGGTTGAAGCCTACGATGAATACTATCGTTGGCGCGCAAACATTGCAATTCCTGCAAAGAATAGTGCCCGCAAAATGATTTTGCTTGATAACACACTACCTTCTGATGCACAAGTAGGATTACACCCCGATATGCTTGCCATGAAAGATTTGTACGATCGTGGAAGAATGACGGTGGTACAGGGAGTTTCATACAAAAATAACAATGGATCGCACTTCCGTGGAAGAGACATTTCCTTTATGGGGGGTGGGTTTGACGATTACTTTTCGTCCGGGTGGGTTGGCCGCTACCTGCAACAGGAATTTGCTCCCAAACAATACCCCGATGAATTTCCAAATGCCGAAATGGAAGACCCTCTTGCCATTGAGATGGGAAGTGATGTTTCGTTAATCTTTCATCAGCAAGGAAATATTCCAACCTCTATCTCCATCAACAACCCCGAAAGCTTTGCACAATTAGTAGGCGAACTTGAAGGTTTTACCGATCAGGGCATTGACCCAAGAGGAAAGCCACCTGTTGCCTTAGATAATTCACCTTACGGAAAAGAACTCAACTGGATTTTGGGATTAGAAGATAAATCGCAGGATTATGCCGAACGGCTAAATGAAGTATATCAGAATGCCCCGGCTTCAAGCGTAACCTATCCTGAAAATTATCCATTTAACGCCCCAAGGGGTAGTAATGCGCAACAGGCTTACACCGCAATTGCAGTTAATTGCCCGCCTGTTGGATGGCGGTGGGGCCGGATTGGGTGTAAAGACAAAAGTGTTTCTGGTAAAACTGGGTGGGTTTGATACACATGCCGAACAAGTAGAGAGTTATGACCCTACCATGGGGCAACATGCAGCCCTAATGTACCACATAGCTTCAGCCATGAAAGCCTTTCAGAATGATTTGAAAGCGCGCGGACTTGAAGATCGGGTATTGACTGTAACTACTTCTGAGTTTGGCAGACGAGTTCGTGCCAACGGAAGCTATGGTACTGACCATGGTACTGGTGCACCGGTAATGATTTTCGGAAAAGGGGTACAACCGGGTGTGGTCGGCAAAGTTCCGAATATGAGTCTGGAAAATGTGGAAATGCAATACGACTACCGGCAGATTTATGCCAACCTGCTGCGCGATTGGATGCTGGTGGACGAAAATAAAATTAATAACGATATCTTCTTTAAAGATTTCTTAAACGGACCGAAAGAAGAAGGCGCTGGCAACTATGAACCTTTACCACTGGCACAACAAGTAATTTCGGGCGTTAACGATAATTTTATCAGCTCGCGGTTTAACCTTGAAAATTGCTACCCCAATCCAGCCCGTGAACATACAACCATTCGGTTTACAATTAATGCTACACAAATGGTTTCTCTGAGTTTAAAAGATCTGCAGGGACGAACCATAAAATCGGTTTTGGCCGAAGAAAAGCCTGAGGGCACACACGAAGTTGTTATAAATGTTACTTCTTTGCCTCCGGGCACGTATTTTTATCAGTTGAAAACCGGCTTCCTGCAGGAAACCAAAAAACTTATTGTTATCCGATAACTATGAAAGTTATTCTATCGCTCACACTTTTTATACTGATCAGCACCACAGGCTTTAGTCAGTTTAAAAAAAAACCAAACAACACACTTCCTAAACCCAAACCTTCTCAACAAAATAAGTTTCTGGAAAAACAATGGTGGCTGGGCTTTAAAGCCGGTACGAACTTCGCACAGGCTAAGCCCATCCAAGCCTATACGGTTATGGTGCCCACCAATTATGCGGCTGCACTAAATGCAAAATCGTACGATTCCTTTTTGAAAACCGGAAGCCAGGCTACGTTAGAAGCCACTTTCTATTTTAAAGGGTTTTCATTTAGCGTGCAACCTACCTACCGGCACACACGGTTTACATACTTCAATCAATTCAGGTGGTACAATACCGAAAACAGCGCAGAAACTTTAGAATTACGCTACGATCAGGAACAGAAGCTTGACTATGCAGATTTCCCCCTCTTTATTAAGTATGATATCCTTCACGATAAAATTCGCCCGTATGTACAGGTGGGTATCTTTTACTCGATGTTGATTAATGCCAACAAAGCAGTAAAAATTTCGGGCACTGATTATGCCTCGGGAGGAACCAACCAGTTTGCCAACGAAGCCATTATTGTAGGTGCCAAAGACCTGTTTGAGAATTACTGGGGCCTTGCCGCGGGCATAGGTGTAAATTACAACCTGGGCAACGTACGTGTTGTACTGGACGCTTCTTACTGGAAAGGCATGCGTAACATTACAAATACTAAAAATCGCTTTGGGAACGACCGGCTGGCCGGTATTGGCGATGCCCAGGACGATATTGACCTGAATAATATTGTTATCTCGGCCGGAGTATTATTCCCGATGCGCTTCCTCAGCAGCAATTTTAAAACCTTAGATCGTTAATCCCATGCGCTACATATTCTTATTCGCACTACTCGTAGTATTAGGTTGTTCCAACGACTCAGACCCGGCTGCAGATAAAGCAAGTTTTACCCGCATTTATGATAACAATAAGTTTAATGCTGCTTATTATCCCATCGATATCAAACAAACTCCTGACGGGGGATACTTGATTTTAGGAGGGCGCAGGTTAGAAAATTCCAATTTTGCAGGTATCTATTTGCTGAAGGTAGATGCATTTGGAGGTTTTGTTTCAGAAGTTGAGGTAGATGATGAATTGGTTGCCCCTATCGGGCCCCTGATGCTAAACAATAATAATTACTACTTCTTCTGCATGACAAACGTGGGCTTGCAAACCCAATTAGTTCGGGTTGATGGGGATGGTTTAATTACCGACCAGTTTGCCGTAGGTAACTCCTATCCCGCTGCAGCCGCAGCCGATGGAAACAACTTTTTACTGCAGAGTTATAATCATGTAGATAAGCGAAGCGTGGTTTCGGTAGTAAGCCCAACGGGCTCAGTAAGCTCATCAAAAGAGTTTTCTATTGGCGCTGGCGATGCCGTAGAAGAGCCGATCATCAATCATTTTTTACAAACCAGCAAAAAACTTCCCTTTCTGGTTGGTAAAGTTGGAAACACCTACTACTTCAATGGATTCTACAATTATACCCTGTCGCTCGCTTTTACCAATCTGAGTGCCGATGAACCGCAGGGAATTGTACAAGGCCAGCAGGATGACGGGGGTATAAGCCAGGCAGTACCATTGGATGGCGGTAAATTTGCTTTGGCCCGTTTTAACTTTGGTGATAATTATTTCCTTCCATCGGCAACGGTAAGCACCTCTGGTATTAGTTCCAGCAGTGATCTGGGTGGTAATCCGCTGCCTGAACTTACACCCAATGCTTCGGTAAAAATACTCCGTACAACCATTAACGCGCGCAATGTAGTGTTGTATGCCAGTGATACGCGCAGCAAACAAATTGCCTTGTTGGGTATGACGAGGCCACCGGAACATTCATAGGCAGTAAGTACCTGGGCTTTTCAAACCCCTTTGAAGTAGCATCGATAGCCACCACAGCCGATGGAGGGTTAGCCGTATGCGGTACAACTTATGTGGCCGGACGCTTTACCCGTATTTGTTTATTCAAAATCTCGCAGGAGGAACTAGCTGAAGCATTCAAGGGATTTTAATATTTCGTTCGTTTTTTCTTCCTTGGTCATAATTTAGATTATGATCGCGATTGAAGAAAACAAAGATCTGGCACCATTAACAACGTTTGGTGTAAAAGCCACCGCGCGTTATTTCTCCTCGATTACCTCTCTGGCCGGGTTAACGGAGCTTCTCAAGCATCCGGTTTATCAAAATAACAAAAGACTGATACTTGGCGGAGGCAGCAACGTGCTATTTACCAGCGATTATGCCGGTCTTGTTATTCAAAATGAGTTAAAAGGCATTGCGATTAAGCAAGAAACCGACAATTCCATAGACATTGAAGTAATGGCCGGTGAAAATTGGCATAACCTGGTGCTGTATTGTGTGCAACACAACTGGGGTGGTATTGAAAACTTATCCTTAATTCCCGGAACAGTTGGAGCAGCGCCCATTCAAAACATTGGAGCTTATGGTGTAGAGGTAAAAGAAGTAATCAAATCAGTAACCGGAGTTGATCTTGATACAGGCTTAACCAAGACCTGGCTTAACCAGGAATGCGATTTTGGTTACCGCGATAGTGTGTTTAAGAGAAAGTTGAAAGAAAAATTTTTTATTTCAAGTATTACTTTAACACTCAGCAAGAAATTGCACCGAATTAATACAAGCTATGGTGCCATTAACGATGTATTGAAACAACAACACATTACATCACCCACCATTCAACAAGTAAGCGAAGCGGTAATACAAATTCGTAAGAGCAAACTACCCGATCCAACTGTAATTGGTAATGCCGGAAGCTTCTTTAAGAATCCTACCATTACACCATCACACTATCAACAACTGCAAAAGACGTATCCAGATATACCCGGCTATAATTCTGTAAATCAAGAAGTTAAAGTACCTGCCGGCTGGCTTATTGAACAATGCGGATGGAAAGGAAAACGCGTGGGAAATGTTGGAGTTCATACACAACAAGCATTGGTATTGGTAAACTATACAAACGGAACCGGTAAAGAAATTTTTTCGCTTGCGTTACAAATCATCTCATCTGTAAAAGAAAAATTCAACATTGAATTGATATGTGAAGTAAACATTATTGGAAGTGAATGATGCTTCATTTAGTTATCGAGTTATGTTGATGAAGATGGACTAATCATAAACTGAAAATTATTGATACCGTAAAATTTTTTCATTAAAAATTTTTGTGAATAAATATTTTATTATACCTTTCGTACAGTTTTAACTAAAACATTAAAAACGTTATGGCAAAAAAACCCGCTAAGAAAGCAGCTAAGAAGAAAGTAGCTAAGAAAGCTAAGAAGGCTGCCAAGAAGAAGAAGTAATCAAGTTAAGCTTGATGCTTTAGCAAAGAGAAGTGGTCCAGGATCACTTCTCTTTTTGTTTTATATCGATCGTAATATCATTAACTCAAGATGCAACCATGTTGATGCGTACCAAATTGGTTGCTTACCAAACGAAAGTCACTCCATTCATTCCTGTTCAAGGATCGTTTAAACTTGATGATAAACCCCAGCAGCGCGTAAAATTGAGGCTGCAATGCATTGAAATTCATTTAATTAATCACTCGATTGCGGAAATATATTCGCAGTTAGGCTTGTTTACAGATAGAAAGGCCCTATACCTTTGCATTATCAACTCTAAAACAGAAATAACTATGGCCAAAGCAACATCGAAACCAGTTACTGAAAAGAAAGTGGCTAAAAAAGCAGCTCCCAAAGCCAAGTCGTTAACTATTGATGCAGCATCAGAAGCCATTCTGGATAAACTTCGCTCACTGAATATCGAACATCAGTTACAATCCGACCTGGAGTGGTGTTTGGGCAGCTATCGTTATGATGGCAACCCGGTAGGCTTGATTGATGCTATTAACCGTGCGCTCACGGTATTAAAGGCTGAACAAGCTAAAAAGACAAAAGGTG
>LNFR01000097.1 GCA_001567185.1 Bacteroidetes bacterium OLB12
CGGTGTCATCATTTCAACTTAAGCTTAGTGTGGGCGGTGGTCTTTGCCACGGCAGGGTGTATTGTAGTTACAGGAAGTCTCGGCCCGGGTCATTATTCAGCAGCGGACTTAACTTTTGGTTGAGTGTATCGAAAAATTTTTGTTTCAAGTTGGGTTAAGTGGCTGGTGGCGGTTCCGGTTTTGCTGGGTTGTGCGGCTTACGAGGCAGGAAATATTCTGGGTGCTGTTTCAGGATTAGCATTATTCACATCTTTTGATACAAAAATACTTACACTCATTGTTTCAGTTCTTGCGGCACTTGTTTTATGGCGTGGCGGCAGTAAACTTATTTCCAACCTGATGATTTCGTTAGTGCTGATGATGGCCATCGCGTTTGCCTTGTTGGCATTCAAGTCGGCTTTTACAGGGTTAGACCTATTGAAAGCTGCTGTAACACCCGGCTTGCCACCCGGAAGTGAATGGATTGCCCTGGCCCTGGTGGGTACTACCATCGTGCCCTATAATATTTTTCTTGGATCGGCCATTAGTAAGGGAAGCACTGTTTCGCTTATGCGGATAGGGTTGGTGGTATCGGTAACGCTGGGTGGATTGATAACTGCTTTCATCCTTCTGGCAGGAACCGTAGCAGGTTCCTTCACTTCGTTTCCCGTTCTTGCTTCAACCTTGCAAAACAATATTGGTGTGTGGGCTTCATGGGCTTTGGGTATTGGATTATTTGCGGCCGGGTTTTCATCGGCCATTACATCTCCGTATGCAGCCTCGTTAATTGCTTCAACCGTGTTGCGCTTACAAAATAAAAATTATGTACGGTTGGTTTGGGTGGTAGTGTTGCTTACCGGCTTCGGCTTTGGCATTAGCGGTGTAAAGCCTATTCCGGTAATACTGGCCGTGCAGGCGTTAAACGGTTTTGTGTTGCCCGTGCTTACTTACTTTTTGATCAGGATGGTGAATGACAAGCGGCTGGTAAAAGATGAATTACAACACCCTGCCTGGTATAATGGTGTGCTGCTTTTAATATTCAGCACTACTGCGCTTATTGGAATTAATAACATCGATAAAGCCGTAAGTGATGCGTTTAACTTAACACCACATTTCGAAATAGTAGTGGTGATAAGCATTATTCTGCTTATCGGTGTGGCCGTGCAACTTATCAGATCGCGCAGCACAAAATCTTAAATCAATCTGGCTAACGTACTGATATAACGCTCGGGCACTTCTCCTTTTGTTGCTGTTTGATAGTCGGCATAACTGCAAGGAATGATACTGTTGCGCGGATATCGGGCACCGGGTTGATGGTATGCAACTTCCATCCACCATTTTTCGGTTACTTTGCTTTTGTAGAATGTAATGGTTTCTGGTTCGGCTGCCAAAGACACTACATACTTTAAAAAATCATTGCTTCTGAAATTAGTGTCGTGCTTGCGATGGTAAAACCCCTCAATAAAATACCAGATCATGGTGGCAATTACCGCAGCGGTCTTTTTGTTCGCATCATCGTGTTCTGGATTGTATTCATAAAAACCGGCCGAACTCAGTTTTTCATTCATACCGGCATACCAACACAATTGACAGGCTTCTTCACCGGTTAATCCAAATGGTTGTGCATTGCCATTTCCGGGCGCATCAGACGAGCGAATAGCCGTGATATCAAAACTCATCAGGTCTGCATTGCGGATGGCAGGTTCCATTTCTGCCAGGTTCGTGCGCATTTGGCCGATACGAAATGCTTCGAAGTATAACTTTTCCAGAATGGCAGCCGAGGATGGATCGATTAAATAAAGTTGATGGGCCAGGTGTGTATAGCTAAGTAAGTAGTTTGGTTCGTGCAGCAAAATTTTATGAATATGCTGGCTTGCCTTTTCTGCTTCGCGATGATCGTCTAAGTCAAGAAAGGCATCAATGTTTAACAAGCTGATCAGTTTTTCCATTTCTTCATAACCCCGGTACTGGCCATAGTCCAGGTCATGAGAGCCGCCCAGTATCAGCGGGAGCACATTGTTCTCTAATAAAATTCTACACACCTCGCTGATGCGCACATATGTTTCGTCCAGGTCGATGCCGGGTTTTAAATTGCCGAGGTCAACAATACGATACGCTCCGATTCCTTTTTTCAGGTTATAAAGTTTCTTTCGGATTTCATCGGGGCCATGCGCACAGCCTGAGTTTGTGGCGGTGCCGCGGTCTTCCTTTACTCCTATGATAGCAATGTGAGCGCCTTTGTAGTCGGGCATTTTATCGCCATACACCCGAAGGCTTTTGAATAGCGAATTAGGCGCGTAGTTTTTCTGGTAGATGGATTCGTCAATCGGTGAGAAGAGTATGGTGAGATCCATTGTGCTTGAACTTTAAACAAAACTAAGCAATCAAAAACACATCACCTATGAAGGAAGAGGTGTATCAAAAGTCAAAATAAAAGCGTGTGCCCCATCTTGTGCCGAATTTCCCATCGGGTATCACAAAATCAGGATTGCGGAATAAATGCACAATGAGCGAATGACTTTTGAGACACCTTCTTTGCTACTTGTGTTGGTTATCCTAACCTCCAAAATCGTCAAAACGAACGTTCTCTTTTGGAATACCCATGTCGTCCAGCATCTTAAGCACAGCCGCGTTCATCATAGGCGGGCCGCAAAGGTAAAATTCAACATCTTCGGGCGCCTTATGCTGAGACAGGTAGTTATCGTACAAACACTTATGGATAAACCCGATGTAACCATCGCCATCTTTATCATCCAAACTTTTCTTCACTTTCCAATTATCTTCGGGTAGGGGTTCGGATAAACCGATGTTAAACTGGAAGTTCGGGAACTCTGCCTCGATTTTGCGGAAGTGTTCTACATAGAACAATTCTTTCTTCGAACGACCACCATACCAATAGGAAACTTTGCGATTGGTTTTTTCTGTGTGGAACAGGTGAAAAATCTGTGCGCGCAATGGAGCCATACCGGCACCTCCACCAATGTAAATCATTTCGCGTTGTGTCTTGTTGATGTGGAACTCTCCGTAAGGACCGGAAACCGTTACCTTATCGCCAGGCTTACGCGAGAATACATACGAAGAACAAATACCCGGATTTACATCCATCCATTTGTTGTTGGCACGATCCCACGGTGGGGTGGCAATACGAATGTTCAACATCACAATGTTACCTTCGGCCGGATGGTTAGCCATGGAGTAAGCGCGGAAAATGGGCTCATCATTTTTCATTTTCAGATCCCACAATTTGAACTTATCCCAATCGCCCTGAAACACATCGGGCTTATGGCCTAACTCCGGATGAGGAGTAATATCCATAGTTTTGAAATCCACGGTAAGAGCCGGTACATCAATTTGAATATATCCTCCGGCTTCAAACTTCAGGGTTTCGCCCGGAGGCAGTTTTACAACAAACTCTTTAATGAAGGTGGACACGTTGTAGTTACTAACCACCTCACACTCCCATTTTTTGATACCGAAAATTTCTTCCGGAATCCGGATGTTGAGGTCTTGTTTTACCTTTACCTGGCAACCCAGGCGCACATGTTCTTTTTGTTCCTTGCGGGATAAGTGCCCTACTTCGGTTGGTAACACATCGCCACCACCCGATTCTACCACGCACTTACACATGGCACAGGTTCCACCACCACCACAGGCAGAGGGTAGGAATATTTTTTCGTTTGCCAATGTGGTTAGCAGCGAGCTACCAGCCGACACAGTAATGGATTTTTCACCATTGATAACAATTTTTACAGGTCCTGACTGAACCAGCTTTTTCTGAGCGAAAATCAACAGCCCTACGAGGAGCAGAATCACTACGGTAAAGGCTAAAATAGAAGTGAGGATTAACATGGATATCGATTTACCTTGGGCTACAAATATAGGCATGGAAGTGAAAACACCCCATCAGAAAGGCATCGAAATGTTAATGGACCAAGCCAAAAACAAAACTGGCAACCTGATGATTGCCAGCATGTTGTTTAAGGATCAAAAAATCAGGCGGTAGCCAGTTCAACCACCTGCGTTTGCCGGGCTGCGGTTAGGTTTGGTTGCGGGGCCAGAATAACACTTACGTCATCCCTTCCGGCCCATTCCTGAAGCTTTTCCAGGCGAATTGTTCCTTGCAGGTATTGATTACCCTTACCCTGATAGCCTCCTTTAAAATTTTCAAAATCGCTGCTGGTAATTAATGTTCCTTCGCGGAAGCTGACCACCACATCAACCAGAGCCTCGTTGGAGAAGGGCAGGCCATCGCCTTGTGTATATTTTTTATACTCGTAGCGATAGTCGAACGTTAAGGCCGAGATATCGGAAAGCACAGCCGACCCGGTTGGATAACTGCCCGCGCCCTTGCCAATAAACACTTGCTTTTCCGCGAAAGCGCCTTGTACCAAAACGGCATTGTATTCATTACGAACTGCGGCCAGCGTATTATCTAATGGAATAAACTGCGGAGCCACAAAGCCAACAATACGGTCTTTAAGCTTGTAGGCACGAGCCACCAACTTAATTGTAAGGTTGTTTTCGCGCGCATATTTTAAATCAACAGCCGAAATGTTTTGAATACCCACATTGATGATGTTTTCAGGTTTAACAAATACACCAAACGTATGCGCAATGGCGATGGTGAGTTTGTATTTAGGATCGTAGCCTTTTACATCCAGCGATGGATCGGTTTCGGCAAACCCAAGTTCCTGGGCAGCCTTCAAGGCTTCGGTATAACTTTTTCTTTCGTCAAAAACTTTGGTAAGAATATAGTTGGTAGAGCCATTGAAGATACCTTCAATACTGGTGATCAGATCATTGTCGTAATACTCTTCCAGGTTGCGCAAGATGGGAATACTGCCGCACACCGCCCCTTCATAAAGGATGGAGCGATCATACTTCTGTTGCAGATCGTAGATTTCATCTAAATGTTCGGCCAACATTTTTTTATTAGCCGTAACTACGTGTTTACCCTTTTGAATTGATTTTTTAACGATGTCGAACGCAGCATTCGCATCGTCAATCAACTCAACCACTACATCAATTTCAGGATCATTCAGAATATCGGTGGCATCGTAGGTAAAATAAGAAGCGTCAATGATCCGCTGCTTGTTACGGTTCTTTACACAGATTTTTTTTATCTCGGCTTTCACACCGTGTGTTTCGTTTAATACGTGATAAAGGCCCTGGCCCACACATCCAAAACCAAACAAGCCTAATTTTAATTTCTTTTTCATCTTACTAGTATTTCTTGCTTTACTTCTGTTCTTAAAAATTTTCTAACACTTTGTTTAAACTGATCGAACTCAACTAAAAAACCATCGTGCCCATGCAACGAGGTTATGGCATCCAGCCGGGCACCGGGTATCTGCCGGGCTAAAAATTCCTGCTCACGAATTGGAAACAATAAATCCGTATCAATACCAATTACCCATGTTTTTGCTTTGATTGTTGCCAGCGCTGCTTCTATACTTTCCTTACCGCGGCCCACGTTGTGGCCGTCCATCATTTTGGTAAGCAACCAGTAGGTAAATGCATTAAATCGATTGGCCAGTTTTAATCCCTGATAACGTTGATATGAGGCCGCTCTGAAATCATCTGTTTTATCATCCGTCTTTTCACTTTGTGTTTGCTGAAAAGTATCATAGGTACGAAACGAAATCATACCAATGGCGCGTGCGGTTTTCATTCCTTCTACCCCGGCACGGGCATCGTCTTCTTTCCAGGAGGCATCTGCAGCAATGGCCATCCGCTGGGCTTCATTAATAGCAATGCCCCAGGGAGAGTGAAATGCATTGGTAGCAATCGGAATAATCCGTTCAAACACATGGGGTTGAAGAATGGCCCACTCCAAAACTTGTTGCCCACCCAGCGAACCACCCAACAGGGTGTGAACGCTTTCAATACCCAGGTGCTTGCGCAATAAATCAAAACTCCTTACCACATCGCGGTTAGTAATTTCCGGGAAGGAATGATAATACGGTTTACCGGTTACAGGATTGATGGACAGCGGGCCGGTTGAACCATAACATCCACCCAATGTGTTGGCACAGATAATAAAATACTCGCGCGGATCGAAGGGTGTATCTTCCGTAAACAATTCTTTCCACCAGTCTGTAAAATCTGAACTTCCGGTAAGGGCGTGGCAAATCCATACCACATTGCTGCGGTCTTTGTTAAGCTGACCAAGCGTTGTGTACTTAAGCTGAAAAGCCGGGAGTTTCCCCCCGGTTTCCAACTGGAACTCACTGGCAAAGTGAAATATCTGATCTACCTTCAACATTAATTTATCGGATATTAGGCTACTAATTCTTTCTCAAACACTTTCTCAAACGCCTGCTGAAAGTCTGCTTTAATATCGTCTATGTGTTCGATACCAACTGACACCCGCAGCAGCGTGGGCAATACACCTGAAGAAATCTGTTCTTCGGCTGACAGTTGCTGGTGCGTAGTGGCCGAAGGTTGAATGATGAGTGTTTTAGCATCGCCCACATTGGCCAGATGGCTCACGAGTTTCAAACTATCAACTAACTTCGTTGTATGCTCTTTTGTTCCCTTTACAGTGAACGACAATACTCCTCCAAAACCATTGCGCAAATATTTTTTGGCCAGATTGTGATACGTGCTGGAAGTAAGTCCCGGATAGTTTACGCTTTCTACATGCGGGTGTTGCTCTAACCATTGTGCCAACGCCAGGGCATTATCAACAGAACGTTGCACGCGCAGCGAAAGTGTTTCAAGCCCTTGCAGGAACAAGAATGAATTGAAGGGACTCAGGGCCGAACCGAAATCGCGCAAGCCTTCTACCCGCGCACGGATGATGAAGGCGATGTTGGGCAAACCCAATGGATTATTGAATCCAAACACATCGCCAAATTTCAGGCCATGGTATCCTTCAGAGGGTTCGCTGAACTGCGGAAACTTACCGTTGTTCCAGTTGTAGTTACCCCCATCAACAATTACACCGCCAATTGAGGTGCCGTGGCCACCAATCCATTTAGTTGCCGATGCCACAACTACATGAGCTCCGTGTTCCAATGGCCTGAACAAATAACCACCGGCACCGAATGTGTTATCCACAATCAATGGCAGGTCGTGTTTTTTAGCTAATGCCGCAATAGCTTCAAAATCAGGAATATTAAAGCCGGGATTTCCGATTGTTTCCAGGTACAATGCCTTGGTTTTTTTGTCGATGTGTTTTTCAAAGGCTTCTACCGTATCGCCTTCCGCAAAGCGCACATCAACACCCAGGCGTTTGAATGCAACCTTAAATTGATTGTAGGTTCCGCCATATAGAAAGGAGGAGGAGACAAAATTATCGCCTGCCTGTAAAATATTGTTAAGGGCAATAAATTGAGAAGCTTGCCCCGAAGCAACGGCTAATGCAGCCACGCCACCTTCTAAGGCTGCAATGCGTTTTTCAAACACATCGGTGGTAGGATTCATGATGCGGGTATAAATGTTGCCAAACTCTTTTAAGGCAAAAAGATTGGCTCCATGCTCTGAGTTTTTGAAAACGAAGGAAGTGGTTTGATACAATGGAACAACCCGTGAACCGGTTGTAGGATCAACTTCCTGGCCTGCATGTAATTGAAGTGTTTCGAATCTTGGTGTTGACATAACAAATGAGTTTTAATGTTTTTAATTTTTTTTCGAGGTCTGTGTCGGTCTGTGTCCCTAAGGTCTGTGTCCCCACAGACCTTTTATCTTTATCGAGGTCTGTGTCCTTTTATCGAGGTCTGTGTCCTCACAGACCTCAATTATGGTTTCGCCACAGACCTCAATTATTTAATACAATAAAAAAATTGATTTGGTGTGGCATTGCGCAGGTTATCATTAACCGGGCACCGGTTTTCAATTTCCTGTAGCCACCTGGTTTTCAAAACCTCATCAATTTTGGCTTTTGTCTTTAGCGATACTGTGAGTTGTTGATACCCGGCCCGTTCGGTAAACGAAGTTCCAAACAAACGGGCAGGGTTTAAATCGCCCTCAATATCAATTTGAAGATCTTTCAAATCGATGTTCAGTTCTTTGGCTGTGATGTGGGCCACTACATTGATACAACCGGCATAACCAGCCAGAATATATTCTACCGGGTTGGGTGCCAGGTTGGTACCGCCCAGTTCGGCAGGTTCATCAACAATAAATTTAAAGCCCCGGGTTTCAATCTCTGTACGGGCTGGCGTTTCGCTTTTTGAGTTTATAGAAAATCTAAGATTAGACATAGTTACACGTGTTTTAAGAATTAAAAATCTGTTTTGGAGAATGTACTATAACCGTAACCGTGCCTGTCACCGGACACAATCATAGGCTAGTGTGTTGCAGGAAGCGCTACGCTTTACGCTGACAACAAGCCATCAACAGCAGCAACACATACAACCCTTCTTGAAGCAAGGATTGCACATTTGCGCAAACGTGTAAATAAGATGTGAAAGGAGTTGGTCGAGTGAGTTCTTCAGGTTCTGAAATCCTGATCGCACCTGGCGGATGAAACGTTTTGTTTTCATTTTACTTTACCGGTTTATAGTTCTCCTCAGCACCTTGCCGGGAGCAGGATTTAGCACCGTTTCCTTTCCGGTTTTACCCGGCCGAAGGTTGCTAGTGTTTCACAGAGCCTGTACTCTCCACACTTCTTTATAAATCGGTTTCAGCAATTGCCTCACCGACTATGATGATGCAAACGTATACCAGTTTGATAGAGTTTCCAAATCCATTTTAAAAAAATGTTAAAAACAGTCCTGACGGGTGTTAGTTTATTTAACATTGAATATTTCGAATTCAAGATTATCACCTAATAACCCTAAATCTTGAATCCTAAATCTTGAATCTTGAATTTTGAATTTTAAATCGAAACCCTACGTAAGCATCCCTCCATCAACCTGAATTACCTGGCCGGTAATGTAGGAAGACATATCCGATCCAAGAAATACGCATGCATCGGCTACATCATTGGGATTACCACCCCGTTTTAACGGAATTGCATCGCGCCAGCTTTGCACTGTTTTGGGGTCAAGTACAGCTGTCATTTCGGTTTCAATAAAACCCGGAGCTACTGCGTTGGAGCGAATACCCCGCGAACCTAATTCCAATGCTACCGATTTCGTGAAACCGATTATACCCGCTTTGGATGCTGCATAGTTTGCCTGGCCCGCATTACCTTTTAATCCAACCACCGATGTCATATTAATGATGGAACCACTTTTTTGTTTCATCATTTGTTTGGTTGCTGCCTTAACGGTATTAAAGCAAGACTTAAGATTTACATTAATAACCTTGTCCCATTGTTCTACAGTCATTCGTAGCAACAATGTATCCTGGGTGATCCCTGCATTATTGACCAGGATATCTAATGCGCCAAAATCGGCAATTACATCGTTAATCAGTTTTTCGGCCTGTGCAAAATCCGAAGCATCGGAACGATACCCCTTTGCTTTAATGCCTTTGGCCGCCAGTTCGGCTTCTAATGCCTGGCCCTGCTCCACGCTAGAGAGATAGGTGAAGGCAACGTTAGCGCCTTGTTCGGCATACTTCAACGCAATAGATCTGCCTATTCCTTTTGAGGCTCCGGTTACGAGCGCGGTTTTTCCTTTTAGTAATGTCATCATTGAATTGTTACAAGCCTTCAAAATTGCCAATTTAATTGCACAATTTAAAGAACAGCCGGATTAATCAATCTTTTGAAAGACCGCCCGGCAATGTATCTTTGACCGCATTTTAAAGTTTACTTCTAAATCTGGCGTGTTATGGCAAACTATGATCTTATTGTGATTGGCTCTGGCCCCGGTGGCTATGTAGCGGCTATCCGTGCTTCGCAACTGGGAATGAAAGTGGGGGTGGTTGAAAAAGCCGAGCTTGGTGGTATATGTTTAAACTGGGGCTGTATTCCCACCAAAGCCTTGCTTAAAAGCGCCCAGGTGTTCGAGTACATTCAACATGCGGCTGACTATGGCATACAGATAAAAGATGCCACCCCCGATATGACAAACATGGTTAAACGCAGCCGCGAAGTGGCTGCCGGCATGAGCAAGGGTATTCAGTTCTTATTTAAGAAAAATAAAATCGATCACATTGCCGGTTACGGTAAACTAAAAAAAGGTTCACCTGTAAAGGTAGAAGTGACCGATGCGGCCGGTAAAAAAACCGACTACGATGCCAAACACATTATACTGGCTACGGGCGGGCGCTCGCGCGAGTTACCCGCACTTCCTATTGATGGTAAAAAAATAATCGGCTACCGCGAAGCAATGGTATTGCCCGAACGCCCAAAAAAAATGGTAGTGGTGGGTTCGGGTGCAATCGGGGTTGAATTTGCTTACTTCTATAATGCCATTGGCACCGAAGTTACTATAGTAGAGTTTATGCCCCGTATCGTACCCGTGGAAGACGAAGAGGTTTCCAAACAATTGGACAAGTCGTTTAAAAAAGTCGGGCATCAACATTTACACAAAATCGGAAGTAACCCACGTAGATACCAAGGGCAAAGGCTGTGTAGTAACAGTTAAACCCCGGATGGTGAAATTAAAATTGAAACCGACATTGTGCTTTCAGCGGTTGGGGTATCAACCAATATTGAAAACATCGGGCTGGAAGAAACCGGTGTAAAAACCGATAAGGGAAAAGTTATTGTAGATGACTATTACAAAACCAATGTACCCAATGTATATGCCATTGGCGATATTGTAAAAGGTCAGGCGCTTGCGCACGTTGCTTCTGCCGAAGGAATTATTTGTGTGGAGAAAATAGCAGGACATCATCCGCAACCACTGGATTACAATAACATTCCGGGTTGTACGTATTGTTCACCGGAAGTAGCCTCGGTTGGATATACCGAAGAAGCAGCCAGGAAAGCCGGCTACCAAATTAAAGTAGGTAAGTTTCCATTTACCGCCTCCGGTAAAGCCAAAGCGGCCGGTGCACCGGATGGTTTCGTAAAAGTAATTTTTGATGCCAAGTATGGCGAGTGGTTGGGCGCACACATGATTGGTGCCAACGTTACGGAAATGATAGCCGAAGTGGTTGTTGCGCGTAAGTTGGAAACCACGGGCCATGAAATTATTAAAGCTGTACATCCGCACCCTACCATGAGCGAAGCAATTATGGAAGCAGCGGCCGCAGCCTATGGCGAAGTAATTCACCTCTAAAATTTAAAA
>LNFR01000098.1 GCA_001567185.1 Bacteroidetes bacterium OLB12
AAAAATTTGAGTTGGGGTATGCGCTGGAAGGATGGGAAAACTTCAGTAAGGAAGCGATAGCCGGAGGATATAATAAAGAACTACTCGAAAAAACCGGGTTGGTAGTTAAAAAGGAGGACGGCTCCACCTACGATCGCTTTCGCGGAAGAGTAATTTTTCCGGTGCACAACATCACCGGTAAGGTAATTGCGTTTGGCGCGCGCATGTTGGGTAAGGATAAGAACCAACCCAAGTACATCAACTCGCCCGAAACAGAAATCTATCACAAGAGCGATGTATTGTATGGATTGTACCAGGGTAAAAATGCCATTCGCCAGCATGATGTATGTTACCTGGTAGAAGGATATACCGATGTGATATCCATGCACCAGGCCGATGTGCAGAATGTGGTGGCCTCATCGGGTACTGCGTTAACCGAAAATCAGATCAAACTCATTCGCAGGTTTACCGAGAACATTACTGTGTTGTTCGATGGCGATTCGGCCGGTATCAAAGCAGCGCTGCGCGGCATTGATATGATTTTGAAAGGTGGCCTGAATGTGCGGGTGTTGTTGTTTCCCGATAACGAAGATCCGGACAGCTATTCTCGCAAAGTAGGTACTGCCGGGTTTCAGAAATTTTTAAAAGAAAATACGCAGGATTTTGTTTCGTTTAAGGCCGGCTTGTATGCGAAAGAATCAAACGATCCGATTAAGCGGGCAGCGTCTATAAAAGAAATTGTTACCAGCATAGCACAAATTCCCGATCCGGTAAAACGGTCGGTGTACATTCAGGAAACAAGCTCACTCCTTAAAATACAGGAAAATACTTTGCTGAGTGAGTTAAATAAGATTCTGATTGCTGAAAAACGCAAAACCGAGAAAGATAAACTGCGGCAGGGTGATGACACACAGATTCCGGTTGAGCCTATTCCAGAGGTTGTACCCACTAAGGTGGATACACAAACCATGGTTGAGCGGCAAGAGCAGGAGACTATTCGGTTATTGCTCAACTATGCCGATCAATCGGTGGATGACCAATCGCTTTCTGATTTTGTTTTGCGCGAGTTGGACGATGTGGAGTTTTTTAATCCGGTTTACCGGCAAATCTATGATGCATTTAAGCAAGGCGTAGCGGAAGGCACTATTCCCGATAGCAGTTATTTCATTCATCAGGGTACTGAAGAAATTAAAAATGCTGTTACAGATCTGATTACCCCGCGTTACGATACCAGCAAACACTGGAGCGATAAATACCATATTTACTTCCCCAAAGAGAAGGATATTGTAAACCAATTGGCATTTAGCAATGTATTGCGATTAAAATTCCGGGTGGTGCAAAAAATGCTGGAAGACAACCTGCAAAAAGTAAAACAGGCAGAATCGGATGGTACCTGGGACGACCTGGAAGCTGCACTAACCACCCAAACCGGCCTGAAGGAAGCCGAACAGGAATTGGCCAAACTACTAGGTATTGTTATAGCCCGGTAGGAACAGGCGTACTGTATTTTTTGTTTATTTAGCTGAATTAAAAGTTCCGGATGAGCACAATTAAGATTGATACAATAGAAGAAGCCATTGAAGACATTAAAAATGGCAAGGTGATAGTGGTGGTTGATGATGAAGACCGCGAAAATGAAGGCGACTTTATTTGTGCCGCAGAAAGTATAACCCCGGCCATTGTAAATTTTATGGCCACGCACGGCCGCGGGCTTATTTGTGCTCCGCTGATTGAAGACCGATGCGAAGAATTGGGGCTTGACCTGATGGTGGGTAAGAATACTGCTGTTTTCGAAACCCCGTTTACTGTTTCGGTCGATCTGATCGGGCATGGCTGTACTACCGGTATTTCTGCCCACGATCGCTTCAAAACCATAAAAGCTTTAACCGATCCGGAAACTAAACCCGAAGAGTTGGGTAAACCCGGTCATATTTTTCCACTCAAAGCAAAAAAAGAAGGCGTGTTGAGAAGGCCCGGCCATACCGAAGCGGCTATCGACTTTGCCCGCCTGGCGGGGTTTCGGCCGGCCGGGGTGTTGGTAGAAATTATGAACGAAGACGGCAGCATGGCACGGCTACCCGATTTGCGTAAAGTGGCCGATAAGTTTGGCTTGAAACTGGTAACTATTAAAGACCTGGTTGCCTATCGGATGAAGCAGGAAAGCCAGGTGCGCAAACAAGTTGCCGTAAATATGCCTACCGCCTATGGCGATTTTAAATTGGTGGCCTACGAGCAGGTTGATACGAACGAGGTACACATGGCGTTAATAAAAGGTGAATGGAAAAAGGATGAACCCGTGCTGGTGCGCGTGCATTCCAGTTGTGTAACGGGCGATATTTTTGGTTCGTGCCGGTGCGATTGCGGCCCCCAGTTGCACAGCGCCATGAGCATGGTTGAGAAAGAAGGCAAAGGCGTTGTGTTATATATGAAGCAGGAAGGAAGAGGAATTGGATTATTAAATAAACTTAAAGCGTACAAGCTGCAGGAGGATGGATTGGATACGGTAGAAGCCAACCTGCAATTGGGTTTTGATATGGATAACCGCGATTACGGAATAGGAGCACAAATATTGCACGACCTGGGAATTTCAAAACTGAAAATTTAAATTACCAATAACCCGAAAAAACGGGTAGGCTTAATTGGGTATGGACCTGGAGATTGTAGAGAATATTCCCATCGAAATTGCACCCAATCCGCATAATGAAAAATACCTTCAGACCAAACGCGATAAACTGGGGCATTCGATCTTAAAGAAATGAGAATTATACTGGTTTGTATTTGGATCTTACTTGCACCGGCAGCGCATGCACAAGAGTTTGCTTTTGAATTGTGGCACACCGGTAAGGTTGTATTAGATACAGGCGATACCCTGCGCGGCTTACTAAAGTACGATCTGGACAAGGACATACTGCAGGTACAGGCCAATAACAAATTGGAGAGTTACACAGCCCGCAAAGTTCTGCTTTTTGAAATTTTTGATGAGACCGTGAAACAGTACCGTAATTTTTACTCGCTGCCGTATGCATTGGCGGGTCAATACAAGGCGCCTGTTTTTTTTGAATTGCTACAGGAAGGTAAGCTTACTGTTTTATGCCGTGAGGTGCTCGAATACCGAACCACCTCATCGCCTTACTACTATTATGGAAGCTACTCCCGCCTGGTTTTGGTGTATAAATATTACCTGCTTCGCGAAAACGGAATGATCGAAGAGTTTAGGGGTAAGAAAAACGATTGGTACGACCTGATGCCCGGCAAAGCAGAGGATGTTGAAAAATTTGCCAAACAAAACCGCCTTAACCTTGACAAGAAATATGAACTATCGCGGGCGATTGAGTATTACAATTCACTGTTTGGTAAATAATGGCCAGGTATTATTTCTAGTGTGCAAATTAAGCAGATATGAGCAGACCTTTAATTTTGGTAACCAACGATGATGGTATTACCTCCCTTGGAATTTTAAATCTGGTTACCGTCATGAAAGAATTAGGCGAGGTGCTGGTTGTTGCACCCGATGGCCCGCAAAGCGGAATGGGGCATGCCATTACCGTAGGCGATACATTGCGCTTAACCGAATCAAATATTTTTGATGGAGTGCGTGCCTATGAGTGCAGCGGCACTCCGGCCGATTGTGTAAAGATGGCACGCCACTTTGTATGCAAGGATAATCGCCAACCCGATATTGTGGTTAGTGGTATTAATCATGGCAGCAATACCTCCATTAGTGTGTTGTATTCCGGCACTATGTCGGCTGCTATTGAAGGTGCTATTGAAGGTACACCCGCCATTGGTTTTTCCTTGTGCGATTACAGCCACAAGGCCAATTTTTCACACACCCCGGAAATTGTAAAGCGAATTACTAAGCAGGTACTTGAAAAAGGGTTACAGAAGGGAGTGGCTTTGAATGTGAACATTCCGCCCAAGCGAAACGAAGCCATAAAAGGTATTCGGGTTTGCAGGCAGGCCAATGCCAAGTGGGTGGAGGAATTTGTTGAACGACTTGATCCGAACGGAAGAAAGTATTATTGGATGACGGGCAACTTTGTAAACTTCGATAAAGGGGAAGATAACGATGAGTGGGCCATTGCCAACAACTATGTATCGGTGGTGCCTTGCCAGTTTGATCTTACCGCACACTCGGCCATTCCGGTATTGAATGAAGAGTGGGAAATTTTAGGCTGAGCGGAATCTCAGGTGCAAATACATACCCAAGGTATCTAATCCCGCACGCGATTAAGCGAAAGTGCCTTCAATACCCAGTTGGGAAGTGATTTCTGCGGATCGCGTTTGCGCAAATCCAGGTACCAACCAAGTTTTTTAAGAATGGGAATGCGATGTGTTTCAACAAACTCAATTAAGGTGCCATCCGGGTCTTCCACATAACTGAAATAACCTGCAGCTTCTCCCATATCAAAGCTACCCGAACTATCTACCGTAAAGGGGTACCCGTTTTTTTCGCACAGGGCTTTCATCTTACTCATTCCGTTTATATCAAAACATAAATGAATAAACCCCCGATCGCCCCAGTAGCGGCCTTCGTATATTTTTCGGGGGGTTCTGTCCAGCACCGATACTAATTCCAGTTTACTGCTGCCTAATAGTTTCGAGAAACTACCGGCCCGCGGCAGGGAGTGTTCGATGAGCACACGCCTTACTTCAGACTGGCCACCGGGTAAACATGCTAAATCATCAAACACACCGGTTTTATCGTACAGTATAGTATCGTAACCAAGTACGGTAGCGTAAAACCTCAATGCTTTTTCCATATTGGTAACACCAATCATACAACCGCCCGGCCCGCCTGTGTGTGAGTTTGCATTTCCAAACCAATCGGTAGCTTCTACCACTTCAAAAATATTTCCGTAAGGATCGCGCACAAAAAAATGTTCGGTGCCATCCGGAGCGCAGCTTAACTCGCCCAGAATTTCGGCATTGGTGGTTTTTATGAAGTTATAAGTTTGGGAGATATTGGATGATTTCATCCGGGTAGTAAAAATCCCGGTATCACCCACTTGTATTTCGAATGCGGGCAAAACCGGCTCGCGGCTTTTGTATTGCCAGATTTCAAAACCGGCTCCACCCCGAATGTTCAGCGCCAGAATAGCGTGCCGTTTGTGTGGCATTCCTCCCGTATAGGGAAGCATCAGGTTGGCTTCGGCCTCATCGTCAAACACCTTAATGTCCATACCAAACAATTTGCGATACCAGGTAAACGCTTCATACACATCGGGTATTCCAATTCCAACTTGTTGTATTCCTGCAATAATAGGGTTCATAGCTTCCAATATATCCGCTCTAAACTAATAGATAATTCCTAATTTTAAGAGATTATTTACAAGGGTGGCCTGTTTTACAAGGCAATTATAAATAAATGCATATTGTTTTGACCCCGGTATTTCTATGCTATTGGAATTCCTTTTTTATTAAACGGCTTGTAATTTTCTGAAACTGCAAAAAACAAAATTCTGAATGGTATGGAATGGCGTCTTATGGTCAACGGTTATACACTTAATTTTTTCAAAAAACATTTTCAGCCGGTCGGTCATTGTGGATTCTGAGTATTGTTTAATTTCTATTCCACTACACTTTTTAGGCCCTTGTTCTGAAAATGTGCCAATTACCAAAACACCGGTTGGGTTAATGTTTTGCTTAGCCGTTTCCAGGTAGTTTGAAATTTCTTGTTCATCTGTCAAAAAGTGAAATACGGCCCGGTCGTGCCAAAAGTCGTATTTTTCGGTTGGCTTAAAGGTTGCAACATCTGCCTCTATCCATTTTATACTTTTTGCACGATTGCCAAGGCGTTGCTTTGCTCTTTCAAGGGATGTTGCTGAAATATCAAGAATAGTTATATCTGTATAACCCATGTCAAGCAAGTGATCAACAAACAGGCAGTCCCCACCACCAATATCAATGATTTTGGCTTTGGTCGAAACATTGAACTGTTTTAAAAACTCCAGTGAAGTTGTTGGGGTTGGTTGATACCAACTGAAGTCTGTGATATCCTTAGTCTGGTAGATGGTTTCCCAATGTTTTTTTCTGTCAAAGCGTTCCATATTTTAAGTTGTTTACAATCGTTGGTTATTTTTTAGTTGTTAAACCGGGTCCACATCAAACACCAGCTTCACATTTCTAAACTCTTTAACTTGTTGCAGGTTTATGGCTGTGTGAAGTATTACTTGCTTAATGGCGGATAGTTTGCCGTGGTCGCGCCTGATTTTAAGCAAGGCTTGCATTAAAAACTCATTTCGGATTTTGGAAATCATAGGCTCACCCGGCCCCATAATTTTTATGTCGGGCAGTTCTTTGCGTAAAACATTTACCAATTGGGTAGCGGCTGCGTTTACTATTTTTTTGTCGGTGTGTTTCAACGTAATCTCAGTTAAGCGGCTAAAAGGCGGATAAAGATGTGCCTGGCGGTCGCGCAACTGATCGTTTATAAAACCCGCCACGTTGTTGGTTGTTACATAGCGAAAGAGTGGGTGCCGTGGGTTCGCAGTTTGCAAAATAACAGTGCCTTGTTTTTCCCTGCGGCCGGCCCGTCCGCTAACCTGCATGATTAATTGAAAGGCGCGTTCATAACTGCGAAAGTCAGGGAAGTGCATCATCCGGTCGGTGTCAAACACACCTACCAGGCTTACACAGTCAAAGTCTAACCCTTTCGTTACCATCTGCGTGCCCACCAGAATTTGAGTTTCTCCTTTTTCAAAGGCATCAATAATCGTTTCATAACCTGTGCGTGTGCGGGTAGTATCCAGGTCCATTCGTTGCACTTGGGCATTTGGAAAGTGAAACTTTAATTCTTCTTCTAATTTCTCGGTTCCATATCCCAGCGTAAGAATCCGCTTTGAACTACAGGTAGGACATTGCGGAGGCAGGTCTTCGCGATACCCGCAGTAATGGCAAATGAGGGCATGGCGATATTGGTGATACGTAAGACTTACCGAGCAGTTAATGCACTTGGGCACCCACTGGCAATCTTCGCACTGCACCAAAGGCGAGTAACCCCTGCGATTCTGAAAAAGAATAACCTGCTCTTTTTTTTCAAGCGTTTCGCCAATGGCTTTTAACAGGGTGCTGGTAAATTCTCCTTTAATGGTTTTTTGTTTACGTGCTTCCTGTAAATCGGCAAACACAACGGCAGGCAGTTGCGCATCGCCAAAACGTTGGTGGAGGTTAACCAATCCGTAGCGGTCCTGTGCAGCATGATAAAACGATTCGGCCGAAGGCGTGGCGCTACCTAATAAAACTTTAGCATGATGTACTTGCGCCATCATTAAGGCCACATCGCGGGCGTGGTAGCGGGGGGCGGGGTCTTGTTGTTTGTACGAGGCATCGTGTTCTTCATCAACAATAATTAGCCCGAGGTTGTCGAAGGGTAAAAAAACGGAAGAGCGCACACCGGCTACAAACCGAAACTTGCCACGAAGCACTCCATTCCATACTTCTACACGTTCGTTATCTGAAAAGCGCGAGTGATAGACACCCATTTCGCTGCCAAACATTTTTTTTAAACGCTGTACAATCTGCGTGGTAAGCGCGATCTCCGGCAACAAAAGCAAAACCTGCGATCCACCTTCCAATGCTTTGCGCACCAAGTCGATATAAATTTCTGTTTTGCCACTACCGGTTACACCGTGTAGCAAGGCAACACCTTGTTTTTCAAATGCGGCCAATACCTGGTTGCGGGCTGCTTCCTGAACCTCACTCAGCAATATCGGGGGCTGGTGTGTTATGTCCTCAAAACCAAAACGGGGAACAATCACTTCAAACTCTTCCAGTACCTTTTGTTTGATGAGTGTTGCCAGCGATGATTCGGAAATATCACTTTTCAAAAACGTTGTTTTGCTGATGCCGGATTCATTCAGGTGTGGTTGATTAAACACGGGCACTTCCTGCAGGTACTTTAATACCACCGCTTCCTGTTTGTCTTTCGAAGCAAGCTTTTTGAATAATTCTTCCAATTTCTTTTTGTCGGTAAACGCACCTTGCAGGCGAATGCGTTTTTCGTTTTTCGGTTTGAATTTTTCTTTTACTTCTTCAAACAGGATAACTGCATCTTTAGCTGTTAATGATTTAAGGATGTGATAAATGGACTTGGTTGCCAATAGTTTGGCAGCTTCGGTATAGGTTAAGGTGCCGGCTTTAAGCCGATCCAGAAGTAGCCGCTCTTTTTCCGAGAAATCAAAGTATGTATCGACCAAAGAAAAACCCGGACGCAGTTGAATCATCGACTCGCTTGAAAGTTTTAGGCCCGAGGGGAGGGCTGCCTGCAGTACTTCACCGGGGGTACACAGGTAATACTGTGCCATCCATTCATACAGTTTAAACTGGGCATCGTTTATAATTTCTGTTTCATCTAATAATTCAAGAATCAACTTGGCTTCATACTCCCGGGGTGGCTGTTGGTGCAGGTGGGAGACCAGTCCCGTAAGAATTTTTTTCTGTCCGAAAGGTACTATTACCCGTTGCCCACGCCTTATTAAATTATTTAATGAGGCAGGTACGCGGTAGGTAAAAAGTTTAGGTATAGGTATGGGCAGCAGAATTTCTGCAAAGATGGTGGTGGGCTCCTCAAACAATTCTGCCATGTGTAAAAATAACGGAATTCACCCGGTCTATTCCTGTTTACGGCTGCTAATCATTTCCGCAAGTTTCTGGTGTGCCCACTCCAGGTTCGCATCCTGAAATGGGGTAACAATTGTAATCTTGTTAAACCTGAAATCATCCTCTCCTTTGCTGCTTATTCGTCCGAATACGATGTTGTCGATCAACAGGATCAACTCAATGTTTGAAAGAGATTGTACGGCATTCCGGAGTTTTTCAAGCCCTGCCGCGGTAACGGTTATTGATACATGGCTTGTATAGGTTTTGGAATCGTGTACAATATCGCTTACAGCTACAAACTCCGCACTGGTAATTAACGGTATTTCCGGAATTAAAATTTTTCGCGATTTGTGCGGTTAAAGACCGTGCGGCCATACCCTTTTGCTTTGCTCTTCTTTGCTACATGAATGGTAGCGAAAATGCCGGTGGTATGTTCCTGCGCAAGGCAGGGAGGGATACCGAGGATTACCACCAGTAAGAGCACCACAAATCGGCAGGTTGTCATTCCTTCAAGGTTAACAAAAAAGAAAAGGATAGCCAACATTAACCCTAAAATAAAGGTGGTTAACCTCAAAAAGCAGTTGCAAACGGATCATAAACGCAGTGGTTTCGTTGATGTGGGTAGATCAACCTGAAAGTGTATGCAACGCAAAGAATTTTTAAAACAACTGGGCTTTGGTTCGCTTATCGTGCCTGTATTTTTGGCTTGCGATTCGGCTGGTGATGAACTGTTAAATAGTGATGGTTCCACATCGGGTAGCGGAACAACCGGCTCCTGTACGGTTACCAATTCTGAAACGGCCGGCCCGTATCCAACTAAAAATCCATCGGGTTTACAAATGGAAGATATTCGTTCGGACAGAACGGGCGTGGACCTTACCGTGGAACTCACCATTCAGAATAAAAATGCAGCCTGTGCTGTTTTGCAAGGTGCCATTGTTGATATCTGGCATTGCGATAAAGATGGGAACTATTCGGAATATAGTTCGTTTTCATCTGTCCATTTTCTTAGAGGCAGGCAGGTAACCGACAGCAATGGCAAGGTTGGGTTTACAACCATTTTTCCCGGATGGTACACCGGTCGTGCCACGCATATACACGTGCATATTTATAGTGCCACCGGCACTTCTTTGCTGGTAACACAAATTGCATTTCCGGAAGGAAGCTCGAGTGCTGTGGTATTAGTAAATGCTGCTACGGCAAAGGGTTACACTAAGGGCATGAGTGGCTATACTTACAACAGTAACGATAACGTGTTTAGTGATGGCGTTTCTACTGAACTGGCTTCGGTAACCGGAAGTGTAAACAGCGGGTACGCATTAACGCATACCATAGTAGTAAATGGATAAGCAGCGATTGACATCGGCAATAAAAATTCAGCTGGGCGATACCCGCCCCAGCACGCGAAGTGCTGTGCATGAAAGTAAACACAGCTTACAAGAAAATTTTGAGTTGTTGAATGCTTTTGATGAAGTGCTGTTGAAGCCGGGTGGTATGATTAAACACCGGATATCGCAAACGGGTATTTTGTTTCTACTGCCGGTTGTAGGAGCATGTGAAATTAAGTATGCCGAAACGCGAACCGTGGATGTTGGCGAAATTTATTTTAACCACGTAGAAGGAAACAAAACACTTCAAATCAGAAACCCTTACGGGCATGCGTTTATCCGATTTGTTATTTGGGAACTGCGGGGAGAAGCAAATGAAAGTATGGCCCTGAACGGGTTTGATTTAACTCTGGATATCGGAAACCTGATACGAATATTTAAAGGAAGTGTGAACGGACAACGTATAGCGGTGCGCGCAGGCATGTTTGAAGGTAGGGGAGAAGGGAGCCTGAGTTTACCCAATGCCAGTCAATTCATATTTGTGTTGGAGGGGGCGTTTGAAGTGCAAAACCGGTTGCTTCATGCACACGATGCATTAAGCATACCGGCATGCACGCACCTGGAGTTTGAGGCACTCTCAAGCCACGCAATTTTTGTTGGCAGTAAGCCAGTTTTGAGCTAACTATGTCGCAGATTTCATGCGTATTAGTTTAGCCGATGAAAAAATTTATTCCTTACCTAATCCTGCTTGGATTTTTTATTGTTGCCCTGCTGGTGAAGAACTGGCGCGAACAACAACGATCAGAAGCTTCAACCGAAAACGCTTCGGGGCAAAGACAAACTTCGGGTCGGATTAGCTGGATGTTTTTCGCGATGCCAATGCCGAATACTTTTTTACCAAACATGCCCGCTGCCGCATGGAGTGCCGGAACATCACCCAAAAAGAAGTAAAAGAAATTGTGCGCAAGGCTAATGTGAATTATAACAAAAGCGACTTACAAGCCTCCGGTGGTGCCAAGTATGCGCTGGAGGGGTACACTTCAAAAGACCGGCAACATATACGGGTAATTGTTGCGCCCAGAAAAAAGCACCTTTCTATTGTTACCGTTATCGACCTGGATAAAGATTGGGAATGTCCGAGTTGTAGGTAATTGGGTTACGGATTGCTTGTTTCTGAATGCCGGTCAGCAGGTTACCAATTCCTAAAAAACTGATACTTCTGAAATAACCGGGCAGGCTTTTGCATCCTGAATTGTAATGCGAACCGCATCCGCCTCCACACCATTCAGTTTTAAAATTCGCTTGTAGCCAATGGTGGTGCCTTCTGCTACGGGTTGCCACGTTTGGTTAGCCCGTATTTCAACCGAAAACTTTTTGATGCGTTGCCCTAACAGGATGTATTCCTGCAATGAAATGAAATTTAATTTTTGCGTTTTGCCTAAATCAATTTCTAGTGTGCCGGTCGTAATTTCATCATCGGTAGTCCAATAGGTTTGTGGATTGTTATCTGTAAGATTGTTGCCACTGTATCGTTTATCCTTTCCGCGGAAAGCGCTAACCTGTACGGGTTTATTTATAGCCAGGTTATTTTTAAACGCTGAGTCGAGCATGGCACGAAAGCCCATTAACGAAGCGGAATCTTTTTCATGCACACGTCCGCGCCTGTCGGGCGGAATGTTGAGCAATAGGGTAGAACCTCTTCCCACGGAAGTGAGATAGATATCAAAAAGTTGCTGGGGTGTTTTTACAAGGGTATCTTCTTCGGCATGATAAAACCAACCTTTGCGGATGGATACATCTACTTCGGCCGGAATCCAATGGGTGCCATTTTCTGCTCCGGTGTTCAGCAACTTTTCGATTCCAGCCTTGCCGGCATACAAGGTATCCGGGGTAATGGTATTCCAGTTGGTTTCACCGGCAATGCCGCGCTCGTTACCTACCCAGCGCACACCGGGGCCGGCATCGCTGAAGAAAAGAATTTCTGGCTCCAGCTCGCGCACTAAGTTTAATGTGCCTGGCCAATCATAATAAGTAGAACCGGGTATGTTGCGCATTTCGCGTTTGCCTCCGTAATAACCATCGCCACCATTGGCGCCATCAAACCACATTTCGAACACGGGGCCGTAGGTAGTAAACAACTCATTCAACTGGTTTCGGTAATAGTCGATATACGCGGGTGTGCCATAGTCGGCATGGTTGCGATCCCACGGAGAAAGATAAACACCGAATTTCAGTTCATACTTTTTGCAAGCCCGCATCACATCGCGCACTACATCGCCCTGGCCATCGCGCCACGGACTGTTTTTAACAGAGTGTTCGGTGTATTTACTGGGCCACAAGCAAAAACCATCGTGGTGTTTGCATGTAAGGATTACCCCTTTAAAGCCGGCTTGCTTAAAAATTTGTACCCATTGATCGGCATTGTAATCGGTTGGATTGAAGATGGCCGGGCTCTCATCACCATAGCCCCATTCTTTTCCTGTAAAGGTGTTGGTTGTAAAGTGAACAAACGCATTTAATTCCATTTCATGCCATGCCAACTGATTCGCAGCAGGAATGGGAAGGAGTGGCGCAGGCGGTGGTGTTTCTTTTGGAGAACAGGCAATTATAATTAAAACCAGAAATGTAGTGTATAGCTGTTTCACAGGTTTATCTTTTTTGGGTTCTGTCGGCAGTCAAAAATTTTACTGATATAAACAATGTTTTGACTTATGCGAAAAATAATGAGGCAATCTTTGAATCAGTTTTTGATAGGGTAGATCCGGTCTTTTGTCGCTTAAATATCTTGTGCCTCCGGGAATCAGCCGTTTCAAAATTTCAACCTTTTCAATAATTTTTGGATTAGCTCAAATGCCTTTTCTTCTCCGATTACATCAATATTAAACTCGTAGATGGTTAGGAGATCATTTTTACTTTGACTCGTCCAGATTATTTCTTTCTCCAAGTTGTAATTTCTTTTTTCAGATCATGCTGTTGTATGGTTCTTCCATTTGCAATATCTGATTCAGCCTGCTCTAATAATTCATCCAATTCCAATTTACTAATCGGCACACCATCAATAGTTTTGATTACAGGCTCAACCTGGGCACTTAATAAGGTATGAATGGCTTTCAGTACCTCTTGATCATTAACTTGATCAATGATCTGATGTAACTTTAACTGTAATTCTGACGTGCTCATTTAACAAATATATTATAAACTAAGGATTTGTTCAACAGCCTTTTGAATGTCGGTTACCGGCAACTGACACGTTTTATTCCGGCAAACATAAATCAATGTGCCGCTTTTTGGAAGGCGATTTTCCAATAAAGGTAAGTCGCTTTCAACGGTACTACCGGCTGTAATAGTAAATGGCAGGTAATGCTGGTGTAATGCCGCGCGCAGTGCCAGGGCATCGCTCCCTGCAACAACCACTTCTACAGGTTCATGAATTAATTCGCTCAATAATACCGCCCAATGGCAGGTGTAAACCGGTTCGGACGTAATTAAATGCAACAACTTCGAGGTCATGGTGCGGGCCTGCGTTTTCCAGGCTTCCTGATCGAGTAAGACGCCTAACTGAAAGAGGTTACGCGCCATTACAGAATTTGAAGCGGGTATTACATTATCGAAGATTTCTTTCTTGCGGGCAATCAAGGCTTCAGATGTATCAGCAGAATAAAAGAAAAATCCTTCCGATGCATCGGTAAAATGATGTATTACATATTCGCACCAGATTTTCGCGTTGTGCAACCAGCCTTCATTAAAAGTTACCTGGTAAAGGGATGTGTAAGCCTGAATTAAGAAGGCATAATCTTCCAGGAAACCTTCCGTTTCCGATCGTTTATCCTTCCAATTGCGATACACCTTGTCTTGTATCAGATAATCCTCCAGAAAAGTTATGGTGTCCAATGCAAGTTTTAAAAAATAGTCATCCTGAAATGCTTTATAACAATCCACCAAACCCTGAATGGCCATCGCATTCCAACCGGTAAGTATTTTATCATCCAACCCCGGCCGAATGCGTTTGCTGCGTTCTGCGAGTAGCTTCGATTTTAACTTTTTGATTTCGTCCGGTTCTATACCGGTGGTTTGAGGGTCACGCCTCAAAATATTGCGGCCATGTTCCCAATTGCCTTTGGCCGTAGCCTGATAATGGTTCATGACCTTTTCAGCATCCGCACTTAATGCCGCTTGCAACTCAGGTTCAGTCCACGTGTAAAATTTTCCTTCCACACCTTCACTGTCGGCATCCAGGGCGGTATAAAAACCTCCTGCCGGGTGCATCATTTCGCGTGTTAACCAACCTACGGTTGCATACACTACCTCTTTAAAAATTGGGTCGGGGGCGCAACTATATGCTTCTGCGTAAAGCGAAAGCAGTTGGGCATTGTCGTATAACATTTTTTCAAAGTGTGGAGCAAACCACTCGCCATCGACAGAGTAGCGAGCAAAACCTCCACCCAGTTGATCATAAATTCCACCCAATGCCAGTTGCCGGATGGTGTGGGTAACCATTTCCAGCGCTTGGGTGTTTTGCGTAGCCGCATGATACCGTAACAGGAAAAGCCAAATGGACGGCATGATAAACTTGGGTGCTTTTTCAATACCACCCCACTGCGCATCATAGCGCTTTACCAGAACATGAAACATCGAACCCAACTGCGCTTGTTCAAAATCAGTTTGGGTTGGTTGTGCAAATCGTTTCAGATCGCTGGTTTGTAAATGTTGGGCCAGGTCTTCAGCGGATTCATCAATTTCTTTGCGCTTGATTTTGTAGGTATGATGAATTTGTTTCAGTAACTGCATCCAGTTTTGTGGTGGAAAATAAGTTCCGCCATAAAACGGTTTTTGTTCTGGCGTTAAGAACACATTTAGTGGCCAGCCGCCATTTTGTTGCATGGCTTGCACGGCTTCCATGTAAACCTGATCGATATCCGGCCGTTCTTCCCGATCTACCTTAATGCACACAAAATGTTCGTTCATGAAGGCAGCAATTTCAGTGTTCTCAAAACTTTCGCGCTCCATCACATGGCACCAATGGCAACTCGAATAACCAATGCTTACCAGAATTGGTTTGTCTTCAGTTTTAGCTTTGTGCAATGATTCATTATTCCATTCATGCCAGTCAACCGGGTTGTGTGCATGTTGCAACAGGTAAGGCGATGTGGCGTGTAGCAATCTATTGGGCATCGTTATATCAATTGAGCACGCACGTGTGCTATTTCGGTAGCTACCGGTACCTGGTGTTGTATCGATTCTAATTTTCGCAGTGTTTCTTTTAAAAATATCTGATGCGAGGAAGAGGCAACCTGAAAGGGTTTGTGCGCCAGTGCTTTTTGTATTTCGTTCAGCGTATGAATCAGGTTTATGGTTTCTGGTTTAAAATAGCGGTCGCTGAATTTTTGGTTGATATAATCGCGCGCTTCTGCTGAGGGATGAATTTTATCCCGTTCATAAAACCGGTAGTCGCGCAAATCATCCATCATGATTTCGTAAGCCGGAAAGTATGCTGCCAGGTTTTCTTGTTGCAGGTGATGGCAAGCTAATCGCAAAACCGATTTACTTACCTGGTTTAGTTCGAAGGTATCTTTCAGATGGCGCACCGGGCTTACGGTGCAGATTACCCGAAGGCTGGGCCGGATGGTGTTTAGTTTTTTAATAAGTGCATGAAAGGATGCTTCGATTTCAGAAGTTGATAAAAGTCTTTTCGTAAACCGATCGGCCTGCACTTTGTGGCAGTTAGCTACCAATTGGTTGCCTGCTTTCAGTTCGTACACCCAGGCAGTGCCGTAAGTCAGAATAAGTACATCGGCCTGATGCAGAAACGCGTTTACTTTTGCTTGCGTTTGGTGCAAAGTAGTTATCAGTTCTTCTTTTGATGCCGCTACAAACTGCGAGTGCCACGCATGGTGTAACCAAAATCCGTTGCGCTCGGTAAACATGGCAGGATCTATAAATTCGTTCAGCGAGTTTTCAAGTAGTTGGTGAATGGAGATGGGATTGTACGTTGTTCCAAAGGGATTGCTGAGAACCTGGAATTTGTTGTTCGTTAACCATTGGCCGAACTGATCGGCAAAGCAGGAACCAACCGTAAGTATTTTATGATCCAGATTAATTGGTAATGCAGGCGAACAATTTATTTCGGTTCGGAATGAATTCATTCTTTTTTTGAATAGTTTTAAGATTCAGTTTGAAAGTTACTACGTTACTTTAAACTGCGTACAAAAAGCCTTTGATTTATGAACAAAAATATTGCTACCCTGCATCGGATAGCCTCTAAAAAATCACGCCTCATAATCGGGCTGATGTCGGGCACCTCGTTAGACGGATTGGATGTGGCGTTGTGCCAAATCAGCAATAGCGGAATACAGACAAAGGTTATCTTAAAGGAATTTCACACGTGGCCCTATCAGCCACTTTTTAAGGATAAAATACTGGCAGTTTTTGCCAAACCGATAATTGATTTTCAAAAGCTAATCGAACTGAATGCCGAAATCGGGAGTGCGCATGCCGCACTTGTATTGAAGGCATTAAAAAAGTGGAAAATAAAACCACACCAGGTTGATGCCATTGCTTCGCACGGACAAACCGTATTTCATGCGCCAAAATTTTTATATCCGCAGGCTACCCGCAATGCAACCTTACAAATTGGCGATGGCGATCATATTGCTGTCAAAACGGGGATTGTTACCCTAAGTGATTTCCGGCAAAAGCATGTAGCAGCCGGAGGCGAAGGGGCTCCGCTGGCCGTCTATGGCGATTACCTGTTGTTTGCTAAAAAAGGTACTAACCGAATTTTACTAAATGTAGGCGGTATTGGTAACTTCACCTGGTTGCCGGCCACAGCCAAACCTACCGATGTTTTTGTAACCGATACCGGCCCGGGTAATACTTTAATTGATCAAGCGGTAAGGTTTTACGTGCCAGGACAATTTTTTGATCGGGATGCACGGATAGCGGGTAAGGGCAAGCCAGATCAGGCATTGCTATCCGCGTTAAAATCGCACTCCTTTTTCAGTCAAAAATTTCCCAAAACGATTGGACCCGAGTTGTTTAATTTAGATTATGTAAGGGCAGCTCAGGAAAAAAGCAATACACAGGAATTGCCCTTGCCTGATCTGCTGGCTACCCTTACTTATTTCAGCTCGGTAACCATGGCCGAAGCAATAACCCGGGTAATTGGCAAAAAGAAGGTTGAGTTATTTTTAAGTGGAGGCGGAGCACACAATCCATTAATGATGCAAACACTAAAAGAATTATTGCCGCGGACAATCAGTATGAATAGAACGGATGTGTTAGGAATACCGGGCGATGCCAAAGAGGCTGTTTTGTTTGCCGTATTAGCAAACGAAGCATTGGCAGGAGGTGCGCTGGATTTCGGCAAACGATCTAAAACCCCTTCCGTTTCGATGGGAAAGATCTCATTCGGATTTTAGTACCAGATCATGAAGATATGATGTCCTGAAGATTTTGCAGCAAATGCTGATACCTTGCAGGCAGAAATAAAGAAATCAGAAAGCTATGCCAGATTTTAAAAAGATAACAGAACAACCTTCGCATTATCGTCACCTCGAAAAAATGTCGGTAACTGAAATTTTAACCAGTATCAACAAAGAAGATAAAACAGTACCTGCAGCCGTAGAAAAAGCAATTCCACAAATTGAAAAATTAGTACAGGCGATTACCGACAAAATGATGGCCGGTGGACGATTGTTTTACGTAGGAGCCGGAACAAGCGGCCGGTTAGGAGTGGTGGATGCCAGCGAATGTCCGCCAACGTATGGCGTGCCTTACGGGTTGGTAATTGGATTGATAGCCGGTGGAGCAAAAGCAATTACCCAGGCTGTTGAATTTGCGGAAGACAGTTTGGAACAAGGATGGAACGATTTGCAAACGCATCAGGTAAGTTCGCAGGATGTAGTAGTAGGTATTGCCGCCAGTGGCCGAACTCCGTATGTAATTGGTGCACTTAAAAAGTGCCGTGAAAATGGAATAATAACAGGCAGTATTTCCTGTAATCCCGGGGCACCGGTAAGCCACGAAGCTGATTACCCGATTGAAGTGGTAGTAGGGCCTGAGTTTGTAACCGGTAGCACCCGTATGAAAAGCGGAACCGCACAAAAGTTGGTGCTGAATATGATTTCTACCGCTGTTATGATTAGGCTGGGCAGGGTAGAAGATAATAAAATGGTGAACATGCAACTCACTAACGATAAGTTGGTTGACCGTGGCATCCGGATGGTGATGGATAACACCGGCCTGGCCGATTATGAGCAAGCGCGCCAATTACTGTTGCAGTATGGCTCAGTAAAAAAAGCGGTTGACACCTGGTTAAAAAAATAACTTCATTCTACTGGATTGATCCTGAAACCATTCTAATTTTGACACGCATCTACCCCAAATTCTATGAGTCAGTTATCTGTTACCGAACACATTCCAACCCAGATTTTTAAAACCTCCGAAGAAGCCTCCGTTCATGTTGCCAACGAAATAGCCACGCTTATCCGCCAGAAACAGGCGGAAGGAAAACCCTGCGTGCTGGGTCTGGCTACAGGGTCAACACCTACCCGGGTGTATGCCGAGTTGGTAAAGCTGCACAAGCAAGGGCTTAGTTTTAAAAACGTGATCACGTTTAACCTGGATGAATATTATCCGATTGAACCCACTTCACTGCAAAGCTATGTGCGGTTTATGAAGGAACACCTGTTCGATTCAATTGATATTCCGAAAGCCAATATTAATATTCCGGATGGCACGCTTGCTAAAGATAAAGTAGCAGAGTATTGCAAGCAGTATGATGCTAAAATCGATTCGCTGGGCGGAATTGATTTGCAGATATTAGGTATTGGTCGCACCGGTCATATTGGTTTTAACGAACCGGGTTCGTCCGAGAAATCACCTACACGGATGATTACCCTCGATCAGGTAACACGCATAGATGCAGCCAGCGATTTTTTTGGTGAAGAAAATGTTCCGCGCAAAGCCATTACCATGGGCGTTGGTTCTATTCTGAAATCGAAACGCATAATTATGATGGCCTGGGGCGAAGGCAAAGGCCCTATCGTTCAAAAGGCAATAGAAGGTCCGGTTACCGATCAGATACCTTCTACGTTTTTGCAAAAGCATCCCAATACCCAGGTTATACTGGATGATGCGGCTTCTTCTAAACTTACCCGCATCAAAACACCCTGGTTGGTGGATAGTGTGGATTGGAACGACAAACTCATTCAAAAAGCAGTGGTGTGGCTGGGTTTACTATTAAAGAAACCCGTGCTTAAACTTACCAACCACGATTATATGGAACACGGTATGGGCGATATCATTACCGAATATGGTTCGGCCTACCAGGTAAACATCAAAATCTTTAATGCATTACAACACACCATTACCGGTTGGCCCGGAGGTAAACCCAATGCCGATGATTCGCATCGCCCTGAACGCGCCACACCATTTCCGAAACGCGCCATCATTTTCAGTCCGCACCCCGATGATGATGTGATTTCGATGGGCGGAACCTTTATAAGATTGGTAGATCAGGGACATGAAGTACATGTGGCTTATCAAACATCCGGTAATATTGCCGTGTTTGATGATGATGCCATCCGGTTTGCCGACTTTGTGCGCGATTTCAACCACTCCTTTGGTTTAAGCAAAGCCGATGGCGAGAAATTCTACGAAAAAATTGTGCGCGACATCAAAGAAAAGAAACCCGGTGCCGTAGATAGCCCGGAGGTTATGAAGATAAAAGGACTGATACGCAGAGGCGAAGCCAAAGCCGGTTGCCGGTATACGGGCATTCCGGATACGCAAGCACACTTTTTAGATATGCCTTTTTATGAAACCGGAACAGTAAAGAAAAAACCGATCGGAGAAAAAGATATCCAGATTATTGTTGATTTGATTGAAGAGATAAAGCCGCATCAGATTTATGCTGCGGGTGATCTTTCTGATCCGCACGGCACACATCGGGTTTGTCTTGCAGCCATCTTCCAGGCAGTGGATCGCCTAAAGAACAAAGACTACATGAAAGATTGCTACGTGTGGTTATACCGCGGTGCATGGCAGGAGTGGGATATCGATCAGATAGAAATGGCCGTGCCTCTTAGCCCCGATGAGTTATTGCGCAAGCGCAAAGCTATTTTTAAAACATCAATCGCAAAAAGACAGTGCAGTATTTCCGGGTAGCGATAAGCGCGAGTTCTGGGTACGGGCCGAAGATCGCAATCATGCTACTGCCGAAGCCTATAATTTATTGGGCTTGGCCGAGTACGAAGCGATTGAAGCGTTTGTGAGATATCATTTTTTAACAGTTGCTGGTTTTTGGTCGCTGGTTCCCAGCTGCCTGAAGCCAGTGACGCGTAACCAGCCACACGTATGCACTTTGTATCCTGGAATGTAAACGGAATCAGGGCCATCATAAAGAAAGAGTTTGTTGCCAGCGTGCGCGCCATGGCTCCGGATGTGATGGGCTTGCAGGAAACGAAAGCCTCTAAAGAAGAAACCCTTTCTACACTAGAGTTATTGCCGGAGTATAAAGTATATGCAAACGCATCGAAGGCGCGCAAGGGGTATTCGGGCACGGCCATCTTAACCAAGACCGAACCGCTGGATGTTACTTACGATATGGGTATTGATGTGCACGATCAGGAAGGGCGCGTAATTGCAGCTGAGTTCCCGACTTATTTTTTATTACCGTTTATACGCCCAATGCAGGCGAGGGGTTAGCCCGGTTGGATTACAGGCAAACGTGGGATCATGCTTTTCGCGAATATGTAATGTGGTTAAACCGGAGAAAGCCGGTAATTGTGTGTGGCGATTTTAATGTTGCCCATAAGCCCCTCGATCTGGCGCATCCAAAAGCCAACTACAATAAATCGGCTGGTTATACTCAACAAGAGATTGATGGATTTGATCGTTTGTTAAATGCCGGGCTGGTAGATACGTTCCGGTATTTTTATCCTGAAGAAGTGAAATACTCGTACTGGAATTTTGTAACCAATGGCCGCGCTAAAAATGTGGGCTGGCGCATCGATCATTTTCTGGTGCCGCAGGATACCATGCCCCTGGTAAAGGATTCATTTATCTACAATGAATTCTATGGATCGGATCATTGCCCGGTAGGGTTAAAGATGGAGATTTGAGCTGCTATCCTACAGATCGCGAATCACCAATCACGATTCGTTAATCGGCAATTAACTAATACGCTCAATCTGAGCTCCTAATTTTCTTAACCTTTCTTCAATATCCTGATACCCCCGGTCGATCTGTTCTACATTTGAGATTTCGCTTTCGCCTTGCGCAGATAGGGCTGCGATTAACAACGCAACTCCGGCCCGTATATCGGGCGATGACATCTTAATACCACGCAATGGATTTTTACGATCAAGCCCGATTACGGTGGCACGGTGCGGATCGTTGAGAATGATTTGCGCGCCCATGTCAATCAGTTTATCCACAAAGAACAACCTGCTCTCAAACATCTTTTGATGAATGAGTACGGTGCCCTTTGCCTGGATGGCAACCACCAGCACAATGCTGATCAAATCAGGCGTGAAGCCTGGCCATGGGGCATCTGCAACAGTAAGAATCGATCCGTCAATGAACGTTTCAATTTCATAGCGATCCTGTTGTGGAATATGAATATCATCCCCGCGAAATTCCATCTTAATACCCAGGCGCCTGAAAATTTCAGGAATGATACCCAGCATATCTACGCGGCAATCCTTAATCGTTATTTCAGACTGCGTCATGGCAGCAAGCCCGATAAAGCTGCCAATCTCAATCATATCCGGTAGTATCGTGTGCTCGGTACCGTTAAGTTTATCTACCCCCTCAATCGTTAAAAGATTAGAACCAACACCACTAATTTTTGCACCCATGCGGTTAAGCATGGAGCACAGTTGTTGCAGGTAAGGTTCGCACGCTGCATTGTAAATAGTGGTAGTGCCCTTTGCTAAAACTGCGGCCATCACAATGTTGGCTGTTCCGGTAACGGACGCTTCGTCCAGCAACATGTATTTGCCTTGCAGGTGCGAGGCATCGATGTGAAACAGGTTGTCGGTTGTTTCGTATTTAAATCGCGCGCCCAGGTTTTGAAACCCGATAAAGTGTGTGTCTAATTTTCTTCTGCCAATTTTATCGCCACCTGGTTTAGGAATACTTGCTTTTCCATACCGCGCCAGAATTGGCCCCAACAACATTACCGATCCGCGCAACGCAGCAGCTTTCTTACGGTATTCCGGTGTTTCGAGGTAGGCTGTGTTTACCGTTGCTGCGGTAAACCGATAAGAACCTTTGCTTAGTTTTTCAACTTTGCAGCCCAGGTCACCAATTAGTTCAATTAACTTATTTACATCCACAATATCCGGAACATTGTGAATGGTTACGGGTTGTGCAGTTAGCAGGGGTGCACATAAAACCTGTAACGCTTCGTTCTTGGCACCTTGTGGAGTGATTTCGCCTTTTAGCTTAACACCGCCTTTAATTTTAAAAGAACTCATTGATCTCTTCTGCGGTGTTGATGGCGGTTCTTTTTGAATGAACGGTTCCGTGAATTGCGGTTGTCACGCTTCTCATTTCCTTGCTGCGGCCCTGTACTCTTGCGCTGCTCACGATATAGTTTTTCGAAGAGATTTTCTTCCCGAACTTTATCCAGGCTTAAACTTAGTTTTCCTTTAGAAAGAGTACTGATATCCTTAACAATTACAGAATCATCCAATGTTTCTTTGTTCCAGGCGCTGTAGAAGGTTTTCATTAGCTTGCCAATATAGATAGCAGCTTCCTCGCGTTCTTTTCGGATCTTCTTTTTGGTTGCTTCCAAAACCAACTGCTCTATATTTTTTCCATAATGACGAAACCGCACATCGTTTTGCGGATACTCCATTTTACGCGGCTTCTTGAAAAGAATAGTGCGGTCGGGTGTCGAAAACGGGTTATTTACATCGAGGTTAAAATCGGCCATGATATAAAGGTCATCCCACATGCGTTGTGGATTTTCCTGGGCCTCTTTGGCAACGGGTGCCAATTGTTTGATTAATTCGATAAGGGTTGTGGCCATTTGTGTGCGCTTCTCCTTATCGGGTATGGTGCGAATGTAGTTTACCAGCTTTTGTACGTTACGGCCATACTCTTTCAGAATGATGGCTTCGCGCGAAGTGTTGTATTCTCCGATGGTCTTCAATTTTCGTGTATTTTCAATTTGGCAAAACTAAGCAATAAGGTTTTCTCCCCAAAATCGGCAAAATTAATGCGCGCTTTACGTTCTGTGCCTACCTCTTCCAATTTTGTAACTGTTCCGAAGCCAAATTTGGGGTGTTCTACCTTCATTCCCTCTTTTAACGCGCTCGTGTCGCTGGGTCTAAAATCGGCCGGGGGCTTGTATTGGGTGGGCTTAACCACGGGCTGCGAGCTAACCGTCTTCTTCATGCCGCTCACAAAACTCTTAGCAAAGTTTGGATTGGGCGCCACGGAATCAATACCCCCAAATTTGGTGCTCACCTTAATAAACTTGCCGCTAATATCATCCAGAAAGCGACTGGGTTCGCAGTTCTTCAACCTGCCAAACCGGTAGCGGGTAAGCGCATAGGAGAGGTAGAGTTTTTTTTGCGCCCGCGTAATGGCCACATAAAACAACCTGCGTTCTTCTTCCAGTTCCGAACGGCTGCTTAACATGAGTTGCGATGGAAACAAATCTTCTTCCATACCCACGATGTACACATTCTTAAACTCAAGTCCCTTGGCCATGTGGATGGTCATTAACGTTACCTTATCGGGATCCTGATCTTTATCTTCATCCTGGCTGGTAAGCAGCGATACTTCCTGTAGAAAAGCACTCAGGCTTTTGTCTTCCTTTTCAGGATCATCCACGTACTCTTTTATCGCATTCAATAATTCCTGCACGTTTTCGTAGCGGCTCAAACCTTCCACGGTTTTGTCTTCGTATAGCTCTTTCAACAATCCGCTCGACTTGGCAATTTCGGCAGCTGCTTCGTAGGCATCTTTGTTCTGGATTTCGATACCAAACCGTTTAATTTTAGTTACAAAATCTTCAATAGCATAAACCGATCTTCCACTTCCTAAAAAGGAAGGAATATTTTCCAACACTTCCCAAATGGAAATACCATGATCATTGGCAGCCACCATTATTTTATCAACGGTAGTATCGCCAATGCCGCGTTTGGGTAAATTGATAATTCTTCTAAACGAAGCTTCGTCTTGCGGATTTAACGAATAGCGTAAATAGGCCAGCATATCTTTTATCTCCTTGCGTTGATAAAAGGACAGTCCGCCTACTACTTTGTACTTGATGTTCATTCTGCGCAGTGCTTCTTCCAGGGCACGGCTCTGGCTGTTGGTTCGATACAGCACCACAAAGTCGCTGAACTTGTATTGATGTTGCATCTTCTCCTCAAAAATGGAGGAGGCTACTAATTTTCCCTCTTCATTATCCGATACTGCTTTGATCAACTCTATCAGATTACCCTCTTCGTTTTCTGTCCATACTTTTTTAGGAAGCTGTGCTTTGTTTTTAGCAATTACGGAATTGGCAGCTTCTACAATGGTTTGCGTTGAGCGGTAATTTTGCTCCAGTTTAATGATGCGCGCTTCCGGATAATCCTTCTCGAAGTTGAGGATGTTGGTAATATCCGCCCCGCGAAAGGCATAAATACTTTGGGCATCATCGCCCACCACACAAATGTTTTCGCGAACGGAAGCAAGCTTACGAATGATGTAGTACTGGCACAGGTTGGTATCCTGAAACTCATCTACCAGCAGGTAATGAAACCGGTGCTGGTATTTGTTTAATACTTCTAAATGTTCCTTAAATAATTTGTCGGTATTAAAAAGCAAATCATCAAAATCCATGGCCCCCGATTTGAAGCAACGTAAGGCGTAGGCTTTAAAAATATTTCCAATCTCGGGCCGCATGTTGGCGGCATCGTCAGCGGCAAAAATGGGATTGGCGAGGTAGTCTTGCCACGAAATTAGTCTGTTCTTGGCGGATGAAATCCGGTTATAAACCGAATTGGCTTTGTATTGGGTTTCATCAAGCCCCATTTCTTTAATAATGCTGCGCAGTAATGACTTGGAGTCATCCGTGTCGTAAATGGTGAAATTATTGGGATAGCCCAAATGGTGTGCCTCGGCCCGCAGAATGCGGGCAAATACCGAGTGAAAAGTGCCCATCCACAGGTTGCGGGCATCGCCACCAACCATCTTCTCAATCCGATCGCGCATTTCTTTGGCGGCCTTGTTTGTAAACGTAAGGGCCATGATGTTGAATGGATCAACATTTTTGCTTTGGATTAGATGGGCAATGCGAAATGTGAGCACACGGGTTTTGCCTGAGCCAGCACCCGCAATAATCATGGTAGGCCCTTCAGTATTTAATACCCCTTCGCGCTGCGGTTCATTCAGGGTTTGTAAATAATCACTCATAAAAGTTCGCAATATAGACAGGTGAAGTTCAATGTAGAAATCTTTAAAAAGGTACCTCGGGTTTCGGTTTTTTACTTCGGTTAAAGCAATTATTCCGGTGGGTTGCTAACTCACCTGATTCTTATCGGGTTACTGTTTCATGCGCTAAAGGCAAGGTTGTTTTTGTTATTTTTCTATTACTCACATATTTTAGTACATAATTTTCTGCGTTGGCCATTCTTCCTCCTTTCCGGTTTTCTGACGATGGCTTTGCTGTAACGGCAGCCGAGCCTTGGATTAAAGAAAAAACACGGGTAATTGCCCAGTATATTCAATCGTATGTAAACCTGCATGCTGGTAAAGGACATGAATTGGTCTTTATAGACTTATTTGCGGGTAATGGTTTGTATTCGCTGGGCGCACGCAGCGAGTTATTTGCCGCCCCGGCCTTACTTACCTTGTCGCTCGATTTACCAATTACCCGGTATATTTTCTGTGCAGCCGATCAGGATCAGTTGAACATTCTGAAGATACGGGTGAATAAATATTTTAGAGGTAAGAATGTGTTGCTGCTGAAAGGAAAGCCAGAAGAGTTAGTAGCCAGTTTAATGCATTATGTGCCGGTTACTCCACACAAAGCAAGTGTTTTTTGTCTGGCCGATTCATTTTCATTCGACCTGGAATTTGAAACTGTACAAAAGCTGGCCGGCTTGCAAATAAATTTTCTGATTCCCTTCTGCTTTGCTTTGAACGATAAACTTAACTACCGGTTTTACCTGCGCGATGCACGTACGAAACTTTCCAATTACTTAACAAAAGAAGGTGCTGACCAGGTGGAGCGCAATACCGGAAATAACCGAACTTTTTACAAGCGGTTGGTACAACAATATCAAACCAATATGCTGGCCCTGGGATATAACCTCTCGCTGTCTGCGCATAAAGCCGATTCCGGATTGATGGAATTGCCTGTTTACCAAATCGGTTTTTTCTCAAAAGAATTTTCCACGCAATCTATTCGCAATACGGTAGAAGCAGCCGGCCATACCCAGTTTGAGTTGTTTCAATGATAACCGCATAATACGCTAACTTTGAGTTTCAATTTGCTGTCACTA
>LNFR01000099.1 GCA_001567185.1 Bacteroidetes bacterium OLB12
AAACCAAGCTGACATAAATACTTTGGCAGCTACTTTTATTGATGCGGAAAAAGGTGTAGCAACAGAACAAGAAGCCCTGGATGGCGCGCGCGATATTATAGCGGAGTGGGTAAGCGAAAACCAGGAAGCCCGGCAAAAGATAAGAGAATTGTTTTGGTCAGAAGGAGTGATTGAGGCAATGGTGATCAAATCAAAATCTGAAAGTGAAGAAGCTCAGAAGTTTAAGGATTATTTTGATTGGAAGGAACCTATTCAAAAAACACCATCGCACCGCTTGCTGGCTATGCGCAGAGCCGAGAAAGAAGGTTTTATAACTCTGAATATTGAACCGGCAGAAGAACAGGCGATTGCATTGCTCGAAAAGCAGTTTGTAAAAGGCATCTCAAAAGCCAGCGAGCAGGTTTCTATGGCGGTAAAAGATTCCTATAAGCGTTTGTTGAAACCTTCACTCGAAACTGAAATTCGGGTGGAGAGTAAAATGAAAGCGGACACGGATGCCATCCAGGTGTTTGCTGCCAATCTGAAAAAGCTTTTGCTCGCATCGCCATTAGGCAAAAAACGAGTGTTGGCGCTCGATCCGGGTTTTCGTACGGGTACCAAATTGGTTTGTTTGGATGAACAAGGTGCGCTATTGTTCGATACGGTGCTTTATCAGAATGAACCTCAACGTGAAACGGCCAAGTCTGCAACCATCGTGTTAGGACTTTGCGATCGGTTTAAAATTGAAGCCATTGCCATTGGTAATGGAACAGCCAGCCGCGAAACGGAAGCATTTGTAAAAGGTATTGGGTTGCCGAAAGAGATCTTAATTGTGATGGTGAACGAGAGTGGCGCATCGGTGTATTCGGCATCGGAAGTAGCGCGCGAGGAATTCCCCAACCATGATGTTACCGTGCGCGGGGCAGTTTCCATTGGCCGAAGATTGAAAGACCCGCTGGCTGAGTTGGTTAAAATAGATCCGAAGTCAATCGGTGTGGGGCAATATCAGCACGATGTAGATCAAATCAAACTAAAAGCAGGGCTTGATGATGTGGTGGTAAGTTGTGTAAACTCGGTAGGGGTAGAACTAAACACAGCCAGCAAAGAATTACTAACGTATGTGTCGGGCCTTGGGCCCCAATTGGCAAAAAGTATTGTGGAGTATCGCAACCAACATGGCGCATTCGAAGATCGCCAGGCATTATTGAAAGTTCCCCGCCTGGGAGAAAAAGCTTTTGAACAATGTGCAGGCTTTTTGCGCATCCGCGATTCTAAAAATCCGCTGGATGCAAGTGGTGTGCACCCGGAGCGCTATGAATTGGTGCAACAATTTGCGGCAGATTTGGGTTGTACCATTAAAGATTTGATGACCAGTGCCGAGCTGCGCAAAAAACTTGATCTTAAAAAATATATTTCAGATACCGTAGGCTTGCCAACGCTTACTGATATTTTAACAGAACTTGAAAAGCCCGGCCGCGATCCGCGCGAAAAGTTCGAAGTGTTCGAGTTTGCAGAAGGGGTGCATGAAATTAAAGATTTGAAAATTGGAATGAAGCTTCCAGGCATTGTTACAAACGTAACAGCCTTTGGTGCGTTTGTAGATGTTGGTGTACACCAGGATGGATTAGTACACATCAGCCATTTAAGCGATAAGTTTATAAAGGACCCCAACAGCGTGGTGGCGGTACAACAAAAGGTGCATGTAACGGTAGTAGAAGTTGATATTCCGCGCAAGCGTATTGCTTTGTCGATGAAAAGCGATCCGTTTGGAACCACTCCCGCTGCAAACGCACCGCGACAAGAACGAACCGCTAAACCAAAGGCACCCGTAAAAGCGGTTGAATCGATGGAGGATAAACTGGCGGCACTGCGCGATAAATTTAAACGCTAATACGAACAATTGTGTAACGTGCGAATAAGGAGCGGAGGAATCTCCTCTGAAAATAATTTGGATAAGCTCAAAAAAAATCGGGCTGCTTCGCAGAAGCAGCCCGAATGATCAGTTACAAAGTTTTTACTTTGCTCCGGGATTATCCTTAGCTAATTCAGCCATAAGCGCATCATATTTGCTTTTCAGTTCAGTATCTGTGCTCAAGCTTTCCGAACTTTGTTAAAGGTAGAGGCGCCAACATAATCTTTCGCAAGGCTTTGTACGGCCGCATTGATTTGCGCGGTAGCGGAATCGCGTTTTACTGCAAGTTCTTTAACAAAAGCAACTTCTTCGGAAGTAGCCTTCGCTTCAGCTAACTTAGTTTCATCAGCAATAATTTTTGAAATTTCATTATACCGAGCCGCAGTTACCGCTTTGTTATTTTTCACCAGCTCGGTAATCATTTCTTTTACCTCGGCCGACATCTCATTGATGGAATCCATTGCCGTAGCGTACTTTGTTAATTCTTCATCAGTTACGGTAACATCTTGCGCTAATGAAGCGGTGCCCAACAGGCAGAAAAGAGGAATTACTAAAAACTTTGCCTTCATAGTAGTTTGGTTATAGTTTATCAGGTTGTTAAGCTTGCATAATAACTCCCTTTAACCGATAACGCAAGAAAAATATTGTTTAGCGGAGTATGGATAGATATTAATTTGTAACTCTGAAGCGCGCAATTACCTTGTCATCTTGCAAAAGCATTAGTTCGTGTCCTTCAATTTTGTATTGATTTATTTTTTGCAAACTTTGGAAAAATGCTGTTTCGACTTCCATGCTATCGTGGCAGTACCTATGTGTAGCTGCCATGTTGTTGAGTTTTAGCTTTTGACCCGAAGATTCATAAGAGCCTCCTAATTGATTACAACCGCCAAAGCCGCTTACTACCATGCTTTTGGCAGCAAATACCAGATAAGGTTTGTTCTCAAGGTCAACCGGTTTCTCTTCCAGTTCAATAAGCGCCCAACGGGTATCAACAAAACTTGCCGTTTTGGTTACCCCTACAACCTGGTTAATTCTATCAGACGGTTTGCAGGCTGCGGCTAAAACTCCAAGTGTGAGAATATAGCTTATGTATTTTTTCATGTAGATATAATTTTATATGAAGGCGTTGTGGAGTTAAGACTCAAACAGATTTAAAAATTCTTGTTTCTTGTTGGGCGATATTTCTAACTCCTGGTTGTTTTTCATGGTTACATAGCCCCCTTTCCCCTTCGAATATCGTACCACAAAATCGGGGTTGATGAGGTGCGAGCGATGGATGCGCACAAACCGGTGTTCTTTCAAAATGTCTTCAAAATATTTAAGTGTGCGGCAAATTAATAGTGGAGCGCCCTGCTCGAAATGAAATTTCGTAAAGTTATCAGCACCTTCACAATATAAGATGGAGTTGATGTTCACGATTTCAAAACCTTCTAGTGTGGGCAGCATGATTTTTTGATGGGTGCTGTTCTTTTTGTTTTCAAGCAGCAACCGGGCGTGCTGCATGTAATTTTTTTCGGTTCGTTCCACACGAATTTTTTCAACAGCCTTCACCAGTTCATCAATATCAATTGGTTTTAACAAATAATAGGCAGCGCTTTGGTTTAATGCCTGGATCGCGTAATTATCGAAGGCGGTTACGAAAATGGTTTCAAAGGTTACTTCTCCTACTTTGTCTAAAAGATCAAACCCGTTGCCATACGGCATTTCAATATCCAGAAATACGATTTCCGGATTGTGCTTTTTTATTTCTTCAAGCCCGGTAGCTACTGATTCGCCAAAACCACACACGATAACATCCGGACAATATTTTTTCAAATAGTTAGCCAGAATTTCACGGCTGTCTTTTTCGTCATCAACAATTATGGCCTTCATACGGCAGTATTTTTTGTGGTTGGGATAAATATTTGTACACGGGTGCCGCTGTTGTTTGGCAAATCTTCTATGGTTACCGTGTATTGGGTACGGTAAACGGTATTTATAATCTGTAATCGTTCCTGAATATTTTTCAATCCGGTTGAGTTATGTTTTTTCTGGTTTTCGGTTTTCAATTGGGCTGATTTGGAACGGCCGATTCCATTGTCGGCAATAATCACCTGCATACCCCCCCGGGGTTTGTACAAATTCCAGCTGGAGGGTGCCCTTGTCTTCTTTGTAACGCAATCCATGCCACACTGCGTTTTCAATATAAGGCTGTATGAGCATGGGCGGCAGTTGAATCGTTTCGCGGTTCAGGCTTTCATCAATCGAAATGGTGTATTCGAACTTATCGCGAAAGCGATAATGTTCCAGTTTAACATACAGTGAAATAATTTCTTCTTCCTTTTGCAGCGAGATGAAATCTTCCTGCGAGTTCTCAAGCACTAATCGCATGAGTTTGGAGAATTCCGATAAATATTTATTGGCAGATCGTTCGTCATTTTGTGAGATGAACTGGTTAACGGAATTAAGTGCGTTAAAAATAAAATGTGGATTCATCTGGCCGCGCAACGATTTTAACGCCAGTAATTGGTTAGCCCGTTTGCTGGCCTGTGCATTTTTATAGATGAAGTATGAAGTAACCAGAATAATAGCAATAATGGCCAGCAAGGCATAAATAATGAGTTGTTGCTGATGCAGCAGGGTTTGTTCTTCGCGCTGTCCGGCTACAATCTCATTGCTTATGGTTTC
>LNFR01000100.1 GCA_001567185.1 Bacteroidetes bacterium OLB12
AAAAAAAAGGGGCTGTTTACGAGTAAACAGCCCCTTTTTTTGTTATTTTCTTCGTAATATCGAAATACAAAAGGTGAAATTTAATAAATAGCCTGCATTATCAAGGCTGAAATATAGGCCCCGTAAGTACCAACGGCATAACCTAGCACGGCTAAGATTGCTCCCACAGGCGCCAAAGCGGAATCAAATGCGGAGGCCACAACCGGCGCCGAAGCCGCACCACCCACATTGGCCTGACTGCCCACTGCTACAAAAAATAAGGGTGCTCGCGTAAGTTTAGCAGCCAAAAATATAACAATCAGGTGGAAGAAAATCCAAATAAAACCGACCAGAAAAAATACCGGCGTATCAAAAATACTCAACACATCCATATTCATGCCGATGGTGGCTACCAAAATATACAAGAATACCGTTCCCACTTTTGATGCACCTGCCCCTTCCAGCTTTTTCAACGGGGTTAAGGAAAGTAGAATTCCAAATAAAGAAACCAATAATACCATCCAGAAAAATGTGGATGACAAACTTAATTTTTGGGCCAATTCAGGAAAATGGGTACCTAAATACGGGCCAATCCGGTTGGCTAATAAATGCGCCAACCCAGTTGGCACAATGCCTACGGCAGCAATTTTCATTAAGTCGGTAGAACTCGGAATCCGGGCATTTTCATTTCGGATGGCCACCAGTCTGGCTTTTACTTCATCCAAGGAACGGGTATCGGCATTTAAAAACCGGTTAATGCGGTCATTCTTTCCGGCCATGAATAAAAGCAGGGCCATGAGCACGTTGGCTACCAGCACATCTACCGCAATCATACCCGAAAACAAAGGCGCCGAAGGCTGAAACATTTCTTTCATGGCTGCCTGGTTGGCCCCGCCGCCAATCCAGCTGCCGGCGATTGTTGCCATGCCCCGCCAAACTTCATCCGGACCGGTTCCCGTAAACGCTTCGGGATGGATTAACTTCCCTATTGAAAGTGCTATAGGGCCGCCTAAGATGATACCTAAAGTACCCGCAAAAAATATAAGCACCGCTTTTCCGCCCAATTTACGGAGCGATGGAAAATCCAATCCCAGTGTAAGCAACACCAAAGAAGCAGGCAACAAATAGGTTGAAGCCATTTTATTTAATCCGGACAAAGAGCCGGAAATCAAACCAAATGAATTAAAAAGGCCCGGAATAAAATAACAGAGAAAAATGGGCGGGATAAAGGTGTAAAAACGTTTCCAGAATTTATGTTCCGATGCCGCCGTGGTAAACACCAAGCCCAGTACAAGCATTAAAATGCCCAGTACAATTACATCATTTTTAATCAGTGTTTCCATCAATTCTATGTATTCTTATTCTTTTCCGAAAGCGTTCCAGCCCTTGGCCTCCAAATTATGCTGAATACCGTCTCGGGTTTCCAATTTTACGCCAAACTCAGGCGGAGTGATAAAACCGATAAACGAAATGCCTTTTTCGGCTTTGATTTTTTCATAATCGGTCGGACTGATGGTAAAGAGCAATTCATAGTCCTCACCGCCGTTAAGCGCCGCCAGGGTTGGATTTACTTTCATTTCTTCGAGTAAAATAACCGATTGCGGATCTACCGGAATCCGTTCATCAAAAATGCGGGCTCCACAGGCCGATTCCTTACAGATATGGTTTATTTCGGAGGCCAGTCCGTCCGATACGTCAATCATGGCCGTTGGTTTAATTCCCAGACGCGCAAACAAATCCACCACATCTTTGCGGGCTTCGGGTTTAAGTTGTCGTTCGAGAATATAATCAAAACCAGTCAAATCAGGCTGTACGGCCGAATTTTCCATAAAAATACGCTTCTCACGCTCCAACAACTGCAAGCCGGCATAAGCACCGCCTAAATCACCGCTCACGCAGATGATATCATTCAATCTGGCACCATTGCGGTAAACTACCGAAGCCTCATCGGCATACCCGAGCACGGTAATGGACAATACCAATCCCTTGGGAATGGAAGATGTATCACCGCCCACCAAATCAACCCCATAAGCCTGACAGGCTGCGAAAATACCCTCATACAGTTCATCAATGGCCTCAAGCGTATAGCGGCTTGATGCAGCCAACGTAACCAGGATTTGGGCCGGTTTGGCGTTCATGGCAAAAATATCGGAAAGATTTACCACCACGGCTTTGTAGCCCAGATGTTTCATGGGCACATACGACAAATCAAAGTGAATGCCCTCAACCAAACAGTCGGTACTGATGAGTGTCTTCTGTCCTTTTGAATCCAAAACCGCGGCATCATCACCTATGCCAAAAATGGTTTGGGGAGCCGTGTTTACCACATTGGCCCTGATTTTTTCGATTAAACCGAATTCTCCGACTTCACTAAGCGGAGTAAGTGGATTTTGCTTTTCCTGTTCCATATTTCAACCGTAAAAAGATATTTTGTACCTTCGCTGCGGGGTTTATTTAGATTAGTTCTAAATAAACTAAACAAACTTAGGCGATAAACGTTATTTAAAAGCGCAAACCTAACTAGAATTTATGATTACGGTAACAGACAGAGCAAAAGAAAAAATATCCGTGCTGCTTCATGATGAAGGCAAACCGGCCGACAGTTTTGTGCGCGTTGGTGTTGAAGGCGGCGGATGTTCGGGACTTTCATACCAACTTACTTTTGATACAGAACTAAAAGAAGACGACCGCATATTTGAAGACAAAGGCGTAAAAATTGTGGTAAGCAAAAAGAGCTTTCTTTACCTGATCGGCACCGAACTGGATTTTTCGGATGGTCTGAACGGTAAAGGTTTTCAATTCAATAATCCCAATGCCACACGCACTTGCGGATGCGGGGAAAGTTTCTCCATATAATTTAAGCCATGAGCGACAGCAACCAAATCATAGACGAGGCCGTTCAATCCGAATATAAGTACGGGTTTTACACCGATATTGAATCCGAATCCCTTCCCAAAGGACTAAGTGAGGATACCGTGCGCTTTATCAGTGCCAAGAAAAACGAGCCCGAATGGATGACCGAATGGCGCCTGAAAGCCTTCCGTAAATGGCAAACATTGACTGAACCGGATTGGGCCCATGTTTCGTATCCTAAAATTGATTTTCAGGATATTATATACTATTCGGCACCAAAGGAAAAGCCCCAATACAAAAGTTTAGATGAGGTAGATCCGGAATTACTGGAAACCTTCAAAAAACTCGGTATATCATTGGATGAACAAAAAATTCTGGCCGGTGTGGCGGTTGATGCCGTTATTGACAGTGTTTCGGTAAAAACTACCTTCCGCGAAAAACTGGGCGAGCTGGGTATCATCTTCTGTTCAATCAGCGAAGCCTTAAAAGAGCATCCCGAACTGGTAAAAAAATACATCGGTTCCGTGGTTCCGGTGAACGATAATTTCTATGCTACATTGAATTCAGCCGTATTCAGCGACGGTTCATTTGTTTATATTCCCAAGGGAGTACGCTGTCCCATGGAGCTTTCTACCTATTTCCGCATCAACGCCATGAATACGGGGCAGTTTGAGCGTACACTTATCATTGCCGATGAAGGCAGTTACGTGAGTTACCTCGAAGGCTGTACGGCTCCCATGCGCGACGAAAACCAGCTTCATGCCGCCGTGGTGGAACTGGTGGCCATGAAAGACGCCGAAATCAAATACAGCACAGTACAAAACTGGTATCCGGGAAATAAAGAAGGCAAGGGCGGAATTTATAATTTCGTAACCAAGCGGGGCATCTGTAAAGGCGAAAACAGTAAAATTTCATGGACACAGGTAGAAACGGGTTCAGCCATCACTTGGAAATATCCGTCGGTGGTTTTGAAGGGCGATAACTCGGTAGGTGAATTTTACAGCGTGGCCCTCACGAATAATTTCCAGCAAGCCGATACGGGCACCAAGATGATCCATTTAGGTAAAAATACGCGCAGCACCATTGTTTCTAAGGGAATCAGTGCCGGTAGAAGTAATAACAGTTACCGTGGTTTGGTAAAAATTGGCCGCGAAGCCATCGGGGCTCGTAATTTTTCGCAGTGCGACAGTCTGCTCATCGGCGATAAATGCGGGGCACACACCTTTCCGTACATTGAGTGTGACCATCCAACGGGTGTGGTTGAGCACGAAGCTACCACCTCCAAAATTGCCGAAGACCAAATTTTCTACCTAAACCAACGGGGCATAAACACCGAAAAAGCCGTAGGCTTAATCGTAAACGGTTACTGCAAAGAAGTATTCAACCAATTACCCATGGAATTTGCCGTTGAAGCACAAAAATTACTTAGTATATCCCTAGAGGGTAGTGTTGGATAAACGAATTATTCTCTCATTTACAAAAGTCTTGATACTTGATACTTAATACTTGATACTACAACATGCTATCAATAAAAAACCTCCACGCCAAAATAGGCGACAAAGAAATCCTGAAAGGAATTAACCTGGAAGTAAAGCCGGGTGAGATTCATGCCATCATGGGGCCAAACGGTTCAGGGAAAAGTACCCTTTCGGCGGTATTGGCCGGAAAAGAAGAGTACGAAGTAACCGGCGGTGAAGTATTGTTCAACGGTAAAAATCTGTTGGACCTTGCGCCTGAGGAAAGAGCCGGAGAAGGTATTTTTCTTGCTTTTCAGTATCCGGTTGAAATTCCGGGGGTGAGCATGACCAATTTTATGCGCACTGCCGTAAACGAAGTTCGCGCCTATCGTGGTCAGGAAGCCTTGGATGCCAAAGGTTTCTTGCAACTCAGCAAAGAAAAACAGGCTTTGGTTGAACTGGACAAAAACTGACCGGGCGCTCCGTAAACGAAGGTTTTTCGGGCGGGGAGAAAAAACGGAACGAAA
>LNFR01000101.1 GCA_001567185.1 Bacteroidetes bacterium OLB12
TACATCGTCCGGAAAAACCCTGAATGGGTTCCTGGTATTGAAACGCTAATCCCCAAGGGAAAGAATTCTTGCCCTACTTTATCGAATAAAACCGGTAGCAAAGGTTGAACTAAAGTAAAGCATCGGCCCCCGGGGCAGGAAACGAAGTATAAAGGAGTATTTTAGTGCAATAAACCTGGTATCCAGGAGCAGCGAGGAAACTTATCCGGAAATTCTTATTTTAGTTTTCAAATCCCTCCTTTATGTTGCGTTGCCTGGCCTTACTTGTAATGAGCATGTTTTTGGCGCTGTTTTCACATGCCCAAATCACCAGTACATTTGATATTAATGATGAAGGATGGACACTCTCCGACAACAACTTGAATGACCCCCAAACCGTAAATTATTTCCCGGCAGGCGGCAACCCGGGCGGGTATGTTTCCGCAACCAAAACAAGCACCAGCCAGCCGTACTTCTGGACCTCCCCCGCCAAGTTTGGCGGCAATGTTTCATACTTCAGTTATGGTCAGGAATTAACTTTCAATCTGCAGGTGGATCACGTAGCCACTGTGCATGGGTCTGCCCGGTGATGTGCACATTAGAAGCGCATCCGGTGCTGTACTGGTCTTAAACTTGCCAACTTTTCCTGCCCAAGCTCCTGCCTGGTCGTCTTTCACGATCCGGCTTGATGAAACAGCGGGTTGGCATGTAGGGAGTATCGGGGGACCGTTGGCCACCAAAGCACAACTCCTGCAGTATTTATCAAACGTGGGCTCGTTCCGCATTAACATCAGATACAATTCAGGGGTATCCACATTTACGGGCGCAATCGATAACGTAGTCCTTAACCAACGCACCTTGGTACCAGCTCCAACCATTTCCTCGTTCACACCTACCAGTGGAAAACCAGGTGAAAGTATTGTCATCAGCGGAAGTGATTTCGATCCTACACCTGCTAACAATGCGGTGTACTTTAACGGGTTGCAAGGAAACATTACAAATGCAAGTGTTAATTCCCTTACGGTAACGGTGCCCAATGGAGCTCGGTACGGGCAACTCACAGTAATTAACAAGACAACCGGTTTGGCTAAACTCTCAGCAGAACCCTTCAACCCAACTTTCGATGATGGTGGCAGAATTATCCCAGCTTCATTCGATCCGAAGTTCGACATCTCCCTGGCAGTAGGATATGGCGGACTTTCGCTGGCTGACATGGATGGGGATGGTTGGAATGATCTGGCTGTTGCACGGGCCGATAATTCGGGTATTGATGTGTATCGGAACCTGGCGACAGGTGGTGACTTAACCGCTGCTTCATTTGCTGCCCCGATAACCTTTCCAAGCGGCCTCTCTTTCACAAATGGATCCGGGGTGTCAACAACTGATTTGGATAACGATGGCAAACTGGACATGGTCACCTCAGGATGGACAGGCGGACCCGGTGTATTTGCCACATTTCGAAATATCAGCACACCGGGCAACCTCGCCTTTGAAGCCGTAGAATATTGGAATGGCCGATCGGATGAAAGTCCGGTGTACCTGGCTGCCGATATTGATGGTGACGGTCTGCCTGAATTGGTTTCCGCGGAAGGTGCAGGAGCCGCAGGGCAAAATGTTTGGATCGCTCAAAACATGAGCACACCCGGAAACATTGAATTTGGATATTCTCTTTTCTATTTCCCGCAAACATTAGATGACGCACCGAGCGGAGCAACCCTTGCCGATCTGGATAATGATGGAAAACCGGAGTTTATTCTTGTAAACGCCTTTGGCGGACAGTTTTCTGTTATTCCCAACACATCAACACCGGGCACCATTTCTTTTGCAACGGCCTCGGCATTTACATTCACTACCAGCGTTCAGGGAGTTATCAATGTGGCCGACTTCAACCTCGATGGAAAAAATGACCTGGCGTGGAAAAACGGGTTCAGCAGCGATGATGTTCACATTCGCCTCAACACCAACAGTGGCGGACCGCTTGCTTCAACCGATTTTGCAACAGAGATAATTTTAAATAGTGAAGTAAGTACCTACGGGGCCTTGAGCCTGGCCGATATCAATGGTGATGGCCGGATTGACATCCTCGCTACCGACAATGCTGATGTAGGCATTTTTGAAAACGTTTATACGGGTGGTGTGTTTGATGCCACTGCTTTTGTACCGGGCTACCGGTTTCAGGGCAGCGGTGTCTCAACGTATCCATCCACTGCATTGGCTGGTGATATCAATGGCGATGGCAAACCGGATATAGTTGTCGGTATCACTAATACTTCACCCGATCGCATAAGTATTTATGAAAATAAAAATGTACATACCCCGGAAATTTCTCTGAACACGGTTTCGCCTCTTCAGGGACCTATCGGAAGCACCGTAACCATCACGGGAGATTACTTTTCTTCCATACCCGCTGAAAACATTGTTCACTTTGGCGATGTTACTGCCACCGTGCTCACCGCAACCAAAACACAACTAACGGTAACCGTTCCTGCCGGTGCCTCGCTTGCACCGGTGCGTGTTACACGCGAGCAGTTTACAGCATCCTACCACCTTCCGTTTATAACAACGTTTTCCTCCGGTGTTACTTTCGACAATACACACTTTGCACCTCCTGTTGAATTTACTTTAACCGGTGCCGACTACGATATTGACGCAGCCGATTTAAATGAAGATGGTTATCCGGATATCCTGGCTGAGGCAAATGGCTCGCGCGTATATGTATTCAGAAATGTGTACACATCGGGTGCCATCAGCACATCTTCATTGATTCCGAACGACAGCATTATCACAACCCCAACACAAAACCCCCGGTTGATCGATTTGAATGGTGATAATAAACCCGACTTCGTTGCCACCAGTGGTGTATTCAGAAACATTTCTTCTGGAGGTGAAATCAACTTTGAAGCACAGACCAGTATTGGCGGCACCTTAACAATCCAGGAGGCCGATTTTAACCATGATGGTAAAACAGACTATGTAGGGTCGAACGGAAGTTCTACCGTTAATATTTATGAAAACCGGATGCGCCAGGGAACAGGTGCGTTTATCTCGGGTAGCAACTATAATTCACTCAGCGACCGGATAGACTTTACTAAGCCTGCAGCAGGCGGTGGCCCCGTGGCGGCCGATTTCGATAATGATGGTTTTGCCGATATGGCCTGCGGCAACGGAGCAACCGATAACATGACGGTGTGGCGCAACAACGGAACGTACCGGCTGGAGACAACCTCATTTACTTCTGTTGGAAATATTGCTACAGGTGACAATCCGGGAAGACTCTACATCGCTGACCTCGATGTAGATGGCAAGATGGACATTGTGTTGTACCACGGTACCGGCACTACCGCCACTCTGATTTCTATTTTTCACAACCAAAGTACCGTTGGAAATATTGTATTCAACCGCGTTGACCTCACCAATCCTACCAACGTAACCCTCGCCCACATCGATGACCTCGATGGCGATGGAAAACCTGAAATCATTACCGTGAGTGAATCGGGCAATCAATTCTCCATCTTTAAAAACATTCACACAGGCGGCCCTATAACGGCTGCATCGTTTGCTGCGCCTTTTAATACAACTGTAACTGCACCCCGCGGCATTACCACCGCTGACATCAACCTCGATGGTAAACCGGAAATTATTCTTACCCGTGCTGCAGGGTTTTTACTGGTATATGAAAACCTGGTGCCCACCGTTGCCATCACCATCACACAACAACCTGCTTCGCCTTACTATGCCTGCGAAGGTGGCTCTGCTACATTTACTACCGCTGCAACCGGTACTACAAATATCACCTATCAATGGCAGAAGTTTGATGGCAGTGTGTTTGTTGATTTGGTAAACAACTCAACTTTTTGGTTACCACACCTACCCTTATCATCAGCAATGTTTCTTCTGCCGAAGCAGGGCAAT
>LNFR01000102.1 GCA_001567185.1 Bacteroidetes bacterium OLB12
TGTAAATTTTGACTTTTTCATTATTTAACCATTTTAAAGTTGATATTTATTTGTCAACTTTCAAATGGCCCAACTTTGGGGGAGCTTACACAACTGTTATTTTTCCCATAGTCAATTTTTTAATGAAGCACTGTCAAATGTATTAAGTCAGAGTTTAATAACTTGGTCGTCACTTTCCACGAAGCCGCCCAATTGTTGCCAACAATCGGCTATTGCCACCCTATGTCTTATATACCCTTACTGGAATCCAAGATACACCCTTGGATTAAACGATCCAACGGCTGTCATATCATTAGCAAGCACACCCATTAAAAAAGCCTGCACAGAAATCTGAGCAGGCTTTTTTTATTGTTCGCTTTGGAGTGGCTTAGATCTTCTTCACCTCGCGGTTTTCGTAGCTCTCAATTACATCGCCCACTTTAATATCCGCAAAGTTTTTAATGCTGATACCGCAATCAAAGCCTGCTTTTACTTCGCTCGCATCGTCTTTAAAGCGTTTCAGCGCAGTCATCTCGCCCGAGTAAACCACAATGCCTTCGCGTATTAAACGGATTGGATTGTTGCGCTTAATGTACCCATCGGTTACCATAGACCCAGCCACCGTACCCACTTTCGAAATCTTGAACACCTCGCGCACTTCGGCATTGCCCACAATCACTTCTTCCATCTCCTTCTCCAGCATACCTTCCATGGCCGCCTTAATCTCATCGATGGCATCGTAGATGATGGAGTAAAGCCTGATTTCAATCTCTTCATTCTCGGCCAATCTTCTTGCCGAAGCGGATGGCCGCACCTGGAAGCCAAGAATAATTGCATCGGAAGCCGAAGCTAACAACACATCCGATTCTGAGATCTGGCCAACCCCTTTATGGATAATAGCAACTGCTACTTTTTCGGTTGAAAGTTTTAATAACGAGTCGGATAAGGCTTCTACCGAACCGTCCACATCACCTTTCACAATCACGTTCAATTGCTTGAACGAACCAATTGCCAACCGTCTGCCGATTTCATCCAGCGTAATGTGTTTCTTGGTGCGAATATTTTGCTCGCGCAAAATCTGACCTCGCTTGTTAGCAAGTTCGCGGGCCTCGCGGTCGCTTTCCATTACCTGGAATTTTTCACCCGCCTGTGGTGCCCCATCCAATCCCAATACCTGCACGGGTGTAGAAGGACCAACTTTCTGCACACGCTTACCGGTATCATCGAACATAGCCTTTACACGACCAAAGTTTGATCCGGCAACCATAACATCACCCACACTCAGGCTTCCAGCCTGCACCATCAGGGTAGTTACATAACCCCGTCCTTTATCCAGCGAGGCTTCAATAATAGACCCCACCGCAGGTTTATCGGGGTTTGCTTTCAGGTTGAGAATTTCTGCTTCGAGTAAAACCTTCTCCAGCAGGTCATCAATCCCTTGCCCGGTCTTTGCCGATATGGCCTGGCACTGATATTTACCACCCCAGTCTTCAACCAGGATGTTAATTTTTGAGAGCGACTCTTTTACTTTTTCAGGATTTGCCCCAGGCTTATCAATTTTATTAATCGCAATAATAATCGGAACGCCCGCTACCTGCGCATGGTTAATCGCCTCTTTGGTTTGCGGCATCACATCATCATCAGCGGCTACTACAATAATAGCAATGTCGGTAAGTTTTGCACCCCGTGCACGCATGGCGGTAAATGCTTCGTGGCCGGGTGTATCCAGAAAGGCAATCTTATTTCCATTCTTGGTTGTTACATCATACGCGCCAATGTGCTGTGTAATACCACCGGCCTCTGATGCTGTAACTTTTGTTTTGCGAATGTAATCCAGCAACGAAGTTTTACCATGATCTACGTGGCCCATGATGGTTACAATCGGGGCCCTGGGTTGCAAATCTTCTTCTGCATCCTCCTCCAAAACCTCTTCAGCTTCTTCATCTGTTGAAGTAAACTGCACATCGAATCCAAACTCATCGGCAATTACGGTAATTGCCTCGGCATCCAGGCGCTGGTTTATGGAAACGAACATACCCAAACCCATACAGGTTGAGATAACATCGTTTACAGAAACGTTCATTAACGAAGCCAGGTCGTTGGCCGAAATGAATTCTGTTACTTTCAGAATCTTTGATGACTCCTGTTCCTGAAGCAACCTTTCTTCTTCTGCTTCAGAGAGTGCCTGGCGCTTTTCTTTGCGATACTTGGCCCCTGTAACTTTCTTCTGATTTCCACTTAGCTTGGCAAGTGTAGCGCGAATCTGATCCTGAATTTCCTTATCAGTAGGTTCAGCCTTTTGCTGGCGTGGTTGAAACGATTTCTGACCGCGTTGCTGATTACCGGCAGGTGCAACCGGTTTACCGGTATCCAGCCGCTTGCGTGGGCGCTTCTGCTGTGCATTTTTATTCAGGTCCGAAGAGGCAACGGGTTCTTTCTTCTTTTCAACAGGCAAAGCAATTTTATCAACCACCTTCAAGCCTTGCAACTTATCTGCTTTCGCTTTAATGGTTTCCAGTTCCGGTTGTTGTGGCTCAACTATTTTTTCCTTCTCAACAACAGGCTCTTTTACAACTGGTTTTTCCTCGGGCTCAGGTTTCGTTTCTTTCTTAGACTTCTTCTTCTCCTTCTCAAGTTCTATTTTGCCCAATACCTTAATCCCTTCAAGTTTTGGTTTTTCAACCTCCACTTTTTCAGACTTGGGTTCTTCTTTGGGTTTTACTATTTCTTTAGACCCCAGGTTTTTGATTAGTACACTTTCTTCTTCATCCGTCTTTTTACGAACCACTTCGGGTTCAACTTTTGCGGCAGGGGGTTCGTTCAGTTTAATACCAATGGTTAACCCCGATGCTTCTGCTTTTTCAGATGCGGAGGAGGCAAATTCTTTTGAAAGCATGGCAAACTGCTCGGCCGTAAGTTTTGCATTGGGGTTATTTTCTACGCTAAAACCCTTCTTGGCCAAAAAATCCAAAATGGTATTGTGGCCCACATTGAGTTTGCGAGATGCTTGCCCTAGTCTTATGCCTTTTTCTTCTGCCATGCCCCAAATATCGCTATTAAAATTGTTTTACGTTGATTTTATTGTTGTTAAGCCTACTCAAATTCTTTCTTCAGCACGGTTAATACACTCTCAATGGTCTCTTCTTCCAGGTCTGTTCTGCGCACCAGTTCTTCTTTGTTAAGGTTCAGTACACTTTTGGCAGAATCAAGCCCAATGCGCTTAAGCTCATCGATCACCCAGCTTTCAATTTCATCGCTGAACTCATCCAGGTCCACATCTTCTTCTTGTTCCCCATCCGTTTCGCGGAACACGTCTATTTCCATACCTACCAACCGGCTGGCCAGTTTAATGTTGAGCCCGCCCTTACCTATTGCCAACGAAACCTGGTCTGGCTTTAAGAATACTGACACCCGGCTATTCTCCTTATCAACCTTGATGCTTACAATTTTTGCCGGGCTCAGTGCGCGCTGTATGTACAACTCCAGATTTTCGGTGTAATTGATAACATCAATGTTTTCGTTTTGAAGTTCGCGCACGATAGAATGAATGCGTGAACCCTTCATACCCACACAAGCGCCAACCGGATCAATGCGGTCATCGTACGATTCAACCGCTACTTTGGCCCGCTCGCCTGGCTCGCGAACAACTTTTTTAATGGTAATCAACCCATCATATACTTCGGGCACTTCCTGCTCGAACAAACGCTCTACAAACACCGGTGAAGTGCGCGACAAAATAATTTTCGGGCTTCCGTTTACCATGTCAACTTTATGTACCACGGCCCGCACATTTTCACCTTTCCGGTAGCGGTCTTTTTGAATTTGCTCGCTGCGCGGAATAGAGATTTCATTTCCTTCCGCATCAATCAGTAACACTTCGCGGCTCAGTACCTGGTAAACCTCACCGGTAATAATTTCACCCACTAAGTCTTTGTACTTTTGATAGAGAATATCTTTCTCCAGGTCTTTTACCTTTTGCATAAGCGTTTGGCGGGCGGTGGTTACTGCCCTGCGGCCAAAGTCTTCCAGGTAAATTTGTTCGGCAACTTCTTCGCCCACTTCAAAATCTTCTTCGATTTTTCGGGCTTCTGTTAAACTGATTTTATCGTGATCCCAAATATCTTCCGAGTCGTCATCCACAATTTCGCGGAAACGCCAGATTTCAAGATCGCCTTTATCGGCATTTACAATAATGTCGAAGTTATCATCCTCCACATACTTTTTACGAATCATATTCCGGAACACATCTTCCAGAATCCGGATCATAGTGGGGCGATCGATGTTTTTTTGTTTTGCAAAATCTGCAAACGATTCAATCAGTGTTGACGCATCCATAGTTGTTAACTATTTAAAAGAGACCATTACAATTGCTTTTTCTATTTCGCTATACGGTATTGCTACCACGTTTATTTCTTTTTTCCTGCCCTTTATTACCGTTTCAATTTCAAGGTTGAGTAAAGTATCATCCGCTGCTATCAGTTTGCCTTGCCGGATGGTTTTATCTTTCGTCACCACCTTTAACCCACGCCCTACATTCTTTACATACTGGCGTTTCAATTTCAGGGGTTGATCCAACCCGGGTGTACCTACCTCCAGCAGGTAATTCTCCTTCACCAAATCGAGTTTATCTAAATCTTCGGATAGCGCCCGGCTCAAATCCGAACAATGGTCGATGGTAATCCCATTATCGCCATCTACAAAAACCGAAACTTTGTGCGGTTTATGTTTGCTGATAACCACATCCACTACAAAATGCGATGCATCTGTAAGGTGTGATTCGGCCAATTCACGGATTTTTTGCGCTATATCCATTAAAACTCGTATAAACAAAGAGGGGACTTTTGGGTCCCCTCTTTTTGATTTTTTCCAAGAAGTGGTGCAAAGGTAATAAAAAAATCTTTGCCTGCAATAGCTACTTGTTATACCCATCAAAACTCTTATGGTCGCGCTGGTACAGTACTTCTGTGGGCAACGATTTGAAATATTCGTAGGTGATTTTTAACCCTTCTGCGCGCGATACTTTTGGTCCCCAGCCCAAAATTTGTTTTGCTTTGGTAATATCGGGCTGCCGTTGTTTCGGATCATCTTTTGGTAAATCCTTGTACACTACTTTTTGGGTAGTGTTGGTGAGCTTGATTATTTCTTCTGCAAATTCTTTAATGGTGATTTCGCTTGGATTGCCAATGTTTACCGGGTATGCATAATCCGACATCAACAGCCGATAGATTCCTTCTACCAGATCGTCCACATAACAAAACGAACGGGTTTGAGAACCATCGCCAAAAATGGTAAGGTCTTCGCCACGCAAGGCCTGGCCAATAAATGCAGGCAACACGCGGCCATCATTTAGCCGCATACGCGGACCGTAGGTATTGAATATCCGCACAATGCGTGTTTCCAATCCATGAAAGGTATGATAGGCCATGGTTATGGCTTCCTGAAAGCGTTTGGCTTCATCGTACACCCCGCGTGGGCCAACGGTGTTTACATTGCCATAATACTCTTCTGTTTGCGGGTGCACGGTAGGGTCGCCATAAACTTCTGACGTGGATGCAATGATAATGCGGGCTTTCTTGGCGCGTGCTAATCCCAACAGGTTATGCGTTCCTAACGATCCAACCTTTAACGTTTGAATGGGAATTTTCAGGTAATCGATCGGGCTGGCGGGTGAAGCAAAGTGCAGGATATAATCCAGCTCGCCTGGCACGTGCACAAACTTTGAAACATCGTGATGATAAAATTCAAAATCAGGAAGTTTGAATAAATGTTCGATGTTGCGCAGGTCGCCCGTAATCAGGTTATCCATGGCAATTACATAGTAGCCTTCTTTGATGAAGCGATCGCACAAATGCGAACCTAAAAACCCGGCTCCACCGGTAATTAATACTCGTTTCTTAGCCATAAATAGTTTCGCGTCCGATGCTAAAGTAAGTGTAACCCAAATCTTTCATTTGTTGCAGGTCGTACAGGTTACGGCCATCAAAAATTACTTTGGTTTTTAACAGGGCTGAAATTTTATCAAAATCGGGTGTGCGAAACTCCGGCCATTCGGTAGCAATAAAAATGGCATCGGCTCCTTCGGCTGCTTCGTAGGGAGTTTTGGCAAACTGAATTTTGTTACCCAACAATTGCTTTACGTTTTCCATAGATTCCGGATCGTGCGCTTTTACGATTGCACCGGCTTTGATAAGCTCTTCAATGTTGTAAAGTGATGGTGCCTCGCGGATATCATCGGTATGAGGTTTAAAGGAAAGACCCCACATGGCAAAAACTTTTCCTTTCAAATCGCCCCGGTAATAATCTTTGATGCGTGGAATCAGTTTTGTTTTCTGATCGGCATTTACTTCCATTACCGCATTAAGAATTTTAAAATCATACTGCACATCGGCCGATGATTTGGCTAACGCCTGCACATCTTTTGGAAAACAACTTCCTCCATAGCCAATACCTGGAAATAAAAAACGCTTACCAATGCGGCTATCGGTACCAATTCCTTTACGCACCGCATCTACATCGGCCCCCACCAACTCGCACAGGTTGGCAATTTCATTCATGAATGAAATCTTAGTGGCCAGGAATGAATTAGCTGCATACTTGGTAAGCTCGGCCGAACGCTCGTCCATAAACACGAGCGGATTTCCTTGCCGAACAAAAGGCGCATAAAGCGCTTCCATAATTTTCCGGGCTTTCGCTGAATTTGTTCCGATTACCACGCGCTCGGGTTTCATAAAATCTTCTACCGCTACCCCTTCGCGTAAAAACTCCGGGTTTGAAACCACATCAAATTCTACTTTCGCTTTCGCGGCAATCTTTTCGCGCACTTTATCAGCTGTACCAACCGGTACGGTACTCTTGTCCACCACAACGGTATAACTACTTAAAAGTGGACCTAAATCGGAAGCTACTCCAAGAATATACTTCAAGTCTGCCGATCCATCTTCACCTGGAGGTGTGGGCAACGCAAGGAAAATGATCTGTGCATCTTTAACACCTTCGGCCAGGCTTGTAGTAAAGGTTAAGCGGCCTTGCTTGAGATTGCGTTCAAACAATTGTTCCAGGCCGGGCTCATAGATTGTAATTTTGCCACTACTTAATTTTTTTACTTTCTCAGGATCAATATCAACGCAGGTAACTGTATTACCAGTTTCTGCAAAACAAGTACCGGTAACTAAACCAACATAGCCGGTACCTACAACAGCAATTTTCATTTCAGGGTGTTTAAAGGTTTAAAAATAGCGGAGCAAAAATAACCCTTGAATCCGGCCTAAGTGGGTTTTTTTCAAAAAAAAGCAACAAAAATCAGCTACCTAACAATCGTTTGGGTGTTGTGTGATATTTAAATAGCTTTGCACCTCATTAAATCAAGCACATGGAAACGGTAATGAGTTTTGAAGTAAGTGAAAACCAGAAGATGATTGCCCAGATGATTCGTGATTTTGGTGATCGTGAAATACGACCGTTTAGCATGGAGTGGGATGAGGCCCAGTTCTTTCCGGTAGAGCTATTCCGGAAGATGGGTGGGCTTGGATTGATGGGTGTATTGGTGCCCGAACAGTATGGCGGTGCTGGCTTTGGTTATCATGAATATGTTACTGCCATTGCCGAAGTGGCTAAAATAGATGGCTCCATTGGTTTGTCGGTAGCAGCACATAATTCGTTGTGTACCGGGCACATTCTGCAACATGCAAATGAAGAACAAAAGCAAACGTATTTGCCCAAACTTGCTTCTGGCGAATGGATTGGCGCGTGGGGATTAACTGAGCCCAATACCGGGTCGGATGCGGGCAACATGCGTACAGTAGCTATTAAGGATGGAGATTATTTTGTGCTGAATGGAGCTAAAAATTTTATCACCCATGGTAAGTCGGGCGATGTAGCCGTAGTAATTGCACGCACCGGAAAAGTGGGCGACTCGCACGGCATGACGGCCTTCATAATTGAAAAAGGAACGCCTGGCTTTACAGCCGGAAAGAAGGAAAACAAGCTGGGCATGCGGGCATCAGAAACTGCTGAACTGATCTTTACAGATTGTCGCATTCACAAAAGCCAAATGATTGGTAAGGAAGGAGACGGATTTGTTCAATCACTTAAGGTATTAGACGGTGGTCGCATTTCAATTGCTGCACTAAGTCTTGGAATTGCGCAAGGCGCATTTGAAGCTGCCTTAAAATATTCCAAAGAGCGCCACCAATTCAACCAACCCATTTCAGCATTTCAGGGAATATCATTCAAGCTCGCGGATATGGCAACCAAAATTGAAGCTGCCTCTTTACTTACCTATCGGGCTGCCGACTTAAAAAGCAAGGGTAAAAGCGTAAACCGCGAATCTGCTATGGCGAAACTTTACGCCTCTGAAGTTGCCGTAGAGGTTGCCAACGATGGCGTTCAGATTTTTGGTGGTTACGGCTATACCAAAGATTTTCCGGCCGAAAAGTATTATCGCGATGCCAAACTATGCACTATTGGGGAGGGAACATCGGAAATACAGAAATTGGTGATTTCAAGAGCAATTTTGAAGTGATGTTTGCACAATTGAAAGCCAGCATGCTATATTTGCAGCCCAAATAATTGAAAAATGCTGATTATCAACATCAAAGAGAACGAGTCGATTGACAAGGCCCTGAAGCGCTTTAAGAAGAAGTTTGAAAAAACAGGTATTTTGAGGGAATTGCGCGAAAGAACCTCTTTCACCAAGCCTTCTGTGAAAAGAAGAAGTGAAATTATCCGGCTGCTTACCGCCAAAAGACCTACGGGTCTGACAACGCCTAAGATTTGAATTAACATTCTATACACAATCCTCTGCGGGCTTTTCCTGCAGAGGATTTTTTTTACATTGTCACTACACAGTTCGGGATGTGATGACAGATGCTTTCTTGAAATACCTGCAATATCAAAAGCGGTACAGCCCACAAACGATACAATCTTACCGTACCGATCTTACCCAGTTTGAAGAGTTTTTAAGTCGTGAGTTTGATGGAACGCCACCCCAGGCAGCTAACTATGGGTTGGTGCGCTCCTGGATTGTAAACCTGGTTGAACAAAAACTCGACACCCTCTCGGTAAACCGAAAAATTGCCTGCCTGCGATCGTACTATAAGTTTTTGCTTCGCGAAGAGTTGATTGCGCGCGATCCTATGGCAAAAATCAAAATCCTGAAAACAAAGAAAAAACTACCCCACTTTGTTAACGAACAAGATACCACCAAACTTCTCGATCAGGTTCAATTCGAAAACACACATGAAGGCCTGCGCGATAAACTGATTCTGGAATTACTTTACGGAACCGGTATGCGTTTGGCAGAACTAATAACACTTAAAGAACGAAACATTAACCTGCACGATCGCACCCTTAAAGTTTTAGGAAAAAGAAATAAGGAAAGAGTTATCCCTTTTGCGGTGCAACTCGTTTCTATAATTGAGGAGTATGTTCATGTGCGCAATCAACAAGTCGAAAAAAAAGACCACGGTTGCCTGCTGGTAACGCAAACCGGAGACGAATTATACCCTATGTTGGTAAACCGAACCGTAAAAAAATACATGAAGTTGTTTACTTCCGTAGAAAAGAAAAGCCCGCATGTGCTGCGCCATACGTATGCTACGCACCTGCTAAACAAGGGCGCTGAAATAAATGCGGTAAAGGATTTATTGGGCCACAGTAGTTTAGCGGCCACACAGGTTTATACGCATAATTCAATGGAAAAATTAAAGAAAGTATTTGACCAGGCACACCCAAAAGCATAGCCTATGGTGAGATGATTACTACCGGCCGACCGGAGCCTTTAAAAACCGGCCATGTTTATTGTACAACTTAAATTTCCTTTTTTATGAAACTGCAAGTGCATTCCATCCATTTCGATGCTGATCAAAAACTGATCGATTTTATTCAGAAGAAAGTAGATAAACTGGAAACATTTTACGACCGCATGGTGGATGGCGAAGTTTTTTTAAGACTTAACAACGAAGGCATTGAAAACAAAACGGTGGAAATAAAACTGAATGTACCCGGGCAGAATCTGTTTGCGAAGGAACAAGCCCGCTCTTTTGAGGCCGCTACCGATCAGGCAACAGAAGCATTGAGGAATCAACTAAAAAAATTCAAAACCAAAATCAAGAATGGCAGGGTGTAGGTACCCCGTCCTCATTCGCTTTGAGCAATAAAAAAGCCCCGGTCCGAAGCCGGGGCTTTTTTTAAAGCTGGCAACCTTAAAAAGCGCCTTATTACTCCTTCACGGAGTTAATGAACAATCAGGAAAAACTCATCCAATGAAACAAACATTCACCTTTGGAAAGTCTGTCTTTTTCAAAACGTGAAAATCCTTATCGTTCGTTACAAGATAATCAGCATTTACAGCTATAGCTAAATCCGCAAATTTGTTGTCATCAGGGTCGGCCGCAATCAACTGCCATTTAAAGAAAGCTTCTGCAAAAATTACATTTGGAGCCACACTAAGCAACGACAGCACCAAGGTGGCTGTTCGATTGGAGTATCTGTTTGTGATTTTCTCCTCATACTCTGTCAGAATCTCATTGCTTACTGCCCAGTTAAAGCGCTCGTTTTTAAATGCTTCATATAACCAATAATAATCACTTTGCGGTGGGATCGATGCCAGTAGGCAATTCGTATCAATAACAGCCAGCATCAACTGTTACTGTTCAGCATGTCATCAAAATCGCGTTGCGTGTAGTTCTTTTCTGCCACAACTTTTTTAATCTCCTCATTCAAGGCTCCCGCATAATGATTTACTAACAGCCTTTTTAATTGTAAGCTTTCCTCTTCGCTCATTGGCCTGTTAAACAGCCTGAGTAAACTTACTTGTATGGAATTAAGCTCCGTATGCGGATTGTGTGCCGTGCTCATAAAATCTGATCTGTATCCAAATGTAGCCATTTCTCAAATGGTTTTCAATATAGCACACTCCACCACAGGTGCTGTTGAGGGGTAGTAAGTTCATCATATGCCCTACGCGGATTTTATATAACATTTGATAAAAAGAAAAAGGCCCATACTCGTGGGCCCCTTCTTTGTTCTGCAAAAACCAATTATTATACTTTAAAGGCTTTTTTTATAGCCTCCACATAATCCAGTTTCTCCCAAGGAAACAATTCGACCTTAACCCGCTTCTCGTTCTTTCTTCCTTTGTTGAAAACCTTCTCTACCACTTTGGGCTCGCGGCCCATGTGGCCGTAGGCTGCGGTTTCAGAATAGATGGGGGTGCGGAGTTTAAAACGCTCTTCAATAAAATACGGACGCATATCAAAGATCTTCTCAATCTTTTTGGCAATCTCGCCATCCGTTAAATTCACCTTCGCACTGCCATAGGTGTTCACATACAACCCAACAGGCTTGGCAACACCAATCGCGTAAGCAACCTGCACTAATACTTCATCGCACAAGCCGGCAGCCACCATGTTTTTGGCAATATGGCGGGTTGCATACGCAGCCGAACGATCTACCTTGGAAGGATCTTTTCCGGAAAAGGCGCCTCCACCGTGCGCCCCTTTGCCTCCATAGGTATCCACAATAATTTTTCTTCCGGTTAAGCCGGTATCGCCATGCGGGCCACCAATTACAAACTTACCGGTTGGGTTAACATGGTATTTGATATCCGCGCCAAACAAATTCTGTACACGCTTAGGCAATTTTTTCAGAATACGAGGCACCAGAATGTTAATCACATCATCTTTAATCTGCTTCAGCATTACTGCATCTTTCGCAAAGTCATCGTGCTGGGTAGAGATCACAATCGCATCAATGCGTTGCGGTTTATTGTCATCACTGTATTCAATGGTTACCTGCGATTTGGCATCCGGGCGGAGGTACGTCATTACTTTACCTTCTCTGCGGATAACCGCCAACTCGCGCAAAAGCAAATGCGCCAATTCCAACGGCAATGGCATCAGGTTGTCCGTTTCGTTGGTGGCATACCCAAACATCATTCCCTGGTCGCCCGCACCCTGGTCTTCCTTTTTCTTTCGTTCAACCCCCTGGTTGATATCGGCCGATTGTTCGTGTATAGCAGACAAGATACCGCAGCTGTTTGCTTCGAACATGTATTCGCTTTTGGTATATCCTATTTTCTTAATTACCTCGCGGGCAATGTCCTGCACATCTAAATAAGCTTCCGATTTTACTTCGCCCGCCAATACAACCTGTCCGGTTGTAACCAGGGTTTCGCAGGCTACTTTAGAATTAGGATCGTACGCTAAAAAATAATCGATTAATGCATCAGAAATCTGATCGGCAACTTTATCGGGGTGGCCCTCAGAAACCGACTCGGAAGTAAACAGGTAAGGCATAACTTAGTTTGTTACAATTTTAAGGTGGCAAAGATAATAAGTAGTGTTATATCACCATGCGCAGTTAACAATTATCGGTTTAGGCCAGAAACAAAAACACGGCCGGTGCTTTTGGCCATTCTGCCGGATTTGACCTCCAAACCATAACCGGTTTTGTGGTAATAACTTCCTGCTGCCCGGTAATATCTAACGCAACCGTTAAGCGGGTGTTGGGATGCAGGTTTTTTATCAGGTGTGTAAACACTGAATTATTGCGGTATGGCGTTTCGATAAAAATCTGCGTTTGGTTTTTGAGTTTTGATTCCCGCTCCAGCTCCTGTATTTTTTTTGATGCTTCTTTACTTTCGATCGGCAAGTAACCATGAAACGCAAACTGTTGTCCGTTTAATCCTGAAGCCATTAACGCCAGCAAAATGGAAGATGGCCCCACCAGCGGCACTACCTGAAAACCATGCTCATGCGCATACGCAACGGCCAACGCTCCCGGATCAGCCACTCCCGGACATCCCGACTCAGAAATTACTCCCATATTAAGTCCATCGGCAAGTGGTTTCATCAACGGGGGCAGGCTGGCAGAAGGGGTTTCCTTATTCAATGTTTCAAAGTTCAGTTCTTCCATGGAGGGGTACACTTTGAGACTACTGAGATAACGCCTGGCTGTGCGCACGTCCTCGGCCAAAAAATGTTTAATCCCCGGAAGGGCCTCTCTTACCTGCTGAGGAATAACTCCCTGCTGGTGATCTGAAATAATAGTTGGTATCAAAAAGAGTTTACCAGCCATTATCCTTGATTTAAAAACCGAAGCACTGTTGCAGAAAACTCGGCTGGTTTTTCGGCCTGCACCCAATGGCCGGTTTCCAGCGTAACAAATTCGGCCTTTGGAAATATGGATTTGATTGTGTGCTCATCGCCCTGGCTATAATAATTGGATCGGGCCCCTTTAATAAAGAGGGCTGGGCCGGCATAGGTTCCTGCATATTGCATCCCTTCACCCATTTCTTCAATATGCGCATCAATGGCCGCCAGGTTTACCCGCCAGGCAAATTTACCTTCCGTTGTGCGGTACAAATTCTTCAATAAGAACTGCCGCACATCTGGTTCAACAACCTTCTTACTCAAAAGCGTGTCTGCTTCGGTGCGCGAGGAAAGTGTCGTAAGATCAATTGCATTCAGGCCTTCCAGTATATGATCGTGATGGACCGGGTAAGCCTTTGGCACAATATCAACCACCACCAGCTGGCTTAATAAGGCAGGATACTTAACAGCAAAATTCATCGCGGTTTTACCACCCATCGAGTGACCAATTATGGCTGGTTTGTGAAGGTTATGTTCCTGAATAAACAGGTGCAGATCGTTTACCATTAGCGGGTAATTAAACTCAGCACTGTGTGGTGATTGGCCATGGTTGCGCTGATCTACCAGGTAAACCTCAAACGATTCGGCAAAGACTTTTGCAAGCGAAAACCAATTATCTGATGAGCCTAATAGCCCGTGTAGAATAATTAAAGGCCGGCCTGCACCCGACTTACGATAATGCAACTTCATGGCTGCGAAGATAAGGAAAGAAAAAATTGGCCAGAGAAAGAAAGCCACGAAGCATTGGCCAGTATATTTGCCTTTTATTTTTTTATGGAATTAGTAAACGGCATCTATACCATTCAGGGAATTGACGTAGCTGAAATTGCCCGGCAGTTTGGCACACCGGTTTATGTTTATGATGGCAGCAAAATAGCAAGCCAGATTAAAAGTTTAAAAAATGCATTTTCAGATACCGATGTGCGTATTAAGTATGCCGCTAAAGCGCTTACCAATGTTTCCATATTAAAGCTGGTAAAACAAAACGGTGCCGGTGTAGATGTGGTATCCATTCAGGAAGCCCAACTGGCTCTTGGTGCAGGATTTGCCCCGGCCGAAATTATGTTTACCCCCAATTGTGTTGATTTTGAAGAAATAATACAAGGAGTTGAACTTGGGTTAACTGTAAATCTGGACAACCTGTCGGTACTCGAAAAGTTTGGTAAGAAATACGGCAACACCGTGCCTTGTTGTGTACGCTTAAATCCGCACATCATGGCGGGGGGTAATTATAAAATCTCTACCGGCCATAGCAACTCTAAGTTTGGCATTTCGGTTTACCAGCTACAGGAAATTATGCAATTGGCAAACCGCTACCAGATTGTGATTAACGGATTGCACATTCACACCGGATCGGAAATAACGGAAACGGATGTTTTTCTAAGAATGGCCGAAATTCTTTTTGGTATTGCCCAGGATTTTCCGGCTTTAAAGTTTATTGACTTTGGCGGTGGATTTAAGGTGGCCTACAAGCAAGGCGACCTGGTGACAAATGTGTATGACCTGGGGCTTAGGCTGAGTAAAGCCTTCAAACAATTTTATCAAAGTTATGGCCGTAAGCTGGAGTTGTGGATTGAGCCAGGAAAGTACCTGGTAAGCGAGGCCGGCTATCTGGTCGTTAAAACCAATGTAGTAAAAGCTACACCGTCACTCACTTTTGCCGGTGTTGATTCCGGGCTTAATCATTTGATTCGCCCTATGATGTACGATGCCTATCATGAAATAATAAATATTTCCAACCCGGGCGGAACTCAGAAAGTATATACAGTAGTTGGCAACATTTGCGAAACCGATACGCTTGGCGCTGATCGTAAATTAAATGAAGTACGCGAGGGCGATTTGCTCGTATTTAAAAATGCCGGTGCCTACGGGTATTCCATGGCATCTAACTACAATTCGCGGTTTCGTCCGGCAGAAGTTTTGGTAGTGAATGGCGAAGCAAAACTAATTCGCAGACGCGATACGCTGGAAGATTTATTACGCGGCCAGATTGATATTTTCTGAAACAGCCCAACAACTGATACTCCCCAGCGAAAGTATCCAAAAGACTGCTGATAAAAGAATAAAATCAAGCTCACCTCGTCTGTTGACATAATGTTGGCACCCCCCTTCATCACATTGCCAGCCTAAACCCGCTATGAAACCAAAAAAATTCTCTGGCTACCAGGTTTTTGTAATAGCCATTCTTACTATCCTCCAGTTTTCTATCATCCTGGATTTTATGGTGCTGTCGCCCCTGGGGCCTATGCTTCGTCCGGCCCTTCATATTTCGCCTGCCCAATTTGGAATGGTAGTGGCTGCCTATGCTTTTAGTGCCGGTTTGTCGGGCTTGTTGGCCGCGGGCTTCGCTGATAAATATGATCGCAAAAAACTCTTATTGTTTTTCTATACAGGGTTTATTATCGGCACACTATTTTGTGGGCTTGCACCTACCTATCCTTTGCTTTTAGCTGCGCGCATTTTCACGGGAATATTTGGTGGTGTAATTGGCTCCGTCACGTTTGCCATTGTTACCGATTTGTTCCCGATAGAAGTACGCGGCCGGGTTATGGGTTTTTTGCAAATGGCTTTTGCTTCAAGCCAGGTATTAGGGTTGCCCGTAGGCTTATACTTTGCCGAAAAATGGGGGCTGGCACTCCCCTTTTATCATGATTGTAATGGTAAGTGTATTGGTAGCTGTTGCTATCCTTTTCTTTCTTAAACCCATTGATGCACACCTGAAAATCAAAACCGATCGAAATGCTTTCACACACTTATTCAAAACCATTTCAAACTCCACGTATCTAAAAACTTTTGCTGCCACTACTTTACTGGCTACCGGTGGCTTTATGATGATGCCCTTTGGTGCCGACTTTGGCGTAAACAACCTGAAGCTAACCTTAAAGCAACTTCCCACCCTGTACATGATTACCGGAATTGCCTCCATGATACTGGGCCCCCTTATTGGAAGGCTGAGCGATGCATGGGGCAAATACCGTGCATTTGTTGTTGGCAGCATGCTCATGATTTTTATCGTAATAATTTATTGCAACCTTGGCCCCACACCTCTCTGGATGGTGGTGGGTATAAACATTGTTATGTTTGCAGGAATCTCTGCGCGAATGATTTCTTCACAGGCGCTGATATCGGCCGTGCCTGAGCAAATGGATCGGGGCGCGTTTATGAGTCTTAATTCTTCCACCCAACAAATTTCAGGAGGCATTGCCTCGTACATTGCCGGAATGATTGTGGTGCAGGCCCCTTCTGGTGAGTTACTCCATTACGATACCTTAGGCTATGTTGTGGCTGGCTCTATCATAATTACCATTGCTATGATATGGTTTGTGAACCAATACGTTGCTGCTAAATTGCACAAGGCTCACCTTTAGTTCTTAAACCATGAATGTTTCCGCAGAGTATGATTTGATTGTAATTGGGGGTGGTGCAGCCGGGTTTTTTGGAGCTATCCATGCCTCAACACGCAACCCGAACTTGCGGGTTCTCATTCTTGAAAAATCAACCAGGCTATTAGCTAAAGTGAAGGTATCGGGTGGAGGCCGGTGTAATGTAACCCACCATTGCTTTGAACCTGCCGCATTGTCAACGCATTATCCGCGCGGGCAAAAAGAACTCAAAAAATTATTCTACCAATTTTCCGCTGCTGATACCATCTCCTGGTTTGAACAACATGGAGTAAAACTAAAAACAGAAGCAGATGGGCGCATGTTTCCACAAAGTAATAACTCACAAACCATTATCGATTGCTTTCTGCGCGAAGCGGAAAAATCGGGTATCGAGATAAAAACCAGCAGCGAGGTAATTCAGGTGAACAAACTCGCTCCGTATTTTGAAATAAAATTAAAAGACAAAAGATATACTGCCCATAAAATTCTTATTACAACCGGAGGATATAACAAATCCGAAAATTATAATTGGATAGCGCAGCTAAACCACACCATCGTAACTCCCATTCCCTCGCTGTTTACATTTAATGATTCCGCACGTGCCTTCACCTCATTAATGGGTGTTGCGGTTGCAGGTGCTGAAATAAAAATAGCAGGCACGCGGTTTAGTCAACAAGGCCCTGTGCTTATTACCCATTGGGGACTAAGCGGCCCGGCTGTAATCAAACTCTCGGCATGGGCAGCAGTAGAACTTTATCGACTCAATTACACCTTTACCGCATTGGTAAACTGGACCGGCCAACCCGAGCTAACCGTACGCCAAACCCTGATGCAACTAAAAAATCAGCACAGTAAGAAAAACATAACCGGCAATGCCTTATTCCATTTGCCCAAACGGCTTTGGGAATTTCTAACCCACGCAGCAGGTATTGCCCCAGAAAAAATCTGGGCCGATGCATCCCATAAGGAAATAAACAAACTGATTGAGTTGCTGTACGCTTCTGCTTTCGCGATAAAGGGTAAAACTACTTTTAAAGATGAGTTTGTAACCTGCGGTGGTGTTGACTGGAAAGAGATCAACCTTACTACGATGGAGAGCACACTGTTGCCCGGGCTATTTTTTGCCGGAGAAGTGATTAATGCCGATGGCGAAACCGGAGGATTCAATTTTCAGGCTGCATGGACAACGGCCTGGATTGCTGCGAACGCTATTGCCAAAAATTGAAAAACAAAAAGCCTCCCAAAAAGAAGGCTCATTTATTTTGTGGTGACGGAGGGAATTGAACCCCCGACACAAGGATTTTCAGTCCTTTGCTCTACCAACTGAGCTACGTCACCCGATAAAATCCACCCTAAACAGCTTTTAGGGGCCACAAAAGTATTCAATTTTGCCATTGGCGCAAATAGCCAATTGCATTTTTACCCTTAATATTGAAGTTTAATGCGCAAACAACTTCTGATTATACCGCTCCTTTGTGTTGCCCTAGCGGTTGCCAAAATAATATCCGGCAGGAAGAAAAACTTGCACGCACACATTGCAGCACCTGCCACCAGTTTCCTGAACCTGCCCTGCTCGACAAGAAAACCTGGACCAAAAAGGTTTTGCCCGAAATGGCTTTTAGAATGGGTATAGACCTATCACAACTCTTCACCTTATCGCATGATTACCCATATGTTTCTAAAACACTACCCCAAAGTCCACTGGTTAAGCCCGAAGAATGGGAAGCGATTGTACGATATTTTGAACGAGAGGCCCCCGATACTCTTTTGATAGCAGCCCCGGCGCCCGCTGCACCCCTCCGCCAATTCAATCCGGAAGCAATTACGCTGCCTGCCTCCAATAACTTCCCGTTGTTTTCATTGTTACAAGTAGATACCCTGAACAAACGAATCTATACCAGCAACCGGTTAAACTGGTTGCATCAATGGAACTACTCCTTTCGTGCGATAGACTCCATACAGGTTGGCAGCCCGGTATCATCTGTGGCCTTACTGCCCGAACCTGTTTTTGCTGCCATGGGCAACATGGATCCCAACGATCAGCCGAAAGGTAAACTAATCCGGTTGGCCAATGGAAAACCCGTGCATGTGGCTGATTCTCTCAGGCGGCCTGTCTTTGTTGCTGCGGCTGATTTTAATCAGGATAACCAGATGGATTTTGTGGTTTGCAACTTTGGAAATTATGGTGGCGACCTGATGGTTCTTGAGAACCAGGGCAATCAAAAATTTAAACGGCATATTTTAAGTCCGCTTCCGGGTGCGCGCAAAGTAATTGTACGCGATTTTAATAATGACGGCCTGCCCGATGTGCTGGCCCAACTTACCCAGGGCGATGAGCAAATCAGTCTGTTTACAAATGGAGGAAATTTCCGGTTTAAGATTAATACGTTGTTGCGATTTCCTTCCGTTTACGGATCGAGTTATTTCGACATCGTGGACTTTAACAAGGATGGGTACCTGGATATTCTTTACACAAATGGTGATAATGCCGATTACTCCATCATCTTAAAACCATACCATGGTGTGCGTATTTTTTTAAATGATGGTAAAAACCAGTTTACCGAAAGTTGGTTTCATCCCATGCATGGATGCTCGTGGGCAGTTGCCCGCGATTTTGATAAAGATGGTGATGTGGATATTGCCGCCATTGCTTTCTTCCCGGATTTTAAGCGCGCACCCGAACAAAGTTTTATTTACTTCGAAAACCAGCAAGGCAATCTTGTTGCACATACAACCCCGTTGGCTACCACAGGCCGTTGGCTCGTAATGGAAACTTTTGATATTGACGGTGATCAGGACGAGGACATTTTACTGGGTGCGCTGAATTTTAACAATGGAGTTCCGCCAGCCGTTGTAATCGAGTGGAAAAAAAAGCCCGTCTCGCTTCTGCTTTTACGCAACAACCACAGTGTTTATTAAGTTAATTATTGGTTTCACGCAATCCGTGCGCTAACTTTCCCCTATCAATTTAGCATTATGATCATTCAGCAGGTTGCATTTGTATTGGTGCTGGTTACTGCCGTTTACTTCATCTACAAACGGATTTCATTAATCCGCAAAACCATTCAATTGGGTAAAGAACCTATCCTTACAGGGAAGGCCGGCCTGCGGGTTAAAAACATGTTGCTGGTAGCGTTTGGGCAAAAGAAAATGTTTAAGAAACTTATACCGGCAATACTTCACTTTTTTATTTATGTCGGTTTTCTGGTAATCAACCTGGAGGTGCTGGAGTTTGTGGCCGATGGTGTGCTGGGTACGCATCGCATTTTTGCTCCCTGGCTGGGAAGTTTTTATCCGGTGTTAATGAACGTGTTTGAGTTTCTGGCGGTGGCCGTGTTACTGGCTTGTGTGTTCTTTCTGGTTCGAAGAAACATTCTGAAAGTGCCCCGCTTCTGGTCGGCCGAAATGACCCGCTGGCCCCGCCTGGATGCCAACCTGATTCTGATTACTGAAATTGTTTTAATGACGGCCATTCTTACCATGAATGCAGCCGACCAGGTGTTGCAAACCCGCGACTCACATTATGTAAGTACCGGTTCGCTGTTCTTTAGTTCATACCTGGTCCCACTCCTTCAAAATAGCAGTACGCCATCACTAATTCTGATTGAACGCTTTGCCTGGTGGTTTCACATTATCGGTATTCTGGGTTTTGCGGTATATGTTACCTATTCCAAACACCTTCATATTTTTCTCGCCTTTCCGAATACCTACTTTGCCAACCTGGAACCCAAAGGGCAGATTAAAAACATGCCGGTAGTTACACGCGAAGTAAAATCAATGTTAGGGTTAGAGACATCCACCACTACCAGTGAGCCAGGAAGATTTGGGGCAAAAGATGTAAATGATTTAGCGTGGACAAACCTGATGGCGGCCTACGCATGTACGGAGTGTGGACGTTGTACGTCCGAGTGCCCCGCTAATCAAACCGGGAAAAAACTTTCGCCCCGTAAAATTATGATGGACACGCGCGACCGGTTAGAGGTTGTTGGTAAAAGTTTATTGGCTGGCGGGCCCGGGTTAAACGATGGAAAAACATTGCTGAATGACTACATCAGTAAAGAAGAAATAAATGCCTGCACCAGTTGCAATGCCTGTGTAGAAGCGTGCCCGGTTATGATTAATCCTTTGGAGATCATTATCGAGCTAAGGCGCTATGTGGCTATGGAAGAATCCGGGTCGCCCGCGCAATGGAACAGTATGTTCCAAAACATGGAAACCAGTTTCGCACCATGGAAGTTTTCTGCAGCCGATCGGTTTAATTGGTCTAAAGATTAAAATGGAAAATTACATCGTACATAAATTACCCAAACATCTTTTTTGGGATAGCGACTTAAGCCTGCTGGACGATGTGGAGCATCATGAAAAAATTATTGTCCGCACGTTTGAGCGCGGAGACTTAGAAGATATGGCCCTGGTAATGGCATACTATGGAAGGGAGATTTGTGCCGATGTACTCAAGAATGCATTTTCACTTAACGAGAGTGCGATAATTTTTGCCAGCACTTTTTTGGGTATCGCTAAAGCTGACTTTGAGGCAAGTAAGCATGAACAACACTTTGCGCTATGAGTCTTCATTATTTAACTGTAAGCGAAGCCATGCGATCACTCTTAGGTGATTTGATGCGAAGTGATTCACTAAAATTATTCAGGTTGGTAGGTGGTACCTCACTTGCACTACAACTAGGGCATAGGTTATCGGTGGATATAGATCTATTTGCCGGTGGCCGAACGGAGTTGCCTTTAACCATTTCAAACGCATTGGCTGAACAATTTCCAGGTGATTTCATACTGAATCGCATGCAACAACATGGATTTTCAGCAACTATCCGTGGTATAAAAGTGGATGTGTACGATTGGAAAATCCCCTTTACCGATGATGGTATTTTTGAGGACGGGATAAGACTTGCTTCAACAAAAGACATTTTTGCCTATAAGTGCGAAGCGGTTTTAGGCAGGCGCACCGAAAAAGATTATGTTGATATTGCTGAAATATCTAAACATTATACACTTGCTGATTTATTTGATTGCTTTCGTAAGCGGTATCCCCATATTTCAAAAGGAGCTGTACTGGCAATTCTTTTAAAACCTGAATTATTCGAACGCGATTCCAGCATTCGGTATTTGAACGGAGAAACATGGGAAGACTATGTGCTGTTACTTACAAGCAAAATTTCAGAGTTTGAAAATGCAATTGAACAGGCATCTAAAGGTAAATTGGACGAACGCGAGAAGTATATTCAATCCCTCATTGAACAAAAAAGGAAAAAACAATGACTGCCCCTACCCTTGCTGAACTTACTGCCAAAGGCGAAACTCCCGAAATAGTTTTTTGGGTGGGTTGTGCCGGCTCGTTTGACGATCGCGCCAAGCGCGTAACCAAAGCATTCGTAAAAATTCTCAATGCCACCAATACAAAGTTTGCCGTTTTAGGCAATGAAGAAACCTGCACAGGCGACCCGGCCCGAAGAGCCGGTAATGAATTTTTGTTTCAGATGCAGGCCATCAATAACATCCAGATATTAAATGGATATGGGGTAAAGAAAATCGTTACCGCCTGCCCGCATTGTTTCAATACTATTAAAAACGAATATCCCGAGTTGGGTGGAACGTACGAAGTTATTCATCACTCCACCTACCTGCAACAACTCATAAATGAAGGCAAAATAAAACTCACGGATACCAGCAGCTTCAAAGGTCAAAAAATTACCTATCACGATTCCTGTTACTTAGGCCGTGCCAATAACATTTACGAAGCTCCGCGCGAAGTATTACAGGCACTGGATGCCGACCTGGTTGAAATGAAACGCTGCCGCACAACCGGCTTGTGCTGCGGTGCCGGGGGTGCACAAATGTTTAAAGAGCCGGAGAAAGGCACCAAAGACATTAATGTAGCGCGGGCCGAAGAAGCGCTCGAAACCGGTGCCAAAACCATAGCCGTAGCCTGCCCCTTCTGCATGACTATGTTAACCGATGGTGTTAAGAACAAAGAGAAAGAAGCCGAAGTAAAAGTGAAAGACCTTGCCGAACTAATTGCCGAAGCCCAGGGTTTGTGAAATTGGGCCTCCTTATTTAAAAAAATTATGTTTGTTCCATTCGAAACTTTACCAGCCAATAGCCGCGTGTGGATTTACACGGGCCAAAGAACCTTTACCAAAAACGAAGTTGAAACCATACATAGCCTGCTCCTTCCGTTTTGCCAGCAATGGGAAGCACACGGACATCCACTTCAATCTTCTTTCAGTATTCTGGATAATCAATTTGTGGTATTGGCTGTAAATGAAGATTTCCACAACCCCAGTGGTTGTTCCATTGATAGTTCGGTTGGTGTGTTGCGTAAAATGGAAGAAGTTACAGGCATCGATTTACTCGATCGCTCGCGCGTGCCCTTCCTGATCAATGGAAAAATTGAACTAATCCCGCTTGCACATCTGAAAATACAGTTTCAGAATGGCATTTTAAAGGCCAACACCATCACCTTCCATACAATGGCCACTGCCAAACACCAGCTTGAAAACTGGAAATTACCCGCAGAAAACACCTGGCTGGCAAAATATTTACCAACCACAGCGTTTACACACTAGCACATAATTTTTTGTATTTTTAAAACCTTGTGCACAGTCTATGAGAATGAAAGTTGTAGCGGTAATGGTAATGGGGTTGTTGCTGGCGGGTTGCAGTGCCGAAAAAAAAGCCAACAAGGCATTTACACTGGGCAAATACGAAACAGTAATTAACTATTACAAGGATGTGGTGAAGAAGCAACCCAACAATGGGGTTGCCAATTTCTATGTGGCCGAATCGTACCGCCAGTCCAACCGAATAAAAGAAGCTGAACCATTTTATGCCAAAGCAGGTGGTAAAGGGGTTAACCCCGACACTGCAAAGTTTTATTATGCCAAATCCTTACAGGCAAATGCGAAGTATGCCGAAGCACGTGAAGTCCTTCAGGCCCTGGTTGCCAACACCAAAGATGAAAAACTAAAAGACCGGGCCGGCAAAGAACTTTCGGGTATTGATTACCTGGATAAACTCAACCAAAAGAAAAGTTTTTATAAGATTAAAAACCTGGAAGCCATTAACACTCCTTTTACCGAGTATGCTCCGGTTTACTCCAATGGGCAGTTATACTTTACTTCTTCCAGATCAAATGCTAAAATCTATGAGGCCACCGGTACTCCTTTTACCGATTTATATGTTGCCGCTACCAATGGCGCGAATGTAGATGTAAGCACCATTGCCCCACTACCCGATTTTATTAATGCTGCCAACATTAATGAAGGCACCATCACCTTTACCCCCGATGGTAAAACCATGATCTTTGGCAAAGGAAACAGCGGCAAGCGCAAAGGTGCCCCCGATGTTGATCTTTACCTTTCGCGTTACCGAAATGGAACATGGGAAGAACCCATCCCTCTCAACATTAATCAACCCGATGCGTGGGAATCAACCCCGGCTCTTGCACCCGATGGCCGCACGCTTTATTTCTCATCCAACCGCAAAGGAGGCTACGGAGGGTTGGATTTATACTCCGCCCAAATGGATGGCCGGGGAAGGTTTAGCCGCGTGCGTAACCTGGGGCCCGAAATCAACACAGCAGGATCAGAACTGTTTCCGCATGTTGCCGATAACGGGAAATTATACTTTTCATCTGATGGCCACCCGGGTTATGGCATGCTTGATATTTTCGTTGTGAATCGTGCCAACGGAAAAACCGTTGTTGAAAACCTGGGGCAACCGGTAAACTCAACTGCTGATGATTTTGGTATTTTTCTTTTCAAGGCCGATCGTGGATTTTTTACTTCCAACCGCGAAGGAGGGAAAGGGGATGATGATATTTATACGTTTGTAAATGAAGACCCCGATCTGAAAGTAGTGAACTACTACCTGGCCGGTGTTACCTATATGACGCGCAAAGACAGTACGCGTGAAATCCTGCCCAACACCAAAGTAACTTTACTCGATCAGGAGGGAGTCGGCATGCAGGAATTTGTAACCGGCAATGATGGCAAGTTTTTGTTTCGCGTGTATGAAAATGAAAGCTACACCTTAGTAGGCGAGACCGATGGATTTATTACCAAGCGTCAGCCTTATACAACCATTGGCAAATCTGTACCGCTTGAAACCTTAAAAGATCTGGTAACTAACATTACCCTGGATACCATCCTGGTTTTAGACCGGAAAGAAAGAGGCCGCACGTTTGTCTTAAATAACATTTACTTTGGTTACGATTCGGCCGATATTCGAAGAGAAGCTGCGCGTGAGTTAGACAAACTGGTAACCCTTTTAAACGATAACCCCGACCTTAAAATTGAGATGGGCTCGCACACCGATAGCATTGCTTCGGATGCATATAACATCGAGTTGTCTCAACGCAGGGCCCAGGCCACCGTTAACTATCTTATCCGAAAAGGGATTGATGCCACGCGGTTGGAAGCCAAAGGGTATGGCGAATCAAAGCCAATTGCCCGCAACACAAATCCGGATGGTACCGATAATCCGGCCGGCCGGCAGCGAAACCGCAGAACGGAATTTAAGATTCTGGAAATCGGAACGTACATCCGCAAAGACGATGAAGATGAAGAAGATCGCTTCTTCCGGAATAATGAGTTGAAGAAGAATTAAGCAGTCATTCGCTTCTTATCAGTATCCGGCCAATCTTAACCTACATTAAGAAATACAAAACATGGCGTGCGTGCTTTTGTACGATTGAACTCAATACGTACAGGTTATGTTGTGTTGTTGTCTTTACATAAAGCGTAAGCGTTTTCATCTATGAGTTTACACACACTCCATACCATTTCCACTGCTTTTGAGCCAACTGAAAAAATGCCTGTATTGTTCTTAGGCCATGGAAGCCCCATGAACGCAATTGAAGAAAATGAATTTGTGGCTGGTTTTCGTCAGGCGGGCCGCGAACTTCCAAAGCCCAAAGCAATATTGGTTGTATCGGCACATTGGGAAACCCGCGGTACCCAGGTTACCGCCATGCAAAACCCACGCACCATTCATGATTTTGGCGGATTTCCAAAAGCACTTTTTGATGTTCAGTATCCTGCACCCGGAAGTCCGGAGTTAGCACAAGAAACCAAAAACACGGTAACGAAAACAGAAATCGGACTAGACCACGCCTGGGGGCTGGATCATGGGGCCTGGAGTGTGGTGAAGCATCTTTATCCAAATGCAGATGTGCCTGTTATTCAAATGAGCATTGACCATTTTCAATCTCCCGCCTATCATTATGAACTGGCACAGGAGCTCGCATCGCTGCGCAAAAAAGGTGTACTCATTATCGGGAGTGGTAACATGGTACATAACCTGCGGCTGGTAGCGTGGAACAAACTGAATACGCCCAACTTTGCTTTCGACTGGGCATTGGAAGCAAGTGATAAGATGAGGCAGTTCATTCTGGCAGGCGATCATCAGGCACTTATTAATTTTTCTGCCCTGGGAAAATCTTTTCAATTGGCCATACCAACCCCTGAACATTACATACCGTTGTTGTATGCGCTGGGGTTGAAAACAGAAGATGAACCAATCCGTTTATTTAACGATAAAGCCGTGGGAGGTTCCATAACTATGACCTCTGTAAAAATTGGTTAATCGATTTTCGTTTTTTTAGGTGCGACCAATTATAAGAAGAGTGCATTCTGTCGGATTATTTGGCACACCGGTTGCACTTGTTGTTATAAAGTCGTGGAGGCACCTGCCAAACCACAACAAATTCATATCTTTAACGAGAAAATAAAATTGTGTCAACGGCCAGCACCTTCTTTTATTGATACAATAAAAACCATGCGAATGGGTTATCAAAAAGCAAACAAAACAAACATGAAAAATCTACTGGTACTTGTATTTCTATTTGCCTTTGGCAGTCTTTCGCACGCGCAAGTTATCGGCAAACAATTTCCTGATATGGAAGCCGAAACGGTGGAAGATAAAAAAGTGAATCTCCCTGCCGATACGAAAGGCAAATACACGTTGCTTGGGTTGGCCTACTCCAAAAAATCAGAAGATGAACTTAACACGTGGTTCAGCCCTATCTATAATAAGTTTGTAAGAAAAGCTACCGGTATGATGGCCGGCATGGGCTACGATGTGAATGTTTATTTTGTACCCATGTTTACAGGGGTAAATGCAGCCGCCACCGGCACCGCCAAGAAGAAGGCAATCAAAAATGTAGATCCTGCTTTGTTACCAAACATTCTATTCTATAAAGGGGAATTAAAATCGTATAAAGAAGCCCTTGATTTCGAAAAGAAAGACATCCCCTATTTTTTTGTATTGGATGCTGATGGAAAAATTGTTTACGCAACCTCCGGCCGCTTTACAGAAGATAAACTGGATGAAATAGAAGAGTCGATAGAAGATTAGTGCCATTTTGTTTCTATTACGGCAAACCGTAATTTCCGTAAAAGAAACCTATGAATACCCCCCCAAAAGGCTAATTTTGGCGAACTGCTCGCCAAGTCAATTATACCCAAAGTGCAATTTATTGTCTTGCTGGTAGCAGCCATCGGCCTCATCTTTCATTATCTTAACTTAAACGGCAGTGCTGATATGTTAATGATTGGTTCCTCGACATTAGCCGGGGCCTTTTTTCTATCAGCCTTTGTTACGGTTACCATTTCGCCTACGAGTAAGCATAGCCGAATTGCATTGCTTCTTTACAAAATAATATACCTGGCTGCCTCTGTGGTATTAATAGGGATTTTATTCTACATCTTAAAATTTGAGGGCTACCACCAGCTTTTGCTGATGGGCTGCATAGGCCTTGGGGGCGGTATTCTTCTTGCGGCTACCCAGATAAGTAATCGTGATAATCTGAGGATTCTTTTTAGGCCACTGATCACAACGCTGCCCGTATTTTTACTGGGTCCCTATTTTCTCTATAAACTTTCTACCCTTTAAACGTGTACGCGCTCATCCTGCTCGCAATTGCCCTGGCCCCTGGTGTAGCCATTGGTGTTTACATTTACCTGAAAGATCACCATGAACGCGAACCCATCGGATTACTGTTACGCGCATTCCTCTTTGGTTTCCTTAGTGTGGTAATAACGCTCCTCATCAGCATGGTTATTGAGCAGTTCATTACCATTGATGAAGCCAGCCTGAGCGAGCAGGCCGTACACGCATTTCTGATCGTAGCCCTGGTGGAAGAATTCAGCAAATTTATTTTTGTACGGGGCATCTTGTACAACAACAAGCATTTCAATGAGCCGTTCGATGGTATTGTGTACTCTGTAATGGTAAGCATGGGCTTCGCTACGTTAGAGAATGTGTTGTACGCATTTAATGGTGGCATGGGTACTGCCATTATGCGCATGTTTACCGCAGTGCCGGCTCATGCTACATTTGCGGTGCTCATGGGCTTTTATTTAGGCAAGGCAAAATTCGAACACAAAAAATCATACTATGCTTTGCACGCCCTGGGCGTAGCCACCTTGTTTCATGGGGCCTATGATTATTGCCTGTTTGTATCGTGGGTGCCAGGTATTGTGCTGGGCGCCCTCGTATCGCTGGTGGTGGGCGTCTGGCTTTCAAAAAAAGCAATCCGCATTCATCAACTGGCATCGCCCTTTAAAAATTCAAATCCCGACTCATCGCAACCCATTCAAAACGAGAAGACATGATTCGTCAGAACTTAATTGGAAAAATTACTGAAACAGATTTTCGCTTACGCGGAAAAGAACCCGGCCGTTTAGAAAACTTTAGCGATGCCATTTTTGCATTAGCCATAACCCTCTTACTGATTTCCACTTCGCCCCCTACCAACTTCGAACAGGTAAAACGGTTTGCTTATGAGTTGCTGCCCTTCCTGCTATGTATTGCGCTTATCATGCTTGTGTGGCAAGAGCACTTTCAATTCTATTTGCGATACGGCCTTCGTAACAGTCGCATACTGGTATTGAATACACTTTTTCTTGCTATTGTATTGTTCTATGTGTATCCCTTAAAGTTTCTCCTCAAAATTCTTATTCTTTATCCGGTAGGGTATTTGTTTGGCGATCAAGCCCTGCTCAACGATTTGGGAAAAATGATCCGCCCCCAGGACATGGGTCAGCTCATGATCATCTATGGCTTTGGCGCTACGCTTGTGTTTCTCATCCTGATGCAGATGTACCGGTATGCCCTAAGCAAAGCAGACGAACTGGAGTTAAGCGAACTTGAAAAATTCGATACTAAAATCAGCATCCGTACCAATTTTTCTTTTGGCCCTTGTGCCTATGGTTTCGGTGGTTTTTTCCTTCCTCTTTATCAATAGCTGGCTTGCCGGACCGATAGCCGGGTTTATCTATTTCCTGTATACCCCTGTTATGATTTTACACGCAAACAGTGCCACAAAGAAAAGAAATGCGTTACTTGAGACGCTGAAGAATAATGAAATCGAAAATTAATTTGAACCAATGACGATTGATCCTAAATACAAGCCCATCCTCCTCGAAGCGCTGGAAGACATGATGTACAAGTTATCGTTGCAGTTAGAACCGCATAAGGGCAAGCCGCTTACAGGCGAGCGCAAACAATTAACGGCAAAACAGAATGCGGTGGAAGAGTTGCAGCATATTATTTCAACTGCTAAGTAACATCCCCTTCCCAGCTGATTCTTTGCAGACTTCGTTATTAATTCGTTCACACCCATCGTGGAGTCCGAAGGGAGACTGTGAGTGGAAATAGGTAAGGATTAAAAATCCATTTTATCAGGATTCGGGATTGCAAATGCCGAATGGCGGGATGGCCGGACTTCATCGAGGTTTTTTCTTTGGGTCTTGTCTAACGTCAAGAATACGATTATTATTATTCTTTCACCTTTAATTCTATAAAATACTTTTGTCTGCTTGGTCAATTGAAATCCATAAATTCTTTTATCACCGATTTTTTCAAGGGTTCCTATTTCCGGAAAGTTCTCCAATAAGTCTAGAAAGTCAATTACTCTTTCCTCAAAAGCATTTGCAACTAATTCTCCCCATTTTAGTTTGATAAAGTCCTTTATGGAGTGAAAGCTTTTTTCAGCTCGCTTACTTACCTTAACTGTCATTTGGATTTAAAGACCTGGTCTCTATCGAGGAGATCATTCTCGTCCTCAGATTCTTCATACCCTAAAATTACTTCCTGTTTCTGCTCTTCGGTCAAGGTGTCCCAAAGCCTGTTGGTTTTACTTTTTTCTCTTGATTTTAGAAAGTCATAGAGTGTCTGAAGGAGTTGTTCACTTTGAATTCTGTCAACAATTTTATGTATGTTCGACTTTAGCTCAATTGTCCTCATAATTTTATTATTTCCTTGGCCTAAGTTATCACTTTTTTTGCCAAATCTATTTCGGAAAGCCCCATGTTGTTGCGGGTAGCTTGACCCGCAACGGTTAAGAGCTACTATAAAATAACCAACTATTTGTCCGTAGCGAGAAATCGCATGGAAGAAGGATTAAAAATCCATTTTATCAGGATCCCTTCCCAGCGGAGTCTTCGCAATCCATCATATTAAATAATCCCAACCCGTTTTACTAATTTATCCTTACCAATCGCGGAGTCCGAAGCGAGACTCCGCGTGGAAGTAAACCCATTCAAAACGAGAAGACATGATTCGTCAGAACTTAATCGGAAAAATTACTGAAACAGATTTTCGCTTACGCGGAAAAGAACCCGGTCCCCTTCCCAACAGATTTTTTGCAAGACTTCGTTATTAATTTGTTCACACCCATCGCGGGGTCCGAAGGGAGACTGATGGTGGAAGAAGTATAGAATTAAAAATCCATTTTATCAGGATTCGGGATTGCAAATCCCGAATAGCGGGAAATGTCGAATTGCTGAACTGAAAAAGGTTGACATTTTCAGTTGTTTTCCAAACTTTTTTAAATAATTATTCTACAAGAGTGAAACATATAGCCTCCTTTCACGTCTTATTACCACAACTGACCCCACGCAACAATGAAAGGAACCTACATAGGCGAACTGGAAGAACTGGTACTGCTTACCGTGGGCATTCTTTATCCGGATGCCTATGGCGTGGCTGTTATGGACGAGCTTGACAAGCAAGCCGGCCGAAGCCTCAACATCAGTGCCGTTCATGCCGTACTCTCGCGGTTAGAAGAGAAGGGCCTGCTCAAATCCAGCATGAGTGCCCCAACGGATGAACGCGGTGGCAGGCGCAAACGAATTTTTACCTTAACCGCTTCCGGCAAACGTACGCTGGAAGAAGCACAGGCACTGCGCACCCAGATGTACAACCAAATTCCGCGAATAGCACTGCAATTTCATCAGCTGACTTTTACAATATGAATTTTCGGAAAACCACACCGGCAAGTAAAGGTCAACAAAGAACACCACCCGTTCTCATTAACCGGTTTCTGGAATGGTATTGCCGGCCTGAATTGTTGGATGAAATTCAAGGCGATGCTTTTGAACTGTACTACCGCGAAGTAAAAGATAACCGACTCAAAGCAAATCTGAAATTTACCTGGAATGTGATTCGCTTCTTTCGTTGGAGAAATATCAGAAAACAGAAACCCCCAGGATTAAACTATTCAACCGCTATGCTTCAAAACATCTTCAAAGTTGCCGTACGCAATTTCTTTCGCCAGCCGGGGCATTCCCTGCTGAATGTGGCCGGACTTACCGTTAGTTTTCTGGCTGCCATACTGATTGGCCTCTGGGTTTTTCATGAAAAATCTTTTGATCGGTTTCATCCCGATGCAGATCGAATTTTTAAAGTGATGAGCCACGTAGATGCAAACGGTTCTATCGAAACCTATGCTGCTGCCCGTTCCAATATTAACCTTGCCGCAATTCCGGATGTGGCCGCAAAAGCGGTTGTCATTACCGGAACACGCTGGCCAAATGAATTGTGCTTTCGCCCCGAAAACCAACCCAACGACTGCATTTACCTCTTCGGTATTTTTTCGGAGCCCTCGTTCTTTTCAATTTTTAACTTTCCGATTCTTAAAGGCGATACCAATCCATTAGCCAATCCCACCAACATTGCTATTTCCGAAAGCATGGCCGCTACACTGTTTGGCGATGCTGACCCGCTGGGCAAAATCATCAAAATCGATGACCACTTTGCCGTTACAGTTGCCTCCGTTTTTCAGGATGTTCCTGAAAACTCTTCGCTGCAATTTGAGTTTGTGGTGCCTACACAAGTGTTTGCCCGCATGCGTGGTTTATCCGATGATTACTTCAGCAAAGAATTTCAGGCTGTTTATTTTAAAACCAATACAGACATATCACAAGGGGAACTCACTGCTAAACTCAACGAGCCCGACATCCTTACAGAAGATTTGAAACAAGATAAGGTAAGCTACAGCGCCTTTCCATTAACCGAAACGAGGCTGCACAGCCAGTTTGTAAATGGAAAAAATACAGGCGGGCGGATTCAGTATGTAAACCTTTTCATCATGGTTGCTGTGCTGGTGGTAGTTATGGCTGTTATCAACTTTATAAATCTGAGTACGGCCCGTGCTACTAACCGCTCCAAAGAAATTGGTATCCGTAAAGTTACCGGTGCCTATCGCAGCAGCATAATACTTCAATTTGTGGGCGAGTCATTGTTAGTAGTTATACTGGCTATTGCTTTGGCATTGTTGTTTGTGCAATTGCTTTTACCCGCCTTCAACAACCTGATTGGCGAATCGCTCAGCGTAAAGCTGTTCCATCCTTCCGTGCTTGCCTGGATAATCCTGTTCGCATTTCTTGTGGCAATGGCCGCGGGTTTGTATCCCGCCTGGATCATGTCGGCTTTTCAGCCATCTAAAGTTTTGAAAGGCCAGGCGGTTACGGCCACTTCCGGTGCGCAACACCTGCGCAAGGCTTTGTTAGTGGTTCAAGTCAGCATATCGGTTGGCATTATCATTTTTACAGGAGTGCTCTTCGAGCAGTTGTCGTTTATCCGCGAGAAAAATCTTGGGCTGGACAGCAAAAACATTTTGCATGTTGAGCCTACGTATAAAATGTTGCAGCAGTATGAGGCCATGAAAGCCGAACTGCTTACCCACCCCGAAATAAAAAGCATTACCGCCACCAATGCCGATCTGGTTGATCTCACCATTCAAACTACCGGTGTAAGCTGGCCGGGCATGCCTGCGGGCATGAATGCAGCTTTCAAAGTTCTGGGTGCTAATTACGAGGTAGCTGAAACATTTGGGCTGGAGTTGGTGGAGGGCCGGTTCTTAGAATCACGACCGGCCGATAGTGTAAACACGGAAGTGGTTGTTACAGAATCGGCAATATCCAAAATGCAATTAGAAGATCCCGTAGGAACGATTCTTAAAATCGGCAACTCCCCCTGTGTGATCATTGGTGTTGTTAAGGATTTTCATACGTCCAGCTTAAAGCAGGAACAATTGCCGGTAATTATTTACGCACACTCCATTCTCCAGTGTTCGCGCCTGTACATAAAATACCAGGCGGGCACTACGCCACAGGCCATGGCCACCATCCACGAGGTGTATAAAAAATTTGAACCGGCCTTCACCATGAAATACGATTTTGTAGATGAAGCCTTCGGCAAAATGTATAAAACAGAAAACACGGCATCCATCATGCTGGTATTTTTTACCGGCATTGCACTGCTCATTGCAATCATTGGAGTTATCGGGTTGGCGACTTACAATGTATTGAAGCGTAAAAAGGAAATAGGAATTAAACGTGTATTTGGTGCCACTACGTTGCAAATTCTTGGCAACCTGTGGAAGGAATTTGTTTTACTAATTGCGATTGCCTCAGTTATTACTGTGCCCGTTACCTGGTATGGATCACGCCAGTGGCTTAATGAATTTGCTTATCGAATTAATATGCCCGAATGGATTTATGTTACAACCATCCTGAGTATTCTGGGTATGACAATGTTGTTAATTGCCCTTCAGGGATTGAAAACCATTCGCACCAATCCAACCAGTGTATTGCAGCATGAGTAATGTTCTTTTGAGTAAAGGATTAAAAATCCATTTTATCAGGATTCGGGATTGAAAATGCCGAATGGCGGGTTAACTAATTGTTTGTCCGTATGATTTCATAAAACTTCATTTGGTTGGCTTGTTTAACGCAACCATTATTTCTCTAAAGCTTTCCAATCCTGCTTCCAGATTTTCGATAATGTCTTCTGCTATTTCATCAGGGTCAGGCAAGTTATCAAGGTCGGCAAGGGACTTATCTTTTAGCCACGTAATATCAAGCGAAGTTTTGTCCCGGGCTATGATTTCTTCATAGGTAAATTTCCTCCAGCGACCTTCCGGATTCTTTTCTGCATTAAAGGTTTCTTTTCGCTTGTGCCGGTTCTCCGGTTTGTAACACGAAATGAAATCTTTCAGTACATCAATGTTGAGCGGATTCTTCTTTAACGTGTGATGGATGTTGGTGCGGTAATCATACACCCAGACTTCTTTCGTCCACGGATTTTTGCTGGCGGGTTTATTGTCAAAGAAAATCACATTGGCTTTTACACCATGCGCATAAAAGATTCCGGTGGGCAAGCGTAAAATGGTGTGTAAGTCTGTCGTCTCCAATAATTTTTTGCGCACGGTTTCACCGGCACCACCTTCAAACAGCACATTGTCGGGAACAACAACGGCTGCCATGCCTGTGGTTTTCAGCATAGTACGAATGTGCTGAACAAAGTTTAGTTGCTTGTTGCTGGTGGTAGCCCAGAAATCCTGGCGGTTGTAGGTAAGGTCGTCTTTTTCCAGTTCTCCTTCTTCATTGGTAAAGGTTTGTGAGCTCTTTTTACCGAAGGGTGGATTGGCCAGTACGTAATCATACGTTTGTGGTGAAGCGGCAATCAAGGCATCGGCCGGAGAGATGAAGTTTTCGCTGTCAATATCTCCGATGTTGTGCAGGAACAAATTCATCAGCGCCAACCGTCTTGTTCCGGCCACGATTTCATTTCCGAAAAATGTGGAGTGCTTTAAAAATTTATTTTGCGCCTTATCAAGTTTGTTGTTCGCTACCAAATAATCATACGCAGCCAGGAAGAAACCACCCGTGCCACAACTGGGGTCGGCAATGGTTTTCATGGGCTGTGGCTGAACGCATTCTACTATGGCGCGAATGAGCGGACGCGGTGTAAAGTATTGGCCCGCTCCGCTTTTTACGTCTTCGGCATTTTTTTCCAGCAGGCCTTCATAAATATCACCTTTCACATCAGCGCCCATCACCAGCCAGTTCTCGCTGTTAATCATGTCGATTACTTTGGCGAGCATGGCGGGGTCTTGAATTTTATTCTGGCTCTTGGTGAAAATCTGACCTAATATGCCTTTGGACGTACTTAACTCACGCAGCAACGTTGCGTAGTGCAGTTCCAGTTCTGCACCTTTCTTATTGGTTAAACTTTCCCAGTTGTATTCTTTTGGAATGGGCAGCTTCCGGTTGTGGGGTGGCTTACTGTATTCATCGGCCATTTTCAGGAACAACAAATAGGTGAGTTGCTCCAGGTAATCTCCGTACCCTACGCCTACATCACGCAGGGGATTACAAAAACTCCAGACTTTACTTACAATGGATGCGGTGGTCATTTGTCTTTAACTGTGATTGGTTTGATTTATTGACAACTATGATTTCTATTTTCTTTTAGGCTTCATCACTCTTTTAAATTGTAAGCTTGGGCTGCCGAAATTGATGAGTAAACCAATTTGCATGTTATAGGCTTCCAAATAATTGATAGCCTGCGCCAGGTGCACGTCTTCCAATTGAATAACGGCTTTAAGTTCTACCATTATTTTATTGGCCACAAAAAATCAACTCGTCTGGTGCCAATCTGCTCACCTTTATAGAAAATCTCCATTTCATGTTCTCTGCTAAATGTTAACTGCTGCTTGCGCATTTCAATTTCCAGGGCACGCTGATAAATGACCTCCTGAAACCCGTTACCCAGTATTTTGTGAACCTCCAACGCACAGCCAATTATTTTGCCTGTTAGTTCGCTTTCTGGATATTGCTCATTTACAATTTTCTTCTCTTTCATTGTTTCTCCGTCATAGTATTCATTACATCATTGCCATCATAGTTAAGACAGTTTACCTTCAAACGCTTTTTTTTAAAATACTTTGCCGGATAGTTTCGGCTTGCTGCAAGGCGTGGGCAATGGTTTCTTCAAGTTTATCGCAGACGGTGAGGCGGCTTTCGAGTTCTGATACAATAAGTTCTTGTTCCTCTAAAGGCGCAAGTGGTATAAAGTAATTTTCTATGAATTGTTTAGGAACGCGCCTTAATCCGACTGCTCCTGTCATTGCATTTTCAGCCTCTTTCCTGAATTTTTCTTGAACCAAAAAATAGAATGCGTATTTATTCTTAATGTTTTCTGAACATCGAATTACGTGAAACTCTGATGAGCCATACCCAATTTTGTTTTTCAGATTATCAACTACAGCAATCTTTCCATTCTCCATGCATGGAGTAACTTTAGCAAAGATTACATCGCCATCGACAAAGGGTGTGTAACTTCCTTTTTGTACTTCTGAAAATTTTCGAATTTCTGTTAAATGGATTTTATTGATAACCTCTTCGACTAACTTCATGGGCAAAAACTGAACTTCAATATCTAACGATATATTTTCTTTATTTGGCAGTTTTGGATTAACATGCACAATATCCTTGAATCTTATTTCTTTCCATCCCTTCGGCAGCGTACTCTTGTCTGCATCTTGATTTGTGAGATTCTCCTGATGGCCCTGATTTCTTTTTGCTTTTAAATCAAGGGTATCAGGCAAGTCAGGCGAATCATGGTTAAGACGGGTTAGCTTTCCCTCAAACGCAGCTTTGAGCAAACTTTGGCGGTACACTTTTAGTTGTTGTTGGGCGGTTTCCAGTTGTTGTTTTCCGTTGTCTAGCGCGCTAAAGAGTTCTTCTATTTTGGAAACGATGGCGTGTTGTTCGGGGAGGGGAGGAAGTGGGATTTGCTCTTTTTCTAAAAATTGAAAATGTCTAGCATATCCTTTGTTAGGAATTTTTACGGTTTGAATTAAGTAATAGAAAAACTTAGCATCATAGATTGAGTGTGGTTTTACACCTTCACGCCATCTGCACCTGCTATGAATTTAAAATTTACAAATTTCTTGACTTTTGTATGGTCTCCAAAAATAATATAAGGTGGGTCAATTGGGTACGAATTGAACGGTTTT
>LNFR01000103.1 GCA_001567185.1 Bacteroidetes bacterium OLB12
GCTGTAATTGCATTTGTAGTTTTCGCTTATCTTCTTCAATGGCTGCCCGGTTCACAAAGAGCGACAATGCCCTTGCCACCACTTTGATTAATTTTTTTTCTTCCGGTAAAAAAGCAGGATTTGTACGGGTTGCCTGGAAGGGTTTATATCCGATTTTGATTACTCCATAATTTCTTTTTGCCAACCGCTATGGGCGAGGTGATAATCCATTTGCATTTTGAGAAATGCCGCGAAGCGTAGATCTTCTTATTAACAAGGATATTTGCCTCTGTTAACTCAGGATATTGCATGGCCGGAGGTAATATGGCCAGGGTTTTTGAAAGAATAGCATGCAAATCGTTGCCTTCCTCCCAAACAATGCGGGTTAGTTCATAAAGACATTTTAGCTCCCTTACCCGTTGCTGAAGTTTAAAATCTGCCGATCCGCTTTTCATATTGCAATGCAAGGTAGAAAGTCTTATGCACAACAGGCGGCAATCGGTAAAATAACTTCTTAAACCGAACGGGTAAATTCTACCTACTGGGTAATTTCTAACCAGTTGCCCCAATGTACACCTGCCTTTTGCCTGCCAAAAGGCGGATATTTCTTCTGGCACAGATAGTGTAAAGGCTATCCAAAATTATTTATTATCATGAATAACATAACCGTTACCACCAATGATCACAAGCGTCTAACCGCGCTTTTAGAGTTTGCCTCTATTAAAACCATTATGCCCGAAATTGAAAAACTTCTTTATAATAAACTGATTGTAGCAAGAGCACTGCCGCAAGAAAGCATTTCGAAACATGTAATAACCATGAACTCCAGGGTGCTGTTGAAAGAGTTATCTAGTGAGCGGGAAATTGAGTTAACCATTACCTATCCTCAGGATGCCAATAACCACGAACGAAAGGTTTCTATTTTGTCGCCAATCGGCATTGCGTTGTTGGGCAGGCAAGTGGGCGATCAGGTATCGTGGAAAATTCCGGGAGGACCGGGCAGTTTGAAATTGTAGATGTTCGGTATCAGCCCGAGGCGGTAGGAGATTATCATCTTTAACCGTAAGCGCCAGGATACACTTTTGATGACTATAAATTGCTGGTTGGTTCTTAAGCCAATCAAAAAGCGAAACAGAAAATAGATTCGATTACGTTAAGCGAAGTACAAAACGCAAGAACAGCCCGAGCGCTTAACCACAGAACGATTTTGTAGGTAAAGGTTAGGATCAGCATCTGATCAACTCCTCCGCACAGGCCACACGGGTGGCTGTGCGCGAGGCCTGCAAAAACCGGAAATGGGTTGTTTACCTCCAACAATCAGGAACTGAACCCAACGAGCACAAAGTCTTTACCTTACGGATGAATATGGTTGGGCTTGTAAGATTTATCCCGCCCGCCTGATTAATCGCACAACTTCTGAGAAATTCCACGCGCAAGGCGAAACATCCGGTGCTGGTTTATACGTGTTGCGCAACTCTGAATGCTTATTTTTGTTGAGTATAAATGGAATGCTTCTTATATGAAGATCGAACACATTAACGGACTGGTAGCGGCACCCTTTACTCCCATGAAGCCGGATGGTTCCCTGAACCTCGAATTAATTCCAACGTATTATCAAATCCTGAAATCAGCGGGCGTGGTGGGGGCGTTCGTTTGTGGATCAACCGGGGAAGGACCTTCCTTAACGTTTAAAGAAAAAATGTTGATGATTAAAGCCTGGGCCGATTGTGCAAAGAAAGGAGATGATTTTAAAATTATTCCGTTGCTGGGCGGTACCTGCATTTCTGAATGTGTGGAGCTGGCGCAGTATGCCGCAGCAGCCGGAGTGCACGGTGTATCGATTACGGCACCGTATTATTTTAAGATTGGCAGTGTAGATACATTGGCCGAAATTTGCCGAACCGTAGCCGGAAGCATTCCCTCCACTCCTTTCTATTACTATCACATTCCTGTATTAACCGGAGTGGATTTTCAAATGATCAGCTTGCTGGAACGGGTGGATGACATCCCAAACTTTGCCGGCATAAAATATACGCACGAAGATTTTATGGATTTCCTATCCTGTTTGAATTACAAAGATAATACCTATGACATGCTGTGGGGAAGGGATGAGAACCTGTTGTCGGCATTGGTGCTTGGAGCAAAAGGTGGCGTGGGCAGTACATATAATTATGCCGCACCGCTGTATCACGATCTCATTACATTGTACAATCAAGGCAAACCGGAAGCCGCGCAAAAAAAACAACAGCAGTCTATTGACATGATCAGGCTGTTGGGCAAATACGGAGGCATTGCTACCGGCAAAGCATACATGAAACTAATGGGACTGGATTGTGGCGAATTTCGATTGCCGGTAAAAAATATGAGTGCGGCTCAATTTGAATCCTTCAAACGTGACGTGGACCATCTAACTTCAAAAGCTTTTGTACGCCAATTCCTGCTGCATATCGTTCTTCTCAATAGTTGTATTGCTTATGGCAAACAACAACCGTGTTTGTGCGCAGGCAAATACAAAAGATTTACTGCATTGGTCAATTAGTGGTTCGTTGCCGAAAAATGCGAATGGATCGCCACACCTGGGGCTGGCAGGTGCCGCCAGTGGCGTTCAGGAAGATGTGTTGATCGTGGCAGGTGGATGCAACTTTCCGGATGGCATGCCCTGGATGGGTGGATTAAAACAGTATTACAAAACAGGATATATCTTCCGTGTAAAGCAGAATAAAATTGTTTTTACTGAACACACATTCGAACTTCCCTTCAACATCGCCTATGGTGCCAGTTGTTCTACGCCATTTGGGGTAGTAACGCTCGGTGGCGAAAATGAAAACGGATTAAGCAACAAGGCTTTGCTCATGCGCTGGAATAAAAAAACAAATTCGATCCAAACGCAATTCCTGCCCGACTTGCCGTTTCCGGTAACCAACGCCTCTGCAACCATACTGGGTACCACCATATTTCTGGCTGGTGGCGAAACAGTTGATGGCGTTTCCGATAAGTTCTTATGCATTGATCTGAACAACAACGGTGAGTGGAAAATGCTGCCCTCCATTCCTAAACCGGTTTCGCATGCGGTGGTGGTGGCTCAAAACAACGGCAGCACACCTTATATTTATGTGATGGGCGGACGCAGGAAAAACAACGGCAGCACGAGTGAGTTTTATTCCACTACTTTTCGGTATAACATAAACACCAGCGGGTGGACAGAAAGGAAAAATTTGCCCTATGCAGTTTCGGCCGGAACAGGAGTGGCGCACGGTACCAATCTATTCTTGTTTGGGGGCGATAAAGGTGTAACGTTCAATAAAACTGAAACATTGATTATGGCCATACAGTCCGAACAAGATCCGGTGAAACGAAATCTATTGAATGACGAAAAAATCAAACTTCAGGCTTCCCATCCGGGCTTCTCAAAAGATGTGTTGATGTACAACACAGCGCTGGATACCTGGACCATCGTAGGCACCATTCCATTTGAAAGCCCGGTAACTACCAGCGCGGTAAAAATTGATGAACATACGGTGTTGATTCCGGCTGGTGAAATAAAAGCAGGTGTACGAACACCACAGTTTCTGAAAGGAAAATTTGTAAAGGACTAACACACGGAAAATGGGGTTGGCCATTCGACATCATAAATACTATCCCTGGATTTTAGTTGGGTTGCTTTGGGTAGTGGCCCTGCTCAACTACCTCGACCGGCAAATGCTTTCCACGATGAGGCCATCCATGGAAGTGGATATTGTGGAGTTGCAAAGCGCAGCCAATTTTGGTTACCTCATGGCTATCTTCCTTTGGGTTTACGGATTTATGAGTCCGGTTTCAGGAATGATTGCCGACCGCATTAGTCGTAAATGGTTAATTACAGGAAGTTTGTTTGTATGGTCGGCTGTTACGCTCGCAATGGGTTATGCCACTACGTTCAATCAGTTGTATTGGCTCAGGGCGCTTATGGGTGTGAGTGAAGCACTTTACATTCCTGCGGGGCTCTCGTTAATTGCCGATTTCCATTCAGACAAAACACGATCGCTGGCCATCGGAATTCACATGACAGGGCTTTATGCGGGCCAGGCATTGGGCGGATTTGGCGCCACCCTGGCGGCTGCGTTTTCATGGCATCAAACTTTTTTTTTGGGTTTGGTCTTGTTGGAATACTTTATTCGGTGGTGTTGATGCTTTTCTTAAGCGATCACCGGGAGGCAAAACAATCTGCACCTGCGGATAGAACAGGCTCACAAAAATCAACGCTATTTAGCGGACTGGCGGTATTGTTCAGCAATGTTGCGTTTTGGGTTATCCTGTTTTATTTCGCCATTCCAAGTTTACCCGGGTGGGGAATTAAAAATTGGCTGCCCACACTTTTTTCTACTGCTTTGAATATTGAAATGTCTTTAGCCGGGCCGTTATCAACAGTAACCATTGCGGTGTCTTCCTTTTTAGGCGTGATCATCGGAGGCACACTATCAGACCGATGGGTGCAAACCAATCCACGCGGAAGAATTTATACCAGCGCCATCGGCCTTGGGTTAACCATACCCGCCTTGTTGTTAATTGGGTTCAGTCATACGTTGTTCAGTATTCTGGCTGCAGCCTTTTGCTTTGGAGCCGGCTATGGCATGTTTGATGCGAACAACATGCCGATACTTTGTCAATTTGTATCGGCCAAATACAGGGCTACGGCTTATGGCATGATGAATATGACGGGTGTTTTTGCCGGTGCCTTTATTACCGATTTTTTAGGAAAGGCAACCGATGCCGGTAACCTGGGCAGGCAGTTTGCCATGCTTTCGGTGGTTGTACTGTTTGCGTTGATCGTTCAGCTTTATTTTCTGGGCATACGCGTTCAACGCGATGTTAAAAACTGATCGCCCTTATTTGAATTTTAAACCCGCTTCGGCAGGCATATAGTTTGAATTGATCATCATTTGTTGGACTTTTATATTCACTCAATTAACAAGTAAAAGCAATTAACATGAAGCAGGTAAAAACGCTGTTGATTCTTCTTTCTTTCATCTTTATCATGGCATTTGGTACAAAGGCTCAACAAGATGCTGTACCCGTATTTACATCGGGTGAAGATGGGTATAAAAGCTATCGCATTCCGGCAATCATTCGACTACCCAATAGCCATCTGTTGGCTTTTTGTGAAGGCCGGGTCCATGATTCAAACGACTTTGGCAACATCGACATTGTGATGAAACGAAGCAGCGATAACGGGAAAACATGGAATAGCATTCAAGTGCTGGCCGACTATGACCTGCTTCAGGCGGGCAATCCGGCACCGGTGTTTGATAACTCCGATCCGGCCTATCCGAACGGAAGAGTTTTTTTATTCTACAACACGGGTAACAACCACGAAGGTGAAGTAAGAAAAGGAAAGGGCCTGCGCGAGGTGTGGTACATCACTTCAGTGGATGGTGGCATCACATGGAGTGTACCTGTGAATATTACTACCGCTGTGCACCGGCCCAATCAGCCGCAAAGCAATGCCGCTTATAATTTTGAAGAAGACTGGCGGTGTTATGCCAACACACCGGGTCATGCCATGCAGTTTCAGCATGGCAGGTACAAAGGAAGAATTTATGTGGCAGCCAATCGCTCTGCGGGCGAACCACAAGCCCAGGCTATGGATTATCAGGCGTTTGGATTTTATACCGATGATCACGGAAAGACCTTCCACATCAGTGAAATTGTAACTACTCCGGGAAGCAATGAGTCAACAGCTGCTGAACTTTCCAATGATCGGCTCATGATGAATTCGCGAAACCAGCGCAACGACATTAAAGCCCGGATTGTTTCTGTAAGCAACGATGGGGGTGCCACCTGGGATACCACCTACTTTGATAAAACCCTGATCGACCCGATAAACGAAGGCAGCATCTTAACATTGGAACATAAAAAGAAACACAATGTGCTTGCTTTCTGTAATGCGGCAGATGTTTCAAAACGAAATAATTTAACCTTGCGCATTAGTTATGACGATGGTAAAACATGGAGCAAAAGCGTGGTGGTGGATAAGAGCAGCGAGGTGAAGGAATATACGGCATACTCCGACCTGGTAAAGGTTTCAAAAAAAGAGATCGGTGTGTTTTACGAAAGAGACAACTACAAAGAGATTGTTTACAGCGTAGTAAAATGGAAGTAACGGGGAGTCAGGTAAAACAAATCAGCACAGCATAAATTGTTGAAATGGCATACACAAAAAATGAGTTAACGCAGCTGAAAGACTTCTATCGGGATCAACTGCTTACAGATACCGTACCGTTTTGGTTTCCCCGTTCGTATGATTCGGTTCATGGCGGCTTTCTACTGATGCGGGATGCGGATGGTACCTTGCTGGATGACGATAAAGCAGTATGGGTTCAGGGGCGGGCAACCTGGATGCTCGCTACACTGTATAATACAGTTGAAAAAAAGAAAGAGTGGCTTGATGGCGCGCGCCTTGGGTATGAATTTCTGAACACGCATTGTTTTGATACCGATGGCCAGATGTTTTTTCACGTGCAACGCGATGGTAGGCCCATTCGCAAGCGAAGATATTTTTTCTCCGAAACATTCTATGTAATTGCTGCTGCTTCGTATGCCCAGGCCACGGGTAACGCTGCTGCGGCCACCCGGGCACGCCAGGTGTTTGGCGAGTGCCTGGCCTATGCAACAGGTGAGAAAAAACGTGCAGCAAAATATACAAACACAAGACCAGGGAAGGGTATTGGTGTGCCCATGATCATGATTAACACCGCGCAACAACTGCGTAGCACGATTGGCGACCCTCGTTGTGAAGAATGGATTACCTGTTGGATTGCTGAGATAGAAAACGATTTTGTTAAGGATGATATTCAGTGTGTAATGGAGCAGGTATCACCGGATGGAAAAATTATCGATCACATAGACGGACGAACCTTAAACCCGGGCCACGCCATAGAAGGGGCTTGGTTCATTTTGCATGAAGCAAAGCACCGCGGCAACGATCCGCACCTGATTGAGTTGGGATGTAAAATGCTCGATTACATGTGGGTACGCGGTTGGGACAAAGAGTTTGGTGGTTTGTTATACTTTGCTGATGTCTATCATAAACCTGTGCAGGAATATTGGCAGGATATGAAAATGTGGTGGCCGCATAACGAAGCCATCATCGCTACGCTTTTGGCCTACCTCATGACGGGCAACGAGAAGTATGCCCAATGGCATAAGCAAGTGCACGAATATGCCTACCGTCATTTTCACGATAAGAAAAATGGCGAATGGTTTGGATACCTTCACCGCGATGGCACACTGGCGCAACCGGCCAAAGGCAATTTGTTCAAAGGCCCGTTTCACCTGCCCCGGCAGGAGTGGTATTGCTGGCAGTTGTTAGAAGAATACCTTAAATAACGTGGCTTCTCAATCGCAGGGCATTTCCAATTACAGAAACCGAACTGAAACTCATTGCCAGTGCAGCAAGCATGGGTGAAAGTAAAATACCAAAAACCGGAAACAGGATACCCGCAGCGATGGGTATGCCCAGCGTGTTGTAAATCACCGCGAAGAAAAGATTTTGTTTAATATTTTTCATAACGGCATCACTCAGGTTGCGTGCTTTTACAATACCCTGTAAATCTCCTTTCACAAGGGTGATCATTGCACTTTCAATAGCTACATCTGTGCCAGTGCCCATGGCAATGCCTACATCACTTTTGGCCAGGGCAGGCGCATCGTTTATTCCATCCCCAGCCATAGCAACCACTTTTCCCTGGGCCTGCAATCTTTCTACTTCCTTCAGCTTGTCTTCCGGCAACAGGTTGGCTTTGAAATCGGCCAGGTGAAGTTCGGTGGCAACTGCTTGTGCGGTTTGGATATTATCGCCCGTGAGCATTACCACTTCAATGCCTTTTGCCTGCAAGGCGTTAATGGCGTGGGCACTCGTTTCTTTTATTTTATCGCCAAGCACTACAAAACCCGCTACCATACGCGCTACCGCCAGGTACGAAACCGTTTTTCCTTTTTGTTGAAATGTTTTTGCTTTCTCCTTCATTTCAGGTGTTAGCGTAGCGTGCGCATGTTCCATCAGTTTTTCATTACCAAGACTTACGGCTTTGCCCTTCACCTTTCCTTCAACTCCTTTTCCGGTTACCGCCATAAAGGCATCGGCCTGCAATGGTTCCACAAGCTGCTCGTTTCCATACTTTACGGTTGCTTCTGCCAACGGATGTTCGCTGTTTCGGTTAAGTGAAACAATGTATTGTAGTATTTCCTTTTCGCTAAACTGATTATCTAACACTTCAATCTTTTCTACGGTTGGTTTTCCTTCCGTAAGGGTTCCGGTTTTGTCCACAATAAGGGTAGTAATTTTATTCATCTTCTCCAGTGCTTCTGCATTTTTAACCAGCACACCGTGTTGCGCTCCTTTTCCCACGCCCACCATTACCGACATAGGAGTGGCCAGCCCCAACGCGCAGGGGCAGGCAATAATTAATACCGCAACGGCATTCACCAATGCATAAACGTATGCCGGCTCGGGCCCAACCATAACCCAAACCACAAACGTGAGGATGGAAACCAGTACCACAGCCGGAACAAAGTAGAACGAAATGGTATCAACTAATTTTTGAATGGGTGCGCGGCTTCGGCTTGCATCGTTTACCATTTTTATGATTTGGGCCAGTAAGGTATCACTGCCAACTTTTTCGGCTCGCATTAAAAAAGACTGATTGCCGTTAATCGTGCCGCTGCTTACGGTGTCACCCTTTGATTTATAAACCGGCAACGGTTCTCCGGTAATCATTGCCCCATCAATATGGGTGTTCCCTTCTGTAATGATTCCGTCCACCGGAATTTTTTCTCCGGGCTTAACTCTTAGCAAATCTCCCAACATGATTTTGTCTATGGCAACCTCTACCTCCTGGCCATGTACCATTTTAGTTGCTTTGTTGGGAGCAAGTTTCAGGAGTTCTTTTACAGCCGAATTTGTTTTGCTGTGCGCACGGGCTTCCAGCAACTGCCCAAGCAACACCAGGGTAAGAATAACGGTAGCCGCTTCAAAATAGACATGAACCGTTCCCATGTGTGTCTTAAATTGTTCAGGAAAAAAATCAGGAAACAGCAACCCCATTACACTAAAGAGCCAGGCAACTCCTGCGCCAATTCCAATTAGTGTAAACATATTGGGGCTTCGTCTTACAATGCTGCTGTAGGCGCGTTGAAAAAACATCCAGGTAGCATAGAATACAACCGGAATGGAAAGTACCAGTTGCACCCAGTTCCAATACTTCATATCCATTATTTGATACAACGGATTGCCCGGAAGCATCTCGCTCATTGCGATTAGAAATATGGGCAACGTAAAACCCGTTGCTATCCGGAATTTTTTGAGCAGGGCGTTATATGTTTTTTCTTCGGCTGACAGGTCGGGCTCCTTTGGTACCAGTTCCATGCCGCAAAGAGGGCAGGCCCCCGGCTCATGTTGTACCACCTCCGGATGCATGGGGCAAGTCCATTGTGCAGCCGATGTTGTGTTCAGATTTTGTTCTTCCACCAACGGCATACCGCAAACCGGGCAATCGCCTGGCTGAGTGTAGGTTTTATCGCCCTCGCAATGCATAGGACAATAAAATATTCCGTTTCCTTTGTTTTCTTTTGGTTTAGCAGGTGCCGGGTGGTGTGCGTGGTGATTTTGCTCAGGAAGATGAATGTGGTACGAGGTTCCTTTTAGTGCATCCTGAAACGTTTCTATTTCCATGTGCGATTCCATTTCGATGGTGGCCTGGGCTTGTGCTAAATCCACAGCCACATGGGTTACGCCCGGAACCTGTGCCAGTGATTTTTCTACGTGGGTGCGGCAACCGTTGCACGACATGCCGGATATTTTATAAATGTGCTTCATTTCTGCTTTCAATTTTTACACAGGCAAATATCATTACAAACCATAAGCCGGGCGTTATATTATTTTGGAATACTTTTACAGAATTAGGGCGTTGGTAATAATTTTGAATAGCCCTTGTGGCACGGGCCCGGGTTTGAATTTATTCGTGTAATTTACTTTACGATGAACTGGATTCTGATTATTGAAATAATTTACGCTGTAATCCTGGGATTGGTCTGCCTGCGGATCATTTACGATACCAACAGCGTTGTTAAAACACTTGCCTATTTAATTATTGCGTTGGTTGTTCCGGTAGCCGGAATATTGTTTTACTTCTCAGTAGGAATTAACTACCGCAAGCGGAAGATCTACAGCAAAAAGATTGTGCGCGATGGTGCTTTACGCAAACAACTGGAAAGCCAGATTCTCATTCGCACAAACGAAAACCTAAAAAAATATTCAGACCGGATATCCTACAGCGATGGGCTGGTAAAACTTCTTGTCCAGGATAGTTTGAGCCCCCTTACAAATGGTAATCGTATAAAAATTTTATTGAATGGAGAAGAGAAATTTCCGGAGTTGTTAGCAGCATTAAAAGAAGCCAGGCACCATATTCACATTCAATATTATATCTACGAGAATGATACCATCGGCAATACGATTAAAGACCTGCTGATAGAAAAAGCCAGGCAGGGTATAAAGGTGCGGTTTATATACGATGATTTTGGAAGCAGTACCGTGCGCGGAAAGCTGGTAAACGAACTTAGAAGTGCCGGGGTGGAGGCCTATCCGTTTAACCGGATTTATCTTTTGTTATTGGCTAACCGGTTGAATTATCGTAACCACCGAAGAATCGTTATTATTGACGGGCAAACTGCCTTTACGGGAGGAATAAATGTAAGCGACCGGTACCTGAATACAGAAAAGCAACCCCGGTATTGGCGCGATACGCACGTGCGCGTGGATGGCCCGGGCTGTCAGTACTTACAATATCTTTTCCTGTGCGATTGGAATTTTTCTTCCGGTCAGCAAGTAGAGCCTAACCTAAATTACTTCAATACAGTTCATCAGGATTCTGATGCTTTCGTTCAAATTGCAGCCAGCGGTCCGGATTCACCAACGGCTACCATCATGCTTTCGTATTTAAAAGCCATTGCCATCGCACGGGAGTCGATAATGATCACAACCCCTTATTTTATTCCGGGTGATAGCATACTGGACGCACTCCGCATTGCAGCCATGAGTGGAGTATCCGTATCGTTGTTGGTTCCGGGCACATCCGATTCGTGGTGGGTAAACATGGCGGCACGATCCTACTATTCTGATTTACTAAAAGCAGGCGTTAAAATTTATCTGTATCGCAAAGGTTTTGTGCATGCCAAAACTATGGTGGTTGATAGCCATCTTTCCATCATCGGAACAGCCAATATGGATTATCGCAGTTTTGACCTCAACTTTGAAGTGAACGCAATACTGTATGATGAAGCCTGCACAACAACGCTGAGAAAAGCGTTTGAAACGGACGTTGCAAACTCCGAAAAAATTGAACTTCAGCAATGGGAGAAACGCAAGCTTTACAAGCAACTATCCGAAAGAATTGCCCGGCTCCTTTCGCCTTTAATGTAGGTTTTAACCCAACACGCCTGCGTTTTATAAAAAATACAGTCGCAGGGCATTGTCTGTTCCTCAGGTATGGAGGTGGGGTAAAAAGTACCACCTGATTAAAATCTCTACACCGTTATATTAACACAATGCGGTTTATGGCCTGTTAGGTTGGTTTTTCATACTGGTACACCTTTTGGATTAGGAGGGTATTGCAAAACATTAAGTTGATCAACGGGCTATGAAAGATTTTGTTTTCACACTTTTAGGTAAAGAGCGGCCAATCCTGAAGGAAGGCCGGTGGAAGGAATTCAATAAGCGGGGCGAATTGATTTCGGTTGGAACCTACATGCATGGACAAAAGCATGGTCATTGGAAAGAATATTACGATACCGGTGAATTGATGTTGGAAGAAACCTACCAGCATGGCGTGGCACATGGCTCTTATACAACTTACCACCCTAACGGATTGCGGATGAGCGAGGGCAACTACGTAAACGGAAGCCGGGAAGGATATTTTAAAGTTTATACCGAAGAGGGAGTTCACTATAAATCTTTATTTTTCATAAATGATGTATTGATGGAAGAGGTGAATGAGATTGGTGAACAATCCCCCTCCATAAACCTGTAACAATAACAAAGAAAGAACACAGCAGGGGCAGGTGAAAAATTACCCTGAAATATAAAATCTTACGTGGCGCTTTTGCAGGGTATCTTATTTGTACCTTGAGGATTAAAGTTATATGCGCCTTTTACTTTTCGGATTTATTCTTTTAGCAGGCTGTACAGCCAAAGAACACTACCCGCTTATCATTCGCAATGGTTTGATTTACGATGGAAGCGGTACGGTTCCTTTTAAAGGCGACCTGGCCATCCAGGGCGATACCATAGCCGCGATTGGAGAATTTAATGCAGTGGGTGAAAAGGAACTTGATGTGCAGGGAAAAGCAATTGCCCCCGGGTTTATCAATATGTTAAGTTGGGCCGATGGCTCCTTGTTAAAGGATGGCCGCTCTATGAGTAACATCAAACAGGGTGTTACCCTCGAAGTGTTTGGCGAAGGGTGGAGCCCGGGGCCGCGCAGGAAGAAAGATGAAAACGATACACTATGGGTAACCCTGGGCGAATATTTTTCCACACTCGAAAGGCGGGGAGTAAGCCCCAACTTTGCATCTTTTGTGGGGGCTACATCCATTCGTAATTATGTGTTGGGGTATGATAAGCGTGCACCCAACCCTGACGAATTGGAACAAATGAAACAATTGGTGGACGAAGCTATGCGCGAGGGCGCGATGGGATTAGGATCATCATTAATCTACGCTCCGGCCGATTATGCTTCTACCGATGAATTGATTGAATTAAGTAAAGTTGTTTCAAAATACAACGGCATGTACATTACACACATGCGAAGCGAGAGCGACAAAATTCTGCCTGCCTTGCAGGAAGTTTTTGAGATTGCACAAAAAGCAAATGTGCCCGCTGAAATCTATCACTTGAAAATCAATAACACCTGGAACTGGAATAAGGTGGACACCGTGCTTGCTAAAATTGATAGCGCGCAAAAAGCAGGATTAAAGATAACAGCCGATATGTACACCTACCATGCCAGCGGCACCTCGCTTACCGCACGCCTGCCCACCTGGGTGCAGGAGGGTGGTGCACCGGCTATGCGCAAACGCTTAAGAAATCCGGCAGAGCGCGCACGGGTTTTAAAAGAATTAAAATTGGGAATTCCTACCCGTAACTCGCACCCAAAAGATGTAATGCTGCTGGGTTTCAGAAAAGATTCATTGAACGACTTGTATCGGGGTAAACGGTTAAGTGAAGTAGCAGCGTTGCACGGAAAAAATGCTGACGAAACCATGCTCGATTTAATTGTTGCAGACAAGTCGGGTATTTCTGCCATTTTCTTTCTGATTTCGGAAGCGAATGTAAAGCGCATGCTTACATTACCGTATGTAAGCATTTGTTCGGATGCCGGCTCCATTGCCGATGAAGAACCTTTTAACCTGGATCCCACCCACCCGCGCACCTATGGCAGCTTTGCGCGATTGCTGGGTAAGTATGTACGGGAAGAAAAACTGATGCCGGTGGAGGAAGCGATACGAAGAATGACATGGTTGCCGGCTACCAACCTGAAGTTGAAAAAAAGGGGAAGCCTGGCTGTTGGTAATTATGCAGATGTAGTAGTTTTTGATCCAAACACCATTGCTGATAAAGCAACCTTTGAAGATGCGCATCAATATGCAGAAGGTGTTGCGCATGTATTTGTAAATGGCGTGCAGGTGCTGCACCATGGAAATCATACCGGTGCAATGCCGGGTAAATGTGTGCGCGGGCCCGGATCAGTTTTAAACTAACCGTAATGAGCGGGTAACGTTACTTCTGCCATTCATGCAAGCCGGATTCGTCCCACCATTGGCCATATTCTTTTTCGGGTTGTCGGCAAGTTTACTTACCTTCCACTAAATAATAGAAACAAATGAAAGAGAAGATTTCCCGGCTTCAGTTTCTGGATCGTAGTGCTAAACTAATGATGGCCGGTATGCTGGCCCCTTTCATTACAAACGGAGCCGAACTTTTTCAAACACGAAAGGTTAAGATTGGCTTGATTGGGTGTGGAAGTGTGTCGGGTATGTACCTGCCGCACCTTTCCAAATCTCCCTACGTGGAGTTAGTAAGTGTGTGCGACATCATCCCCGAAAGGGCAAAGGCCGCAGCCGCACAATACAAAGTGCCGAATTATTATGTTCATATCGATCAGCAACTGGCGGGGGCTCCTTTCGATCTGCTCGTAAATCTTACCGACATGCAGGAACATGGTCGCCTTAACAAGTTGGCTTTGCTAAAGAAAAGACATGTATGGAGTGAAAAGCCAATGGCCAATACCTATGCCGAAGGAAAAGCTTTGCTGGATTTATCCAAACAACAAGGTGTGCGTATTTGGGGTGCACCAGCCGTAGTAAACAGCCCGCAGTTTGCACACATGTCGCGCATGATTCAACAAGGAAAAATTGGCAAAGTATCAGCAGCACATGCACATTATGGTCATCTCGGCCCCACCTGGTCGGCCTTCTTTTATGAACAAGGCGGTGGCAGCCTGCCTGATTTAGGGGTGTACAACATTGCTACCCTAACGGGATTATTGGGGCCGGCTAAATCCGTTATGGGAATGACCAGCATTGTTACTCCCGAACGCACGGTTGACAATAAAGGAAAAATAAAAGTGGTGGCTGAAGATAATGCCATGGTATTAATGGATCATGGCAATGGCATTTTATCGCATGTGCAATGTGGATTTAATTATTTTGATCCGTACGGTCATGAAGGATCAGGCCAGGATAAACCTACCATTTCCATTTGGGGAACGCACGGCAACCTGCAATTGATCGGTTACGATTGGGCACCTTTTGGTGTGGATGTAGCCACACACGATCATGAAAATACCAGGCGCGAAGCAACTGATACGGGTTCGTATGTGTGGCAGGAGGGCGCATCGGTAATTTCACAAAGCCTGGCAACAGGCAATGAACCGTTAATTGCAGCCGAGCATGCCTTGCATGTGCTGGAAGTGATGGAAGCCACCCGTGCCTCGCAGCAAACCGGAAAACGCATTGCCTTAAAATCTACTTTTAGATATCCTGTTGTTTAAGATATTATGAATTATTTTTATCCGCTTCAATCTGCAAACTCATAACCTATGAAAACACTACCTGCCCTTCTGCTCCTGTTCCTGCTGGTTACAGCTTGTCAAACGCAAAAATTTGATATCGTTATTCGTGGAGGTACAGTATATGATGGTTCGGGTAGCCCCGGAGTGGCCCGTGATGTGGGCATTAATGCAGATACAATTGCTTTTATCGGTGATCTTTCAGGTGCCACAGGCAAAACGGAAATCAATGCAGCGGGCCTGGCTGTTGCGCCCGGGTTCATTAACATGTTAAGCTGGGCAACCGAAACACTTATCATAGATGGAAAGTCGCAGGCAGATATCCGGCAAGGTGTAACACTGGAAGTGTTTGGTGAAGGAGAGAGCATGGGGCCGCTAAATGAAGACATGAAAGCCAATATGCGGGCTGTTATGAAACGAAACCCCGAATGGAAATTTGATATTGACTGGACAACACTAAATGAATACCTGGAATCATTGCAAAGAAGGGGCGTGGCACCAAACGTTGCCTCTTTTGTGGGAGCTACTACATTGCGCATTCATGAGTTGGGATATGCCAACCGGTTGCCCAATGAAGAGGAACTAAATCGCATGAAGGCACTCGTAAAGCAAGCCATGGAGGATGGTGCATTGGGGGTTGGGTCTTCATTAATTTATGCACCGGCTAATTATTCAAGCACAGAAGAACTGATTGCGTTGTGTAAAGTGGCAGGCGAGTATGGAGGCATGTACATTACACACATGCGCAGCGAAGGCAATAATATTTATGGGGCCGTGAATGAAACCATTCGTATTGCACGCGAGGCCAGCTTGCCTGCAGAAATTTACCATTTGAAAATGGCCGGGCGCGAGAATTGGAATAAACTCGATTCAGTAATGGCTTTAATTGATCGGGCAAATAAATCAGGAGCAAAGATTACAGCCGATATGTACACGTACATTGCTGGTGCTACCGGCCTGGATGCTACCATGCCACCCTGGGTGCAGGAAGGTGGTATTAAAGTGTGGATAAAGCGTTTGCAAGATCCTAAAATCCGGAAGCAGGCTTTGGACGAAATGCGTAAACCCTCTGACAAATGGGAAAATCTTTTGTTGATGGCCGGAGGGCCCGACCGGGTGTTGTTACTGGATTTTGCCAACGACTCACTGAAACGCTTTATCGGAAAAACATTAGCGGAGGTTTCTGAAATTTATGGAAAGAGCCCGGAAGAAACCGCTATGGATTTAGTGATAACCGACAGCACCCGTGTGGGTACTGCTTATTTTATGATGAGTGAGGAGAATGTAAAACGCCAGATCGCGTTGCCCTACGTAAGTTTTTGTTCGGATGCCGGTTCACCCTCGGCAGAAGGAGTGTTTTTGAAATCAAGCGAACATCCGCGTGCGTATGGAAACTTTGCGCGCTTGTTGGGTAAATATGTGCGCGATGAAAAAGTTATTCCTTTAGAAGAGGCCATTCGAAAACTAACCTCCCTTCCTGCCTCAAACCTTAAAATAAAAAAGCGGGGTTCCCTAATACCCGGGTATTATGCCGACATCGCGATTTTCGATGCGGAAAAAATTCAGGATCATGCTACGTTCGAAAACCCGCATCAATACAGTACGGGTATGGTGCATGTGTTGGTGAATGGAACACCGGTATTGAAGGATGGTGAGCATACAGGAGCTAAACCCGGAAGAGTGGTGAGGGGACCGGGTTGGAAGAAGTAGCCAGGTTAATTTGAAATGGGGTTCCCCCCGTAAACTAACCCATTACAGCTATCATCTTTACCGAGGCCCCGGAGGGCAATGTTTCCTTAAGTAGTCAGAATACAAAGTGGCCAGGTGTTCAAAAGTTCCTTCTCCTTCGCTTATTCCGTGCGAGCGGTTGGGGTAAGCCATAAATTGAAATTGCTTACCGTGTTTGATTAACTCATTCACCAACATTTCGGCATTGGCATAATGCACGTTATCATCGCCTGTGCCATGTATGTAAAGTAAATTGCCCTTCAGGTTTTTGGCATAGGTAATGGGCGAGCCATTGATAAAGTCTTGCAGGTTTTCCTGCGGTAGCCCCATGTAACGCTCCTGGTACATGTTATCGTAGGTTAGCTGGTTGGCTACTGCGGCTACGGCAATACCGGTTTTATAAATTTCCGGATATTGAAACATCAGGTTAAGGGTGGCTGAGCCACCGCCACTCCAACCCCAAACGGCTATCCGGTCGGCATCAACAAACGGCCATTTCAAAATTTCTTTCGCAGCTAATGCCTGATCTTTAATATTTACCAAACCAATTTTACGATAAATACTTTTGCGCCAGTCACGTCCCTTGGGGGCCGGGGTTCCGCGGTTGTCAATCGATATATAGATGTAGCCTTCTTCGGCCATGTTGCCGGTGAATAAAAAATTATCACTCACACCAAACGTATCGTGCACGTTGGCACCCCAGGGCTCAGTGTAAACATAAAATACCACCGGATATTTTTTGGTTGCATCAAAGGAGGTGGGCTTCACCATCCACCCGTCCATTTCCACACCTTCTTCTGTTTTTATTTTGAAGAATTCGGTGGTTTTGGGTTGTGTGGCACTTGCCAGTTTTGCCTGTATGCTTTCTTTTTCATTTAGGGCGGTGTGTCGCGGTAAAGCAATCAATTCGGTTACTGGTTTTGTAAAGTGGTTGTTAAATGTGTGCGTGGCAAACTGGCCTGTGGGCGATAGGGAGTAATCGTGTGTGCCCACTTGTGCGGCAGGCGAAACTTTTACGGCTTCCCCTTTTCCATCTAACCGTGTTTTATATAAATATTTTTGCGTGGCATTGTCCGGAGAAGCCAGAAAATATAACAGGTTATTCTTTTCATCGATTAAGCGAATGTCCATTACATCGTAATTACCTTTTGTAATGAGTGTTTCTGCGGTGCCATCCCTGGAAATCCGGTATGCATGACGCCACCCATCTTTTTCGCTCATCCAAAGAAATTCTTTACCACCCTTTAACCAGCGGAAGTAATGCCGGAAATCAAGGGCATACACATTCTCCCACGGAGTGTAGAGATCAATCCAGGCTTCATCTTTTTCGGTATAGATCAGGGTGGCCTTTCCCGTTGCCGGATTACATGAAAAAATATTGCTTTCGTTTTGTTTTCGGTTGAGTTGTTGTACCAGAATTTCGCTGGCATTGTTCCACTCCATTCGGGGTACATAGTTTTGTTTCGCATCGCCCGGAAGGGCAAGCCAGGTTATATGGCCCGAGTTAATTTCAGCCACACCAATTCGCACGGGCGAAGGAGTTTGGCCGGCTGTGGGGTACTCGACCGGAATAATTTTTGAATATACCGAGTCGGTATTGTTGATCATATAAAAATCCCGAATCTGGCGGGCATCTACCTGCCAGAATGAAAGATGTTTGCTATCGGGGCTCCACTGAAACCCATCGCGGCAGGCAAATTCTTCCTCGTATGCCCAATCAAAAGTTCCATTAATCAACTTTCGGTTGCCATTGGTAGTAATAGCCTTTACATCGCCCGTGGCAAGGTTTTCTACAAATATATTTTGCTCGCTTACATAGGCTACCTGCGTACCATCAGGCGAAAGTTTGGCAAACATAAGCGATGATGCCGGCCGGGATACCCCGATTTGTTTTAAAACTTTTGTATTCAAGTCAAGCAACCAATAATCTCCCCGGGTATCCAGGCGCCATACTTTTTGGGTATTCGTATAAATTAAGAGCTTGGTTTGATCTTGCGAAAAGGCATAGTTACGGATGCGCAAACTTTGCGATGCCCCCTGGGGCGTAAGGTTGGCCCTGGTTACAAATGTGGTTTTGGTGTTGGCCGGCAACGTGTAGCGGATTAGCTCGCCTCCTTCTACACGAAAATATGCATTACCTCCGGGGCCCACCGCAGGCTCTGGGCTGGAACAACAAGCGGGGTAATAATCAGAAACAGAATCAGGACTTTTTTCATACGCGTGCAGTTTAGAAAACCGTATTGGCAGGCCAAGTTATGTAACCTTTCAAGCAAAAAGCAACCCCATGCCTGTACATAACCCAGCAGTCAAAATGAAGCTATATGGTTGTAGAGACCTGTTAAATTTGTATCTTTTGCGGTCTAACAGCCCTTAAGTAATGGCGAAGTTAAAGAACATTGTTAAGCAACTTTCTGATTCCGATTACAAATCCATTTACGACTCGTTGAGTGAAAGCAATGCCGAGAAGTCGGCCCATTTGCTGAAAGCCTTGCGCGAGCGGCAGTTATCGGATAGCAAGATTATGGTAGAATTGGAGGTAAATGCCAATGCCTACTATACTCTGCGGTCGCGGTTAAACCAGAAAATAGAAGAGCATTTATTGCGGCAAATGGAGAGCCCGCGCACCGATATTTTGCGCAAGGTGGCTAACCTGAATGAAGTGCTTTTTACCAAGAAACGCACGATTACCATTGCTACCCTTAAAAAACTTGAGAAGGAACTGCTGGATTATGACCTGGCCAATGAGCTTACGGTTATTTATAAATCGTTGAAGAAACTGCACATCCACTCGCCCGATCATTTTCAGTATTCGCAATTGTATAACCGGCATGTGGCCTACATGCTGGCAGTAGATAAAGCCGAAGATTTGCTGGCCGAATATTTTAAAAAAATACGGCAGCTATTTCATGTCGAACGATGATACCGAGAAACTGGGGTTATCGCTTTTAATGAAAGAAATGCAAAATGTGGCGCGGATTTACGAATCGCACCGGCTGTATGTGTACCAAAGCTGCATGCAGGTATTTCATCGCCTTTTTGTTGAGCCCGATGATAACCAACACCTCGATGGCGAGTCGATCGAAGATATTTTCAGACATGTTCAGAAAATATTTGATACATATAATCTTGATCCGCTGTACTATCACCTCAACCTGATCTTTGAATTTCTGAAGTTGGAGTATTATAACCATTACGGTGTTTTCCACCAGGTTGAGAAAAGTTTTGAAGAAGTAAACGATGCAGCCACAAGCCTGCTTATCAACTATCCTTTCTATACGTTTGCAGCTCGTTTTCTTATTACCAAAATGGAACGGCACCTGCGCCTGAATACCGAAAAGGAAATTTATGCCGAAAACGAAAATCTGTTTGAGGATATAGAAGCAGATACTTTAGACGTGCCCCGCCATACCATTCATGTGGTGTACCGGGCGTTAGGCTGTTATTATGCAGGGCGATTTGAAGAAGCAGCCAAACTGATTAACGGCTTGCTGAATGATGTTAGCCTGAAGCGCTTTCCGTTTGTACACATGGAAGTAAAGGCAATTCTGGCTCTGCAATATTGTATGCTAAAGGATTTTGAATTGTTTAATCAGCTTACCAGCAGCATTCAAAGACAAATCCGTTTGTTTGGTAAAGATGAATGCGAAAATGTATTGCTGTTTTTAAAGATTTTAAAAATTGCTACCAGCGAGGCCAAGCGCGAAAAGGCCAAGAAGATTATGCAGGTAGTGCCAAAATTCAAATCGCTAAAACAGAATTACTTTTCACCCACTACTTTTATCAGAATGGATAAAGAGTTTGTGGAAAATCTTACCGCAATAGAGGTTCCCGGTACGTAAAGCTAATCTGCCCGGGTAAAATCCATTCCCTCAATAAGCAAGGTGCGGGCCTTGCCGGAAGCATCCAGCATAAACTGAACTTTGGTTTTGCCCCACCAGCGTTTGTTATACCAGCCGCTAAAAACATCGTAATGCCAGTGAGCCGCCTGAATGCTTACTGCATTATTGATTGCTATGTTCAGGTTTTGGCCGGTAAGCGTTACTACCACTTCACCGTATAGCGGGCTCGTGTATTTTCCTGTGTATTCTGATAGAGCCAGCGAAGGATTAGTATTACTAATGCGTTGCAGATCGTCAGCTTTTTGCTTCTGTTCATTTTGTTGATTCAGATTTTTGTAAAGGGTAAGGATATCCGAACTCCAATCGCGGGTGCCACCCAAACCAAAAACATCGAAGGCTTTAAACATAAGGGCATGGCGCACTTCTGCATGATCAAGATTCCCAAAAATATAAATGCCAAGTTTACTGTCGGGTAGTTGCCCGTGTATGGCGGTTTCGCCTGCCAAACTTCCGGTGTGAAAGTTTATTTTCTTCCCCTTGTAATCCTGTTGAAACCACCCAAGGCTATAGGTTGTCCAGTTGGGTTTTGTAAGTTGTTGTGTGGGGTAAAATTCAGGAGCAGGTACAATTACGTGTGGTTTAAAAAGCTCTTTCCAGGTTGCAGGTTTTACTAACCGGCCCCCGGCATATTTGCTGCTATCCAACATGCAGATGGCCCACTTGCTCATGTCATCCGCGCAACTCCACACACTGCCGGCAGGGCCAATGTTATCGGCACTGGTACGCTCAATCACCAAAATCTTTCCTTCCACCCAATGGTGCGGGCTTGATTGATTGGCATCTTTAACCATGGCAAGGTGTGGATAGGTGCGCGTCATTCCCAGTGGATCAAAAATCCTTTTTTGAATAAAAACCTCCCATGGTAAACCACTTAGTTTTTCAATCACCTTACCCGCATACAGATAGAAAATATTCTGGTAAATGAAACTTGAGCGTAGCGAATAGCTGGGTTTAACCAGTTTCATCCTGTTCAGTACTTCTTCTGCCGGAAGATCGATCGACCCCCAGAGGAAATCGGCATTGCCTACACCTGAGTTGTGTGTAAACAAATCTCTTATTTTCAATTCGCGGGTAACATACGGATCGTATAGTTGAAAGTCGGGAAGATGTTTTATTACCGGATCGTTCCAGTTTACTTTGCCTTCATCTACCAGCATAGCCATGCACATAGCAGTCATGGCCTTGGTGGTAGAGGCGCACGCATACAAAGTTTGATTATCTACCGCATCGGATTTGTTGATGTTGCGCAGGCCATACCCTTTGTTGAGAATAACTTTGCCGTCTTTTACCAACGCAACCGCAAGGCCCGGTACATCATATTGCTTGCGCGATTTTTCAATGTACGCGTCAAACTCTTTGATCAGTTTAGCATCAGGCGTTTGTGCATAGGCGTGAAACACCAGGGCGATTAAAAATACCGTGTAAAGTTTTTTCATGATTTTATAATATGGGTAAGGGGGGTAACACAAAATGATTAAAACTATAGGTGGAGGGCATCAGCAACGTAAATGGATTTTAATCTAACCAGTTATATTTTTTAATACCGATAATACTGCAGCTCTCTTTTCTTCTTGCGGGGTAGGAATGTTGCAGAGCATCAGGTATAGAATTCCCTTTTCGGGTATGCTTACATAATCACCATAAAAGCCGCCTTGTGTACCGGTATGGTAAATCATCTTATAGCCCTCCTCGGTTTGGCCAATAAACCAACTTGCCCCAATATACGGAGGGATAGAATCTTGCCAGTTTGGATATTCTTTAACGGTGCGCGAGGTTGCAATAATTTCTTCATTGAGGATGGTATGATTTAGCAATGCCTTTTCATACAAAGCAAGTTCTTCAACCGAACTCCACACACCCCCGTTGCCGGCAGCAGCGAACGTTGGTTCTTCGCCATAATCTTTTTCAATGAAACCCGTCTTGCTTTTTAAATAGGCATGCGCCACACCCGTGGTTGGGTGGGGGCCATCGGTAATTGTGCTGGTTTTCATTCCTGCCGGATCAAAAATTCTGTTCTTCACTTCATCCTGCCATTTGTTGCCGGTAACTTTTTCAATAATAAGCGCCAGCCCGTTAAACGCGGGGTTAGAATATTCGAAGTGCGAGCCGGGTTCGAAGTTCAGCGAATCATTTAGTTTAATTGGGTCGAAGTTTTCCTGATCTTTTGCAGTAAGCAAAAACACACTGTCCAGGTGTTGCCTGCGGTTATCGGGTAAACCAGAAGTATGTGTTAATAAGTGGTGCACCCGAACTTGTTGTGCCAACGCGGGATTTTTAAAGTCTGGAAAGTAAGCAGCAATGCTGTCATTCAGCGAAAGTTTGCCCTCTTGTGCCAGGGCGAGTATAACATACGAAACAAATGTTTTGGAAATGGAGCCGGTATTAAATAGCGTTTTGGTTGTTATTTTTTCTTTCGACTGCAGATCGGCTAACCCATAAGCACTGCTAAATGCGATTGAATCATTTTTTAAAATCAACACAGTGCCTCCCGGTGTATTGCCGTCCAGGTATGAAAAAATTGAATCTATTTCCTGCCGGAAAGAAGGAGGGTTGGAACAACCAAGCAGACCTAACGCAATAAGCGTCAAAAATTTTTTCATTTCACAACAGGTTTTAGTTTGATTCTGAATAAAGATACAAGGGCTATAACGGCCCACACAGAGTTGATAAAAGTAAACGGATAGGCTTCTTTAAAAATGCTGTTAATAATGAGCAGCACAGCTCCGGTAAGGTTCAGCAATTGAAAACCAGTTGAATTGGATTTAATCTTTTGTAAACTGTTAAGCGCATACGCGGCAATAACAGCCACCGAGCCAATCCACCCTAACACAGTTATCCAGACTTCCATTTACTTTCTGAGTTTTATCCGAAGCAAGTACATATCGGCAGTAATGTACAGGGTTTTCTCATCGTGCGAAAGCGCACAGTTAGAGACCAGTTCGCTTAGCCTTATTTTTCCCAACACAGTGCCTGCCGAATTAAATATCCAGATGCCTCCGGGGCCGCTGGCATAAATATTTCCAGCTCGATCAACCTTTAGGCCATCGGGCACTCCTTTATCGGTAGCCAGGTTACGGGTTGCATCATAAAAAATACGGCCCTTTGATACGGTGCCATCCTCAGCCAATTCAAATTCATACCAGGTTGCTTTTTCCGGATCGGAATTGGCAACAATAATTTTTTTTCTGATCGGGCATTACAATAATCCCGTTTGGTTTGGTGAGTGAATCTACAAGCAAGGAAACAACCCCCTTGGTTACTTTATAAACCCCATTATAAGGTTGTTCCTTTTCAGAATCGTTTTCATGTTTGGCTAATCCGTAAGGAGGATCGGTAAAAAACAACTCTCCGTTACTATTCATAACGGCATCGTTGGGGCTGCTGAAACGCTTTTCGTTAAAGGTGGCTGCAAGGGTTGTAAAGGTTGCTGCAGGGGTGTGTAAGGGAGCATTCATCCGGGCAATCCTCCGATCGCCATGCTGGCAAAGAAACAGGGAGTCGTTGTAATAAACCAGACCATTAGCACCCGGTTCGTTGCTGGTGGTGGTGGTGCCTGTAAAACCGGAAGGAGTCAGGTAAACTTCCGCGCCATGGCCTTCTGTCCATTTATACACAATGTTTTTTGGAACATCTGAAAACAGCAGCATGTTTTCCTTTTCAATCCACACCGGGCCTTCACTCCATTCATAGCCTTCAGCCAGTACTTCAATGGCTGCATCTTTGTTTACCAGGGCATCGAGGGCAGGATCGAGCCGCTCAATTGTACCAATTACTTTAGCTTCTTTTGCGGTGCAGGCAGCGAATAGTACAGCTACCAAAATCAGGTTTCTCATCGATAGGTTTTATTTGCGAGGGAAGTTATGAAAATTTTATTTACGCATCATTGTATATCCGG
>LNFR01000104.1 GCA_001567185.1 Bacteroidetes bacterium OLB12
TTTAAACTATTTTTATTTACTTTGTATGATTTTCGCTTAAAGGATAGATTATCAAATAGATACTTCATTGCATTGCTAAACAATTCAAGTACGAATTGCCACAAAAATTTAAAATTTGGTTAAAGCAGCATGAGTTTGGCCGACATTTTGCTACATTTGATTCAGATAACGGTCAAAAAACATGAAAAAAGTTTACATTTTACTGGCAGTTTTATTCTCTACTGTCGCTTCTTTTGCTCAAACCTTTGATATTCAGATACTGGATAATAACGGTGTGGATGTAACTAATGGTTTCTATAGTGTTCCATCAGTACCAACCGCGCAGGGCAGTTTGGTTGACCTCAAGTTTAAAATCAAAAACAACGGATCTCAGGCAGCGGAAGTGATGATTCGTCGCGAAAATGTGCAGATGCCCGCCGGTTTTAACAATACGATTTGTATCGATGGTTTCTGTTATCCGGCAGTGCAAGACAGTCCAAACGGGATTGTAAACATAGCCTCCGGAGCAACCGACAGCACATTCTACGGTACATTCAATAATTTGCAGGGAACCAGCGGTGACCTTTGTGTAACGTACATTATTTATAATGCGCAAAATTCGGCTGAGTTTGTTACCGTGCGTGCTTATTATGGTGCATGTTTAACAGCTTCAGTTGCAGAAAATACAGCTGAGTCGGTAATGCTTTCTGCCTTCCCAAATCCGGCCAACGGCATGGTGAACATCAAGTACAATATTCAGGGTGAAGGCCAGTTAATGGTAACCGATATCACAGGGAAAACAGTTAAAACTGTTCGTTTGAATGCAGGAAGCCAAACCTTGGCGCTCGACATTACAGATCTTCGTCCGGGTGTTTATGTATATTCGGTTCAAGTGGCCGGAAAACGCATTATATCCAAGAAACTGGCGGTTCGCTAGTATCCGACATACATTTTTGAAAAAGACTGTCTTGCTAAAGGCAGTCTTTTTTTTGTGCCAGTTCCACCGGATTGATTTTTATACAATAGCAAAGCTTATTTTATAGTGGATTTACAAATTGTTCTTGTATTTTTGGGCTGTGATTAACGCAATGTTCAAGCAGCAGTTTCAAATAACCGGAGACCTGGAAAAAGACCAGGAAATATTAATGTACGCCATTTTGGGCTTAGTAGGCCTGGTTATTTTATTCGTGATTCTCATTGTTGTGATTGTGTTAGTCCGACGCAGCAGAAACATCAAAAAAGCAGCCTTGGCATCCGCAATACCTTCAGTAAAAACGGAAGATGCAAAATTACCCGTCTCTACTCCGGCCGAGGATAAATTCAAACCTTCGGTTCAAGCCGAACCGGTAAAAAAGGAGGAAGTTGCTATTCAGCCTGAACCCGTGGCCGAAAAGGTGGAAGTTAAGATAGAACCTGTTCCGGTTGAAATAAAACCGGTTGAGGAAGTGATACCCAAACCGGTTGAAGACCCGAAGGATATTAAAACCTACACCGATAAAATTGCCGCTGAAAATCCGGTTGACAAACTGGATGAAATCAGAAAGCGCCTAGAGGAAATCCGAAAGCAGGTTCCTTCCGGCCCAGCGGTTGTTTTACCTAAAATTGAAGCTAAAAAGCCGGTTGAGGAAAGTAAGCAGTCTCCTGAAAATGAGCTTATTTATTCGCCTGTTTCAGAAATAGCAGAGCCCGTTTTGCCAGAAACAGAACCGGTTAAACCCGATGAAATTCAGGTAGTTGAGGAAACTGAACCCTCTGTTGAAGAACACGCACAATTCGTTCAGGAAGTTGAAATGGATTCCATGGATGAGGGTAAACCCGAAGAAGTATTGGTTGAGCCTGTTGTGGTTTCTGAAGTTGTAGAGACGGAAACACAAAACATTACCTTGCCCAACGGCAAATACCTGCCCATGAAGAAGCTCAGTTTTGCAGAATGGGTTGAACTGTTTAAATAATCTTTCTCTTATTTCACTGAACACAACAATGCTTTTTGTTGTTTGTACGTTTTACCGTACTTTTATTGCTTAAACTCTTTATTCATTGGCATTTATCAAAAATATAAAATCCATTTTGAGCCTTGTTGTATTGTTCTTAATTGCGCAGTATAATCTTATTGCTCAGGGTTTTGTAGAAAATTTAGGTCAATGGGAAGAGCCCTTTTACTTTAAAAGCAGCGGTCCGGCCTCCCAATTGTTTATTGAAAAAAATGCCATCCTTTTTCATGCTTGGGATGGTGAAACCTGGTCGGAATTTTTAGAAGCAGCCCATGACCGCAAACCCTTCTCTGGACCAGAAAAATTACAGCACCACGCCTACCGGATGAAATTTTTGGGCGCCAACGAAAAATCCTTTACCGAAAAACTGTATCCCTCTGTCCATTATTTGAATTATTTTATCGGAAACGATGAATCGCGCTGGAAATCAGGTGTACGGGAATATGAAGAATTAATCATCCGCGAACTGTATGTTGGAATAGACCTCCGAATCAAAAAACACGGCCACAATATTAAGTATGACCTGATTGTAAAACCCGGTGCCGATGTGAAAAAAATCCGTTGGAAATATGAAGGCATTCAATCCCTTGCATTGAAAGAGGGTAATTTAGAATTAGAAACCTCATTAGGTAAAGCCGTTGAACTCAAACCCTTTGCTTTTCAGGAATCCGACGGGGGCAAAAAAGAAATACGCTGTGTTTACAAAATAAAGAAAAGCGAAATCAGTTTTGAACTTCCTGAAGGATATGATTCCAGCCGGGAGTTGGTGATAGATCCGGTACTTATTTTTTCTTCATTCACGGGTGCTACTTCCGACAATTGGGGCTACACGGCCACCTACGATAACCAAGGCAACGGTTATGCCGGCGGAATTGCGTTCGGTTTCGGATATCCTTTATCTGCCGGGGCTTTTTCAAACCAATTTTGGGGGAGGAAATCTGGACATTTCGGTAAGTAAATTTGGGTCAACTGGTACAAATTTGCTTTTTTCAACATTCATTGGCGGAAATGGTCCAGAGATGCCGCATTCCATGGTTGTTGATTCCCAAGACAACTTGATTATAATGGGAAATACCGGCTCAACCAATTATCCGGTTTCAGCCAATGCTTTTGATACAGGTTTAACGGGGGAGCAGCCCTTTCCTATTGGGGTTTGGCTCTATATAATAGTGGAAGTGATATTGTTGTTACCAAACTAAATGCTGCCGGCACAGGAATCCTTGGCAGCACCTACATTGGCGGTACTGGAAATGACGGACACAATTTAGGAGCCAACCTTAGTTTCAATTATAGTGATGAGTTCAGGGGAGAAGTTGTAGTTGATAATCAGGATAATATTTATGTGACCAGCTCTACATCCAGTTCCAATTTTCCTACCTTAAATCCTTTTCAGCCTGGATATGGAGGGGGGTTAACCGATGCTGTTGTTTTTGAATTAAACCCCGGCTTAACCGCGCTTGGCTTTTCCAGCTATTTTGGTGGCTTTTTAGATGATTCCGGCTACGGAATTCAGCTGAATTCTGCCGGTGAAGTATATTTCTGCGGGGGAACCGAAAGTCCAAATTTACCCGTAACGCCGGGTGTTGTAAATCCGGCCTATGGCGGAAATATGGATGGGTATCTGGTTCGGCTTAACCAAGCAGGGAATGCCATTTCGGCCTGTACCTATATTGGTACGGCAAACTATAACCAAACTTTTTTTGTACAGTTAGATGGTTTTGATAACGTGTTTGTGACCGGACAAAGCATTGGCGGTTATCCTATCCAGGCCGGCCCTTCCGGAACGGTTTATTCCAATCCCGGCACCGGACAGTTTGTTCATAAAATGAATCCGGCCCTCACTACCACCATCATGTCAACCTGTTTTGGTGCAAACCAAGGCGGTGCAACATTTAATTTGGTTCCATCTGCCTTTTTGGTGGATGTATGCAACTATATTTACATTGCGGGTTGGGGCGGAACAACCAATACACCGGGAGGTAATGTACTCGGAATGCCCCTGACACCCAATGCGTTTCAGAGCAATACGAATGGCAGTGATTTTTACCTTGTGGTATTTAAAGAAGATGCAGAAGGTCTGCACTATGGAACGTATTTTGGCGGCTCCACTCCTGAACACGTTGACGGGGGCACAAGCCGTTTTGATAAGGACGGGATAGTTTACCAAGCAATCTGTGCGGGATGTGGCGGAGGAAGTACGCTTCCTGTAACCTCTGATGCATACAGTACAACAAACAACAGCACGAACTGCAATCTTGCTCTCATAAAATTCGACGTGTCAGATTATACGGCGATTATCAGCCCTAACGTACCACCTCAGGTTTGTGTGGGTACGAATGTGAGTTTTATCAACGAAAGTACGGGCGGTACCAGTTTTATATGGCTTTTTGGTGATGGCGCTTCAGCGAATACCTATAATTCTCAGCATACATATACGGTTCCCGGCACCTATACCGTAACGCTCATTGCAACCCAACAGGCAGCCTGTATTCCATCAGATACGGCAACCACACAAATTACCATCATTCCGCCTCCCGATGCCATAATTGATCCGGTGAATACCATTTGCCCGGGTACCTCAATACAACTAAACGCCACCGGAGCAACGAATTATCAATGGTTCCTGCGGCCGGTTTGCCTCAGGGCGAACAAAAATATATCCAATCCAACGGTGTCTCCGGCGGTAACTACCACTTACACGGTGATCGGCTCGGCCCAGTGCGGTTCCGATACGGTACAGGTTACCGTACCGGTAGTTGATTTCAGTATAAGCATCAGTGATCCGGATACCATTTGTTTGGGAACTTCCATTCAATTGTCTTCCTCAGGTGGATTTGAGTATGTTTGGTCTCCACCCCAGGATTTGAATAATCCCAACATTCCAAATCCGGTTGCTACTCCACAGCAAACCACCATTTTTAATGTTTCTGTAACCGGACCCCAAGGCTGTGTGCTGGAAGAATCTGTCCGTATTCAGGTTGATTTTTTTCCGGAAACCAATGCCGGTCCCGATTTGGTTATCTGTCAGGGTGCATCAACGCAGTTACAGGCTACCGGCGGAACGTTCTTCAACTGGTTTCCGCCTACGGGTTTAAGCAATGCCAATATTTCAAACCCGATTGCATCGCCTACGGATACCATACAG
>LNFR01000105.1 GCA_001567185.1 Bacteroidetes bacterium OLB12
AGTAAGCGAAAGTATTCTCGAAACCGGCAAGAGTATTATTTATACTTCGGTGGTTATTATTTGCCGGGTTTATCATTTTTGCTTTTAGCGATTTTGGGGGTACAGTGGCATTAGGCCTGCTTACATCAACTACATTAATCATTTCGATGTTTACCAACCTGATTTTGTTGCCGGCCCTGATTATGACTTTTGATAAGCCCCGGAAAACAACCAATCGATTACCCATTGATGATTTTGATAGCTCATTTTACGGAGAGCAGGATGATGAAGCCATCGATATCAATAAGATCAGAATTCACGATCGGATGGGATCGGCTGAGTAAATAAGCCCCCGGCTTCATAATTCCATTCGTCTTCCTTTTGCTGAGGTTCAAACTCAGCCAGGCCTAATCCCCAAGCCTCATATCCCTTATTCTGAATGCGCAATTTGCCAATGCCCAATCCCTAAAATGTCCTAAATTGCGGCCTTATTTTGGGTAACCGTGAGTAAATACAGAGAAACAAAAGACTTGAATCTGGCCCAGGTGGCCACAGAAATACTGGAATTCTGGAAGAAAGAGAAAATTTTTGAGAAGTCGGTAGATGTGCGCAAAGGTGCCGATGGTTTTACCTTTTATGAGGGCCCGCCTTCGGCCAACGGAACTCCGGGCATTCACCACGTAATGGCCCGCACCGTTAAGGATATTTTCTGCCGCTTTAAAACGCTGCAAGGATACCAGGTAAAACGGAAAGGAGGGTGGGATACACACGGGTTGCCAGTAGAATTACAAGTTGAAAAAGAACTTGGCATTACCAAAGATGACATTGGCAAGAAAATCTCCATCGAGGATTACAACAAGAAGTGCCGCGAAACGGTAATGAAGTATAAGGATCAGTGGGACGACCTGACCATCAAAATGGGATATTGGGTTGACCTGGAAAATCCATACATCACCTACGAAAAGGAATACATCGAATCGCTCTGGTGGATTTTAAAACAATTGTACGACAAGCAGTTGTTGTATAAGGGTTACACCATTCAGCCTTACTCACCGGCAGCCGGTACAGGATTAAGTTCGCACGAATTGAATTTACCGGGCACTTATAAAGATGTAAAAGACACCACCATTGTAGCACAGTTTAAAGTGAAGCGCGATGCGAAGTCGGAGTTTTTGTGGGATCGCAAGATTCAGTATGATAATCCCGAACTGAATGATGCGGATATCTATATTCTTGCATGGACAACTACACCCTGGACACTACCATCAAACACCGCTCTGGCTGTAGGCGAAAAGATAAGCTACGTGCAAGTGAACACCTTTAACCAATACACGCATAAGCCGGTTAGTGTGGTAGTGGCGAAAGATTTGATGGGTAAATACTTTTCTGACAAGAATAAAGACCTGAAACTGGAAGATTATAAAGCCGGAGATAAAACCATTCCATTTGCAATTGTACAAGAGTTTGCCGGTAAGCAGTTGTTGGGCATTCGCTACGAACAACTCATGCCGTACATTCAACCCTTCTACGATGCCAACAATGCGTTTCAGGTAATTGCCGGAGATTTTGTTACCACCGAAGATGGTACAGGGATAGTGCATATCTCGCCCACATTTGGTGCCGATGACTTTCGCGCAGCAAAACAAAATGGCGTGCCCGCTCTTACAATCAGAGATGATGCCGGCAATGAAATGCCTACCGTAGATCGGAAAGGGAAATTTATTACTGAAGTTGGCGAAGGGTTAAAGGCGGGTGTTGCAAAGTATAACATCAAAACGCATAAGGCGCTTGGCGCGGATGATTTTTACGTAAAGAATTATACCAATGAGGACGAGAGCCATCCGGATTACAAAAACACCGATGTGATTATCTCTATCATTTTAAAAGAAGAGAATAAAGCTTTTAAAGTAGAGAAGTACGAACACACCTACCCGCATTGCTGGCGTACCGATAAACCCGTGTTGTACTATCCACTGGATAGCTGGTTTATTCGCACCACGGCACTGAAAGATAAAATGGTAGCGCTTAATAAAACGATTAACTGGAAACCGGAAAGCACCGGCACGGGTCGTTTTGGAAATTGGTTGGAGAACCTGGTGGATTGGAATTTATCGCGCTCGCGTTATTGGGGCACACCCTTACCCATCTGGCGTACCAAAGATGGTAAGGAAGAAGTGTGTATTGGTTCGCAGGCTGATCTGAAACGGGAAGTAGAAAAGTCAATCAAGGCAGGGTTGATGCAAAAGTCGATGGAACAAGGATCCTGGACGAATGACTTACACAGACCCTACGTGGACGAAATTATTCTAACAAGCAGCAAGGGCGAACCGATGTATCGCGAGCCCGACCTGATTGATGTGTGGTTTGACAGCGGTGCCATGCCCTACGCACAGTGGCACTATCCGTTTGAGAACAAAGATATTTTTGAAAAGAGTTACCCGGCCGATTTTATTGCCGAAGGGGTGGATCAAACCCGCGGTTGGTTCTTTACCCTTCATGCCATAGCGGTGATGCTAAGCGAAAGCAGCGAGGAGATAAAAGCCGTAAACAAAAAAGTGGGCAATGGAGGTGTATCGTTTAAAAACGTAATCTCCAATGGCCTCGTGCTGGATAAGAGTGGTAACAAAATGAGCAAGAGCAAAGGCAACGTGGTTAACCCGTTCGATGCGCTTGCCAAGTATGGTCCGGATGTGGTGCGCTGGTATATGATGGAAAACGCACCTCCGTGGGATAACCTTAAATTCGATTTTGCAGGAGTAGAAGAAACACAACGCAGGTTCTTTGGTACACTAATCAACACTTATTCGTTCTTTGTATTATACGCCAACATCGATGGCTTTGTAAAAGACGAAATGAACAATGTGCCATTTGATAAACTTGCCCCGCTGGATAAATGGATTATTACCAAAGAGCAGTCTTTAATTGAAGAAGTAACAGCTGCGTATGCAGAGTACGAGCCCACCAAAGCGGCCCGGGCTATTCAGGAATTTGTAAACGACCATCTTTCCAATTGGTATGTGCGCTTAAACCGGAAGCGTTTCTGGCAGCCGGCCAATCGGGGTGAACTTTCATTAGATAAAAAAGCAGCCTACGAAACCTTGTACGAGTGCTTGATGGTAACCGCTCAATTAATGGCGCCCATTGCTCCATTCTTTAGCGAGTGGTTGTATAAAAACCTTACCGATAACATTCGCCAGCGGGCCAGGCAGTTTAATACGCCCCTGCAATACGAGTCCATTCACCACACGTTGTTGATAAAGGCATCGGCAGCGCGCAGAGACGAAGAACTGGAGAAGTCGATGGACTATGCGCAGCGTATTTGTTCGCTGGTTCACTCGTTGCGTAAAAACAGCAAGGTGAAGGTGCGTACTCCATTACAAAAAATTTTGCTGCCAGTATTGGACGAAAAGTTTGCACAACGCGTGCGGAGTGTGGAAAACATGATCAAAGCCGAAGTAAACGTAAAGGAAATTCAATATATAGACGATGCCTCGGGGTTGTTGGTGAAAAAGGTGAAGCCCAACTTTGCCCGCCTGGGTAAACAATATGGCCCCCGCATGAAGGAAGTTTCAGCGGTAATCGGCACGTTTACACAAATGGATATTCAAGCTATTGAAAAGCAAGGTAAAATAAGTAAGGCGGGTTTTGATTTAGTACTGGAGGATGTACTCATCTCATCAGAAGATATTCCGGGTTGGTCGGTTGCATCAGAAAATGGGTTAACCGTTGCACTGGATATTACGTTAACGGATGAACTGAAGCGCGAAGGCATTGCCCGCGATTTTGTAAACCGCGTGCAGAATTTGCGCAAGGACATGGGGCTTGAGGTGTTGGATAAGATTAAAATCGAAGTTGAGAAAAACGGTGAACTGATTACGTCAGCTTTATCAGAACACAAGGAGTATATTCAAACAGAAACGCAGGCCCTTACCATGGAATTGAAAGAGTCTGTTATAGATTCTACCGAAGTGGAAATGGATGAGTATGTTATTAAGTTGAAGATTACGGTAAACGGAAGCGCACATTCATGAAATATGCAAAGTTCTTTTTGATAGCGTTGGCGATAATCGTCATCGATCAAACCAGCAAATTGCTGGTGTATCATAACATGTACATTCATCAGGAGATAAACGTAATCGGAACGTGGTTTCGTTTACACTACCTCCTCAACCCGGGCATGGCATTCGGTATCCGGTGGGAGAGTGAGTTTGGCAAACTGGCGCTTACCATCTTCCGCATCTGTGCTATGATTGGAATAAGCTACTACTTAATTAAAATGGTGCAAAAAAAGGCGCACCCAGGATTTCTGGTTTGCCTGGCACTTATTCTGGGTGGTGCTATTGGCAATGTAATTGACAGTACATTTTACGGAGTATATTTAAACAATGCGCCCCAGGATGTTCCAACTCCGTGGTTTCACGGCCAGGTAATTGACATGCTTTACTTCCCATTGTTCCATTTTCAGTGGCCATCGTGGGTGCCGTTGGTGGGTGGCGAATACTTTGAGTTTTTCAGTCCGGTGTTTAACATTGCCGACTCCTCCATTTTTATTGGGGTGGTAATCATACTTTTCTCACAAAAAAAATTCTTTAAGGAAGAAGTGAAAAAGACAGAGGTTGCTTCAGAACCGGACCAGGTACTGGCTTCGGAGCCAGCAGTTTCGGATAAACCCACTGCACCGGTTGAATAAATTAAGTATTGGTGGATAATAATTCTGCCAACGGGTTGTTATTGTGCACACGTACCACGAATTTTTAATTCTGATATGAAAAAAGCATCGGCCAAACGAATCCCTAAAGAAATTCTGGACCTGATCCGCGAGCAACTGGCACGTACGGGTTATCATGAGTCGGTAGGAACCGGGCGCTGGAGTTTTATTCATGGATTGCAGAGGGCAGTAAAGGATTTTGTCAAGAACACACCTTCACTCGATCCGCAACTCTCGCTTGCTTATCCGCAAGGTCCATCAGAGGACTTATTGCGTAGAGCTTTTAATTTAAAAAGTCCGCCCGGAGCCACACAATCGCTGCGCAATTTGCTGGCGTTGTTTGCCACCCAAAATCAACAGGATTGGAACGCCTTGATAGCCGATCGGTTTGCTGAAAAATTCAAAGCATTGGTAGATGGGGGTGATGAAGATTCCGTAGAACAAGAGCCCATCAAAGCAATTGATACAAACAATGTGGATTCGTTTGCAGCAAAAGTTGCCAATGTGCTTCTCGAAAAACTTTCGAAAAAGGAACTTGATCTGATTAAAGAACAGATTGATGATGAGCAGGCCCGCACCAGCGATACTGCCATTGACGGATTGTATGTGCCATCCCTCAACGACCCATCCAAACCGGAATTTCCGCCCCGGCCGTTTTATGAACCCCGGTTTCCGGCATCCAATACGTTTCGAATCGATGTACCTGGCTTTACCAACGTATGGTTGAAGGATGAAAGTACAAATCCTACAGGAACACACAAGGCCCGTATGGCGTGGGAAGTTTTGATTAAAGCCAAACGATATAATATTAAAGAGGTATCCATTATATCATCGGGTAGTGCCGCTGCGGCTATTCAACATTTTTTTAATCTGTACAAGGTAAACACCAAACTAAAAGTGTTGATGGATACCCGTATCAGTACAAATATCAAAGAATCGCTGCGGCAAATGGGTTGCGAAGTGTATGAAACGGATTTAAGCGCCCGTTCCCTTACGGGTAAGGAAATCAAGGAACTTACCAATAACAAAGAAGGGGTGGATATTACCTATCGCGAAATTCTGGATCGGTTTAACGATAACTATTACGATTGGCTTTCGTACGAAGTGCTGAACGAAAACCCGGATTATTGTTTTGTGCCATTTGGTACGGGCGATTTGTTTGTGAATATCTTAATTATAGCCGAACGCGAGTTTAATAACAGTATTTACAAACACGATCCTCGTTTTTTGGGTGACATCCGGAAGATTAACGAATGCAATTTTATGGGCGCTACCACCCGCGATGCCAACTCGCGCCTGGATAAACTCTTTTCGTATTACCTGCCTTCGCTGGACGATTACCAGTTTTATATCAACTCCTTAATTCAAAACGAACGCATCGGAAACCTATCGGGTATTTTAGATGTGGACGAGAATTTTGTGGAGGAGGCAATGGACATTGCAAAAAACAATCGATTCGGTGCGAACCATCCGGCATGGCAGGCCTGGCATTGCTCTTACAAATGCGCGATGAAGTTCCCAAAGATTCAAAAATCCTGATCATTAATACAGGTTCTACGATTTACCCCGGAAAAATTTAGTGCAATCGAATTGATTGGGGCTTGCCAATTTATTCCAATTCAGGAATGGCAACCTGATATTGAAACACAACCTTATCTACATGCGGTGCCAACACACTGCGAATTTGATCTTCGGCCCGCAGGCGGGCATCGTTTATAAAACCGGCCCGCGCGGCATAGGCCCTTGCATCTTTTATAAAAGCATTGGTAGCGGTTGTTCGGTCTTCCTGGCTTACCCAATTCCATAATCCGTCCTCATCCCGATAGGTAATGTCGGGTTGCGATTCGAGGGCCAGCAATTGAGGTTCGGGCAAAGAGACGGTGGCGGTTTTATCGACTATGTTTATTTGAAATTTCTTATTCAAATCAAATCCAACCTTTGCTATGAAGGTTCCGCTAATGTCAATCTTTTTGGTACTGCCCATCCAGGTATTGGTGTAGGCATATTGGTGCTGAAAATTTTGCGACAACACGGCCAGCTCCAGCACGGTAGCCTGCTGATTCAGAACCACCGTATTTTTTACATGCACTTCTGGAGTAAATTGAAAAACTTTTCGGAAATCTTCGCCCAGGGTTTTGGCGGCCTCGTAACTGCTTTTAGCCAGGCGTTCGGGAATAACCACCAATAGCACAAAAGCGGCAATCGTACCGGTAATGATCAGGGCGAGGATAAGTTTAAGATAACGGGCCATACGGGTGGTAAAGTTAGGTAATTAAGCCATCCTTTTGTTTGGCAAAAGTTCCTGACGTGCTTCAAACCGGATATGCGCAAAGGGCTCATACAAATATTGGGAATAGTAATAGCCATCATTATCATTCTGCTTTTTTACCAGGCATGAGTAGGCTACTTTTGTGATCAAATGGTTTGATCATGGCCGAAAATCTGATAATAGCAACTGAATCGGATAAGATTTCCCGTTATTCCACACTCCTTCCGCAACTGGAATCCCTTACATCGGGCGAGTCTGATCTAATAGCGAATCTGGCCAACCTGGCGGCAGCTCTTAAGCAAACTTTAGATATTTTTTGGGTAGGGTTTTATCTGGTGAAAAATAATGCAGGTAAGCAAGAGTTGGTATTGGGTCCGTTTCAGGGCCCCATTGCCTGCACACGCATACGTTTTGGAAACGGAGTTTGTGGTACCAGTTGGAAGGAGAAGCGGGTTATATTGGTGCCGGATGTAGATGCATTTCCGGGTCATATTGCCTGTAGCTCCGCATCCAAATCTGAAATTGTTTTGCCGATTCTTAAAAATAACGAAGTGGCGCTGGTGCTGGATGTGGACAGCGATAAACTGAATGATTTTGACAGTACCGATGAAAAATATCTTTCGCAGGTTGTGCAGTTGATCGAAAAAATGCTCTGATGGTAAATTCTCCAAACGCCAGCTATTATCAACAGCGGGCAAATCAATTTCAACAGGAAAGTCAGACAATAGAAAAGCAAATTCGTGTGCTTGCATGGTTGCGGGTTGCGTGTGTAGTGGTTCTGGGCATTATCGTTTACATGGCACTTTCCAATACAGATTTTTATTATGCTGTTCCATTGCCGTTGATCGCGTTTATCCTGCTTGTGCGCAAGCAAACCGCAGCACGCGAATGGAAGGAGCGGCTGGCGTACCTGGGGTTACTGAATCAGCGCGAAGCAAAAGCCTTTTCGTTTGAGTCAATTGAGTTTGCCGATGGCCAGGCTTTTGCCGATGTACATCATGCATACAGTCATGATCTGGATTTATTCGGGCCCGGGTCGGTATTTCAATACCTTAACCGGTGCGGCACACATGCCGGTGAAGTAAGACTGGCACAGGATTTAAAATATCCAACCTTCACCAAACAGGAATTGTATAGCCGGCAGGAGGCTGTACGCGAACTGGCCGCATTACCCGAACTGCGCCAACAAGTTTGGGCAACGGGCAAACAGATAAACGATGCCGGTTACGATACAAACGGGTTGCTGAACTGGCTGAAACAACAGCCCATTTTTTATCGAAATAAGACAAACACGGTTTTGCGGTGGGCCCTTCCGGCAATTACAATTGGTATTGGAGTATTTGTGATGTTTAGCATGAATTATTTTGGGGCGTTCCTTTTGATGGCCACCCTTCAGTTGGCCATAGCAGCAATCTATGCCAGGCGAATAAGTGCTATACAGGAAGTACTGGTAGCAGGTGGTAAAATCATGTACAACTATGCAAAAATTTTCGAGCTATTAGCTCACCAAAATTTTGCTTCAGCCAAAATGCAACACCACCAGGCGGTAGCGGAAAGTGCTTTTAAGAAAGTAAAAGAATTTTCGGCACTCGTTCATGCGCTGGAGGCGCGCATGAACCCTTTGGCTATGCAATTAGGCAATGGATTATTCCTTTACGATTTTCATACGGTTAGTAAACTTGAAAAATGGCGCGAAGAAAACGCAAAGGATTTACCTGTGTGGTTGGCTTCTTTGGCGGAGTGGGATAGCCTGATTTCATTAGCTACGTTGCACTTCAACTATCCGCAATACGCTTTTGCAGAGGTTACCGATCAAATGATAGTAAAAGGCGAAGCCATTGGCCACGTGCTTATTCCTGATGCCATTCGGGTGAATAATAATTTTGAGCTTGGCAATCCGCAAAATGTTTGCCTGATAACCGGGGCCAACATGGCGGGCAAAAGTACTTTTTTGAGAGCCCTGGGTGTTAACTTTGTGCTGGCACAAATTGGTTCACCGGTTTGTGCCCGTACCTGGAAAACCAATTTGCTGAAATTGCGAACGGGTATGCGCACAACAGATTCCCTGCAGGAGCATCAATCATATTTCTTTGCTGAATTAAACCGGCTTCAATCTATTGTACAAGAACTGGAAACAACCCCGCTGTTTATTTTATTAGATGAAATTTTAAAAGGCACCAATTCTACCGACAAACAATTGGGCTCACTTGAATTGCTGAAGCGGCTGAAAGAAAAACAAGCGCTTACGGTATTAGCCACCCATGATATTGCGCTGGGGGTACTTCAGGAAGAATATCCGCAACAAATAATTACGGCCTGCTTTGAGGGTAAAATAGAAAATGAGCAACTCTCGTTCGATTATACATTGCAGGCAGGTGTTGCGCAAAAAGCCAATGCAACTTTTCTGATGCGCAAAATGGGGATTATTCCCCAGGTGTAAATTTAGGTGTAGCCCCATAAACATGTAGGGGGTTGTAAATCTTCCTTATCCGGAAATAATATTGTTCTGCCTTTCGCTAAATTGGGTAAATATTACCATCACCCATGAAAACAATTGCATTCGTTCTCTTTTTGTTCCCCTTTTTTGCAATCGCCCAAATTGGAGCCAAGACCCAGTCGGGCGGTAAACTTGCCGGCATTTGGCAAAACAATCAATTCGGATATCAGATGACTCTGATGCTCAATGCCGATGGCAGTGGCGAGTTTGATGGCGAGCCCATCCGGTACAGTAGCCAGACTACAAAACTTTCAATTACACAGAATGGGCAAACCACGGTTTATACCTTTGCCTTGCAAGGCAATAACCTTACACTTTCCGGAGGCGATCTTGACAACAGCATTGTGTTTACGCGTAACGGAACACAAAACGCACCGGCAACGGTACAGAATCAACCCCAGCCAAATCAGCAACCTCAAAGCAATGGAGCGCAAAACGGGGCAGAGGTAGTTGGTGCTTGGAGTGGCAATGGCGAATCGCTGGAGTTCAGAAGCAATGGCCAATGTATTTATTTGGGTAACACCTTCCAGTATCAGGTATCGCAGGGGCATATTATTTTACAAACGCCTCAGGGCAATGTAATGATGGCCTATACGGTGAAGGGTAATCAACTTACCGTAAGTGCCAATGGCCAGCAATTTACCTATACAAAAGGAGCAGGTAACGTAGGGCAAACACCCACACAAACACAAGCCCAGGCTGGCGGAGGCCATGTGGCTCAGGAACTGGTTGGCAAGTGGTGCTGGACAAATGTAAACTCTACGAATACCGGAGGCTCCAGTTCAAGTGAGTGCATTGTTTTAAATGCAAATGGCACCTATCAGTATGCAGCAGAACGATCGATGGATACTAACACCAATTCTTTTTATGCGGGAACATCCTCGCAAAGCAATGATCAGGGCACGTGGTGGGTGCAGGGCGATCGCATTTATTATAATTCGCAGGTGCGTGGCCAGGGGTCGTATCAATTACAAAAAATGAATCATCCCAAAACGGGCGATCCCATGATTGTGTTAGATGGAGAACCTTATGTAACTTTCTACCAGAAACCCCGATGGTAAATTAAGAAAGAACCACTAACGTTTATGAACAACACGATCAACCGCAGAGCCTGGTTTAAATCTGCATTGGCAATTACAGGAGGCCTTACCCTTTCGTCCACGTTTACAAATCAGTTGCTGGCTGCGCCTGTCAGCCATGCCGAGGGAAATTTTATACCCTTGTTGAATGAAAAACTTGTTCGCCTGGGTTCAAATGAAAATCCCTATGGCCCTTCGCCTTTGGCGCGAAAGGCATTGGCTGAAGCAACGGCAGAATTTAACCGATACACATTTGAGTTGGTGCAGGAGTTTAAAAAAGTATTGGCCGATAAAGAAGGTGTATCGCCTGATCATATCCTGGTGGTGAATGGTTCATCCGAAACATTGTGCCTTACCGGAATGGCTTTGGCGCTGGAAGGGGGTGCTGTGCTTTCGGCTTTTCCCACATTTCGTTCGTTGATGGACTATGCCGAAAAGTTGCATGCGCGATGGGATCGGGTAGATGTGGACGATTATCATAAGCATGACCTGGATGCCTTAGCAGCTGCAGTAAAACCCGATACACGATTGATGTTTTTATGCAATCCCAACAACCCAACCGGAACGGTAATAGAAGGGAAAAAATATCTAGACTTCTGCCAGGAGATGAGTAAAAAAACGTTGGTGTTTTCGGACGAAGCCTATCTTGAATTTTTAGAACCGGATGAACAACAGTCGGCAGTTGAATTGGTGCGCAAAGGACATAACGTGATGGTATCGCGTACTTTTTCGAAAGTGTATGGATTGGCAGGTTTGCGCCTGGGCTACGCAATTGCGCAACCGGATGTGATAAAGAAAATCTCCAAATACCAAATGGGGCCGGTCATTAATCAGGCCGGATTGGCTGCTGCCAAAGCATCGCTAAACGATGTGGCTTTTGCTAAACTTACTCGATCAAAAAACAACGAGGCGTTAAACTTCTTTCAGCAATATTTAGATAAGAAGGGGTGGTTTCATGGTCAATCGCGCACAAACTGTGTATTGTTTCCTGCGCCAAAAGATGGTAAAACGATATTAGCCGAAACCATGAAGCGGGGCTTTCAAATTCGTGTGTGGGATTTTCAAGGTAAGGAATGGTGCCGGGTAAGTATAGGCACACTAAATGAAATGAAAGCGTTTGTAAAAGCGTTTGATGAGGTGGTAGGTTAAAAATGCAATTGCTGAAGGCGCCTGTGAGGCCCGTTCAAACTTCAGGAGCAATGCTACTCCTTCTTAAAATCAATTGAAGTAGAGTTGACACAATACCGCAACCCGGTTAGTGTGGGGCCATCATCAAACAAGTGACCAAGGTGTGCACCGCATTTAGTACACACGATTTCGGTACGTATCATGCCATGCGAAGTATCTTTTACTTTCTTGATTTTTCCTCCTGCAATTTCTTTATCAAAACTGGGCCATCCGCAATCCGATTCAAACTTCATATCAGACGTAAACAAATCGGTATGGCAACCCGCACATTGATATACACCTTTCTCTTTATGCAAGTAATATTTTCCCGTAAAGGGCATATCGGTTCCTTTTTGGCGCAACACATAGAACTGTTCGGGGGTTAAGACTTTCTTCCACTCCGCTTCCGTACGCACAATTCGTTTGATGGTATCAGCGGCTGCTGTTTCTTTTGGTGCTTTTGTTTGAGCACACGCTTGCAAGCTCATTACCATACCAAGGATTATTACAATCTGCTTCATAAACCTTAAATTTTGAATCTTGAATCTTAAATTTTGAATCTTGAATCTTGAATTTTGAATCTTGAATTTTGAATCTTGAATCCTATTCTATCTACGCAAAACAACCCGTAAACCGATTTGGTTTCCAATTTTTGTTGATATTCATATATCGTAACCTGCCTTGCTTATGTCTTACGAAGTTAAACCATTTATTCTGTCACTTAAAAACGAAACAACCTCAGCCGAGCTTTATGAGCCCGCAACGACTAAAGCGATTTATGTATTTGCGCACGGTGCCGGAACCAACATGCATCATAAATTTATGAAAGATCTGGCTGTGGAACTGGCATCATTACAAATTGCCACCTTGCGCTACAACTTTCTATACACCGAACAAATGAAAAAACGGCCCGATGTTCCTGCCGTTGCTCACCAGGCAGTTGCAGCCGCCATTGCGAAGGCACATGCCTTGTTTCCAACACTTCCGTTGATAGCCGGTGGAAAATCGTTTGGCGGAAGAATGACTTCACAATACATTTCAGCTAATCCATTGCCCTATGTTAACGGACTCGCCTTTGTGGGGTTTCCACTACACCCTGCCGGAAAACCGGGTGTTGACCGGGCTGAACACCTGGCCGCCATAAAAATACCAATGTTGTTTTTGCAAGGAACCAACGATGCGCTGGCTACCTGGAATTTAATATCCGAAGTGTGTGCCACATTCCCGCAGGCTACACTTGCGGCCTTTGAAGGTGCTGACCATAGTTTTAAAGCCGGAAAGAAAAATCTGATTCCAGAGTTAGCTATGAAAATCCAAGAATGGATTGAACGCTATGCCGGAATAAATGCGGCATGACATTCATATAAAGAATTAACCTATATTGAGCGCTTATTCAAAAATCAATAGCACTTGAACCTACGTAGCTCATTACTCAGGCGACTTGTACTGCCAGGCATCATTTTACAATCGGTATTAATTGGGGGTGGTTATGCCACCGGCCGCGAGATTGTTGAATACGGAGGCAAGTATGGTGCAGCGGGGTGGATTAGCGGGCTCGCCATCTTCTTTGGCTTTTCATTAATTGCTTTTTTATCGATGGAAGCCTGCCGGTATTGGAAGGTGTATGATTATAAGTCATTGCTAAAAAAATTGATCGGGCCAGGATGGATTGCTTACGAAATAGTGTACCTGCTGTTAGCTATTTTGATTATTGCGGTGATGGCCTCGGCTGCTGGTGAAATCCTGCATCAAACCTTAAACTTTCCAAAATGGATTGGTGTGGTGTTGATCACATTGGTTGTCGGGTTCTTGAATTACAAAGGCGAAGAAACAATCGCTAAACTGGAAACAATCGGATCGATCGCACTATTTGCAGCTTACTTCATTTTTACATACACCGTATTCAGCAACAAGGGAGATGAAATTGCCAACGTGTTTAGTACATGGAACACCGCTTACCAGGCAGAAACACCTTCGTTGTTTCTACTATTATGGACAGGCATTTTATACGTTGGGTACAATCTTGCCGTGTATCCTGCTTCATTCTTTACATTTCGAAATCTTACCTCGCGAAAGGATAGTTTGATTGCAGCTATTGTTTCAGGCCTGTTGATGACGATCCCCTGGTTTCTAACGTACCTTGCTGTAATGGCCTACTATCCCGACAAGGGCGTGCTGGATTCTGCGGTGCCCTGGTTAAAAATGCTGGCCCCGTTTAGCCCGATCTTGATTATCATTTTTGGAATAGTGGTGGGCTGGACGCTTATTGAAACCGCTACGGGTATGATTCACGCCTTCATAAGCCGGATAGAAAGCGAAGCGGAACAGAAAGGAACTTCGTTAAAGAAAATTACCAAAGCCTGGATATCATTGGCCGCGTTGCTTTCAGCGTTGCTTCTTGCTCAGGTTGGAATTATAGACCTCGTGGCCAAAGGATACACTTTTATGGCATATGCCATGATAGCAGTTTACGCGGTGCCTTTGTTGGTATTAGCTGGAAGGTTTATAAAGACCAGAAATACTTGATTAATAGCCAAACAACATTTTGGGTTTGAGCATCTGCTAATGTTCGTAACGGCCAGTCTTTTCCGTAAGTACAATTCGGTAGACAATAGAATTACCTAGCTGCGTTGATGTTCGCATAGAAGAAGTTGGGCCCATCCGCGGAGGATAGCTTGTAACACTCGGCATCAAAGGTACCAGTCTGGCTGAAATCATTTCCACGATTTTTTCTGCTTCTGGTCCATGCAATTCTTCAAACCGACCCCACGCAATTACACTTTGCCAGTTGGCAATGGTCTTAATTTCATCAACTTCAAAACAACATTGTGGATTCCTGCGCAGCAACGCTACTTTTAATCCTTCTACGGTATGACCATAAATAACGCCTTGCTCATATACATAGGTTACCGGAACGATGTATGATTTATCTTCCGCTTGAATACCCAGCCGCCCAACCACATTTCTGGTTAGAATAGATTCAATTTCAGATGCAGATAATTTGCCAAGCATAACAGTCTTTTGTGCAAGAGTAAGTTAAGAACAAAATATTAAACTTGCTAAAAGTTACTCTGCGTTTTGTTTCGCGTTCAGGGTATAAGGATTGAGAAGAGAATGGAGTTGGTGTAAATCATATTGATAGAAATAATCCTAACGATCACCCAAACCCTTGCGCCCCGGTTTGTTCAGAAAATAAATGAGGTTATCTTAAAAGTTGTTCTGTCATTGCGGCTTTATTCCGCAATCTCGATTCTATTTCGGCTTTTAAGACAACCTCAATCTGAAAAAGTTTAATACCCCCAACTCTTCATCACTTCATAATCTTCTTTCATGCACTCCAGCGGGGTTTTACCCTGGTAAGATTCCTGCTCAATGATAAAGTGTATTGTACCACCACTATCGCGGCCCAGGTCAATTACTTCTTTCAGATTTACAATGCCTTTGCCCAAGATGGTACTTTCATACTTTCCATGTTCCCCTGCCTCGGGTAATTCAATTTCATCTTTAACGTGCATGCTTTGGAACCGGCCCGGATACTTGGTTACAATATCAATCGCTTTTGCTCCGCCATTATACAGGTTGCCGGTATCTAACTGCTGCATTACCAGGTTTGGATCGGTTTCCATTAAGATGATATCGTACAAGGTACGGTCGCCATGCTTTTCGCTGAATTCAAAATCGTGATTATGGTATCCAAACATCATCCCCGATTTTTTGCATAACTCTCCGCTCTTGTTAAAAATTTCAAGCTGCTTCTTCAGAGCATCTTCTGATTTTCTTACGGCTTCATCCATCCAGGGACTGATCACATATTGCTGCCCCATGTAAGCGGCATCTTCAATGGTATATTTCCATGCATCGGTAAAATCGTTTTTGGTTTCGTCCCAATGCTGAGGTGCTAACACCGTGTGACCACTGGGCATGGTCATACCCAAATCCGAAAGAATTTTTTTGAACTCTTGGGGAGTCCATCCATAAAACTTCCGCTCACGGTACCAGGCATGCTCTACGTGCTGATAGCCAATTTTAGCCAGGGCTTGTAAGGTGCCCAGCGGATCGGTGGCCATTTCATCACGTACACAATATAACTGCAAGCCTAATAACTGTTTTGATGCTTCGGTTTTGGTGCCGGCACAAGCTGCCAGAAAGGAGGTTCCGGCCAGTGCAAAGGCGCTCTTCCTGATAAATTCTCTGCGTGAGGTGGTCATAGATGATTAGGTTTAATTATTGAAAGAAGAAAGTTACACGAATACTTCAAAAAAGTACAACCAATTTTTATAAGCGGAATGGCTAAACAAAAAAAATAACGATTTGGCTACAACGCTTGGGCTTTTTATTCCTGCTATTCACTTAACAACTTGTGATAAGCCTCTTCATAGTGTACAATCAGCGTATCCCAGTCAAATGCGGAAGAATAACTTTCAACGTTATTTCGTTGGGTAATCCGGCTTCTGCGATCTTGCTGTAAGAATTTATGAAGAAATACCGCCAGTTGGCGCGCGCTCCAATCAAATGTGCGCTTGCCTCGTTCTACCACAAACATGCCGCCTCGCTCATGATCGGGCATTTTATGCAATAAGTAATCACCAAAACCACTTAAATCGCTGGTAACCGCAGGCACCCCACTGGCCATGCATTCCAATGGTGTGTATCCCCACGGTTCGTAGTAGCTTGGAAAAATTCCCAAATGACAACCGCGTACAAACTGACTATAATCCATTCCAAACAAGGGATTAGTAGAGTTAATAAAATCCGGATGATATACAATTTTTACTTTGTCTTCTTTGCGGTTCAGCAAGTTTCTTCGCACCAGAAACTGGAGTATATCATCCGAATCTTCATCTACCAGTTTATGAGTAACCGGTAGCGGCATTTTGTTACTCTTCCACGATTGAATGGTTCTGCGGTAACGCAGCTTCCAGTATTCATCTACAAAATCATTTAATTGCGGAAGCCGATGATCCTGGCGTACCGTGCTTTCAAAAAATAGTCGTTTACCAACTTGCCGTTGAATTGCATCGCACGTTTGTCTTATTTCTTCCATCACCGCCCTGGATTGCAGTACTTCGGGTTTAATGCTGTAAAAATCGCGTTTGGTTACAAAGAACATGACTACCGTTAGGTCTGATTTTTCTTCTTTCAGTTGATGGTTGAGGTGCACCAACGCTTCGAGGGTAAGGTCAAACCCTTTGTTTTTGTATTCATATCTACCCGAGGTAAAGAAATAGATGGTTTTGTTCAGATCAAATCCGTATGAACTGAAAAAATGGCCCATCACAAACTCGTGTATCTGCTCTTTGTATTGCGAATGAAGATTTTGAAATTCATGCAGGGCTTCAAACCGTTGAATGTTTAACCCATTCGGCAAAATAAAATCGGGCTTTCTGCGCAGCAGGTGTTTGCACTCGCGGGCGGTTACATCACTCACGGTAGTCATCACATCGCATTTCTGAGCACAGCCATATTCAATGGCTGCTTCCGTTTCAACACCAAACTTACCCGCTTCGTCTTCCCACTTAAAAAACGGAAGGTGTGCATAAAACAACGGAGAATTAATTGCAAGATGCCGGCCCAATTGCGTTGCGTGGGTTGTAAAAATGGTACGCACGGGTAACTCCTCCCGCTTAATATCCAGAATGGGCAGGCCCGCCATCCACTCGTGAAAATGCGCAAGTAGTTTATAATCGCTCCCGGCAATTTTTACGAGCTCATCAACAAACAACTTGGTGAGGTAAGCAAAACCAATTACCTGGTCAATCAGGGCATGCTTATCCGGTGTGCTGATGGCGTGGTTTTTCCAAAGCAAATATTTGATTACGTTCCTTACTTTTTCTTCAACTACGTTTGGGTTAAGCAGTATCACGCGGGGCTTTCCGGTAATCAACCAATCGGCATACATAACTTCGTATCCGCGCTTGCGTAAATTGGCTGCAGCCAATCCAAACACATCGGCTGTATCATCCAGCGGTTCCAGCTCTGCCAAAATATTCTTATTGAGATAAGGCCCCACCATACAATAATGACCGCTGTGGTTGCGTGTCATGGCCGGAGCTTTGGAACGGATAACCGTATAAATGCCACCCACCTGGTTACAAACTTCCCAGGCAACTTCTATAAGTAAATGATTGGCCGATTTTGTGCGCGTAGTCTTCTTTGTCATAGCTCAGGTCAAACTGGCGGATAGCAAACCAATTTTGATCAATTTAATGACAAAATTTCTTAAAAAAATATTGTTTTACATGTGGTTTCAGATTTGATGCCTCGGTTGCTAAATCACCTGTTTATGACATTCGATAAATTCACTATAAAATCTCAGGAGGCTTTACAGAAGTCGGCTGAGATAGCTATGGCCAAACAGCAACAAGCTATTGAGCCGGGGCACTTATTAAAAGCAATTCTGGAAACAGACGAGAATGTTTCAACCTATGTATTCAAAAAACTGAATATCAACGCCAACATTCTTGAAACCAAACTGGAAGATCTGGTAAACAGCTATCCTAAGGTAAGCGGCCAGCAAGCATACTTATCGGCCGCATCCAACCAGGTATTACAGCAAGCCGAAAAAGAACTGCGCGAATTCAAAGATGAGTTTATTGCTATCGAACACCTGTTGCTGGGCTTACTCAACTCTAAAGATAAAGTGGCCGCGCTGATGAAAGATGCAGGCTTCGAAAAAAATTCGCTCATCAAAGCCATTAAAGAATTGCGCGGTGGAGCTTCGGTTACCGATCAAAATGCAGAAGCGAAGTATAAATCGCTTGAGCGCTATTCTAAAAACTTAAACGCATTAGCTAAGGCTGGAAAAATCGATCCGGTAATTGGCCGCGATGAAGAGATCAGACGGGTGCTGCAAATACTTTCGCGCAGAACAAAAAATAATCCAATACTTTTAGGTGAACCGGGTGTTGGTAAAACTGCTATTGTGGAGGGTATGGCACAACGTATTGTAAATGGCGATGTGCCCGAAAACCTGAAAACGAAAACGCTGGTTTCGTTGGATATGGGCTTGTTGGTAGCCGGAGCCAAATACAAAGGTGAGTTTGAAGAACGCTTGAAAGCGGTTATCAAAGAAGTAACGGATTCGAATGGTGAGATCATTTTGTTTATTGACGAGATCCACACCTTGATTGGAGCTGGTGGTGGCGAGGGTGCGATGGATGCTGCTAATTTGTTGAAACCTGCCCTTGCCCGAGGCGAACTGCATGCCATTGGTGCAACCACCTTAAAAGAATATCAGAAGTATATCGAGAAAGACAAAGCACTGGAGCGCAGGTTTCAGGCTGTAATGGTAGATGAACCTTCTGTGGAGGATTCGATATCCATTCTGCGTGGAATAAAAGATAAATACGAACTGCACCATGGTGTGCGCATTAAAGACGATGCGGTAATCGCTTCCGTAGAGTTATCGAGTCGCTATATCTCCGAGCGCTTTCTTCCCGATAAGGCCATCGATTTAATGGATGAAGCTGCTTCGAAGTTGCGTTTGGAAATGGATTCGTTGCCCGAAGAATTGGATGAATTGAATCGCAAGATCATGCAGTTGGAAATTGAACGCGAAGCCATCCGCAGGGAAAAAGATAAAGACAAGGAAGTAATTCTTACCAAAGAGATTGCCGAATTGAGTGAACAACGCAACACGTTAAAAGCTCAATGGGAAAATGAAAAGGGGATTGTAAGTAACCTGCGCCAGGAAAAAGAAAATCTGGAAAAACTGAAGCAGGAAGCGGAGCAAGCCGAGAAAGCAGGCGACTACGGCCGCGTAGCGGAAATCCGGTATGGTAAAATAACCGAAGCAGAAAAACGTCTTAAAGAAATGCAGACGCAGATGAAAGCCATGCAAGGCGAACACTCGCTGCTGAAAGAAGAAGTAGATAGTGACGACATTGCCGAAGTTGTTGCCCGCTGGACAGGCATACCGGTTAGCAAGATGTTGCAGAGCGAACGCGAAAAATTGCTTACGCTTGAAGAGGAATTGAGCAAACGTGTAGCCGGACAGGAAGAGGCCATTCGGGCACTAAGCGATGCGGTGCGCAGAAGTCGCGCGGGGCTGCAAGATCCCAAACGGCCTATTGGCTCCTTCATCTTCATGGGTACAACCGGTGTGGGCAAAACAGAATTATCAAAAGCTCTGGCTGATTATTTGTTTAACGATGAGAATGCCATGGTGCGCATTGATATGAGCGAGTACCAGGAGCGCCACAGCGTAAGCAGGCTAATTGGTGCACCTCCCGGCTATGTGGGGTACGATGAAGGCGGACAACTGACAGAAGCCGTGCGCAGAAAGCCATATTCGGTAATTCTGTTGGATGAAATAGAGAAGGCACACCCCGATGTATTTAACATTTTGTTGCAGGTACTGGATGACGGCCGGCTAACAGATAACAAAGGCCGGGTGGCCAATTTTAAGAATACGATTGTGATCATGACCACCAACATCGGTTCGCACATTATTCAGGAAAACTTTGAAAAGATTACAGACGAGAATTATTTCGAAGTATTGGAGGGCACCAAGGAGGAAGTATTGGCGCTGTTAAAGAAAACGGTGCGGCCGGAGTTTATCAATCGTATTGATGAAATTATCATGTTCCGCCCGTTGAGTAAGGCAGATATTAGAAAAATTGTAGAAATACAATTTAAACTGGTGCAGAAACGTTTACTAGAAAGTGGCGTGAAACTTGATATTTCTGAAGCTGCGCTGGAGCGATTGGCAAAACTGGGGTACGATCCGCAGTTTGGTGCAAGGCCGCTGAAACGGGTTATGCAGCGCGAAATATTAAATGAACTTTCGAAGCAAATTTTAGCCGGAAAAGTGAACAAAGACAGCGTAATCTTTGTTGAACTGAAAAACGGGGTTGAATTTGAATTTATCAACCTTGATAACGTTGAAGTTGTGAATTAATTAACAATAAAGACTGTGAGGTCCCGGGTTTCTCCGGGAAGTGTTGTGGGGTTTGGTTTTTGGGGTTAGGGCGGGCTGAGGGGCCCGCCCTTCATTTTTTGTCCAACCGGAGAAAAATATTTTTAAGTAAAAGGTCAGTTTGATGTGGAGCAGGTGTTGAGGATGGTGATGGCATCGTTTACTGTTACCATGGGGTGAGCATTGCCCCAGCTGTTGTTGATGTATGTAACTATTTCGGCTATTTCCAGTTCCGTAAGTGAAGGTATGCCGGGCATGGGTTTATTATAGGTTACTCCGTTTACCACCATCTCGCCTTCAATACCATACTTTATCAGGCAGAGCACCGCCTGGGGATCTTTATTAATAAAGTCAGACTTTGCTAACGGGGGGTACAACCGCCCAAGGCCTGAACCATCGGCCTGATGGCAATTAGCACAATGTTGCTGATACAACACTTCACCTTCGGCATAGTATTGCTGAAACTTTACATCGCGTTGCGCGCCTGGTACACAGGCAACTGTAAAAAACAGAAAGACTAAAATACTACCGCGCATCTTCCCTGCGAAGCTTCTTAATGTCGGCTATCAGTTTGTTCACCTCTTCTTCTTTGGTGCCATCGTACTTACCCCGAATGCGTTGCTTTTTGTCGATAAGCAAAAAAGCGCCACTGTGTATAAAGCCATCGGGCTCGCTTTTGTCTTCCATAGCCGTAGCGAAGTAACTGGTTTGTGCGATTTTATAAATCGAATCTTTAACCCCGGTTACAAAATGCCAGCGTGCGCTGGTTACGCCTAAGCGTTCGGCAAAATCATGCAGCAAGGCTACAGTATCATATTCCGGATCGATCGTGTGTGAAAGAATCTTCACATCGGGCATTTCTGCGGTAGCTTCATATACCCGCAACATCTGCGTTTTCATAATGGGGCAAATGGTGCGGCACGAAGTAAAGAAGAAGTCGGCTACATAAATCTGATCTTTAAAGGTGGCATTGGAAACTACTGCACTATCCTGATCCACAAACTGATAAGGTGCAATGGTGTGGTAAATGGTATCAGCACCTTCCACCAAGCGCTCGCCAAAGATGGGCAGCGGTTTTTCTTTTGTACAAGAAGCTAACAGCCCTATTATAAGAAAAAGGAATAGGCCGTATTTTGTTGATTTGTTTTGTGAATTTTTATTCCAAGGTAATTTCATCGCCCTCACGTATCTGGTTATTATGGTTCAAAGCTATTACGTTTTGTCCAAATAAAAGCTTGTTTCCCTCTCTTCTGTATTTTGATAATGTAAACAGGGGCTCGCGGCCTTTTTGTCCGGTTTGCGGATTTATGGTTGTTAAAACACAACGGGCACAGGGTTTAACCACTTTAAAGCGGTTTGTGCCAATGTTAAAATTCCGCCAGTTGTCTTCTTCATAAGGCTGCCCGCCTGTAAATACAAAATTGGGTCTGAACCGCCTCATCTCGATGGGCTCATCCATTCTGCTGTTTAAATCATTCAGCGAGCTTTGCCCGATAATCAGAATCGGAAAACCATCTGCAAAACCTACCTGTTCGTTATTGCTGGCATAATGCGGATCAACATCGCGTTTATTGGCCTCCGGAAAAAATACCAATCGGCACTTCAGGTTTAATTGTTCTGAAAACCATTGACTGTAGTTTTTGTCCGGCTCAACAGCTTCCACCTCATCGTCCCAGATCACAACGTTTTGAACTTCCTTAACCTCAGGAGCAACAAGAGGTATAGCTACTTGTTTTCCGGTTAACCGGGCACTAATTACAATCTGTTGATTTTGAATGGCCAGATCGAACATGGCCATGTGTGGATTTTCCCGTTGCGTAATGAATTTTCCATTCTCATCTACCAGCATCCAGCGCCTGTCGTACTGCAGACCTTTGGGTTTTACCACGGCTTGTTTTACACGAATACCCGCAAACGATTTTATAGGGTAAATCCAGAGTTCACTAAGAATAAGCGCAGGCATTTAGCAGGTGGTAATTTTCCGCTAACTTAATCAATCTGCTGGCAACTTTGTGCTGATAAATGAATCAAAAACAAGTTTGTCTCAAAACAATATGCGCAAACAGCCCGTGTTACGGAATGGCTGATTAGGGAAAATCTGAACCTTAGACTTGTCGGTAAAATCCCCCCAATTGTCTATTCATTTCGTGCAAACCTCCAGTCTGTACGATCCACACTCCAACATACGCGTATGTTAGAGTATGAAAAGGAAAATAGTATATGGATTTATTATCTGGGCCTCGGTGCTAACTGCGCCTGTATTTGCCCAGGATACCCTGAAATGGGATTTGGCTCAAGCTATTGAGTATGCCACCAAGAACAATATTACTGTAAAACAAACAGAGTTAAATCAGCTTACGGCTGAAAACAACCTGTTAGCAATCCAGGTATGCACGTATTCCAAGTCTTAGTGCCACCGGAACGCAGGCGCTTACACGCGGTACCAGTATCGACCCTATTACGTCCGACTTTGTGTCGCAAACCATTAATTCTACCAGCGTTGGTGTAAGTAGCCAGGTAACATTGCTTTCAGGCAACCGGATTAACAACACCATTCGGCAAAATCAGCTTACGGTTGATCAAAATGGTTTGTATGTGAAAGAGTCGCAAAACAACATTACGCTGCAGCTTACCGAAGCTTACCTGATGGCCCTGTATTATAAAGAAGGTATTGCTACGGCTGAGGAGACATTAAAGCTTTCCGAAAATCAATTGAAGCGATCACAGGCATTGCATGATGCCGGCTCATTATCGTTAAGTGATTTAAGCACGGTAAAATCAACATATGCTTCTAATAACTATGCGCTGGTAACGGCAAAGAATGCATACGCACAACAAGTGCTTTCGCTTAAACAACTGTTGGAGTTAGAACCTGAACAAGTTTTGGCCTTAACGTTTCCTGAGGAAGATGGAGCATGGGCAGTAGTAATTCCGGATAAATATGAAGTGTATTATGCGGCTCTTAATTCCATGCCTGAAATTTCAGCAAGTAAAACTGGGATTTCGATTTCTGAACTAGGCGTTAAAATAGCCAAGGCGGGTTATTATCCTACGCTTTCGCTGAATGGCAACCTGTCAACCGGTTATACCAACACACAGAATTTTGCTTTTGAAGAACAGTTCAGTAATAACTTCAACCAACGGGTGGGGTTAAGTTTAAGCATTCCGATTTTTAATAACTACCAGACAAAACGCAATGTGCAGAATGCAGTGATTTCAACACGCGCGGCTGAGTTAGACCTGACAGCTACAAAAAAAGAGCTGTATCAAAAAGTAGAGAATGCACACCAAAGTGCGGTGGCAGCACGAGCACAGATGGAAGCGGCCCAAGTTGAAATGGTGGCTGCAGAAACCGCACTCGATCTTGCCAAACAGCGTTTTGAGTTGGGGCTAATAAATGCAGTAGATATGCAGGTAGCTCAAAACACTTTTGTATCAGCTCAACAAAAATATTTGCAAGCCAAATACACAGGCATTCTATATTATCAATTACTTCAATTCTATCAAGGCAACCCAATAAAAATTTAAGGTTATGAAAAAGGTTCTTATTTATATCATACTTGCAGTTGTACTGGCGGCCACCGCATATGTTTTCTTCTTCAGGAAGAGCAGCAGTGCCATAGCAGTTAAAACCACGAAGGCCACCACAGGTTCTATTACTAAAATGGTAACGGCCACCGGCACAGTTGAACCGCTCAACCAAGTGGAAGTAGGCACACAGGTATCGGGTGTGATAAAAAAAATCTATGCCGATTATAACTCCGAAGTGAAGGCCGGGCAGTTATTGGCGGAGCTTGACAAAACCAATTTGCTGGCAACCGTTAACGAAGCCGAAGCCAGTTTAAAAACCGCCCTGAACGAACAGAACTATCGCCAGAAAAATTTTGATCGCATCAACCAATTACATCAAAACAAAGTAGTGAGTGATACCGATTATGAAGAAGCGCTCTATATACTAAACAACGCTATTGGAACAACGGAACAACGTAAGTCTGATCTTACACGAGCCAAAACAAATCTAAGCTACGCCAGCATTACCTCACCGATTAACGGAGTGGTAATATCACGTGCTGTAGAAGAAGGCCAGACCGTAGCAGCCAGTTATAGCACGCCAACGCTCTTTACCATTGCCCAGGATCTGAAACAGATGCAGGTGGAGGCGAATGTGGATGAAGCCGATATTGGGCAGGTAAAGGTGGAGCAGCGTGTGATGTTTACGGTGGATGCCTATCCGGAAGATTCATTTAATGGATCGGTAACGCAAGTACGGTTAGAGCCGATTGAAGAATCGAACGTGATTACCTATACCGTAATTATTAAAGCTGATAATCCAGAGGGCAAACTTATGCCCGGTTTAACAGCCAGCATCTCCATCTATACCTTTGAACAAAATAATGTGCTTACGCTGGAGTCTCACGCGCTAACCTTCAATCCTGATCCACAGCAGTTACAGCAATACCTGAAACAACAGGGCCTGAATGAAGCAGTTGACTTTTCGCAAACGCCACCTTCAACCGATACCTCAAAAACGGTTTGGGTAAAAGAAGGCGCTTCCATAAAACCACAAACCGTTACCATTGGATCAACCGATGGCATCATTACCGAAGTGAAAACGGGCTTGCGCGATGGACAGGAAATTGTTTATGGATTTGAGACGATAACACAAACTTCATCGAGCGGTTCTTCAAGTGAAAGTCCGTTTATGCCGAAGCCTCCCGGAAGCAACCGGAACAACAATAGTAAAAAGTAAAATACAGTAACCATGGAAAATAAATCGATCATTGACATAAACAGCCTGACACGCGAGTTCACCATGGGTACCGAAACGGTACGTGCATTAAAGGGCATATCGTTTTCGGTTAAAGAAGGAGAGTTTGTAACCATTATGGGCACGAGTGGATCGGGAAAATCTACCTTGTTAAATATTTTAGGATGCCTGGATCAACCTACTTCAGGTTCATATAAAATTGATGACATTCCGGTTAAAGATCTTTCGAAAGATGAACTGGCCATTATACGTAACAAGAAAATTGGTTTCATCTTTCAATCGTATAACCTGCTGCCACGCACCACGCACTCGAAAACGTAGAGTTGCCTTTGCTTTACAACAAAAATGTAAGTTCAAAAGAACGCAGAGAGCGTGCCATCGAAGCGCTGCAATTGGTTGGCTTGTCTGAAAGGATGGATCACACACCCAGTCAGCTATCGGGTGGACAACAACAACGCGTGGCCATTGCCCGCGCCTTGGTAAACAACCCGGTATTGATTCTGGCCGATGAAGCCACCGGTAACTTAGATACGCGCACGTCATACGAGATTATGGCGTTGTTTCAAAAATTGAACGATCAGGGAAAAACAATTGCCTTTGTAACACACGAACCCGACATCGCTTCATTCAGCAAACGCACCATTGTGTTGCGTGACGGCCACATTATAAAAGACAATCCCGTTGAGGTTCGGTCAAACGCACAGGAAGCATTAGCACAATTACCTAAAGAAGAAGTTTATGAACATCACTAATTTAATTCGCATTGCGCTTACAGCGCTGCAGCGCAATAAGTTGCGCGCCTTTCTTACCATGCTGGGCGTTATCATTGGTGTGGCCTCGGTAATTGTGATGCTCGCCATTGGTGAAGGTTCCAAGCAAAGCATTAAGGAACAAATCTCCAGCATGGGTTCTAATATGTTGTTTGTACAACCCGGCAGCGATCAGCGCGGTGGTGTGCGCCAGGATTTCAGTCAATCGAAAACACTTACCCTGGTTGATTTGCAGGCGCTGCAAAAAAACGCAACCTACCTCAGTGATATTTCGCCACAGGTGAACGGCAGCGGCCAGGTAATATACAGTTCGAAAAACTGGCCTACTTCTGTGTATGGTGTGAGTCCTGCGTTTCTTAACATCCGCAAGCTATCCATTAACAGTGGCAGTATGTTTACGGATAAAGATGTAGCCTCAGCGGCTAAGGTAGCGGTGATCGGACAAACCATTGTCGAAAATCTTTTTGGTAATGAAAATCCCATTGGGAAAACCATACGCTTCAACAAAATTCCGTTCCGGGTAATTGGCGTGCTGGACGAAAAAGGACAGAACACATTCGGCCAGGATCAGGATGATATTATTCTGGCACCTTACACTACCGTGCAAAAGCGGATTCAGGCAGCAACACACCTGCAATCCATTACCGCCTCTGCACAAAGCGAAGAAGTAGCCGAAGCCGCTGTGGAACAAGTAGAAACTATTTTGCGCGCATCGCACAAACTAAAGGATAGTGACGACAATAACTTTACGGTGCGCTCACAACAGGAACTTATTTCAACCTTTAGTTCTACCAGCGAAATGATGACGGTGCTGTTAGTAGCCATTGCCAGTATTTCGTTAGTGATTGGTGGTATTGGTATTATGAACATCATGTATGTGTCGGTAACGGAACGGACGCGCGAAATTGGTTTGCGTATGGCCGTAGGCGGCAGAGGTAAAGATATTTTGTTACAGTTTTTACTGGAAGCCATATTGATTAGTATTACCGGTGGTGTGTTGGGTGTCGTATTGGGGCTCAGCAGTACGTTTGTTGTATCCTCGTACTTAAGTTGGCCGGTCGTAATTACGGCTAACTCCATTATCATTTCGTTTACGGTTTGTGCGATAACCGGTATCTTTTTCGGATGGTATCCGGCACGAAAAGCATCGGCTGCCGATCCGATTGTTGCCTTGCGCTATGAGTAATTTGATGAAAACATGATAGATTTAAGGGCATCTCTAAAACCTTCTCTACAAGAGAAGGATGAAGGGTTGGAAGAACAGGATGATTTTGGGGATGTCCTTATTTAAAGATTTAACGCATGGTTGATTTATTAAACAAAAAAAGAGAATCGCGATTAACCATTGTGCTCCACCTGTTGGTGTGGAGCATCATGCTGTTGTTGCCGTTTCTTACCGCTAAAGATAGTCCGCGCCAGCTGAATGATTATTTCAGAATGTGGTTGCCTCCGGTGGCTTCGGCTGTTATTTTTTACGGTAACTACCTCTACTTCATTCCAAACTTGTTTTTCAATAAGCGCACATCATTGTTTTTGGCTGGAAACCTGGTGTTGTATGTTGCTGTCATTTTCATAATGGAAAGCATTCGGGTAAGTGCATTTCCTGCATCGCCTGATGGCAGAGGCCCTAACACCATTGAAATGATTACCCGGATAGCGATCACCTTTGTAATGACAACAGGTGTGGCGGTGGCCATTCGGATAACCGGTGCGTGGTTTAAGTCCGAAACACAGCGTAAAGAACTCGAACGAGAACGCGTTCAAACGGAGCTGGCCAATTTGAAAAACCAACTTAACCCGCATTTCTTTTTTAATACACTCAACACCATTTACGGGCTCATTCCTCAACAGCCCGATAGTGCCCAACAGGCCGTACACCGGTTAAGTAAATTGATGCGATACCACCTGTACGAAAGCAACGAACAATTTGTGCCGCTCGAGCAGGAAATAAAATTCATTCATAACTACATCGACCTGATGCAGTTTCGGCTTACACCTGCTGTATCGGTTACCTGTAAATTTCCGGAGCATACCAATGGCATACAGGTAGCGCCACTTCTTTTCATTACACTTATTGAAAACAGTTTCAAACACGGCATTAACCTCCACAAGCCATCATCCATCGATATGGTCATGGATATCACGAATAATAAAACAATTGTCTTTCAAATACGAAACACCTCGTTTCCGTCAAAAGAATCAGCAGAGCCAGCCTCGGGTATTGGTATTGAAAACCTGAAAAAAAAGGTTGTCGCTTTTGTATCCGGGTAAACACGATTTGCGCATTGAAGAGGAAAGTGGTTATTTTAATTGTACGCTAAAAATTGAAGTATGATCCGGTGTGTAATCATAGACGATGAGCCCGTGGCCATTTCGATTTTGGAAAATTATATTTCCAAAACACCTTTCCTGCACCTGGTGGCTAAGTGCTTGGGCGCTACCGAAGCCATGCAGGTTATGCAAACGGAAAAAGTTGATTTATTATTTTTAGATATTCAGATGCCCGATATTACCGGCATTGAGTTTTCAAAATCATTAGGCGATTCGGTTAAAATAATTTTCACTACCGCGTACGAAAAATATGCCCTGGAGGGGTACAAGGTGAACGCGATCGATTATTTATTAAAACCGTTCGATTACCAGGAATTTTTAAAAGCGGCCATGAAAGCAAAAACCTGGTTCGATCTTAAAAACAATCAAGCTGAAAACACGGCACCCCAAAAAGACAGCCTGCTGGTTAACTCCGAATACAAACTCATTAAAATTGAACTGAAGAACATTCTGTACATCGAGGGACTTAAAGACTATGTAAAAATCTTTATTGAAGATACGCCCCGACCGGTCATGACCTTAATGACCATGAAGAGTCTGGAAGAACAACTTCCGCGCAACCAATTTATGCGGGTGCATCGCTCCTACATAATCAGTTTAAATAAAATCGATGCTGTGGAGCGTAGTGGTATTTTAATTGGCAAAACACTTATACCCGTAGCCGATAAATACAAAGAGGTATTCAACGAATACCTCTCTAAAAATTTTCTCCGTTAAGGAGCGTGTATTATTTTCTTAACGCTACTTCAAACCGATTTGGATCACAGTGTGATATCGCCCTTTTGGGTGTGCGGTTTAAAGTACCTCCAACTCCTTGCCCTTTTTTATCTTTGCGTTCGTGGCGGTAGTAGCATATAATTTTTCGTAGTATTCATGCGCCATGCGGTTGCTATCAAACATGGGCACTACATCTTCCATGCTTTGTTTTACTACGGCCATCCACTGCTTTGGTTTTTGATAATACAGGGGTACGATTTCTTTTTCCAGCAGCGTAAGCAGGTTGTCATTTTCAACCTGATCCTGTTCGCTGGGCACATCCGTTTCGGCTGGTGAAATGATAAAGCAGTTTTTACCGTGCTTTGAAAACTCCGGAATCCAGCCATCGGGTATAGAAAGATTTACGCTGCCATTCATTGCGGCCGTCATACCCGATGTACCGGAAGCTTCGCGGAACATTTTAGGTGTGTTAAGCCACAAATCGGAACCACGCTTTAATAAACCGGAGAGCTCCATTTCATATCCCGTAAGGATGGCGCAGGTTGGAAGGTCTTTTGTTTTCCAATAGATGTCGTTAAAAATTCCAATGGCACCAAAATCTTCCGGATACGGTTTGCCCGCCCAGATTACCTGCACCGGAAACTCTTTGTTATTTATTAATTGAAGAAACCGTTCGAAATCGTGAAGCAATAAGTTGGCACGCTTATAACCCGCAAAACGTCTTGCCCATACAATGGTTAAAACGTTCTCGTCAAAAATTTTTCCTGTCTGGTTAGCTACTACTGCAAACAGTTGACGTTTCATTTCTTTTTTTCGCAGCATCAAACCCTTGTCGTTGCCTTGCTTATGATGTGCTTCTAAAACGGGATCCATCCAAAACGTTTTATTCTGTGCGTTGGTGATGGCCGTAATGTCACAAATTCCGTCAAAGCCCGACCACATTTTGCGTGATACTGCACCATGCAAAGAGGAAACACCATTTGAAATTCGCGACATGCGCAATGCAGCCAGCGTGTAACTTAAATTTTCAGTATCAGGGGCAGCTAATTCCAATACTGTTTCTTTCGGCACTCCATGAAAAAAACTCATTACATCCAGGTAAGAAATACCATGCTCTTCGTTACCTGCTTTTTCAGGAGTGTGTGTAGTAAATACAACACGCTTGCGCACTTCTTCCAGGTCGTTGTTGTATTTGTTCATCAAATAAAAGCAAAGCGGCAAGGCATGGCCTTCGTTCATGTGGTAAACCTCGGTCTCCCGCTCTAAAATATCCAACAACTTGGCTCCACCACTACCTAATAAAATAGATTGGGCAATACGGGCCGACTCGTGGCTGTCATACAGCCGATGGCTTATGGTTTGCGCCAAATGATCGTTTTCTGGTAAATCGGTACTTAACAAGAAGAGCGGAGCTGTCTTAAATACTTCCGGTTTCACCAACCACGCTTTTACTTGTACTTCATGGTTGTGAATGGTAATCGGAAACACAATGCCTGTATCGGTGAGAAACGAATAGTTTTTCTCCACATAACCGGCACGCAGCGTGCCATCCAAATTGCGCTCCTGATCGTAGTATCCATACTTCCACAATATGCCTATACCAATCAGGTTTTGTTTAAGTTCATAAGCACTGCGCATATGCGAGCCGGCTAAAAAACCCAGGCCACCACTATATATTTTCAACGGCTGGTCGATGGCAAACTCCATCGAAAAATAAGCTACCGGCTTACTATACTTCTTGTCAATTTTGTACGAGAACAGATCTGAGGCTTTAATCATGCTTCCTGTATCTTTTATGGGTTGCGAAAGTAACAAATGGCTGGCAATTGAGTTAGCTAAAATATTGCGATATAGAAATTGATGAATTGCAATCGTTTGAAATTAGGGTTCATATTATCAGGCCAAAGGGCCGAATAGGATCCTTAAATAGAAAAGAGAACCACCGAATCCAAAAATATTTAGGTAACTTTCTAAAACAGTTGATTTTTTATGGCCAAAGGGAAGATATCATCGGGAATTGCACTACTAGCCCTTGTGGGTGCGCTGGCCCTGGTGGGCCTGGTTGTGTACGATGTGCTGTTCTCCAGGCCACATTTGATGAGGGGTGTGATTGTTGACAAGCTTTTCGTACCCGGTAAAAACAATGCCGGCCCCCATGCATTACCCTACGGCAAATACCGGTCGTATGATTACGCTATTCAGGCCGAACAACAGGAACAATGGATTGCCTTTGTGCAAGTGGATGACGGTAAAGTTCTGAAAGTGAATTGCCACTCCAATCATTATGAAATTAAACAAGTAGATGATACTTTGCATTTCAAGAAATATACAGGGGAGTTATTGCATATAGATTATTTTTCGCATAACGAAGAAGACGTAGAACAGGAGGGAATATGAAAGATTTCAAAGCAATTGTTGAGGCTTACAAAAATGTTGACTTCAGTCAGCGCAAGGCGGCATTAGCAACCGTAGTAAGAGTACGCGGTTCCTCCTACCGAAGCCCCGGTGCGCGCATGTTAATTACCGATGATGGCCGTTGGGTGGGCTCTATCAGTGGCGGGTGTTTGGAAGGCGATGCCCTGCGGAAAGCACGCCAGGTAATGACCAGCAAAAAACCGTTAACAGTTACCTACGATACACACGAAGAGAGCAATCAAAACCTGGGCATAAGTTTGGGCTGCAATGGTGTAATTGATGTTTTGATTGAACCCCTGGATGCAAGCCAGCCCCATTCCATAAACCAATTCACCGCTTTCGCGGAAACGCAACAACCACTGGCATTGGCTACAATATTTAACGGGTTGGGTATTGGCGAAAAACTTTTGCTGTCCGAGCAGGGTGTGGAACGATGTGATTTTCAAAATGAAGCATTGATCCGGTTGGTAAAACCAGACCTGCAGGAAGTTTTTAAGTCGCGTAAATCGCAAGCCCGCCAATACCTGATACACGGTATTGAGCAAGAGGTTTTTATAGAACTGATTCAACCCAGTGTTTCCCTAATTATTTTTGGAGGTGGTTTTGATGCCCGGCCCGTGAGTGAGTTGGCCAAATCTTTAGGTTGGAATGTGAGTGTTACAGACGAGTGTGTAGCGCACATTGCCCCTGTATTTTTTCCAACAGCCGATAAACTTTCGTTGTGCCAGCGCGAGTTTATCGATCGCGATTTTACTATTACACCGTACACCGCCTGTGTGCTGATGTCTCATAATTATGAGTACGACCGCGATGTACTCAGAAAATTGTTAAAGACAAATACACCCTACATTGGTATGCTGGGGCCGCGTAAGCGCTTCGATAAAATGCTGGCCGAGTACAAAACGGAGGGCATCCATTTAACCGATGCCGATTTTGAGCGAATACATTCACCCATTGGGTTGGATATTGGTGCCGAGGCTCCGGATGAAATTGCCTTATCAATTATTTCGGAGATTCAGGGAAAGTTTACCAACCGCCCGGGAGGGTTTCTGAAAAACCATAACGGCCCCATTCATCAGCGCGAGCCCGGCAGCGATCAGGTATTCAAACAGGTATATTACTGATCCTGCTCTTTTTGTTTCAAATTCATTATCGCCATGAAACATAAGCAACAACCGCAAGGCACAAAAAAATAATTCTATGCAGGCAGGCATTATCTTATTAGCAGCCGGCAACAGTTCGCGTCTTGGGCAATCTAAACAACTGGTTGAAGTAAGGGGCATACCCTTACTACGCAGGTCGGCTGAAATGGCGGTGCAAACAGGTTATACCGTTGTTGTTGTATTAGGAGCCGATGCGGAAACCCACCAACCTGTACTGGCCGGTATAAAAACGGAAGTTATCATTAATCACAACTGGCATACTGGTATGGGAGGCTCGCTAAAGGTTGGACTAAAGCACCTGCTAAAAATACATCCGGCTATAGAGGCAGTGCTGATTATGGTGTGTGACCAACCCTATCTTTCGGGCGAACATTTACAGAAATTGACAGCGGCACTGCAGCAACAACCCAAACCCATTGTGGCATCAGCGTATGCAAACGTGATGGGGGTGCCCGCAATTTTCAGAAAAGAATTTTTTAACAGGTTGCTTCAACTGGATGATGATACCGGTGCACGAAAAGTTATTCAACAATTTGCTGACCAGGTTTATACCCTGCCCTTCGAAAAAGGAGAAATAGACCTTGATACCCCCGGTGATTTGCAGCACTTGCCGAATGAATAATTCGTTTAAAGCATCAACAAACCAACCATTGAAAAAATTTACAAAAGCCAAATCAGCCGCTTACCTTTACATGAAATGAAAATGGTGCTGATCTTTTGTTTGCTTACCAACCTGGTTCTTCATGCCGAATCGTTTCAGGTTTTTGAGGAAAATGGAAAAGTGGGAATTAAAAACCAGGATGGTATCGTAGTGTTGCCCGCCTCGTTCGAAGCGCTTGGCTGGTCGGATGGAAGTTTTTCAGTTGTTGGTAATGCAACGGGCTATCGGCAAAACAACCGCTGGGGTATTCTTAATCTGAAGAAAGAGTTTATTACCAAAGCGGAATATGAAACACTGGTTTATGGCGGAGGCGATTATGTGGTGGCAAAGAAAAAAATCAATGCGGCCCAGCAAAAAACAGGTTGCCTGAACCTGCGGGGCGAAATTCAGATTCCGTTTCTGTACGATCACATCCAATTGCATGGACTTCGGGCAATTGTAATTAATTTGTCGAACGGCCGGTATCGGTACGGCCTGGCCGACCTGCACAACAAACTGATTATTCCAGCCAATTACGCGCGCATTGTGCCTCTGGGCACGCTTCGGTATGCCGTTCAGAATGAAACCGGAAAAATTGCCTTATTTACTGAAGAGGGGAGAGCCATTACTACTTTTTATATAGACAGCATCTCTTCTTTCCAAAATGATAAAGCTGTTTTTTTTGTCAACACAAACAAAGGAGTGCTTGACCGGGAAGGAAACATATTAGCAGAAGCACGTTACCAGGATATTCGATTTATCGATGAACAAATTTCGGTACTGCCACATAACCAATGGATAGTGCTGAATGCCGCCAACAAAACCCAGCAAACAATTGGTGCCGAAGATATAAAACTGGCTGCCGGCCAATCCATCTATCAATACTCAGGGTACTTCGGCTTGATGGACACCACCTGGCGTGTAACCACACCGGCCCAATACCAGCACCTGGCTCCGCTGCAAAATGAACTATACCTTGCTAAAAAAGACAACAAGACCGGAATCATCAGCAGCAATAATCAACCGGTAATTCCACTTCGGTACGATTCGGTTGTGGTTGATTACCCGTTTGTGCGCACGCTTGCACATTCGGGCTGGGCGCTAACCGATGTGCATCAGTCGTTCACTTCTTTTAAAAGCTATACCCAAATAGATGACCTGCAACATGAACTGTTTCCGGTTAAAAGCAATTTACATTGGGGTGCCCTAACTACCCGTGGCGATGAAGTGATTCATTGTGTGTATGATTCGTTACTGGAAATTTCTGCAACCCAACTGGTAGTAAAATTCAAAAATCAGTTTGGGATTATATCGCCCCGCGAAGATTGGATTATTGCACCCCAGAAATATCCTTTAAAGCTTGTAAATGATTCGTGTTACCTGCAGCTTGAACCAGCCAACCAGTTTTTGAAATCGGTGGATGGCACCGTAATCTATTTTACAAATAACGAGATCAGCCTTAGCCAGAATTATTTTACAGAATATCTGCCCGATGGCACCATTAAGATACTGGATTACAAGGGCCGCCTTCTGTCGCGCAAGGAACCTCCGCAGGTAGATAAAATTGAAGCTGTGTATGAAGAATCTGAAGGAATGCGCGGAATAAAGCGCGATGGCAAATTCGGATTTATTGATGTGCGTGGCATGTTACGCATTGCAAACCGCTACGATGGCATCGGGAAATTCAGTGAGGGGCTGGCCGCCATTAAATTGATTGGTTTATGGGGTTTTATCAATACGAAAGATCAGATTAAAATTAACCCTAACTACAACGCAGTTGAGCATTTTCAAAATGGATTATGTGTTGTTACGCGCAATTCAAAAACCGGTGTAATCGACATGCAAGGTAAATTTGTTCTTAACCTGGCGTATGATTCCATCCAGCGCGAGTCTGACAGGTTTCGTCTTTATAAAAATGGCCTGGCCGGGTTGGCCGATAAGAATGGTAAAATTCTGATTGAGCCCCGCTTTACGCGATTAGAAATTCTACCCAACGGATTGGTAAAAGCCACCCACGCGGAAAAAACGGGAGTTATCTCTATGGAAGGATTGAGCGTAATTCCGATTATTTACGATTCCCTGCTCTACGCGCAATCCAACAATCAATACCTGGCACTTCAAAAAGCGCAGTGGCAAAAATTGAAATAGGCCGGTTGTGCTGCGGTAGATACAATTTTGGGGAGTTAAATTCGTCTATGGCTGTAAAGCAGGGGAACCAAAAGCACCCGGTTTTAATTATTATTACGATATTTGAACAAATCGCTGATTCCTGAATTTTGAGGCTAAAGCGTATTGAAAATTATTGATCATGAGGCTATTAATCATTTTAGGACTTATTGGATACGTGTTGTACAAGTTTGGAAACTTGCTTTTTCGGGCGGGTGCCGCTTCGCAACAACGCAGACCTACCCAAGGCAACGTAAATGTCAATTCAACTCCTGGCGGGCCTGGCAAATCGGGCAAAATAAAGGGGGGCGAGTACGTGGATTTCGAAGAAGTAAAATAGCCTGTTCGCTTAGGCGTGAAAATCCAGTTTACAAAATACCAGGCCACCGGCAATGATTTTGTTTTGATTGACAATCGGAACCAGGAGTATGCTTTTGCGAAAGAACAGATTGAAAAAATATGCGATCGCAGGTTTGGCGTTGGAGCCGATGGCTTAATGTTGATTGAAAAACACCCAACGCTGGATTTCAACCTGGTTTATTACAACAGCGATGGCTCGCAAAGTTTGTGTGGCAATGGCAGCAGAGCAGCAGTAGCCATGGCCGCCACATTAGGATTACTGAAAAATAAAACAACGTTTAATGCTTATGATGGCCCACACGAGGCTGAGCTATTAAACACGGGCATCGTTCGCCTTAAAATGAACCCCGTTACATCTGTAATAAAAAAAGGCGAAGATTTTTTTATTCATACAGGCTCACCCCATCACCTGCAATTTGTACCAGCTGTTGAAAAAATAAATGTGGTTGATGAAGGTCGGAAAATCCGCTACAGCGAAGCATATAAACCAACCGGCACCAATGTAAATTTTATTCAGTTGCTGAATAACAACACCATTTTTGTGCGCACCTACGAACGAGGCGTAGAAAACGAAACCTTTTCATGCGGAACCGGTGTTACAGCCGCAGCATTGGCTGCTTCATTTCATGGTTATACCTCGCCTGTTCATATAAAAGTGAAAGGAGGCGAACTGGATGTGGCCTTTCAAACCGGACAGGCAGGCACATTTCACGAAATTTACCTGATCGGCCCTGCCAAAATGGTGTTTACGGGTACTCTGGAACTATAATTGCACCCCAAAATCAACTAAATTTACGGCCCATTTGGATGGATGCCTTTTGCTTTTTTCACACGAAAAGGCAGCCACCCGCATGACAAACAGCTACACATGTTAAAAATTACTTGCAAAAAATTTTTGGCGATAAATCGCAGAAGGATATTAAACAAATGATGCCCCTGGTAGAGGCAACCAAACGCGAAGGCGAAAGTTTGCTCTCCATCTCAAACGACCAGTTACGGGCTAAAACCATCGAAATACAGAACACGATTAATAATAAGCTCAAATCTATTGACGACCAGATTGCAGCCCTGCATAACCGCGTGGCCAATCAACCCGAAATGGACTTGAATGAGAAGGATTCTGTGTTCAAGGAAATCGACAAGCTGGAATTAGACCGCAACAAAGAACTGGAAAAGGTATTGATGGAAGTGCTGCCCAAAGCATTTGCCATTGTGCGCGAAACTGCGCGCAGATTTAAAGAGAACGAATACCTGGAAGTAACCGCTACCGATCACGACCGGGCGCTCGCAGCCAAACACCCGAATATTCAGATCGTGGCCGATAAAGCACATTGGTACCGCCAATGGTTGGCTGCGGGTAATACCATAACCTGGGATATGGTGCATTACGATGTGCAGATAATAGGAGGTATTGCGTTGCACCAGGGCAAAGTATCGGAGATGGCTACCGGAGAAGGAAAAACATTGGTGGCTACCTTCCCTGCCTTCCTGAATGCATTGGCAAAACGTGGAGTACACATTGTAACAGTAAACGATTACCTGGCCAGGCGCGATAGCGAATGGATGGGCCCGTTGTTTCAGTTTCACGGGCTGAATGTGGATTGTATTGATAAGCACGAACCCAATTCAGCAGAACGCAAAAACGCATACCATGCCGATATTACATACGGAACCAATAACGAGTTTGGCTTTGACTACCTGCGCGATAACATGGCCCGCGAACCGGAAGAACTGGTACAACGCGGTCATCATTACGCCATGGTAGATGAAGTGGATAGTGTGTTGATTGACGAAGCCCGCACTCCGTTGATTATTTCTGGCCCGATACCGCGTGGCGATGAACATGAGTTTTATGATTTAAAACCCCGCATTGCCAAAGTAGTGGAGGCTCAGAAAAAATTAGTTAATCAATACCTCAACGATGCCAAAAAATTATTGGCCGATGGCCAGGAGAAAGAAGGCGGCACGGCCCTGTTCCGTGCGCATCGTGCCATGCCCAAGTACAAACCGCTGATTAAGATGCTCAGCGAAATGGGTATGAAAAATGTGCTGCAGAAAACCGAAAACTATTACCTGGCAGATAATAAAAAGTTAATGCCCGAAGCGGATGCACCGTTGTATTTCGTAATCGAAGAAAAAGATAACAGCGTGCAACTTACCGATAAAGGAACCGATTTGATTACCGGAGAAGGTGAAGATCCTAAATTCTTTATCCTGCCGGAGATTGGTGTAGAGTTAAATAAAATTGAAAAAAATCTTTCGGTCCCTTCTGAAGAACGATTAAAACAGAAAGAAGATCTGATTCGCGAGTACTCCACCAAATCGCAACGCATACACAGCGTTAACCAGTTGCTCAAAGCATATACCTTGTTCGAGAAAGATACCGAGTACATTATTGTAGATGGAAAAGTTAAAATTGTGGACGAACAAACAGGCCGTGTATTGGATGGCCGCAGGTATTCGGATGGGTTGCACCAGGCCATTGAAGCAAAAGAAAATGTAAAGGTGGAAGATGCCACCCAAACATATGCCACCATCACCCTGCAGAACTACTTCCGCATGTACCACAAGCTGGCTGGTATGACAGGTACGGCTGTAACAGAAGCCGGTGAGTTGTGGGACATCTATAAATTAGATGTGGTAACCATTCCTACCAACAAACCAATGACGCGCAAAGACAAAGACGATCTGGTTTACAAAACCATGCGCGAAAAATTCAATGCCGTGGTAGAAGAAATTGTAAAACTTACACAAGAAGGCCGGCCCGTGCTGGTGGGTACCACTTCTGTGGAGATATCAGAGTTAGTAAGCCGCATGTTGCAGATTCGAAAAATCAAACACCAGGTATTGAACGCCAAACAACATCAGCGCGAAGCAGAAATTGTAGCCGAAGCCGGTAAACCCGGTACCGTAACCATTGCTACCAACATGGCCGGTAGAGGTACGGATATTAAACTTACAGATGAATCAAAAGCAGCGGGTGGGTTGGCCATCATTGGTACCGAACGCCATGAATCGCGCAGGGTGGATCGCCAGTTGCGCGGTCGCTCGGGTCGCCAGGGCGATCCGGGGTCATCTCAATTTTATGTTTCATTGGAAGATAACCTGATGCGTTTGTTTATGCCCGAGCGCATTGCGCGCATCATGGATCGGTTGGGCCTAAAAGAAGGTGAAGTGATTTCGCACTCTATGGTTACCAGTTCGATAGAACGCGCTCAGAAAAAAGTTGAAGAAAACAACTTTGGAATTCGTAAGCGGTTGCTGGAGTACGATAACGTAATGAACTCGCAACGCGAGGTAATTTACAAGCGCAGAAGAAATGCCCTGCATGGCGAACGTCTGCAGTTGGATATCCTTACCATGCTGTTCGATACCTGCGATGATATTGTAGCAAATGGTAAAGCCGGTGAAAACCTGGAGAACTTCAAACTGAACATTCTGAGTGTGTTAGGGTTTGATTTCAATATCAGTCCGGAAGAATTTGCCAAACAAGATCAGGCCGTTATTACCGATAGGTTGTACGACCAGGCCTTGCAACACTACGAACACAAAAACAAGGCTGCAGCCGATAGGTCGTTCCCCATTGTACAAGATGTGTACAGAACCCGTGGCGGAACGTTCAAAGATATTCTGGTTCCGTTTAGCGATGGCATCAAACAAATCGGTGTTTCGGCCGATTTGAAGAAGTGCGTGGACACACACAATGGCGAGTTGATCAAATCGATGGAGAAGATGATTACACTGGCTATCATCGATCAAAACTGGAAAGAGCACTTGCGCGATATGGACGATCTGAAGCAGTCTGTACAAAATGCGGTGTACGAACAAAAAGATCCTTTGTTGATTTACAAGTTCGAAGGTTTTGAAGCATTCAAACGGTTTATCGCCAAAGTAAACGAAGAAACCATTTCTTTCCTGATGAAGGCAGATATACCCGTGCAGGATGCCGATCAGGTGCAGGAAGCGCGGCAGTTCAGACGGCAAAAGCTTAGTGAAAAGAAAGAGGAATCCCGTTCGTTATTGCAGGGTGGAGGATCGCAGCCCGCAGCAGCACCCCGGCAAGCAGAAGAAAAAATAATGCCTGTTAAATCTGAAAAGGTAGCCGGCCGAAACGACCGTGTTACGGTGCAATACCAGGATGGCAGCGTAGTGAAAGATGTGAAGTATAAAAAAGTGGAAGACGATATTAAAGCCGGAAAGTGCATTGTGCTGGAAGGCTAACGAGTTGTTTTAACGATTAAACAGTACATTAGTCTTTTCGGAACGGGTTATACAATTCTGTTTATTATTTGCTTTTGTATTTTAAGGCAATGAATACGATGAGTCGAAATATTTCTTTAGTCCTGGTTGCTCTGCTGGCGGGTTGTGCCGTTCAGAAACCAACGGATAAACCGTACTACGAAAATCTTTCGGTACATAGGCCCAAAGTAATACTGCCGGCAGAAAACACCACGCCTGATACTGCTAAACAAACCAAAGTAACAACCCCGGTAGTCCCCACACATCATGTAAATGAAAAAGTTGATGCGGTGCTCGATTCTATTGATCGGTTTAACCAGATACGCAAATTTGTAGATGGTTATACTATTCAGATTTATTCAGGCCAAAACCGCGAGCAGGCTATGGAGGCCAAAAAGAAAATGACTACCGAGCTTCCGGAATACACCGCTAACCTTGAATATCTTCAGCCAAAGTTTCGTGTTACTATTGGAAAGTATTATACCAAACTGGAAGCCAATAGCGACCTGGTTAAACTTCGAAAAAGTTTTTCAGCCGCTATTTTGGTGCCTGAAAAAATTCAGGTGCGGTAATATTTTTTATAACCCAAAAGTTGCCCAAACGCAGGGTGCCTCTCTCAAAATACCTAAGGTGCAGGTACCCGCAACGAATTAATCCACCTCGCAATCTTCAACGCTTCATCTTTCGGAACTTGTGGCATGGGCGCCATGGGTGTTTCGTGTTCGGGCCAGTTCTTTGGCTCCGGATTATAAATCAGTTGGACCATGCGTTCATCGGTGTATTTGCGCTTGGCTATATCAGCAAACGAGGGTCCAACCTGCCGCTTATTGGTATTGTGGCAAGCCGTACACGTATTCTTCACCAACAACGGTTCTATTTCAGCATAGGTTAACGACTTGCTGGTTGTTGTTTTGGTAACCGGTTTTGTTGCTGGTTTGGCTGATGCCGAAGTTCTTTTTGTGCTGAGTTGGCTTGCGGGCAACTTCTCGCCATCCGGAATGTTGTTGAGTGTATAATAGGCCGTGTTGTGCAAAACGGGTAACCCATCTTTTGAGCGTATTCCGGGCAACATTAACTCGTGCAGGTAATAGGGGCGCAGGTTATCCACCACTACTCTTACTTTCAACCCATCATCCGAAACTTTTACGCCTTTAATATTCAGTTTCTCTTCGTTAATGGTTGGGCTTCCATATACAGGATGATATTTATAAATATAACTGCGTCCGAAATACGAATCTAAATTTTCGGCAGTAGTCTTATCTACCGGATAAGTAAACTCAATCTCAAATCCATCGGGCATGGCGCTTACCGTTTTCATTTCCATCGGCACTTTGCCCGTCCATACCAGGCGCTGCAGCCCGGCAGTAGTGGTACCGGCCGAACCCCAACCACGGTTGGTAAGTCCGGCATACAATGATCCATCGTGGCCCCAGTTCATACGCAACACACCCGACTGAAAGCCAGACTTGAACTCAAATGCTACTCCTTGAAATTCACCCTTCACTTTTTCCATTACCACGCGCATGATTTTACTCTGGCCCTGATCGCCTACAAAAATTTGTCCGGCAAACGGACCAAACTTACCATTGGTTTCATCTTTTATAATTTCTGCATTGGAAATACCCAATACACCATGTGGCAACCAAACGGCAGGCAAGCGGGTAGCATCAAACTCTTTCTTTACATCTGTCAGCAAGTCTGGTTTCTTTTCATCGGCTATATTTTCTGGTTTGATATACGCGCCATTTTTCTTTACCTGGCGCGCATCAAACTTTGCATATAATTGCTCGGTAGAAATTTTTACAGGCGAGTTTGCACGATCGGTCCAGCGCAAGCCGGCCGGATGCCCGGTAAAACTTCCTTTTGTTACATGAAAAATTGCACCTGATCCATGCCAATCGCCCTGGTTATCGTCATAAAAAAGTTCACCATCAATTATTCCTAAACCGCAAGGCGAACGCATACCTGTGGCCCACGGCTCCATCGTTCCGTCAGGAGAAATTTTCATAGTCCATCCCCGCCACGGCACCCTGCTTTCTCCCCGCCACCATTCTTCATCACCAAAGGCAACATTGCCGGTTACAAAAAAACTTCCATCGGGGGCAATCTTTGGCCCGAACGAATACTCATGATAATGTCCAGACAACGGCCAGGCATAAACAGTTTCATATACATCGGCACGATCATCGCCATTGGTGTCTTTCAGTTTGGTAAGTTCCCCTCGTTGTGCCGTGTAAAGAGCGCCTTCGTGCCAGGTTAATCCAAGTGCTTCGTGCAAACCGGAAGCAAATAGTGTATAACGGGGTTGCCCTTTTTCCATGCTCGCATTCTCAATCAACCACACATCGCCCCTGCGGGTACACACCGCCATGCGACCATCGGGTAGGGTAGCTACTCCACCAACCTCCAATAACATGCCTTCGGGTGCAGGCAATGTCATGATGCGGTAATAGTCTTCTTCTTTTGGAGTTTTGTTTACTTGCGAAAACAGTGGCTGCATCATCAGCAAGCCTAGCATGGTTATGA
>LNFR01000106.1 GCA_001567185.1 Bacteroidetes bacterium OLB12
TCATTTGTTTTGTTTTGCGCTGTTTATCGGCACTTTGATTTTTATTGCCATGAAACAGGAGGTAAGTCTGGTTTCAAAAAACTATTATGAAGACGAACTGAAACACAGCGAGAAGATGCAGCGCCAAAGCAACGTAAATGCGTTGGCATCAAAACCAGAATTGTCGTTTGAAGGCAACAAGGTGAAGATAACGTTTTCACAATTTAACCAGATCGAAAATGGAAAACTTACAGTGCAGCGCCCAAGCAAAGAAGCGCTCGACTATCAGTTTGAAGTGCCGGCCATTTCAGATTCCAATCAGTATTTTGAATTAAAGAACTGGGAAGCCGGTTTGTACCGGATTGGTTTTTCATGGAAGGCCGGGGGTAAAGAATATTATTTCGAAAAATTATTGGTGCTCTGAAATTTATGTGGACGGCCATTGTATTAGGGTTAGCCGGAAGTTTACACTGCGCAGGTATGTGTAGCCCGCTTGCTATGGCGGTTACCGCGCGCAAGCCCTTTATGTGGCATAAGATTATTTATAATACAGGCCGGGTTCTAACGTATGGTTTACTGGGTTTATTGGCCGCTGCCTTTGGAAGTTTGTTCAGTCTTACGGCCTATCAGCACGTTTTATCATTCTTAATGGGTGCCATTTTTTTACTGATGGGCTTTGGTGCAATTTCAGGCGTAAACATCCCTGTTTTTACTGCTGCAGTAAACAAACTTACCGGCAAACTAAAGCAACTCTTTGGGTTCTGGCTGCAGAAAAAACAAGCCGGGGCTGTGTTTGTAATGGGAATGTTAAATGGATTGTTGCCCTGCGGGCTCACCTACCTGGCTTTAACATCCTGCTTTATCCTGCCAACCGCTACCGAAGGGTTTCTCTTTATGATTTTATTTGGGCTGGGCACCTGGCCCGTTATGGTTGGTTTTAGCTGGCTGATGGGCCTGGGGTTCAAGTCGATTACCCGGTATTATAACCGCATCGCAACCATTTCTTTTATGTTAGTGGGCATCTGGCTAATGGCACGGGTATTTATTCACCATCCGGCAGCACATCTGAATGAAAGTGCAGCCGAAACGCTGGCGGGCGAGGTAATCTGTAAGTAATTACGTTTTGAATTTGAACTGATTTCTGTACTTTTAAAACAGGATCAATAAGAATCTAAATTTATAACCATGAAAAAAATACTGGTACCAACCGACTTTTCGAAAATCTCTATTGGAGCCCTTGAGGTTGCGGCTGAAATTGCAAAAAAATCAAATGCAGAACTTACCCTGCTGCACGTAGTGGAGCAAGCAAGCTCATCTTCATTTTCTGTTACGGGTGAGTGGCGCAAAGAAGATTGGGCCGATAGGCTATATACGATTAAGCTCCTGGAAAAATCGAAAGCCCAGTTAGAAAAATTGGTAATGGATCCCCGGTTCGAAGAAATAAAGATTACCGGTGAACTGCGCGTTGGAAATGCATTTCATGGAATGAGAACCATTATTACGGAAAATAAAGTTGACCTGGTAGTAATGGGTACGCACGGGCGCGCGGGTGCAGTTGAAACGATAATAGGCACCAATACCGAGCGGGTGGTGCGCCATGCCAAGTGCCCTGTACTGAGCATCAATAAGAAACCTGCACGGGTAGATTTTAAGAATATAGTGTACGCAACAGCTATGCATAAAGACGAGGAGATTTTCTCGCGCATGGTAAAGAAGACACAGCAGCTGTATAACTCTACCGTACATTTGGTTCGCATCAACACCCCGGGCGATTTTCAGCGCGATTATGTGGTAAAAGATTACATGGAGAAATTTGCCAAAAAACTTGGCCTTAAAAATTATACCATCAATGTGTTTAACGACATTACCGAAGAAGATGGAATTATCTACTTTGCTGAAACCATCGATGCCGATTTAATTGCGATGGCTACCCACGGCCGCACCGGTTTTGCACACGTACTGGCCGGCAGTATTGCCGAAGATGTAGTAGGGCATGCCAAACGCCCCGTGTTAACCTTTGTTGTAAAGCGATAATACGCGTTTTGCCACCTATCAAAGCCTCCCACATTTTTTGGGAGGCTTTTTTTATATTTATTGTTCTGAATCCGGGTGGGGGCAATGAAAAACTATTATTTCATTTTGGGACTTAATATTTATGCACACGCACAGGAAGTAAAGCGGGCCTACCGAAAACTGGCCCTTCAATACCATCCCGACCGGAATCCATCCGCAGAAGCGGCAGCCATCTTTATTGAAGTAAATGAAGCCTATGAAGTACTGGGCGATCCGCAACGGAAGCTAGAATACGACCAGCTATTGCAGGGTGTGCCATCACAACCACCACCCTTTACCATTAGCCGCGATCCACGCTTTCGCAGAGGGCCGGTGGCAACTGAATCGGCATCCTCACGCAGGGAGGTGTTGAACCTGATGCGCGAGTACCTGAAACATGCGGTGATGTTTTCGCGATTGGCCTTGCTTTTTTCGTTTGTGTTAATTGCGGATCTTTCGTTGCCCACCAAGGTAATCCGCGAAGAGATTCTGGAAGTAACACCCAAACGCGATTCGCGATACGACCGGTCTTCCCAGTTGGCGTTGCAGGATGGCGAGACGATCACGTTAAAAATGGAAACCGCACGCGAATTTCAGAAAGGCTCCGTTATTACCATCCACACATCTTCTTTATTTTCTGTGCCGCTTGCGCTCGAAAACGAAAAGACCCATTATAAATCAAAAGTAATGGTTTCGATTTATGGCAATTTTAAATTCCTGCCGATTGCCATGTTAATCACTTCCCTGTTGGGAACATTTTGGTGGAAGGGTATTGAATTCAGGTTTAACCTGGGGGTAGTAAGTGGCATTTTAATTTTGCTGAATTTTATCTTTTTACGAATCCATAGTTTATAGAATATGAGTAAAAAAAACGATTGGAAACATCGCGAGGGCGTGGTTTACTCCACCAACTCCGATTTTGATTATACGTATGAACAACAAGCAGAAGCTGAAACGTTGCCCCCCGCCAAACAAAACCTGCGTATCCAAATGGATAATGCGGGCCGCGCGGGCAAACAGGTTACGCTTATTACAGGTTTTATTGGCACCGCAGCCGACCTGGAAGCATTAACCAAGCTGCTGAAATCGAAATGCGGAGTGGGCGGTTCGTCCAAAGGTTCCGAAATTTTGATTCAGGGCGATGTGCGCGATAAGGTTTTAGCCCTGTTAACGAAAGAAGGCTATAAAGCGCGTAAAATCTAACAGAGCCGTTAAATTCTGAGATAATAAGCAAATGGGCCACTAAATGTCCTGTAACTGAATTTTGGAAAGAAGTTTCAATTTATTTAACCGGTCATAAACTTTTCGCTGCAAAAGCAGGTTCTGTTGTATATTTGTTATCCACTAAAAAAATAGATTATTATGGCATTTACACTTCCTGCGCTGCCCTATGCGTTTAATGCATTAGAGCCGCACATCGATGCACGCACCATGGAAATTCATCATGGCAAACATCACAACGCATACGTTACCAACTTAAATAATGCAGTGGCGGGCAAGCCCGAAGAAAATCTGAGTCTTGAAGAAATCTGCAAGAACATTTCAAAATACCCGGCTGCCGTGCGCAACAATGGCGGGGGTCATTACAACCACTCGTTGTTCTGGACTATTATGGGCCCCAATGCAGGCGGTGCCCCAACCGGGGCTTTGTCCGAAGCTATTAATGCTGCTTTCGGAAATTTTGATGAGTTCAAAACCAAGTTTAATGCTGCGGCTGCGGGCCGTTTCGGTTCAGGCTGGGCATGGTTAATAAAAGATGCATCGGGCAAATTGGCCATTACCTCTACGCCCAACCAGGATAACCCGTTAATGGATGTAGCCGAAGTAAAAGGAACACCGATTTTAGGGTTGGATGTTTGGGAACACGCCTATTACCTGAACTACCAAAACCGCAGACCGGATTATTGCACCGCCTTTTGGAATGTGGTGAACTGGAGCGAAGTAGCAAAACGATTTGCAAAGTAGATTCCGGCCTCCGGATTTCTATGCACATATTTTGAGATCGCTATTAAAAAAACCACCTGGCAACCGGGTGGTTTTTTGTTTGTATTGTGTTGGTACTGATAGCGGTAGCCAATAAGCTGCTTAAACAGATCTTTGCGGTTGTGAAATCCAATACGACCTATGACGAAAATATTTCTCTTGATTTTTACCACAGTTCATTGTTAGCGCTCGTTTTTCTTCCCCAAACTTAAATAAAGTGTCTTTATGTCTGCCTTTAAGTTTTCTCTCCAGTGTTGTCCATTTAATTTGTCAAGATATTCATAAACAACACTATTGTAGTCCTCCATTGCTTTGTCTTGGTATGAGTCAACAATACAGCCCGCTACTGGAAAATATTTAAAACCGTACTTGATTGTCACGGAATCTAAGTCATTGTCAGATAGCAGTTGAAGTCCGGCACTTAAAATCTTTACCTCTCCGTTTTGAATGTCTCTCTCAGCAATCTCTTTGTTGTATGGGAATTTTGCCAACTGAGTTGAGTCCAAGTATCTCCAAAGATGCTTGTCGTCAAGTTCTATTTCAATCCTTGTCCGCTTTTCATTTAGTTCAATTAAAGTGTCCGCTCTAAGGAATCGGTTGATATCAATTTGGATTTCATAAGTGCCCTTTCTTAAATTCTCTATTCTAAATTCCCCGTCCGAACTCGTTGTCCCCGTTGCAATTATTTGGCTGTCCTGAATTACTTTGTAAGGAGCATAGATAATTTCCGTCCGCAATTCTCCTTTCTTAGTTTTGGAAGTCTTTATTGTATAAGAATCCTTTCCAGTCTCCTTGTCCTTGGTCGTCATACCAACACCTTTACATTCTTTACAGATGCTAACTTTACCAATCAATACCGTTTGTGTCCAGCTTGTCAATGGTGTCAATAATAATATGGTAAGAATGTACTTCATAAAAAAATGAGCGCTAACGTTTGAGTTTATGCAGTTGCGGGATTAGGAGGGTTTAAAAATGCAGCGCAGCGGAATGTTAAACCCGACCTGCTGCGAAATTGTCCCCCGTGACCGAACTGTGTTTGAAACATACACTACAAATTTACACTGCACCCCGCAATTGCA
>LNFR01000107.1 GCA_001567185.1 Bacteroidetes bacterium OLB12
CTTCCGCCTCGATGCCGCCCACACCCCAGCCAATTACACCAATGCCATTAACCATAGGAGTATGCGAATCCGTTCCCACCAATGTATCGGGAAACAACCAGCCGTTGCGTTCCGTTACGCCTTTTGCCAGGTACTCCAAATTTACCTGGTGGCAGATGCCCATACCCGGAGGCACAACAGTAAAGTTACTCATCCCCTTTTGTGCCCATTTCAATAACTCGTACCGCTCTTTGTTTCGCTCAAACTCCAGCTCAACATTTTTGTTGTACGAATAGTCTGTACCGAAATAATCCACCTGCACCGAGTGATCAATCACCAAATCCACCGGTATAGATGGGTTTATCTTTTTTCCATCTTTACCATGTCTTACATATTCTGCACGCAAAGAGGCAATATCCACCACCGCGGGTACACCGGTAAAGTCCTGCATCAGAATACGGGCAGGCATAAACGGAATGTCTTTGTCGGTAAACGCGGGCTTCCAGTTCTTCAAAATTTCAATGTGATTTTCCGTTATGGTAAACCCATCGTAATTGCGCAAAACGTTCTCCAATAAAATACGGATACTGAAAGGAAGATTCTCAACACCTTCTATTTCCTTTAATGACGAATACGTATATTTTTTACCGTTGATGGAAATTTCGTGGGTAGATTTTGTTTTAAGATTGTTCATGCGATTTCAAAGGAAGGTTATAAGAGTAACAATTTATTTGCAATAAAGTTTCCGTTTTTATCGGCATAAGTATTTTGATTAAACCGATTTGCCAATGAACAATGTACGTAACTTTGAAAAAAAAAACAGATGATGAAGTTTGGCATTGGTATGTTTGGCGATTCGGGTTACGATACAAAGACCAACCGCTTTCGCGACCCGGAGAAGAGACTAAAGGAAATTGTTGAAGAAGTAATACAGGCGGATACATTGGGAATTGACCTCTTTGCCATGGGTGAGCACCACCGCGAAGACTATGTGGTTTCTTCACCCGAAACCATGCTGGCAGCCTTGTCAACCGTAACTAAAAATATCATCCTTAGCAGCGGGGTGAATGTGATCAGCTCGGCCGATCCGGTAAAGTTGTTTCAGGATTATGCCATGATTGACTTGCTTTCCGGGCAACGGGCCGAGATTATGGCCGGAAGAGGGAGTTTCATTGAATCTTTTCCGTTGTTTGGTCAAAACCTGAATGACTACAACGAATTGTTTGCTGAAAAACTTAACCTGCTGCTCCGGTTAAACAAAGAAGAAAAGATCAACTGGAAAGGTACGTTCCGTGCGCCATTAAAAGACCAAACAATATTTCCAAGGCCCAAACGAGAAATACCGGTTTGGATTGCCGTAGGCGGAACGCCCACATCGGTGCTGCGGGCTGCGCAATTAGGGCTGCCCATTATGTTTGCCATTATCGGTGGCAACCCACGCCAGTTTTTACCCCTTGTTGATTATTACAAAGAGCAATATGCACTTGCCGGTCATGCTAAAGACAAAATGGAAATTGGCGTACACGCACATACATATATTGGCGACTCCAGGCAAGCAGTACTGAAAGCGTATTACCCTGCCTATTCATTTCAAATGAACCGGATAGGCAAAGAGCGGGGCTGGAGTGGCTCCTTTACACAAAGCCAATTCGAAGCCGGCATGAGTATGCAAGGCGCGCTCTACATGGGCAGTGCGGAAGAAGTAACCGAAAAATTGATTAACACCATTGAGCTGTTTGGCCTTACCCGGTATATCGCACATATTTGATGTGGGTGGCCCCTCGCACGCGGAGTTGATGAAGACGATTGAATTTTTTGGCAACAAAGTGATTCCTGCTGTGAAGAAACATGTTGGAAAATGAAAGGGCTATGATACACGCTCAAGAACCCGTAACCATTCAGAAGGGTTGTCGTAAAATGAAACAACAATTAAAACAATAATGAAAGAACGTATCAATTTATCGAAATCAGATCCCAAGGCATACCAGGCCATGCTGGGCCTGGAAAAATATCTTGCAGAAAGTGGATTAGACAAACACCTTTATGAATTGATTAAAACCAGGGCCTCTCAGATGAATGGCTGTGCATTTTGCATCAACATGCACGTTCGCGATGCCATGAAACTTGGTGAAACGGCTCAGCGTTTGTTTTTGCTCGATGCCTGGCGAGAGACCGATCTTTATACACAAAAAGAACGGGCTGTTCTGGCACTTACCGAATCCATGACCACCTTAACCGTTGATCACGTACCGGATGAAATTTATGAAGAAGCTGCCCGCAACCTGACCGAAAAGGAATTGGCAGCCGTGATTATGGCAATCATTACCATCAACAGTTGGAACCGACTTGCCATTACAACCCGGAAACCTCTCGATTGAAAGATCTTAGATAAAGTAATTGTGTTTGCCGGGCTTGAAAACAAAAAGCTCTCAAAATCTAATTTGAGAGCTTTAAAATTTGTGATCCCGCTGGGACTCGAACCCAGGACCCATACATTAAAAGTGTATTGCTCTACCGACTGAGCTACGAGATCGAACCTTACGTTTTTTGCCTATTTTTGAGGCGTTTCGTAATTGAGGGCACAAAGGTAACAGGATATGAAAAATATGCAAACCGGCTTTTTAAAAAATATTACCCTTTTGGCATTGGTATTTGCAACGGTTTGTGGTCACGCTCAAACACCAACCGATCTGCTGCAAAAGGCTGATTCGCTGTACACCAAAAAGCAATTCACACAATCATTCGAACTTTACCAGCGCATCCATCAGGCAGGTCAGTATTCGCCTGCCATGTTTTTAAAAATGGCGTTCATTCAGGAAGGGTTAGATAAACCCGGCCTGGCGCTTTATTATCTCAACTTATACTACCTGGCCAGCAACGATGATCAGACCCTTGTTAAGATGGATGAACTGGCCGCTAAAAACGGATTAACCGGCTATGAGCATACCCCATTAAATACAATTCGCGAATCAATAGCGCGGTATCGAACCCCAATAGCCGGTGCACTGGCAGCGGTGATATTCTTATTGATGGCGGTGGGCATTTACCAAACCAGAAAAGGGCACAAACCAGTTACCGCAATGGTGGTAGTTATAACCGGATTAATCGTTCTGGGGTTGTTTGTAAACTTTTTTAAACCCAACCGAACAGCTATTATAACCGGTACAAACACCATAGCTATGAATGGCCCTTCGGCTGGTGCTTCGGCTGTAGGCCTGCTTAAAGAAGGCAACAAAGTTCGAATCCAAAAGGCAGAAGATGTATGGCTGAAAGTTTACTGGGCTAACCGTTATGTTTATGTGCGCCAGTCGCAAGTACTGGAAGTAACTTTATGATTCTTCGTAAACGTTGCGGGTTAGTAATTTTCTACGTTGTGTGCGATAGCCATAGTTTACAAGGTAAATTCCGGCCACAGTAACCAGAAAGGCCATTCCAATTTTAGTATTTAGTTTTTCGGCAAGCACCAGCCAGCCTAATACCACCGCTACCAGTGGATTTACATACGAATACAACGAAGCAATGGTAAGGGGTAACTGGTGAAGCGTATAGGCATACATACTAAATGCACCGATTGAGCCAACCACAATCAGGTAACTGAGTGCAAATAAAATTTCATTCGAAAAAGTAACCGCCTGCAAGTTATCGAACGCCAGGCTAAACGGCAGGCAAAACAATCCGCCAAACAACATCTGCAATCCGGTATCAAAAAACGGGTTAGATTTTTTAATGGTTCGTTGTGTAAGCAAACTGCCAATAGCCCAAGTAATTGTAGCCACAAAAATCAGAACAATACCCAACGTATAACGCGGCTCAGCAAAGTCGGCCAGGTATTCACTAAATACAAGCACAATACCACCCAAGCCAAGGAAGGAACCCAATACAATCAATCCGTTGGGTAATTCGCTTCGGTTTGTACTTATATTAATCAGAATTACTACTACCGGCATTGTTGAACAGATTATTGCTGCCAGGCCACTGGGTACAAAAACTTCGGCCCACGAAACAAAACCATTGCCACAGGTAATCATTAAAAACCCCCTGAATGCCTGAATACCCAGATCTTTACGTGTGGGTAATTTTTCTTTACGGATAAGCAGAAAGTACACACACATGATCAGCCCAGCGGTAATCTGCCGCAAGGCCGCAAACAAAAATGGTGGAAACTGCATTACCCCCACACGCAATACTAAAAACGTAGACCCCCAGATAATACAGATACCGGCCAGGCACAGGTAAGCAAGTGTTTTGGATTTCACGGCGCGAAGATAAGGACTGGCTGCCATTTGATATGGGTTAGACTATACTTTATGAAGAAAACCCGAACAAATTTCAATGCCCAAACGTACCTTGTGGTATAAATTCATGAGGTATGACTGCTCGCCTGATTTTGCTGGCCTTCCTGGTGTGGAGTTGCAATCAAAACAAAAACCTCACAACTCCGCAGGTTAAACCCCTCATGGAAGCTGTGTATGCTTCCGGGTTTGTAGTTTCCGATCAGGAGTACCAGGTGTTTTCTCAAGCAGACGGAACGCTGACTGAAATTCTTGTGCACGAAGGTGAATCCGTAAAAAAAGGAACTGCCATTATGAAAATAGAAAGCACAACCTCTTTGGCCCGGTACTATCAGGCCCGCGAAACATACCTGCAGGCACTAAATAATAAGAACCCTGTATTGAATGAATTGACAGCACTTACAGAAAATGCTCGGGCCAGAATGCAACTGGATTCCATAAACCTGGGGCGCATCGCCAATCTGCTTAAAGCCAATGCAACCACGCGGGTGGAATACGACCGGGCCGAACTCCAATACAAAAGTGCGCGCAACGATTTTGAAGTTTCAAGAAACCGGCTTGCAAAAACTAAAACCGATCTGGAAACAGCTATTACAAATGCCCGTAACCAAATGCAGATTGCCGAAGAGGAGTCGGGCAACCATACGTTGCGCAGCGATATTGATGGCGTTGTATTGAAGCTAATGAAAGAGCAAGGTGAACTGGTACGCAGAAGCGAAGTTGTAGCAGTGGTGGGCCAACCTGCCCATTTTTATCTGAAACTCACTATCGATGAATTGGATGTACACCGTGTGAAAGTTGGGCAACCCGCCCTGATAAAAATAGATGCCTTTGCCGACCAGATTTTAAATGGCACGGTTACTAAAGTATATCCGTTGGTAGATACCCGGCAGCAATCGCTGCGGGTTGATGTGGCTTTTCAAGGAGCCGTACCTGCGCTTGTTTCGGGAATGGCGGCCGAAGTAAATATTGTGCTGCAACAAAAAGAAGCTGCCCTGGTAATACCCAAACAATTGGTACAACCTGGCGACTCCCTTTGGGTGATGGTGAACCAGAAAAAGCAAAAAGTAAAAATTGTACGAGGCATTGAAACGCTTGACGAAGTGGAAGTACTATCGGGTATTACCCGCGAAAGTATTATTATGAACTAAGGCATGTCCATTAATCTTTCTTCATTAAAACTATCACTCACAATTGCGCGGGTACACCTCTTCAGTAAACCCAAACAAACCATCATTGCCATGCTGGGTGTTACATTTGGCATTGGCATGTTCATAGCGCTTATTGGTTTAATGACAGGCCTAAACGATTTTACCGAAGAGATTACCATGACCTCTTCGCCCGATATTCATATATACCACGACATTACAGAAAAGCGGGTTAATCTTCTGGAAGTAGTTAATCCGCAAGGCCTAAATGTAGTACACCATCAAAAGCCTAAAAACGAAACTGCTAAACTGCGGAGCGCAGCAGGTATTGTTGAAGCATTGCGACACGATCCACGCATTCAGGGCGCAGCGCCTATGATTTCCTCTCAGGTATTCTACAACTACGGACCCGCACAGCTTAACGGGCAAATTCAGGGTGTTGAAATTATGGAAGAGGATAAACTGTTCGACCTCAAATCAAAAATGAAAGATGGCCGCCTGGAAGATCTGCTTTCCTTTCAGGAGGGAATTATCATGGGCAGCGGTCTGGACAAAAAAATTAAACATGAAAGAAAGGCGATCGCGTGGTGATCACTACCCCCCAGGGGTTTACCCGCACGCTTAA
>LNFR01000108.1 GCA_001567185.1 Bacteroidetes bacterium OLB12
CTGTTATTAACTTGTTCAAAATATTGCTCTAGTGGATTATTAAAAAATAGGAACTGTGTCTTGACCTATAATCAAGTAGTCCGGAACTTGTCCAGTAGAAAATACTCAGTACTGATAGTCAGACAAAATACTCATATGATTAAAATTGTCTTCTTCATAACTACCGCATAACTCCCTTATACCCGATAAAAACCTTCGCCTATACTCCCAATTTCGGTCGATAGGCGAAGGTTTTGTTCGCTTTTCCAAGGTACACATACCTCATAAAGTATCAAACGGAGAGGCAATTTTCTGTATGCTTTTAGTACTTACGTGTGTGTACAGTTCAGTAGTTTTACTGCTCTTATGTCCCAAAATTTCTTGTATATACCGTAGGTCTGTACCTGCTTCCAATAAATGAGTGGCGTAACTGTGGCGTAACCAGTGCAGCGTAACGGGCTTCTTCATCATGGTTCGGGCCAATGCCTGCTTCAGTATCAGTTGCAAACTGCGCGCATCGTAGGGATGGCCCGCAACCTGGCCTTCAAACAGGTAAATTTTTGGACGGTAGGCTTTATAGTATTCCCGCAACAGGTCGAGTAGTTTGCTGCTTAAAGGTACAATCCTGTCTTTATTGCCTTTGGCTTGTTTTATTATCAAAACAAACCGCTTCGAATCAACCTGTTCAGGCTTAAGCCGAAGCAATTCTCCACTGCGCAAACCACAGGCATAGAGTAAACTGAGCATGGCTTTGTGCTTCACATTTTTTACTGAGTCCAACAACACCTTCACCTCTTCCTTGCTCAATACATTGGGTAACACCTTCGGTTGCTTTGGCCGGTGAATCATTTCTGGATTAAGCATGCGGCTTTCCTGTACTTTAAAAAATAGCTTTAGTGCGTTTACAACCTGATTCTGAAAGGATACAGAATAGTTATTTTTAAGTATGTAGTTATTATTAAACAGGATAATATCTTCTTGCGTAAATTGGGCAATTGATTTACCTGGATAAAAACGTAAAAATGTGCGTAGGGCTTCGGTATAAGTCCGGATAGTACTACTACTGTATCTTTTAGAGCGCATCCATTGCTCAAATTTGATGGTAGCTTGTTTTCTTTCTTCCGGTTCCTGCTTTTCTTCCATTAAGTTTATGCGGGCTACTGGCAACAACGACTCCAGGGTTATTTTTAAATCTTTGCCATCGGGCACATACCAGCAACGATGGGTTTTACTCCATTTGCTCTGAGGAATTTTCTTAACGATTTGTTCAAGAAGCCGGTCGCGTTCAAAGTAGAGGCAAACAACCGGCATCCCACGGTGTTTTTTCTTCTGAAGCAGGATAGATTTCATTTTCACTAAAATAATAAATCGCAAACATGTTCTGAAGCCATGCAGGTGCTTAAGAACAGATTTTTACCAAAGCCGGTATTCACTTCAACTTTTCTGCACTTCAATACATCATAGTGCTGGTTTGGGCCGGCTGGTTTGGATAGCCACGCCTGATTACACACCTTCACACATCATTAAATGGCCAGCTATGCTGAAGAATTACCTCAAAATTGCTTTCCGCGCCTTATGGCGCAGTAAAATTCATTCTTCCATCAACGTATTGGGCCTCAGCCTGGGCATTGCCTGTTGTGTGCTCATTGCACTCTTTGTAAAAGATGAGGTAACCTTCGATACCTTTCATGCCAAAGCAAATCGTATTTACCGCGTATTTGTAAAGGAAGACTGGGGCGAGAACCAACAGTTCTTCAACACCACTACACCCATGCCCATGGGCCCGGCTTTAAAAGATAACCTGCCCGAGGTAGAAAGTTTTGTGCGGTTAGTACCCATCAACACCATGGTGAAGAATGGCGAAAAGCAATTCAGCGAAGGCGTTGTGGTGGCCGACCGGTCTGCCTTTTCTGTATTTGATTTTGAATGGATAAAAGGCGAGCGCGCGGTGGCTTTGCGCGATCCGCACAACCTGGTTATCACAAAACACACAGCCGAAAAATATTTCGGGCCGGCCGATCCCATCGGGCAGTCCCTGTCCATTCAGGTGGGTGAAAATTTTGAAGAGTTTACCGTTACCGGAGTGGCGTCCGTTCCCACCAACTCCAGCATCCGCTTCAACCTGGTTATTCCCGATCACAACTATTCCAAACTGTTTTCCGAACGGCAATTAAATTCGGGTTGGTTTAACATTCACCCGTCCACCTATGTATTGTTGCGCGAGGGGAGTACGGCCGCGCAGGCAGAAAGCAAATTCCCGGATTTATTTCGCAGGCTGTTGGGCGAAGAAGATTTTAAGCAAAGCAAGTATGCACCGGGCCTGCAGCCGCTTACTTCCATTCACCTTGATACTTCGTACCCAACGGGCGATGCCCCTGTTAGCGATGTGAAGTATTCGTACATTCTGGGCGCTATTGCAGTTTTGATTTTGGTGGTGGCCTGCATCAACTTTGTTACGCTGTCGGTGGGGCGGTCGTTAAAGCGGGCCCGCGAAGTAGGCATTCGTAAAGTGGTGGGTGCACAGCGCAGGCAATTGGTGGCGCAATTTATTGGCGAAGCCATCTTAATTACCACCGTTGCTTTGGTGGTGGGTGTCATGCTTTCGGTGTTGGGATTGCCGTTATTCAATCAGCTTTCGGGAAAGCAATTGATATTTTCGTGGAATGGATTTTTACTGATCGTTGCGGCCAGTCTGTTGCTCATCATCGGGTTGATGGCCGGCAGTTACCCGGCTTTTGTGCTTTCGTCCTTCAAACCCATTGCGGTATTAAAAGGATCGTTGCAAACCGGAAGCACCAAACAACGCATGCGGCAAATATTGGTAGGTGTGCAACTGGTGCTTTCCATTTTCCTGGTTTCAAGTACCCTCATCATGCAGCAGCAGTTAAATTTTCTGCGAAACAAAAATCTCGGGTTCAACAAAGAACAGGTAGCCGTTATTCAGTTAAATGTGCCCCGCGTTGGCCGGATGGGCGAACGTGTGAATAAAGGTTTTGAAATGGCCGAACAATTCAAGACCGAGTTGGGAAAAGTTTCGGGGGTGGTGGCCACGTGTGCATCATCGCACGACTTTGGCAATGGGGGTTGGACCGCAGTAGGCTTTACCGATGAGCAGGGTACTTATCGCAATTTTAACATGAACGTGGTGGATGACGAATACATTCCATTGATGAAAATGGAGTTGGTAGCCGGCAGGAACTTTACGGATGCGGTGGCCGATCGCAAAGGTGTAATTGTAAACGAAGCATTTGCAAAAGAATACGGCTGGACGGATGTAACAGGGAAACGCATTCCCGGCAAGGGCTTTGGCGATCATGAAGTAATCGGCATTGTAAAAGATTTTAATTACACCTCGCTTTATACTTCGGTGCCTCCGTTGGTGCTGGTGCAGGATCCGGTACTTATTCTGGCCGGTTCAGAGAACATCAACTTTGAAAACAGTCCTATGCCCAAACTGTTTGTGCGGCTTGCGCCTGATAACATGCAGGCAACGTTAGACCAGGTAAAAGGTGTTTGGGATAAACTTACCGCAGCCGAAGAGTTTGATTTTACCTTCGTGGATCAGGCGTTGGATGCGCAATATAAAAGCGATCAGAATCTTGGCAAGATTGTAAGCCTGGCCACCTTGCTGGCTGTGCTGATTGGCAGCCTGGGCTTGTATGCACTGGCTTCGCTGGCTATGCAAAATCGTACCAAAGAAATTTCCATCCGCAAGGTGATGGGCGCCACCGAGCAATCGTTGCTGGTCTTGCTTTCGCGCGATTATGTGTTAATGATTTTGATTTCGCTGGTGTTGTCCGTTCCGGTAACGTGGTATTTGATGACCAGTTGGCTGCAAAATTTTCAATACCGCATAGAAGTAGGGTGGCAGGTGTTTGCCCTGGCCGGTGGCTTGTCGCTGGTGGTTGCCATGCTTACCATTAGCTACCAGGCTTTAAAAACTGCTTGGACACGCCCGGCCGAGACGCTGAAATATGAATAATCAGCAGGCAATTGAAAAAAAGCAATAGACAAGATAAGCACATTGTCAACTGCTTATTGTCAATTGTCATTTTTTTTTTTTGCTATTTCTTTAACAAAATATAGACTAATCACGTATATTAGTTTTACAAAGTATATACTAATGAGTAAAGAATATTTAGGCGAATTTGAAGAACTGGTTTTAACCATGGCGGGCATTCTGCAGGAGGAGGCCTATGGAAATGCGATCGTAACGGAAATTAAGGAGCGGGTAGGGCGCGAGGTAAACCTGAGCGCGGTGCACGTTACGCTGTACCGGCTGGAGGACAAGGGTTTTGTTAAGTCGCGCATGGGTGGGGCCACCAACGAACGGGGTGGAAGACGCAAACGCATCTTTACCGTAACCAATGCAGGCCTTGCCATGTTGCGCACCATGAAGGAAGCACGAATGGATTTATGGAAACTTATTCCACAATTAAAGATTGTGGGGATTTAGATGAAAGCAACACCTCCAACCTGGGTACTTCAACTTCTGAAAAAGGTTTGTCCGCCACACCTTTACGAAAGTATTGAAGGCGATTTGCTGGAGCAGTTTGAGTTTGACCTTGCCGATGTGGGTGAAACCAAAGCAAGACGAAGGTTTACCTGGAACACCCTGCGCTTTCTGCGGCCGGGCATTTTGCTACGCAACCGCTTCACAAACAATTTAATCAACACGATGATGGTAGGAAATTATTTTAAGGTTGCTGCACGCAACATTCAAAAGCGAAAGTTTTATTCGTTCATCAATGCATTCGGGTTAAGCATTGGGCTGGCGTTTTGTATGCTCATTGCCCTGTACATTCAGGACGAGCGGAAGTTTGATCAGTTCCACAACAACAAAAATCAAATTTACCGCATGGAGGCCAAGAGCTACGATACCTGGCAGCAGAAGCAGGGCGATCCCTATAACAAATGGGCCTGGCTGCAGTCCGGGTTGGGGCCGGTACTGAAAGATGAATTGCCCGAGGTGGAACTGGCCACGCGGTTCAACGATGGTAACCGTGCCATCATTCGTTATGGCGAAAAAGTTTTTACCGAGCGGTTAACCTACGTAGATAAAGATTTCTTTACCATGTTTTCCTTTCAGCTATTGAAAGGAAATGCCGATAAAATTTTTACCGACAAGGCTGAGATTGTGCTCACACCTGCCATCGCTCAAAAATATTTTGGTGAGGAAGATCCCATCGGCAAGACCATCGAAATCGATAACAACGGTGTAAAATCCTTTACCGTAACCGGAATAATTGAACCTCCGCCTGCACAATCCAGTCTGTCCTATGTTATGCTGTTGCCCCAGGAAAATCGAAACAATTACCAGCGCAATATGGAAAACTGGGGAAATTATGGTACACCTACCTTTGTTCAGTTGCGGGCCGATGCAGACCTGGTGGTTTTTAAATCCAATCTTGAAAAGATTGTTGAAAAGTATGTGGGTGCAGTTCTTGAACAAGCGCGCAAGGTTTCCCCCATTCCCATTCCTGCAGATGTAAAAATGCTGGAGTATGAATTTACCCCGCTTCCCGACATTCATTTGAAAAAGGAAATCAGTTGGGAGAAAGTGAGCGATCCGCAATATTCAATCATTCTGGGTGGCATTGCGTTGCTCATCATGCTCATTGCCTGCATCAATTACATTTCGCTGTCCCTTACCACTTCGGCATCGCGCAGGATAGAAGTAGGGGTACGCAAGGTGGTGGGCGCGCAGCGCAATCAATTGGTGTATCAGTTTAGTTTCGAGTCGCTGATACTGGCTGTTATTTCATTGGTGATTGGATTTGCATTGGTAATCTTGTTTCTGCCTTCGTTCAATGCATTTACCAACAAGAGTATTGAGCTTACCTTGCTAAATGGGGTGCAGTTATTTTCAGTCGGCCTTGCATTAACCCTTGTTACCGGTTTGCTGGCCGGCAGTTATCCTTCTTTGTTTCTGTCGCGATTCAAACCTGCAGCTGTACTCAAGGGTGGTTTTACATCGCGGCTTCAGGCCGGCTTTACAAAACCGTTGGTGGTGTTGCAGTTTGCACTTTCGGCATTCCTGATTATCTGTTCGGTAATGATGTACCGGCAAATGCAATTCATTACCACAAAGGATTTAGGTTACAACAAGGATCAGGTATTGGTTATTCCCACCCAAGCCGGCTGGACGGAAGCATCCGATCGCGTAGTAGAACAGTTTCGTACCCGGGCACAGCAAGAGCCGATGATTGTTTCAGTAACCGGTACCAGTTCATCCTTCAACCAGGGCTATTCACGGTATGGATTTAAGATCAAAGAGGAGATGAAGTCGGCTTACGTGTATGCAGCCGATCCTTATTACATACCCACCCTGGGTATCACGCTTCTGGAAGGGCGCAACTTTGATGCGAACATTCCGGCTGATAGTAATGCAGTTATTGTAAACGAATCGCTGGTGCGCGATATGAAGTGGACCGACCCGCTGAATGAATATTACAACTGGCGCGAAGATTCTGCGGGGATGGGCGCGCGTGTGATTGGCGTGGTGAAAGACTACCACTACCTGTCGCTCGAACAAAATTTTGAACCCATGTTTCTTTCGATGGATAAACGGAATGTCGGATATCTTACCACCCTGATGGTGAAGGTAACGGCAGGCGATGTTACGGCCGGACTGGATCGGGTAAAGGCCATCTGGAAAGAATTGTTTCCGGATAAACCATTCGACTATACCTTTCTGGATGAAGATGTGGCCAAACAGTACAGCAGTTATCAACGCTGGATGAGTATTATGGGATTGGCCACCGGGTTTGCCATTCTTATTTCTTGTTTGGGTTTATTTGGGTTGGCCGGCATCAATGCGGTTAACCGAACCAAAGAAATCGGTATCCGCAAAGTAATGGGTGCCGATATGCGAACGATATTCTATTTGCTGAACAAACAGTTTGTGATTCTGGCGGTAATTGCCTTTGTATTGGCAGCCCCGCTGTCGTGGTGGTTTATCACCAAATGGTACATGAAAGATTTTACGTTCAAGGTTCCCGTTAGCTGGGATTTGTTTGCGCTGAGCATGGGCGTGGGATTATTGTTGGCATTGGCTACGGTAAGCTATCATGCCATTAAGGTAGCCAGGGTAAACCCGGCCGATACATTGAAGTACGAGTAAGACAAATTCAATGAACATCTGGGTATCGGGCCCTGTAAAAACCAATATCTTTGGTTTTTAAATCATCGGTATGCAACAGCGGTTTATGGAAGCAGAGCAGTTTGATGGAATGGATTTTACAACCGCGCCCTTACCAAAAGGGGAGTACGAGGCCTGTGTGTTTAAACAGTGCCGGTTTGGAGAAGCGGACTTAACCCTGGTTACATTTAGTGAATGTATTTTCGAAGCGTGCGATCTGAGCATGGCACATGTGCGCAACACAGCGTTTAAGTCGGTGCAATTTAAGAACTGCAAAATGCTGGGGTTGCGTTTTGATGAATGCCAAACGCTGTTGCTTTCATTTGCCTTTGAGAATTGCCAGCTTAATTTTTCTTCATTCTATAAATTGAAGTTGAAGGCAACCCTCTTTAAAAAGTGTACGCTCCACGAAGTGGAATTTAAAGAGGCCGATCTTACCAACACCCGATTTGATGACTGCGACCTGATGCGCGCCCAGTTTGAGAATACGGTTTTAAATGGGGCCGATTTCAGAAGCTCGATTAATTTTTCCATTGATCCCGAACGAAACAAGGTGAAAAGAACCAGGTTTTCGGAAGCAGGCTTACGGGGTTTGCTGCACAAATACGACCTGCTAATTGATTAGCAAAGGTTTTGAATCAAAATTGGTACCTTGGGTAATGCTTCGGATAATCCCACTTTTATTAATTACAGCCTGTATGAGTCAGCAACCCCAACTTATTTATGCCGATGGCAGCGCCAACTGGTATGAGATTTCAATTCATGAGCTAAAGTATATTCCGGTGAAGCTGGAAGAAAGTTCTACCGGTATGTACAGCGGTGGCGAACCTGCACAGGTAGTGTTAAGCAAAGAACAATACAATCATTGGAAAAACCTGTTTGAAACAGCCCTTACCCAAACCGATCAGCAAATTCCGGATCGTATTAAAACAAGCGGGTTGGTTGTGGTGGGTGAGAAGAAGGTGAATTTAAAGGCGGGGTCGGCCTTGATGCTGGAAGTAGAATCTACCCTTCAGAATCTTTTAAAGAGGTAGTTTAATCGTAACCATAAAATAAAAAAAAACCTCCTGTTACCGGAGGTTTTTTTGTGGGCCCAGCTGGGCACGATCCAGCGACCCCTTGATTATGAGTCAAGTGCTCTAACCAGCTGAGCTATGGGCCCTTAAAACTTCAAAACGACATCTGGTTCTATTGTCGTAATTTGGGAGCGCAATTTTACATATTTGAGCGTTAATACCCAAAGTATTTGAATACAGGAATTAAGAATATCATATTCGACCTGGGAGGCGTAATTCTTAACCTTTCGGTTGAACGTACCCATCAGGCTTTTGCCGATTTAAGTGGATTGACCTTACCAGAAATTAAGTCGCGGGTACACCATGGGCCATTCTTTCACGACTATGAACGCGGCCTGATTACCGATGCCGAATTTAGGCACCACTTGCGTGAAACATTGCAAGTAACCGTTTCCGATCTGGAGTTAGATACCGCCTGGAATGCGATGTTGCTGGATATTCCCACAGCACGATTAGCCTTGTTAGAACAACTCAAACAAACCCATCGGGTATTTTTGCTCAGCAACACCAACGAAATTCACCGGCAATGTTTTAATAACATCGTACGGCAAACTTCCGGAAAGCCGGGTATTGATCATTATTTTCACCAGGCTTATTTTTCGCACCTGCTAAATTTAAGCAAGCCGGATGTAACCATCTATCAACATGTAGTAACAGATCAAAACTTATTGCCGCACGAAACTGTTTTTCTGGATGATAATGCAGATAATATAGCAGGTGCAGCCAAAGCCGGCCTTCACACATTTCATGTTCAACACCCAAACCAGATTTTTGATTTTTTTGCATGAACCCGAAACTCAAGACCGTACTCATTCACAGTTCCTTGTTTATTGTAACCTTTGTTACCACCACCCTGGCAGGTGCTGAGTGGACAAATGGGAAATCGATTTTAAGTGGCGAATATTCTTGGGCAGATTTTCGGGGTGGCCTGCCTTACTCGCTTGCATTTTTAAGTGTGTTAACCGTGCATGAGTTCGGGCATTACTTTACAGCGCTGTATCATCGGGTCCGCACTTCGTTACCTTATTTTATTCCGTTGCCACCTATTCCGCTTATGTTGGGAACACTGGGTGCGTTAATACGTTTGCGCGAGCGCGCAAAAACCAATACACAAAGTTTTGATATTGGTATTGCCGGCCCATTAGCAGGCTTTGTGATTGCCTTCGGTTTGTTGTGGTATGGGTTTACCCATTTGCCTCCACCCGAATACATTTTTTCCATCCATCCGGAATACGAACAGTTTGGGTTGGATTATGCCAACCATGTTTACAACACCGGCTTTTATAAAGAGGGAGGTTTGGTTACTGTTACCGGAAAAAATTTACTTTTTGTATTCTTCGAAAAGTTTGTAGCTGACCCGGCCCGTATTCCTACTATGTATGAGTTGGTGCATTATCCGTTTTTGTTTGCCGGTTTCTTATCGCTTGTGTTTACGGCAATTAATCTTCTTCCTATCGGGCAATTAGATGGCGGCCATGTGTTGTATGGATTGGTTGGTTACAAATGGCACAAACGAATTGCATCCGTAATCTTTATTGCGTTTCTCTTTTATGCCGGGTTGGGTTATATCCATCCCAAATCCGGTTGGGAGGTACTGTGGTATGAAATCCCGCTTTTCATTGGGTTTATGTTTCTGGCGTTAGAGGGGTTACAACTCTCCACCCGCGACCGGTGGATGTATGCGCTTCTGATTTTTACCATTCAATATGCGGTGGTAACCATTTTCCCAACGGTAACCGGCTATCCGGGTTGGTTGTTGTTTGCGTTTCTGATTGGAAAGTTTGTGCGTGTGGTTCATCCTCCGTCCGAAATAGAAGAACCATTAACTACCGGCAGAAAAATTCTTGGAATACTGGCGTTGCTGATTTTTGTTTTGTGTTTTACCCCGCAACCGCTTGAGTTGATTATTATAGAGCCAATGAAAGAAGCAGTAGCCCAAATGGGCCTGCCATAAGTTGTAAGGCGCCTAAGGCCTTGATTGGTTTACCGAACAATGAGTTTTTGGGCCAGCAGGTAATTGCCTTGCCGGGCGCGGAGCACATAGATTCCTGCAACCGGAGTTACAATTGAAATCCGGGTTTTATCAAAAGATGATTCAGTCTGGATAGCGACTGGTCTTCCGGCAAGATCTGAAATTTGAATTTGCTCCAATCCTCCATCAATATAAAATACACCTGTATTTGGATTCGGGTAGGGGTTTATGGTTTTGAATTCAGGTGTGCCGGTAATAATTTCTCCACCGCCATTACCTTTTCCAAACACGGGGCGCATCATTAAACTTCCGGCCAGGTTATCGGGTTGCCAGGTGCCATTCAGGTTTACAAATATTTTGTCGGTAACAACCGTGTTTTTATCAAGACCAATGGCAATAATGGCAGAAGTGGTTTGACGCCAGCCAATATGAAAGTAATCGCGCACGCCAATGGGCTCCGGTAATGTTACCCGCCAGAAGCGATTCAATGAATTGCGTTGTATGGGTATCGTTCCGATATACAAAATATCGCTGGTGTTGGTAGATAGATTCTTCAGTATCTGCAGTTGAATACTCTGGCTGGATTCATCGCCAAAGCGTGGAAAGTATAAATCAATGGCAACAATTGTATCGGGTTCATCGGTAAACATATCAAACCGATAGGCTATTTGCGCACCAGCCTTGTTTAAAGCAGCACCGTACTCGGCCTCGCCATCATCGTAGGCGTAGTAGTTAGCAAGGGCGAAGGTGGCCGTTGTACTGTCGTTCGAACGGAAACTGATCGGGCTAAAGACATCGGTATCATAGTCTGCTTCCGGTATCGGCTTTGCAATGTCATCTCCCGAATCAACCGTTACTTTTAATCTTAGAAATATTGAATCGGCATCCGGATCAAATGAGGCAGCATCGGGTAAAGTTTGCAATGCGATTGGTATAAAGTTTTGATATGTAATCGGATTTAACACATCCGCATCGGTATCTAAGGTTACGTTATTAATGGTGGGTAGTTCATCTTTGTACGAAGTGATTTTTACTTCCGATGAATAACTAACCGGTTGACCGGATGGGGCTACCTGGTCGGTTCGCAGATTGGTAAGCGTAAGTACCGGTTGGGTAAGCACAGCAGCAGGGTCTTTAAAAAAATGTTTAACCGGAACAGCGCGGTAATTCTGAAAAAGTGAGGTGAGGGGCTGCGAAACCGTACGATCGGGAAACAAAGGAAATACCGGAGCAACCTGGGTTTTCCCATTGTTGATGTAGATGTAATCCAGATGCCAGGTATCATACGGGCCGGATAAGCGTGCAAAGTTTTGAAAGCGAAACTGGAATGCATCATGGAAGTAGGCATCGTCTGTAATGGGAATGGTTACGCGAACAAACTGATCATCGGCTAAGGTTCCGTTGTTTTCAATTGCCCACACCTGTGTCCATACGCCTGCATTGTTTTTAAAATGCAGACTTAAAATATCGCCCGCATCGGGTGCTTCGCCTCGTCCTTTGTATTGATAATAAAACGTAATGGCTACGTTGGTTCGGTTGGCAACAGCCACTTCATCCAGCCGCAGCGGGGCAGATACCATTTTATCTGCAAAGCCTTTGGCTAAAATATCGGTTACATTGTAAGGTTTGCCCAGGCTGTCAAGTCCATCGAAGGTAGCTACATTTAAAGAAGGGGGATTAATGCCCAGGCCTGAGTTTATCCAAACCGAGTTTCCAAACTGCCAAAGGGTAGGATCGGCTACACCATTTTTAATAGTTGCAAAATCATCCCAGAAAGGAAGCGAGCGAGGTGTAATGTCTTGCGTTCTTGCGTTCGTGGATTTTGATTTGGTTGGTTCTTTCAGAATAGGTGTAAGTACCAGTTGGCCGCTGGCCGAGGTTGCAACAACAATCAAAACAAAAAGAAAAAAAAACCTCACGTTGCGTAGTTGATTCTGCCTGTTAAGGGTTAATCGTTACCTATTCTAAATTATCTTCCGTTTCCTCACCTTCTGTTTCTTCCGGCTCGGTATAGCCTTTGGGCCCAATCCAGATATCCACCGGATCGCCAACGCGAACCGAATCGCCAGCGGCAGGATATTGTTTAAAAACGAAAATCTCAATGCCGGTAGTATCCACATCGGCAGGGATTTGTACACTACCTAAGTACAGATTCCAACCCATCAATTTGAATTTGGCGGTCTCAAGCGGATCGCCCACCAGGTTGCCAATTGTAAAATCGGCCGGGCCGTTGCCATCGCCTACCACCAGGTCGATGACAGAGCCTTTGGTAATGCGGGTACCGGCTTTTATTTCTTCTCCATCCATTCGCATTTCCATTACCAGGTTGCGAAACGGATTTGGTTTGTAATAAATCCGGCCACGTTTTAATTCTAAACTTTTTAATACAACTTCGGCATTCACCAACGATCGTTCAACCAATTCGGGCAATGGCAACGTGGGTGGTAAAACCCGATTTAGTGAAACGTAAACCACGCGATTTTGCTTTACATGCGATCCAGCGTGCGGAAACTGGCGCAATACCGCAAGAGGTGGATGATCTGCCGAATATGCCGAATCGTTAACGGCATACCGAAGTTCATGGCGGGTTAAAAAATCTTCCAGTTCTTCCACCGGAATTCCGGTAAGATCGGGTACCGTAATGGATTCGCCATGGTTGGTGGCAGCCGGCAGGTAGATATAAAAATAGATAATAGCCGAAAGCATTATTACACCTAATGGAATAGCAATGGAGAGTAGCAGCGCGCCAATGGTTCCTTTTTTCAAATAGGACTTCAACTTCATGCTTAAAAATTTAGAGCCGATTGAAAGTTGCGTTCTATGCGCCTGGATTTTTTATAGCGTATAAGCGCAAGGTCTGCCAATTTACTAATCAGGTCGGTAAACGAAATGCCCCGTTCTTTCCACATCATTGGAAACATACTGGAGTTGGTAAAACCCGGAATGGTGTTGATTTCATTTACATACACCCGGCCATCTTCGGTAAGGAATAAATCCACACGCGAAAAATCTTCGCAGCCCAAAGCCTGGTATGCCTTGATTGAAACTTCGCGGATGCGTTCGGCCACGGCTGCATCCAGTTTGGCGGGTACTTCAATTACTACGGCACTACCATCTACGTACTTGGCATCAAAGGTGTAAAACTCGTATTGTTTATTAATAATAATTTCTCCGGGCAGCGAGGCTTCGGCCGGATCGTTACCCAGAATAGCACATTCTATTTCTCTTCCTGCAATAAATTCTTCAAACAAAATGCTATCATCATATTTATACGATTCTTTTACTGCGGTTTCAAAATCAGTTTTTGATTTTACTTTCGAAAACGCCCACCGATGAACCGAGGTGGAAGATTTTACCATAAAGGGTAAGCCAATCTCTTCCACAACTTCTTCAAATGAATATTGTTTTGCATCGGAGTAATACGAGTATAAAAACCGATTTAACCGGAAGGCCGGCTTCTTTCAGCAGGCGTTTTAGCCACCAGTTTACTCATCGACATGGCCGAGCCACCCACCCAATCATGGGTATATCCATGGCTTTTAATAAGCCTTGTATGCTGCCATCTTCGCCATCGGTGCCATGCAATACCGGAAAAACCAAATCAACCGAAAAGGATTGGCCACCGGCCGTTGTAAATACGGTGGCTGCAGGATTGAGCGAGAGCGAGAGCGGTTCTCCTTTTTCAATTTCTTTGTTCACACCTTCTGTTTTGTACCAGGTGCCGCTTAGCGCGATGCCAATGGGAATGGGTTCGAACCGGTTTTTGTCGATGTATTGAAAAATATTGCGGGCAGAGTTTATCGATACACCATGTTCTACCGACCGGCCTCCATACAATATGGCAATGCGTATTTTGCTCATGCTAAAATCAAAACTCAAAGATGTTTAAATTCCTTTAGGTTGACAACCCTTTAAGGGCCGTTAACCGGCTTAGCGGTTGGTTAACCAAACACGTTCGGCCCCAACCAGATTTCCGGCCTGCACCTGCACAATATAAATACCGCTACCCTGGGCAAGTGTTAGCTCATAGGTTTGGTTCAGTACATCCTGGAGGTGGTTGGAAAGCACCAACTGACCAACTGCATTGTAGATGCGAAGCCGGGCATCCGATTTTTCGGTAAGGTTAAATGTTACAAATACCTGCGAGCCGGAACCATAAACTTTAAATTTATCATCGATGCTTATGGGAAACATGTTGTCGCTGATAAAAAATTCGATGTTATCGATAAACAAATTGTTGCCATTATCTGCGGTAGCCACAAAGGCAAGGCGTACTTGCGCATTGCCCGCGAGTGAGTTCAGGTTGATTGACTCGCGGTACCAGTCTTCGTTTTGAGAAGGCACCCAATTACTGGAAGAGGTGGTACTGGCCAGTGATTCACCGGCCTGGTCGTATAAGGTGGTTGGGTATGTTTGCCCGCAGTCGGTCGATGCCATTATCCGCAGCCGCTCGTTGCCATTGCTTTGTGTTGCGTAGCTCACATCAAAAAATACACTGGCTTTATCCGTGCGCGATAGATCTAAAACGGGTGACGCCAGCCAGGTTTCTTCGCCCCGGTTTGGATTACTAAACGCCTGATAGGTTAATGAATTAACTTTGTTGGTAGCGTGCGAACTCCACACATCAGCTTGGCCCTGGCTTACAATAGACCAATCATTAAATGTTGAGTTAAAATCCTGGCGTAGCGGAATAGTTTGGCTGCTACTATTGAGTACCGTATTAATACCTACTGTGTTGTTGCCGGTATTGGAGTCAAACAAATCATTTGGTTCGCTTACAGTAAATGTAAGCACGTTCTGGCCGTATGTTAATGGCAACGAGGCCAATGTAAAAGATTCTTCGCCACCGGCTATAATGCCACCCGGACTGGTGAACGATTGGGTGGCAAGACTCTGACTATTTATGGTGGGTTGAATTTTGAATGTGTTGATGGTTGTAGAACCGGTGTTCTTTACTCTTATTACCGGGGCAGGATTTACTACGCACGTTACCGGCCCGGGGCTTTCTACTGCAAGCAACGCAATGTCGGTAGAATTGTCGGTGGAGATGGTAACGTTATCGATATATACATTGTTGCCGTACGCATTGGTTACTTCAAACGCAATCTGAATTTTACTGCCAATAAAATCGTGCAACGAGAGCGTTGAACTTTGCCATTGCGAGGCCTGGGTAGGAATAAAAGAAGAGGTGGTAGAAGCCGCGGTGGCCAGGGCACTTCCTTCCAGGTTTAAAATTTCGGTAAAGGTGTTAGTAAAATCGCAAGCAGATGATACCAGTACCCGGAGTCGCTCGGGGTAGGAGGCGCTATACAAGGCATACGCCCGATCGAAACGAATATAGGCGGTGGTGGCAGTAGTCAGGTCAAGTACGGGTGTAATCAGCCGGTCGATGGCTCCTTCGTTTTCATAATCGTAACAATTCACATACATCGCATTTCCATTGGTGGGTGTATTCCGTAAACTCCAGGCCACACCCCCATCTGGATTGTAGATGGTCCAGTTGGAGGGCATTGTATTAAACCCTTCTGCCACCGGTAGGGTGGTGCTGGCCGGAACGGTGGTGGATACGGTGCGTAAACTATTTTCAGGTCGCTGATCGGCTACTCCATTCACCAACAGTACCTCAAATTCATAATTAACAGTTCCTGAGTTTTGCGTTACCGGATCAAAACTGATAGTGGTGGAGGCAAGGTTAACCAGGTTTAGTGCAAAGTCTTTTGTTTCCGTTACCGAGCCGTTAATTTTAAGTTGCACGCGGGCTGTGGTTACTGTACTGGTGCCAATGTTTTGAATGGCAAGCGCGGGGGTAAACGTTCCACCACATATGCTTACAGTAGGGGTATTGATTTGAGTAAGGGCAAGGTCGTTGGCAAGTGCGGGCGGATCGTTTGCACCTTCTGAATTTAATAAACTGTATCTGCGCGGGCTGTTTTCAACCACCACCGTCATGCGGGCAACCTGGCCTTGCGTGTAGAGGTTCATACAAGCATCGTTGGTATAGTCCATGTAGTTCATGTACATGTCATTGCTGCCACACGTGGTGCGCGTATCCGTAGGACATTGCCCCACATAATTTCGCACTCTGGTTGGGTGTATCGTCCACGTAATCAGTTCCGCTGCAACCAGAGACATCGCCCCAAATATGTCGCAGCCCGAAGAAGTGCCCCACTTCGTGGGTGCAGGTACGGCCGCGGTTGTATTTACTATCAAGTGCAAAGGTTCCCAGACCTTCAAAGTTGGAGCCGAATACCGTATAGTCAACGACCACACCATCGGTAAGCCTGTCGTTGGGAGCATCTTCCAATCCCGGCAAGGAAGAAACCGGAAATTGTGCATAGCCCAGGTAAGAGGGGATATTGATTACCCAAATGTTGAGGTAATCTTCGGCCGGCCAGTAGCTTAGTGCTTTAAAGGTTGCATTATCGCTAATAGTCCAAACGGTTTTGGTTCCCTGCACGCGGTTAATGCCGGTGGTGGGTGCGCCAAACGGGTCTTGTTTTGCCAGCACAAATTCAAGATCAAAACTTCCGGCCACGCCCAGAAACTCGGATGGGGTGTTTGCAGCATCAGCGTTAAGGCGCTGAAAGTCTTTATTCATTGCCTGGATCTGCGAAAGAATCTGGTTATCGGAAATATTGGTGGCGATACCAATGGCTTCTCCATTGTGTATTACATGCACTACCACCGGAATGGTGTAAACAGATTGTGTGCCTTGTGTGCGTTGGTTTTCAAAACGTTTGGTGGTGAGTTTTTGCTGTATCCAGTTTTCGAACTGCTGGTTGCGCTCGCGGTTGGGGTTTAGTTGTAACTGCAGCGTTTCATATTTGGTAGAGCCGCAACGCTCTAATAAGGGTGGCCGTAATGTTTGAGCCGTACTGGCAAAAGAGGCCAGAACAAAAAAAAGCATAAGACCTCTTGTACACATTACCTTACCATTAAAAATTTGCTTGGTATTAATGTCAGGCAACAACCTGTGAGTAACCCGCTTCAGGCGGTGGTGAGGTTAACAACTTCAATATTTTTTATTTCGGGTACAGCGCGTTTTATTGCTTCTTCCACACCGGCCTTAAAAGTCATCGTACTCATGGGGCAATTACCACAGGCTCCAACGAATTCCAGTTTCAGGATATTATCTGAACTCAACTCTAAAATGCGAACATTGCCGCCATCAGCCTCTAAATAAGGACGAATGCTGTCTAAGGCAGTTTCAACGCGATGGGTTATTTCTTCTTTTGTCACGCAGTTAAAGATTTGAGGTTAAACGGTTATTTCTACGCGCCTGGTTTCGGCAAAGGTAGCATTTCTTATGGCAACCTGTCGAGCTACATTTTCGGCAATTGTTTTAAATACATCGGCCAATACACCTTCTTTCATCACGGCCGGCAGGCCACTGTCTCCGCTTTCGCGGATGCTTTGTACCAAGGGTACCTGGCCCAGCAACGGTACATTGAATTTTTCGGCCAGATTTTTTCCGCCATCCTTACCAAAAATGTAATACTTATTATCAGGCAATTCTTCCGGTGTAAAGTAGGCCATGTTTTCAACAATGCCCAGCACGGGCACATTGATTTGCGGTTGCTTAAACATGGCCAGGCCTTTGGTAGCATCGGCCAGGGCAACTTTTTGTGGAGTGGTTACAATTACCGCCCCGGTTACGGGTACCGATTGCACTAATGTTAAGTGTATGTCGCTGGTGCCGGGAGGCAAATCAATCAACAGGTAATCCAGTTCACCCCAGATAACATCACCAATAAATTGTTTTAATGCTGCGGAGGCCATTGGTCCGCGCCACACAATCGCACTATCAGCAGGAGTAAGAAACCCGATGGATACCAGCTTCACACCGTATTGCTCAAGCGGCAAAATGTAGTTCTTGCCATCTATCACTTTCACTTCGGGTTGTTCGCGCTCGCAGTTAAACATAACCGGCATTGACGGACCGTAAATATCTGCATCAATCAAGCCTACCCGCGCTCCGGCCCGGGCAAGGGCTACGGCAAGGTTGCTGGTAACGGTTGATTTACCCACCCCACCTTTGCCCGAAGCAATGGCAATAATGTTTTTGACTTTCGGAAGCGTGGGTGTATTGCTACGGCCAGATGTTACCGAAGAAGTCATGTGGATGAGTAACTCAGGCTGGTTGCCAATAACCGCCCGCACAGCCTCTTCACAATCCTGCCGGATTTTCTCTTTTAGCGGGCAGGCAGGTGTAGTAAGTACAACCGTAAAACGAATGGTGCTTTCCGAAACCTCCACATCCTTAATCATGCCCAGTGTTACCAGGTCTTTTTTAAGATCGGGATCGTTTACGGTGCCAAGGGCTTTTAAAATATCTTCTTTGGTAACCTTCATTCTATATCGATTTCGTAACACGTTTTGCCAACCTACAGTTCGGTAGCTTATTGGATTTCTTATTAAAACATCAAAATTACGGATGCGGCTTACGCTTTCATAGGTTTTTTGTAAAAATGGCCGTGCGGCTTCAAACGCTAACCTCTACTTAATAGGTAGATTAATACTATATTTGCACCTCATTATTCAGAATCCGATTAGTTTGGTATGGACGTGCAGCGTGCGGTTAACCACCTCAATAGTTTGAATGCAACCGATGGCTTGGGCTGGGTTAGCGCTAACTTTAAGCAGGCGCGTTTTGCTACCTCGTTGGGCGAAGAAGACCAGGCGATTACGCACCTTATTGCACGGAATAATTTTTCAGTAGCAATATTTACATTAGATACAGGCCGTTTGTTTCAGGAAACATACGATCTGTTGCAGCTTACCCGATCGCATTATAAAATTCCGATCCGGGTTTTTTTCCCGGATAATGGCCAGGTGGAAGCCTATGTCAATCAACATGGCATTAATGGATTTTATGATTCGGTAGATAACCGCAAACAATGTTGCTACATCCGCAAGGTAGTTCCATTAAAACGCGCCTTACATGGTGCTGAAGTTTGGGTTACGGGTTTGCGCCAGGCACAATCGGCCAACCGCGGCACGATGCAGCGAGCGGTGTGGGATGAAGAATATAAACTGATCAAGTACAACCCGATTTTTGATTGGAGTGATGATCAGTTGCATGCATTTATCAGTACGAATAAAGTTCCGGTAAACACGCTACACAAAAAAGGATTTCCAAGTATCGGTTGTGCGCCTTGTACCCGTGCAGTAATGCCCGGTGAGGATGCACGTGCCGGACGCTGGTGGTGGGAGAGTTCAGCCAAAGAATGCGGGTTACACGCCACCGCAATAAAACAAAATACATGAAGAAAGATTATCTGAAAGAATTTCCGCGCGAGTTGGAAGATGAAGCAATTTACATCATGCGCGAGGCGGCTGCTCAGTTTGATCGGCCCGCAATTTTATTTAGTGGAGGAAAAGATTCCATTACGTTGGTGCGATTGGCACAAAAAGCGTTTTACCCCGGCAAGGTTCCGTTTCCCCTGGTACACATTGATACCGGTCATAACTTTCCGGAGACGATTACCTTTCGCGATAAGCTGGTGGCTGAAACCGGACTGGAGTTGATAGTAGGATTAGTGCAAGACGACATTGATGCAAAGCGGGTAGTGGAAGAAACCGGAAAGTTTGCCAGCCGCAATATTTTGCAAACCACTACGCTGTTAAGAACCATCGAAGCAAATAAATTCGATGCCTGCATGGGGGGCGCCAGGCGCGATGAAGAAAAAGCCCGCGCAAAAGAAAGAGTGTTTTCCGTGCGCGATGATTTTGGGCAATGGGATGCAAAAAATCAAAGACCGGAATTGTTCGATTATCTGAATGGACGCATCAGGCCAGGTGAAAATGTGCGCGTGTTCCCCATCAGCAACTGGACGGAGTTGGATGTGTGGAATTATATCCGCGAAGAAAAATTAGAAATACCATCTATTTACTTTTCGCACGAACGGCCGGTGATTGAACGCAATGGCGTGCTGTGGCCCTATTCGGATTTTATTTTTAAAGATGCCGATGAAGTGATTCAAACTAAAACAGTTCGCTTCAGAACGGTGGGCGATATGAGTTGTACGGCCGCCCTGGCATCAACGGCAAATACCATTGAACAGATTATTGAAGAAGTGATTGGTACTTCGGTTTCAGAGCGGGGCACGCGATTGGACGATCAGCGCAGTGAAGCCGCCATGGAAGCACGCAAAGCAGTAGGGTATTTTTAACAGGTTATAAATCAATCAGAGCTTTTTTATTCAGCGTTTGATCACAGTTATGGATGTATTCAGAATAGCAACGGCCGGAAGTGTAGATGATGGGAAGAGCACATTAATTGGTCGTTTACTTTACGAAACCAATTCCATCACCACCGATAAACTGGAGGCGATTGAACGCGCCAGCCAGCGTAAAGGAATTGGCTTTTTAGATTTATCGTTGCTTACCGATGGCCTCGTGGCCGAGCGCGAGCAGGGCATTACCATTGATGTAGCGCACATTTACTTCAATACACCTAAACGTAAATTTATTATTGCCGATTCACCGGGCCATGTGGAATATACGCGCAACATGATTACCGGTGCCTCGCGTGCGCAAACCTCAATAATTTTGGTGGATGCCCGCAAGGGAATAATTGAACAGACCCACCGCCATTATTTTATTGCCAACCTGTTGCGCATACCGTATGTAATTGTATGTGTAAACAAAATGGATTTGGTAAACTACGCAGAAGAAGTATTTACCAAAATAAAAAACGACTTCTTAAAGCTATCGGCCAACCTGTCCAACACCCAGCAACAGATTGTGGTAATTCCGGTTTCATCCTTGCATGGTGATAATCTTACGACACGTTCAGAAAAGATGCCTTGGTTTACGGGAGAGCCACTGCTAACGTTATTGGAAGCATTGCCGGTTCCGGCTGCTCCGGGTAAGTTCCGGATGCCGGTGCAATTGGCCATCCGGCCGCGCAATGAAAGCCATCATGACTATCGCGGCTATGCAGGTAGAATTTCGAGTGGAAAAATTTCTGTAGGCGATGCGGTAACGGTTTTGCCTTCGGGCCGTACGTCTAACGTTACGGGTATTCACAAAAACGGAGTGGAGCAAACGATGGCAGCCTATCGCGAATCAGTAACTATAACAATTGCTGATGATATTGATATTAGTCGCGGGGATATGCTGGTGCGCAGTGGGGAAGAGCCGGTATTAAAACCTGAACATACTGCCTTTATTTGCTGGATGGATAGCCAGTTGTTGGATCCGGTTAAGTCCTATTTATTGCAGCATGGTACCCAACGCATCAAGGCAAAAATTACACAAGTGAATTTTGTGCAAGACACGGCCACCCTGCAACAACTTGCACCTGCTGGTGGATTAAAAATGAATGAGATCGCCAAAGTAAGCCTTAAAACGGCCAAGCCCCTGCCAGCCGATGCCTATCATGATAATCCCGCCAACGGTACATTTATTCTGATTGATGAGTTTACCAATAATACCGCAGCCGTAGGATTTTTTGAGTAGCAGCCTTTGTTTATCAACTGTGGACTATCGGTGGATAAACTTCGGTTTCGAGAGTGTATCTTGCCGGTTGATACCCGTTCGTTTTTATGATCTCCCGCGATACCATTGAAGAAATCCGCAACCGCATGGACATTGTCGATGTGATTAGTGATTTCGTATCGCTTAAAAAATCCGGGCAGAATTACAAAGCACTCAGCCCGTTCGGTAACGAAAAAACACCTTCCTTCTTTGTCGTTCCCGGTAAGGGTATTTTTAAAGATTTCAGCAGCGGCAAAGGGGGCGATGCCATTACGTTTGTAATGGAACACGAAAAACTCAGCTATACCGAAGCGCTTCGGTACCTCGCCAAAAAATATGGTGTAGAAATAAAAGAAGACCGCTTGTCGGATGAAAGTAAAGCCGCGCAAAGCGAACGCGAAGGACTTTACATTCTCATGAACTATGCGAAAGAATATTATCGCAAGCAATTAACAGGCAGTGAAGAGGGTATTAGTATCGGCTTAAGTTATTTTCGCGAACGCG
>LNFR01000109.1 GCA_001567185.1 Bacteroidetes bacterium OLB12
ATAAAATTGGTGGGACATCGTGCTGATGCATTTACAGAAAGTCAAATTGATAAGTAATAAAATTATTTGCTATGGAAAGTAATACAGAAAACAATCAATCTTCAAGAAGAAAATTCTTGCAGCAAACCTCATTGGCCGGTGCCGGATTGATGATGGTTTCACCATTTCAACTTTTTTTCACAATCAAAAACTACAAATTTAAAAATTAAGGGTAATATAAAATCGAAAGGCTATGCCGGATTTGACGAGCATAGTGAACTGAGGCCGTGGAACTTTGAAAGACGACCGGTGGGTGACAATGATATACTAATAGAGATTAAATATTCAGGAGTTTGCCATTCGGATATTCACACCATCAGAGGGCATTGGGGCAAACAAATTTATCCGCAGGTAGTGGGGCATGAAATAGCAGGAATAGTAACAGCTGTAGGTAAAAATGTGACAAAATTCAGAGTAGGCGACAAAGCCGGTGTGGGTTGTATGGTAGATAGCTGTATGCATTGCGACAGTTGCAAAAACGGTGAAGAGCATCATTGCGAAACACCGGGAGGCCGGGTGTTAACTTATGGTGCACCCGACAAAACTTCACCAACCGGGATTACACAAGGTGGCTATTCCAACAACCTGGTCGTGACTGAACATTTTGCCATTAAAATCCCTGAAAACATTGACCTTAAATACGCAGCACCATTATTGTGTGCAGGCATCACCACCTATTCACCTCTGATGAAAGCTAATTTGAAAAGAGGAGATAAAGTAGGCGTTGCCGGAATTGGAGGTTTGGGACACATCGCTATAAAATTAGCCATTGCCAAAGGTGCAGAAGTTTACGCATTTACTACATCTCCATCAAAAGTGAATGATATCAAAGCTTTTGGAGCAAAGGAAGTAATTGTAGTGAACAAAATTGAAGACCTGCAGCCCTGGTACGGGAAATTAGATTATATGATTTCCACTATACCCTATGCGTATGATTTAGCCAATTATATTTCCTGTGTAAGACCGTATGGATATTTCACTCAGGTAGGTCAACCCATTAACGGGGCTTTGGAACTGAATAATTCATTGATGATGAACAACCGGGTTAATTTCAATAGTTCTACCATTGGCGGAATCCCCGAAACACAGGAAGTGATGGACTATTGTGCTTTAAACAAAATTTATCCACAGATAGAAATCATTTCAGCCAATCAGTTGAATGAAGCCTGGGATAAAGTGGTGAATAAAGAAGCCCGATACAGGTATGTAATTGATGGGGCAAGTTTTTAGTGCCAATTAAATAATTTTTAGAAATTAGGCTTATCAGGGTTTCGTCAACAGATGAAACCCTGATTTTTTCTGTAAAATTGATAAATATTGCTGTAATCAGGGTAAGGCTTTGGGGTGAATAAAGAGGGAACTTTGTACCATCAATAAATAAAAAATGGAAAACAAGGTACAAAGTATAGCATTTAAAGAAACATCGAGCGTATTAATCATTACCATTCTAAGTGCTTTGATGGCGATGACTTCTTTGTCTGTAGATATTTATCTGCCGGCAATGCCTACCATGCAACATGATTTACAGGGAAATATAGAGCTGACGATATCCGGGTTTTTAATCGGGTTTTCTGTTGCACAAATTTTTTGGGCCAG
>LNFR01000110.1 GCA_001567185.1 Bacteroidetes bacterium OLB12
ATTCATTCAGTGGAGACAAGCAGCCATGCGACTGCAAGTGGGAGGGTGTAAGGGGATAGTTAAGCTATCAAATTCAAATCGTACCGATTCTCCTTTAATGGCTTGCCAAAGGCATTAGATTGCTTTTCCTCTGTGAGTTTGAAACCATGCCGGGTGTAAAGGGATGCGGCAGCATGAAGTTCGTGGGTAGTCCACAAGTAAGAGGATTCGTAATCGCTGTCAGACAAGAATTTCATGTATAAATCCATTAGTTTTTTCCCTAACCCGATTCCCCGGTATTCAGGTTCTATAATGAAGTAGCGAAGTTGAGCGGCTTTGCCGCGGTTCATCAGTAGTAGAAAGCCAATCATCTTACCGTTATGCTCGCAAATCCACACGCGATTAGTGGCAGGATCGTATTGTTTAAAAAATTCATGCAGGCCAAGTGCTACATAGGTCTCAAATTCAATACCATAGTTGTACTCCTGCTTGTACAAATGACCGTGGAGATAGATCACATACCCGATATCACCGGGCTTAAGTTCGGTGCGGATAGAAATGTCATTTATTGAAATTGTCTTCATTGTTCAGTGGTGGTTAGAATTCTTTTTAGTCTGTCCATGCAGTGAATTAATTCTTTGATTTTTTCTGCACTCAATCTGCTAAGCAGGCTTTCGATCTGATTAGCAGATGCGCTATTGATTTTGTCAAACTCGCTGTTGCCCTTTGAAGTAAGAACCAGCAACAACGCCCGACCATCTTCCTTACTCGGCTTACTTTTAATTAGGCCTGATTTTTTGAAAGATTTTATAATGCGGCTCAGGTAACCTTTATCCATTTTAACTGAAAGAATGACTTCACTTGCCGTGCAGGGTTGGTGGTGATACATTTCATAAAGCACGCGCGCCTCAGGCAGGGAGTAAGGACTATCAAGTATATGATTGTCCACCAGGCCAATGATATTCGTATAGAACCTGTTGAAATCCCTGATTTTCTGAATGTCTTTCTCGGTCATTTGGAAACTATGTTCCAAAGTAATTACATTTAGTTGACAAAATCAACTAATTATGAAAATACTGACATTGTGCAATTTTCTTCCTTATCTGCACTCTTTCAGGGTATCCTCAATCTACAGAATGGAATTCGGAGATTCAGTCATCTTTCATTGACATATCAGGACTGTTTGGCTTGGATGAATTCGCCCAGGTAACAACCATACAATACCGTAAGGGGAGATTCATGGTTGACGGATTTCATAGCTTTTCATGGAACGAGCCAGGCAAAACAATTCAATCATTTTTCGGAGCGGGATATGTTTTTCCGTTTGATACGACCGGTTCAAAAAGTTTGACCCTAAAAAATGACTTTGCATTTAACCGGGTTGCTAACAACGGAAGCTTTCTGCGTCCTATGGTAGTTTACAAATGGCAATGGCAGCCGAGGCATACTTTTTACATTGTATCATGGCTATTTCTTGATACCAGAAGAGAGCCATTGCAGCCTTTGAATGGAGGTACTATATATTTGGCTAATACCTACTCGTTGCCCTTTAAGAAAATAACATTCAGAGATGAACTGCGGATATTGTTTGTGACCATTAATAACCTGAGGGATGTTGTTGGAGCTGTTAATCAACTGAAGATTTCGATTAACAGGAACAAATTTTATGCAGTTAGCAACCTGGGGTTTTCCTTTTATCGCTCAGATGGTTTAACGCAGTGGATTTGGAATATTGGCATTGGAAAGAGTTTTTAGCTAGCCCCTGCGGGAGTGGGAATTCGAGCCTTGGACTGAGCTTTAAAAATAGCCTTTAGAGCGCCCATATCCTGGCTGACCTTCATGTCAAGAATCTTTGCATAATGTTGAGTGGTTTTCAAATTCTTATGCCCAAGCATTTTGCTTACTGTTTCAATAGGTACTCCATTGGTTAGAGTGACAGTAGTAGCAAACGTATGGCGAGCCGTGTGGGTGGTCATTTTTTTGGTGATGTCGCACATGTCGGCTATTTCTTTTAAGTACCCATTCATCTTTTGATTGCTAAGTACGGGCAGCAAACGACCTTCATTTAGGCATTGTGGATGACTGGCATAGCGTTCGAGAATCTCTTGCGCAGGGGGAAGTAGTGGAATACGTGTGGCGCTTTCTGTTTTTTGACGATGTGTGAATATCCATTTGTCACCATCTATACCGACTGAAATTTCAGAACGACTCAGCTTCTTCACGTCCGCATAGGCCAAACCTGTATAGCAACTGAATAGAAATATATCACGCACCTGGTTAATGCGTGGTGCTATAAAAGTTTTAGTGGCAATTCGATTCAGTTCTTCAAAGGTTAGGTAAGGTCTCTCTACTTCACGCTTAGTCATTTTATACCCGATGAATGGGTTGCGCTGCAGCCAACTGTTTTTCAGGCAGATGTTAACGATTTTTTTGAAATTGGAAAGATACTTCAAGGTAGTGTTGTGGTCGCAGTTGCGCACAGACTTGAGCCAAAATTCATAATCGGTGATGAACTCATAGTTGAGTTCACTAATTGAGATGTCCTCCACTTTCAACTTCCACTTCAGAAACTCCTGGGTATGCTTCTTGGAGGTAACGTAGCGTTGGTAGGTGAGTGACGAAAATTCTTTGCCAATGAGCTCTTTCATCTGGCTGTTATGATGCTCAAAGATTTCCATAAGCATGCGGGAGCGTTCAACAGAAACCCCAAACCATCTGTTCTTAATAGCGGCAATTGTAATCTGCTTGCCTTCGAGCATCAACTGCCGTTGGATATCCAAAGCTTTAGAACGAAATGTATCAAGCAATGAGTTAGTGAATTTAGCATGTTCTTGGTTCCCTTTGACCTTGCCTGTTGCACCTGACCATCTATTTGGTGCGATGAAAATTCTTGTATTGGTATCGAAGTAATCGGCACCAATTTTTACGCGCATGAAAATAGGCGTTTGGCCATCTTCTTTTGCTCTTGATTGACGTGCGTAGAATGTGATTGAAATTGTTGCGCTCATTACGTTGTTTGAGTTTGAAAGTTGCTTTTACTCGCACTCATAATCAAGATGTTCAACTGCTTGGCTAATTGTTGAACAACTTGAAAACCAGTGTATTAAGTCCCTTCCAGTGCCAGCAATTTTTCAATTTTTGCCTTGGCACTAAGGTTGGCACCAACGGAATGAGAATCATTGAATGATTTGGTGTGCTCCTAAAACACAAAACCCCGAATTAATAAGGAATTCGAGGTTTTAGTTTTGATTGATACTGATTTTGCAGAGGAGGAGGGATTCGAACCCCCGGACCGCGTTAACGGTCTCCGGTTTTCAAGACCGGTGCAATAAACCGCTCTACCACTCCTCTGTATGCGATTTTCCTTTTTAAGGACTGCAAAAGTAAACCGAAAATTGATTTCTGCAAAAAATCTACATTTCACTAAAATCCGGGAAGGTCTTTTTTAATGCCTTGTTGTCAACATTCAAATCGGCCCGTTTGCTGGCATCCAACTCCAGCGTAACTAATTTTTGATTGTTTAAAATCGGCAGCAACTTGTCGCGATCGGTATCAAAATCTTTTTCCCTGCGCCTGCTTTTCAAGGCATACTTGCGTGCAAAATTATCGCCCTCAAGCTGAAGCTGGTTGCGAATCTCTACGTTGATCTTCAGTTTTTCCGTAATGTCGTTCTTGGATTTACCGATTACCTCGGTAGCCTCTAAGGTGCCAAGCGTAAGTACGGTAGTACCACCAATGGCCGATACGGCTTTGTAAGATTGCGGATCATTAGGCATAGCTACGGGCGCTAAACCCGTGGTAGCTCCTAAAGATGCATTTAATATCGACCGGTTCTTCTTTCCTTTTTTGGCTTGCTTGTAAGCCTTGGAGAGTTGGTTGTGATTTTCATCCAGCAAGTCGATCAATGCCTTGGCCTGTGCCAGGGAGGCACGGTATTTTTGAAACAGAAACTTATCTTTCTCTTCCATGTTTTCCGTATCCAGCACAGTTACAGAAACCTTTCGCTGCGTACGATTATTGGATTTATCCAGCACAAAGAAAATAATCTCCACTATTTTTTGTTTTTCCACTTCTTCCACAAAATAATAGCCCGGGCTCCAGGTAAACTCTGCCTGCACCGAAGTATTCTGTACCAGGCTTTGGCTTAGTACGCGTTGGTCAGAACAAACAAATCCCAGGTTGCTGATGTTTTCGTCTCCATTCGGATCACTCGCATAAATTTTAAAATGAATGCGTTCATCTTCTTTAATAGTAAAACTCGTATCACCAGGCACCAGCAAAATTTCGGGCGGAAGATCAAGCTGCGTTTGAGCAATTTTAATTTTCCCCCGCGTTTCAGCTTTGTCGGGTTGATCTTGCACCACAAATTCTATTACAAGAGGGGTTGTGCGCAACGCATTAAACTGGTTGCGCGATGGCGACCATGTAAGTAACCCTTGCGATGTAAGGGTTGCGCCTTCGGGCATTTGTGATTGTACCGACTTAAACACCAATGGGTCGCCATCGGGGTCGGTTACATATTGTTCCGGTATCTGGTAATTATTAACAGCCGATTGTTTCACATAAAAGATGGGCAAATCTTCCACCTGGGGTGGGCGGTTCTGATGAAATACAGTAAAGACCAATGCCTTGTGTGCCCGCCTTCCATCTTTCCACTCGGCCTGCACCATTACATTTACTTCTTTCTTTTTTTCTAACCGGTCAACCAGGTCAAACCCCGGTTTCCAATAAAAATTTCCAAGTGTATCTAACTGAATACCGTATCCGTTGCCACCCTCCAGCGTAAACCTGGGTTTTAGTGTTTCAGGGGTTTCCATCTTAAAAGTGAGCTCTGCCCCCTCATTAAGCGAATGAAAACCCGTTGAATCCGAGACGGTAATCTGCTGGGCATACCCGCCAATAAAAATAAGAACCAGTAAAGCCGTTAAACTCCCAATCTTCATTTCAGCAAAGGTTTTTTAGATTTAGAGCCGCAAAGGTAAGCGTTTATAGCCGTGTGGCCACACCATTTGCGGATTTTAGCCCCTCATTGTCGAAATGAAAAAGAAAAAACCAGCCGTCACTTTTTCCTTCTTTGAAAATGTTTGGGAGGTAGTTATGCTTATTCCAAAGGGTCGTGTTACCAGCTATGGCGCTATTGCGCGATACCTGGGTACCGGAATGAGTTCCCGAATGGTGGGTTGGGCTATGAATGCCGCCCATACCAACAAAAAAATTCCTGCGCACCGGGTGGTAAACCGCCTGGGGTTGTTAACCGGTAAACATCATTTTGAAACTCCTTCTACAATGAAAAAAAGGCTTGAAGAAGAGGGGATCAACGTGAAGAAAGACCAGGTTCAGGATTTTAAAGCCCGGTTTTGGGACCCCACCAAAGAGCTTTTATAGAATTTAATCCCATCCTGGGAAGGGTTAAAATAAGGGATAGCCAAATTTTGAGAAATTAAGCGGATTCATTCAAAAGGCAGGGTTTTGGCATATCAGCAGGGTATAGTTCAAACACCCGATAAAAATGAAATCCTTCATAAAAATCTCAGCCCTTCTCCTGGTAATGGTGCTTGCTGCACCTGCCCATAGTCAGAATTCGGTACAGGTTATCCGTACGCGCCACGCAAATCAATTTGCATTTAAAGCGCCACGCGAAATGGTAAGGGCGCAGGTTGAAGTGTTGACCGAAAACGGAAACCGGGTTGACTCGCAACAATTGATGAAACGTAAAATGGTGATTGACTTTACCGCTTTGCCCGAAGGGAATTATACCATTGTGGTGAAGAAGGATGGTAAAGCAGAAAGTTTTGCATACAAAAGAAACTAACGATAGTCTAATCGTTGGTACTTTAATCGGATACAGAGTTCCCGCGCAGGCGGGGCTCTGTTATTTTTTTGAAATCAACCACAGTCCGCAAAAGGTAATCAGCCCGTTCAGCAACAAAACCTCAATCCCGATTTTGTAGCCATTAAACCAAACAGGGGCGTAGCTGCTGATGATGTAGCTAAGGATGGGCGATAAAATACAAACAACCACCACAGCAAAACCTTTTAGCTTGCGCGATGTAAACAGGCCAAAAGAAAATAAGCCCAACAACGGACCGTATGTATAGCCCGCCACACCCAGCACTGCATCAATTTAACTGCTTTTTCGTTAACTGCTTTAAAAATGATAATGATGAGCAGGAACAAAAGAGAAAAAGAAAGATGTACAATAAATTTCTGACGTTTCTTTTCGGCTTCGGCTTTGTCTTTGAAGTTTAGAAAATCAATACAAAACGAAGTGGTTAATCCGGCCAAAGCCGAGTCGGCACTGGCATAGGAAGATGCCGTAATACCCAGCAGAAAAAATATTCCTACAACCGGACCCAGTTCATTGAAAGCCAATCGCGGAAAAATTTCATCGGGTTTGGGTATGGGTAAATTGAATTGTTGACTGAACACAAGCAACAAACCTCCCAGCACCAGGAAGAGTAAGGTTACAAATACAATGATTAAGCTAAACCAGAACATGTTCTTTTGTGCATCGCCCAACGTTTTACAGGTTAGGTTCTTCTGCATAATTTCCTGGTCAAGCCCGGTCATGGCAATGGCAATAAAGGCTCCACCTAAAAACTGTTTTGGAAAAAACAGGGTTGAGTTAGCATCATCAAAATGAAAAATGCGCGCATATCCGGCAGCCCGAATGCTTTCAAAAATTTCTGAAAAATTTAGTCCTAGCCTGTTGGCGATAATTATGACGGTAATTACAAGAGCCGAAACCAGAAATAAAGTCTGAAAAGTGTCTGTCCACACAATGGTTTTTATCCCGCCTTTAAACGTGTAAATCCAGATTAGCCCGATGGTAACGGCAACGGTAACAAAAAAAGGAACGTGCCATGCATCAAATAAAAAGAACTGCAGCACCGATGCCGCCAGGAATAAGCGCAGCGATGAGCCAATGGTGCGGGAGATAAGAAAAAAGATTGCACCGGTTCGGTAAGCCCAGGAATCAAAGCGTTGTTCCAGGTAGGTGTAAATAGAAATAAGATTAAGCCGGTAATAAAGGGGCATCAGAATTCCGATAATAACCCAATACCCAACCAGGTACCCCAGCACAACCTGAAAGTAGGCAAAGCCGGTGTTTACCACATTGCCCGGCACTGAAATAAACGTTACACCCGATAAGGATGCACCAATCATTCCAAAAGCCACCAGGTACCAGGGCGATTGCCGGTTGGCAGTGAAAAACGTATTGGTATCGGCCCCACGCGAAGTGAAAAATGAAATGCTGATCAGCACACCGAAGTAAAGAACAAGAATGGTAGCAACTAGTAGTGGGTTCATAGATAACCGTAAGTTCGGGTAAAGAAAGTAAAAAATGAGGGTATATGCATATACCAATACACCCCGTAAAAGTTTTACCTTTGCTGGGTCTTGAAATGGTTCTGCCATGACGAAGCAACAGGAAGTTTACGAAACGGATTTACTGGAAGTGATTGAAGACACCGATTTGAAAAAATTGGTTGTGTTCAATGACGATTTCAACACGTTTCAACATGTAATCGATACCCTGATACGGGTTTGCAAACATACACCCCAGCAGGCAGAGCAATGCACCTGGCTTATACACTATAAAGGTAAGTGTGTGGTACGCAGTGGAACGGAAGAAGTACTAAAGCCCATGTGCGAGGCAATTTGTGAAGCGGGTATTGATGCCCGCATACTTTAACATGTAGTTAAGTGGAATTTCCTTCTAAACTTATTGAAGACGCAGTAAACGAAATATCCAAACTGCCGGGTATTGGAAAAAAAACTGCTTTGCGATTGGTTTTGCACCTCGTGAAAGAATCAGAACACAAAACAGCCGCACTAACCGATGCCCTTACCCGCATGCGGCAGCAAATCCGGTTTTGCAAAACCTGCTACAATATTTCCGATACGGAAGAATGCGGCATTTGCCAGAGCCACCGCAGGGACAAATCGGTACTTTGTGTGGTAGAAGAAACCAACGATGTAATGGCAATTGAAAACACCGCTCAATACAATGGCGTGTATCATGTGCTGGGTGGAGTAATTTCTCCCATGAATGGGGTTGGGCCTTCTGATCTGAAGATTGATGCGCTGATTGACCGGATGGTGCGGGCGCAGGGTACCATTAAAGAAATCGTGTTGGCACTAAGTCCCACCATGGAAGGCGATACCACCGCTTTTTATCTGCACAAACGGCTGCGCGAGTTTCCTGTAAAAGTAACATCCATTGCCCGCGGTGTGCCCGTAGGTGGCGAGTTGGAATATACCGATGAGATTACATTGGGGAGAAGTATTTTGGGAAGAACGCTGTTTAGTTGATGGAATTTTAATTTGAGAATGTGAACGATCCATTCAGATGTAGAATGGTCGTTTATGGTTTTGGAGTTAACAACATCTTAAATCCAATCAAAACAATGAAGGCGATTTTTGTTGCACTACTTTTTCCAACAATCAGTTTGTGTCAAACAACTAACCATGTAAAACACTGGGAAGTATCAACCACCTTATCATACGGAAGCGAAAATAATATAGGAAATGGTGGATTTATGCTGCGGAACGAATTCGAATATTTATTTCATAGAACCATTAGTGCATCGATAAGAGTAGGGTTCTTCCATTCGCACCCGGCTAAGTTTAGTGACGAACCTTTTAAGAGGACTTTCAGCGGACTAACGGCTGGGGTTTATCTAAACCATACAGCTGTTTTTAATCAAGATAAAAATTTCGTGAAAGTATCGGCTGGCCCTGCCTATTTCAATACCAGATCTCTGTATCAGGATGGCTCTCTTTTAGACATCCGAACTCACATGGATAATGCCAGTAAATTGGGGTATGGTCTTTCTTTAGAAGGCGGGGGAAGTTTATCTGAAAAGGTAGCGATTGGCTTGGCCGTGGACGTATATAGCTATGATATTTTTGGCGACATAACCGTAGTGGGGGTCAATATTCATTTCAATCTGTAAGCAGGTGGCAACGATTGCGGACCTGCTTAGCCGCGCGAACAGAAACATACCAGCAAGATTACGTGGACAGCAGCCCGGTTTAATGAATTGTTGCTAACAGGTGTTTAAGCAATCAATCTTCATTTATCGTTTACCTCCTACAAGATTCTTTTTTACTTTTGAGCCACATTTTACAACCATGAGCAAACTTTCTAACCGTATTGAAGCCATACAGGAATCGGCCACCCTGGCCATGGCCGCTAAAGCCCGCGAGTTCAAGAGCCGCGGCATTGATGTGATTAACCTTAGCCTGGGTGAACCCGATTTTAAAACCCCACAGCATATTTGCGATGCCGCCAAAAAGGCAATCGATGATGGAAAATATTTTTCATACCCGCCCGTAGCCGGCTATCAGGATTTGCGCGAGGCGATCGCGGCAAAGTATCAGAAGGAAAACAACGTGCCCTACAAGGCCGAAAACATTGTAGTAAGCAACGGAGCCAAACAATCCATTGCCAACGTTATGCTGGCACTACTTAATCCGGGCGATGAAGTAATTGTATTCTCCCCCTACTGGGTAAGCTACGATGCACTGGTGCGTTTGGCCGAAGCCACACCCGTTATTGTAAAAGGCACACTCGAAAACGACTTTAAAGTAACGGCTGCACAAGTGGAAGCAGCGATTACCAAAAAAACAAAAGCAATCATTTTCTCTTCACCTTGTAATCCTACCGGTTCGGTTTTCAGCAAAAAAGAATTGGAAGCTATTGCACAGGTGGTGTTGAAGCACGAAGGATTAATGATCATTGCCGATGAAATTTATGAACACATCAATTTTACGGGCGATCAAACCAGCATTGCCTCGCTGCCGGGCATGTTCGATAGAACGATTACCGTAAATGGCTTTGCCAAAGGGTTTGCCATGACGGGCTGGCGCGTGGGTTACATAGCCGCACCGAAGTGGGTAGCAGATGGAAGCAACAAAGTGCAGGGTCAGATTACTTCGGCCAATTGCTCCATATCGCAACGCGGTGCACTGGCTGCCATTACCGGAGATATTACTCCTACAAACGAAATGGTAAAAGCCTATCACAAGCGCAGGGATATTGTTTATAATTTATTGAAAGAAATTCCGGGTGTTAAAGCCAACTACCCGCAAGGTGCTTTTTACTTTTTTCCGGATGTGAGCTATTACTACGGAAAGAAAGATGGCGACCGTGTGATTAAAGATGGCGATGATTTGTGCTTATATCTTCTGGAAAAGGCGCATGTATCGCTGGTGCCGGGTGGTGCTTTTGGTGAAGATCGATGCATTCGCCTTTCGTATGCCGCTTCTGAAAAGGAATTAACAGATGCGATGGGAAGAATTAAAGACGCTTTGGCTCATTTAAAGTAAGATGCAGAGTCTCCAGCAAATTTTTGCCGAGTTCAATTCCCTCAACATTTTAATTGTAGGCGATGTAATGCTGGATAGCTATATATGGGGAGCTGTGGAGCGTATCTCACCCGAAGCTCCGGTTCCCATTGTAAATGTAAAAAAGCGCGATGTGCGTTTGGGTGGTGCAGCTAATGTGGCACTGAATGTACAGGCATTGGGCGCAACTCCTTTTATGGTAGCGCTTTGCGGAGCAGATGATTCTGGCAAACGACTACTGCAAATGGTGAAAGATCAAAATCTTTCTGCCGAAGGGTTAGTAGTTTCTTCAACCAGACCTACCACCGTAAAAACCCGCGTAATAGCCAGCAGTCAACATGTAGTGCGGGTGGACGATGAATCAGATAAACCAACCAGTGCAGAAGAAGAAAAGGAATTGTGGAAACGGATAGAAAAATTATTGCCCGCTTGCCATGCAGTAATTTTTGAAGATTACGACAAAGGGGTAATCAGCGCGGGGTTAATTCGGCAAACGGTAGCACTTGCAAAACAACTTGGCAAACCCACCATTGTCGATCCGAAAAAACGAAACTTTCTGGCCTATGAACAGGTAACTCTGTTTAAACCTAACCTGAAAGAAATGCGCGAGGGGTTGAAGGTGGAGTTGGAAGCCGCCAATCAGATACAATTAGAAGCTGCGATTAAAATTTTAAAAGATAAACTTCAGGTAGAAGGTGTAATGGCCACTTTATCCGAACATGGCGTTTATATCGACTACCAAAATGAAAAGATGAAACTACCCGCCCATGCACGTGAAATTGCCGATGTTTCGGGTGCGGGCGATACAGTAGTTAGCATTGCGGCCCTTGCGGTTGCGTTAAAGTTAACACCCAAACAAATTGCAAGTCTTTCCAATTTAGGAGGGGGGTTGGTTTGCCAACATGTAGGTGTAGTACCGATTGATAAAGGAGAGTTGCTGGCGGAGGCAACCAGGCTTGGTGTTTAAGAACCATGAATTGATTGTCTAAAATCTTGTGGACATAGCCTTCTGACTCATAAATTCCTTCCTTGTTACAAACAGTTCTATAAAATTCATTTTTTATTTTTGGAACGAAAGTACTATCGGATATTTCAATAACATCAGCGTATTTATTGCAGTCTTTGTAATTTGCTGAAAATTCATGGAATCAGCTCCAAAGACTTTTTTTAATCGCTCCCTAAAGATTAAAATATTAGCTGTGTAATATTTTCTATCGCAATCTTTAAATTTTTGGACCTCCTGATCTCGTTAGAAACCTATGGTATCGCGTAACAGAGTGGTTCGCCATTCGTTTTAAGAATTGTGGAATAATTACGTTTATGAACATAGTTGAAGTAAAATCACCCAAAGCCGAGCACGATTTTATCCAGGCTCATGTGCATTGCAACCAGGCTGATCCTAACTGGATAAGACCGCTGGACGCAGACATCTTACAGGTGTTTGATGCGAATAAAAATAAAGCTTTCCGGTTTGGCGAAGCAGCCCGTTGGGTATTGTACGATAACCAAAAACCCGTGGGCCGTATTGCCGCTTTCGTAAACAAAAAATATAAAAACAAAGGGGATGAATTTCGCGTGGGCGGAATTGGATTTTTTGACGCTCCAAATAATCCGCAAGCGGCATTTTTACTTTTTGATAAAGCAAAAACCTGGCTGGCCGAGCGCGGCATGCAGGCCATGGACGGACCTATTAATTTTGGTGAACGCGACCGGTGGTGGGGCCTGCTGGTGCATGGTTTTTATGAACCGCTGTACGGCATGAATTACAATCCACCTTATTACCAGCACTTGTTTGAGGCCTATGGGTTTGGTGTATTCTATAATCAATATTGCTGGAGTATTCCGGTGGCAGGCGAGGCTACCCAATTGCAACCAAAGTTTTATGAAGCGCACAACCGGTTTGTAACCGATCCGCAATTTCAGGCAAGATCATTGGCGCATCCTGCTATGGATATTAACACCTGCATTCGGGCCTTCTGTACGGTATATAATAAAGCATGGGCTATTCACGAAGGCAATAAAGAAATGAATGAAGAACAAGCCCGCAAAATCTTTAAAGCACTTAAACCAATTTTAGATCCCGATCTGGTTTGGTTTGTATTTCATCATAACGATCCGGTGGCCATGTGGATTAGCATACCCGATATTAATCAAATCGTAAAACACCTTAACGGGAAGTTTAATCTGCTGGCGAAAGCGAAGTTTTTTTATTATAAACTGAAACGTACCTGCAATCGCTTTGTGGGTATTATTTACGGAATAGTACCGGAGTTTCAGGGAAGTGGGGTGGACTACTTTATGATTGTGGAGGCGGAGAAAGTAATTAAAGCCAAAGGCATTTATAAGCAAACAGAACTTTTATGGCAGGGCGACTTTAACCCTAAGATGCTGAACATCTCACGAAACCTGGGGGCAACACAATGCCGAACGCTCATTACCTATCGGTATATTTTTGACCGGTCGGTACCGTTTAAGCGCCACCCCATTATAGGCTCGCATTAAAATTCCTGATTTTTAAATTGCTTCTCCAGCGGGCCATGGCGCTCCAGGTCCTGTAAAATTTTACGATCGAGCGGGCTCTCTTTAATTACGTTGTAATTATCCCAAAATGCTTTGTTGTAGGGTTGGTCCTGGTATTGCAAACCGTAGTTGCGCATTTTTTCAGTAGCGGGTACACGCCTGATGGTATTGGGTACAACTTCGTTTATCAAAAGAGATTGATTCAATTCGGTTTCAAACTTTAATTCTTTGGTGCGGATGTCGTACCAGTTTACATTGGAATCTACCGTAAGGTAATTGAGGTAATACTTTCCCAGAAAGGGTTTAAAATCAATAACCCGCTTTAACCTTACAAAGCGGCTTTCCATGCCTCGCTTTTTGGTCAGAGGTTCTTCCAGGGTGCTTTCAAATTCTACATGAATAATGGCATAGTTGGATTTTTCTACATAAACCCGAAGCCGGTAATCGCGCGAATAACTTATCACAAATACCTGCTGATTGTTGTACTCTGTATCTTTTTCGCGGGTAAGGCTTTCATAAAACAATTCTTCTAACGGAAAATGCCGGTAGCGCACACTATTGTGGAGTAGTAAATCTTCCAATAAGTTGTCCTGATCGAAGTACGAGGTAAACCGGCTGGCATACCCAATGCTTCTGCGCACTTCCTGCAACGCTACCCGCTCGCGCAACTTATACTTATTGCGAGGCTCGCTGTAGTCTTCGTCATAAATTTTTACAGCCGCCTCCAGCAACGAGATGTACGTGCCGCCTACTTTTTTAAGATCCCGGTAAAAACCATCCATCAGGTAAGGTTGCATGGGGTAGTTTTGTTCAATCCGCGAAAGCGCAATCATCAAAATTTCGCCACCCCGTAGCGAATCGGCCACCGTAACTTCGTTGAGCATAAGCGTGGATTTCTCAACTTCAATTACCAGGGGTTTGGTATCCATCAATGTCCAGACAGGTGCCGAGAACGGTTTGTAGCCCAACATGGAAAGCATGAATAAATCGTTTCGCAAATCGGCCGGAATATGAAAATCAAACTCGCCCTGCAGGTTGGTAATGGTACCAATCGATTTATCTTTGATACCTAAGGTGGCAAACGGAAGAGGTTCTTTGGTTTCTTTGTCGATTACTTTACCGGACAGCGTTATTTTTTGGGCAAGCGCTGCGGGCGCCAATGCAATAACCAGTAACCAGGTAAAAACATTCCTCATGTAAAGCAAACGATAAATTAACCGCACATTGTATGGGGGTTACGGCATTTATAAAATTAGGCTAAGGTAGGTAAACAGGCATAAAACTCAATTAATCGCGAATACATTACATTGGTCGGCTTTCCCTTCTAATATTTACTTTTATAGAACAATCTTTCCCTTTCCATGAAATGGCTTGATGCTATACCCCGAATCTGGAAGCGCGCTTATTTGCTTATCTGTTTATGGTATGCAATAAATTTTGCCGTAAGTGCGGTTTTGGAGTGGAAATTGGTAAAGCCTGAGTTTTATGTACTATGGACTGCCCTTTTCCTGCTGGAGGCATTGTGCGTTTTTATTCTACTGATTTTCTTGTGGAGCCATTGGCTGTTCCGGTTTCGGGCCGGTTGGCAGATAACGGGGCATGTGGCGGGCATTGTGGTTTTCTTTTTTTGTGATGGGTACCCTTTCCTATTACTTTACCGATTACCTGGAAGGCTTTGTTTATTTTGATCACTGGAAAGAATATATGGTGGGAATGTTGAGCAGTTGGGATGCATTGCGTATTCACGATCAATACATCATTACGGTGGGCGTTTATTATGTAATCCGGTATTTTCAGGGCTTGCAAAAGCAGGAGCAGGAAAAAAGCGAACTGGCATTGCGCAATAAAGAGATGCAGATTTCACTACTCAAATCACAAATTAACCCACACTTTTTATTTAATACACTCAACTCCATCAGCACCCTGGTGCATAGCAGCAAAGAGCAGGCGCGCAGGGTAATCAGCCAGTTGTCGGATATTTTCAGGTATGCGCTTGATTCGCACAACGGAGAGATGGTAAAACTGATTCATGAACTTGAATTTATTGATAACTATGTGCGCATTCAGCAAGTACGCTTTGGCGAGCGGCTTAAGTTTGAAAAGCACATAGATCCAACCTGCCTGGGCATTTACCTGCCACCCATGATTTTGCAACCTCTGGTAGAAAATTCAGTAAAATATGGAATTGCACCTAAAGAAGAAGGGGGCACTATTTCGTTAACCGTAAGGCGTTCTGGTTCGGTAATTTATTTTGAAATAAAAGACAACGGGCTGGGGTCAAAAGCAAAAAAAGTTATGGATGGAAGTTCCAGTGGTGTGGGTATGATAAATACCGATTTGCGCTTGCGCAGTTATTTCGGTGGGCAGTCGCACCTGCGCGTTTTGTCGAACGAGTTTGGATACGCTGTTAGCTTTTTTATAGAAGATAGAAACGTGAAAGCTCCGGTTGAAGATAAGCCGGTACTTGAAGATCAATGGACGTGAAAGCATAATATGCTGTGCCGGCAGCGTGTTATGTAATAAATTGAAAATTATAGACACATGAATACAACCTGTTTAATTATTGACGATGAAAAATTGGCACGCGAACTTCTGCGCGAGTTTCTGGAAGCATTTCCTGAAATTGAAATAATAGGAGAGTGCAGCAAAGGAACCGAAGCCGTTGAGCAAATAAACAAACTTAAGCCCGATCTGATTTTTCTGGATGTGCAGATGCCGGGCATGAACGGTTTTGATGTACTGGATGAAATTGAACACGAACCGTATGTTATTTTTTCTACAGCCTACGATCAATATGCTATAAAAGCGTTTGAACGAAATGCGGTAGATTACCTGCTGAAACCTTTGGACCAGGAGCGCTTTAAGTTAGCCGTGGACCGGGCTTTAAAACGTAAAAAGATGGAAGCCGGCAACCTGGAAGATTTGTTGGGCAGTTTGCGTCCCGTGCACACACGCACTACGTACGATTCGCATTTGTTTGTGCAGAAATCAGAAAAATTGTTCAACCTGCCGGTAGAAGAGATTACCTACCTGGAAGCTTCGGGCGATTATACCGTAATCTCTACTAAAAACGACCAGTTTGTAAGTTCATCGGGTATTGGCAAACTGGAGGAGTTAATGAACCCCGAAACATTTATTCGGGTGCATCGCTCTACCATTGTTAATGTAAATTACCTGAAAGAAATTGAGCGCCATTTTAATGGGGGTATGATTGTAAAGATGCAAAACGGAAAAAGTTTTCCGGTTAGCCGCACCTATGCCAAGTTGATCAGGAAAAAGGTTGTATAGCGAAGGGGAGCATCTCGGGTAATCACCTTCGGCAAAAAACTCCTTTTAAGGTTTTGCTATTTTTTTCTCCAACACCACAAACTCCAGCTTCCTCTTGGGTTGTCCAAAGCGCGGGTCGTTGAATGCGAAGGGTTTTGTTTCACCGGTAAGGCGATACCCGTGCCGCACATACCAAGCAATCAGTTCTTTTCGTTCGGAGATTACAGTCATGTAAATAGTATGGCATTGTTGGTTGAGGGCTTCCTGTTCTGCGGCTTTTAACAACTCCTTGCCTATTCCTTTCCCTTGCAGGTTGGGTTTTACGGTAAGCATTCCCAAATACAATTTACCATCCTGGTTTCGCAACTCCACACATCCGATGATTTCATCGTGCTCCACATATTTTAACAGGCGCGTTCCTGGTGTTTGAAGAAGGGCAGCAAGGGCGTCCGCATCCGTACGCGTTCCATCCAGCAAGTCGGCTTCGGTAGTCCAGCCTGGCGCGAGCTATCACCCCGGTAGGCAGAGTTTACCAATTGATTGAGGCGGGAAGCATCTTCCGGTGTTGCAGAAACAATCATTAAACAGAATTTTAATCCCAAAGTAATAAAATGTTGCTGATACGTGCGCGCTATCGGGATTAAAGAATAGGCAGTAGCATGTACAGCAAGGTAAAGCCGAATATTTTGTATTGAAAATCTTATCTTTAATACAAAATACATCACATGAAATTTGCCGGCCTGTTCGCTTTGCTTTTCTTGATCCTATCCTGCTCAACCAATAAGCCAGAACCCCGTGTTTGGCAAACCATAGAACAAACCTTACAAACACAATTGATAACCCTGCAGGATGGCGATACCCTTTTTCTGCCGGAAGGAAATTTTATGTTTTCCAAAGGGTTGGCTATGGATGGTAAATCGAACGTAACCATACGGGGTAAGGGGATGGATAAAACCATCTTGTCATTTAAAAATCAAACGGAAGGAGCGCAGGGGTTGCTTATTACCAATGGAAAGAACATTACGCTGGAAGAATTTTCAATTGAAGATGCAAAAGGAGATAACCTGAAGGTAAGTGAAGTGTCGGGAATTACGCTGCGAAAAATCCGGTCGGTGTGGGCCGATGGTCCTAAAACAGAAAACGGAGCTTATGCCTTGTACCCGGTTTTGTGTAAACACGTGTTGATTGACGAGTGCATTGCCATGGGCTCGTCCGATGCCGGAATTTACGTGGGCCAATCCGATTCGGTTGTTATCCGTAACAGTAAGGCTTATTGGAATGTAGCCGGTATTGAAAGTGAAAATTCCAGGTGGGTGGAAATTTATGGTAACGAAGCCTACGAAAACACAGGTGGTATTTTGATTTTTGATTTGCCCGGGTTAACCCAGTATGGTCACACCACCAAAGTGTACAATAATAATATTCACCACAACAATCACGATAACTTTGCCATGAAGGGCAACATTGTAGCAAGCATTCCGCCCGGCACCGGGGTAATGATTCTGGCTACACATAACCTGGAGTTAACCGGTAATGAAATTATCGACAACAAAACAGTTGGCACCGGCATAATCAGTTACGAATTAGTGGCAGCGCTTAATGAAGGAGAAACGGAACAGGAAGCTTCAATAGGGGGAGTGCAAACGGTAGCCAATAACTTTAGGGCCGATTCCTTGTATAATCCTTTTCCTTACGGGATTTACATTCATAACAACAAGTATCAAAACAGCAGGTGGTTTCCGGCATTGGGGCACGATATCGGTAAACTGTTTTTTATGAAGTCGTTTATGAATCCGCCTGATATTGCGTACGATGGCATCGAAGACCCCGCGCGTCCCGAACGTGAAATTTGTGTGCAGCAAGGCGATGAGGTTATTCTGATTAACCTGGATGCGGCCAATGATTTTGAAAATCTGAAGAAAGATCCGCATCAGTTTGATTGTGAAGGTAAAAGCATTTCAAAATGATGAAACCCCTTGCTGTTATTGCGCTAATAATTCTGAGCGCCTGCCAATCAAAAAAACCGGACGTGGTTGTTCTTCCGGAAGAGATACCGGCCATTGATTTAACACACCTGGGGAAAGCACAACTTTCCGAATACGGATTTTTTCAACAACCCATTAAAGACTTAAACCCCGTGGCCGGAGTGATTCCTTACACCCTCAACGCAGTACTGTTTACCGACTATGCTTACAAAAAACGATTTATAAAAATTCCGGAAGGCACCACGGTAGCATATAATGCCCATGATGTGTTTGAGTTTCCGGTAGGAACCATTCTGATTAAAAAATTTTTATTATCCTGCTGATTTTAACAATCCAACGGAAAATCTTCGTTTGCTTGAAACAAGGTTGCTGATAAACGAAGCCGAAGGGTGGAAAGCATTGCCTTACATCTGGAATGAAGCACAAACCGATGCCTTTCTTAATGTCGCTGGCAAAACAATTCCCGTATCATGGAAACATACCGATGGCCAACTTCGAAATATTAATTATACCATACCAAACTTAAATCAATGTAAAGGCTGCCATTTGCGTGGCGATAAGGTAATGCCTATTGGCCCGGCAGCCCGGCAGTTGAATGGTGATTTTGATTACGCTGCAGGGAAACAAAATCAATTGATACACTGGCAGGCAAGTGGTGTGCTTAGCGGATTGCCCAAGATAGAATCGGTAGATAAGCTGGTATCGTACGATGACAAAACTAGTTCAGTTAGCGCGCGGGCACGCGCCTGGCTTGAAATAAATTGTGCCCATTGCCATCGGGCCGATGGGCCTGCAAAAAATAGTGGGTTGTATTTATTGGCAAGTGAAACCACCCCGGCCCGGTTGGGAATTGGGAAAGCTCCGGTGGCTGCAGGCAAAGGCTCGGGCGGATTGTTGTATGGAATTGTGCCGGGCAAACCCGATGCTTCCATTCTTCAATATCGGATTGAGTCGGTTGATCCGGGTGTGATGATGCCCGAACTGGGCCGTTCCATTACCCACACGGAAGGCGTGGCTTTAGTGCGGCAATGGATAATGGAGATGAAATAAAGAGTTGTGCCAGCGTGGTTTTAGTAGGCTGATGTGCAAATGTTTTTGATACTCACTCCAGGTCGCGGATTTCAAAATCGTTACCGGTTCCAAACTTGATCACGTCCTTGAGCAGGTAGCGTTCCAGTGTGTGCAGGTCTTTTACTTTAAAATCGCCATTGGTTAAAATGCGTTCGATTTCAAACTCGTAGGTCTCTCCAAAATTTTTGAGTTGGTATTTTTTGCCCACCCGCAGCACATCAAACGAAAGTCCTTTCATAGCTCTTCTTCCCGTTCCAGCATCAGGATAGAAACCTGGGGCACAATAAAATATTTCTGTCCCTCGTACATTACCTCAATAGCGCCTTTTTGTAAAAAGATGGCCAGGTCGCCCTCTTGCGCCTGAAGGGGCAAGTATTTTATCTGTTCCTCTTTGCCTTTCCATACATCATCTTCATCGGCAGGCATGGGTAGCGGGTAGCCGGGCCCCACTTTAATTACATAGCCTTTCTGAATTTTTTCTTTCTCTTGCACACCGGGTGGCAGATACAGGCCGCTTTCGGTTTTGTCTGATTCTTTGGCTGGGCGTATCAAAACCCGATCGCCCACTACAATCAGTTTTTTCAGTTTGTTATCGGCTGTAATTTTTACAGACATACTTAGTTTTTGCGCGTAGCCTTAAAAGGAAAATACATGCCGCTGGTGGACATGGTGCCGGTGATTTCGGTAGTGGCAAATAAACCATCAAAAAATATCAACGCGCCCGAGTAATCAAACTCGCCCGACATTTTTTGGGTTTCTTTGTTGAAAAGAAATTTCTCAATCTGAAGTTCGGTGCCCCCATCGTTTACCAATTTTGCAGTTAGCACTTTGTCCACTTCGGTAATAACCATTACACCTTTAAAATCACCTTGCGGAGTGCCGGTAATGGTATAATCCCAATTGCCGGTTGGCGAGGGGGCTTTACTTACCGTTTTGGAAGCTACACAGGCTGTAAAAGCAAGCGCAATAAATAGTACGATCGAAAAATTTTTCATATTTCAGGAGGTTTATTCAAACAGGTCTTTTTGACTTTTATCGGGTTGGGTGGTGTAATACAGTGGAAGTTTGTTTATTTCTTTTACAAGCAGATTATCCTGCATATCAATTCCTTTTTGTTGTGCTTCGCCCTGAATTTTTTCAGTGTCGGTTTCCAGTTCTTTCAGGTTAATTTGTTTCTGGCGTTTTTCCTGGGGCGGGTTCAACTTCTCAGACTTTTCGAATTCGGCTACTTTCTCTAAAAACTCTTTGGAAAGATCAGCCTCGGTACGATACACCAATTCAAAAAACTGTTTCGCAAAAAATCCATCAATCTGAATTCTTCGTTTGCTCAGGTGAACAAACTTGCCAATAACTCTGCAAATGTTTTCGCGTTCTTCCGGGCTCATCTGCTCGGCAAATTCGTATTCCTCAATTCGCCTCAGCGTAAGCAACATAGGTTCCAGCGAATCGCGCGAAATAACATACACAGTATAATCGCTTAAGCGGTATTCAAAAGTTTCCAGGTATTCCAATGTGTTGGTGGGTACAACCAGAAAAACTTCCTTTCGCACATTCTCTTCCTTTACATACTTCATGGCGCCTTCGGCCTGGGCTTTTAAGTAGGAGGGGAAGTTAGACAAATCATCTCCGGCCGGGCTTTTCGCATCGAAAATAATGTACTCATCATTAATGCGAACTGTATTATCGGGTTTACCTTTAAAAGGAACTTTATCTACATACTCAATACCGTGCCGGTGGCAGATGGCCCGCATGCGGTTCTTTATATTTTCTTCGTGCTTAAGCCATGTTTCTTTCAGTTGGCGAATGCGTAAAATTTCCGCCTGATTTTTTTCGGTTATTTCCTGCTCGCGATCATTCTGAATTTTTCGTTGAATTTCGCGTAAAGCCGCCATGGCATTTGAGTGTTCGTTTCTCCGAAACTCATCTTCCTTTCTAAGCTTGCTGTTCTCTTCTTTTAGCTCTTGCTGATTTTTGTCTAACGTCTCTGCTTTTTGTTTCAAGCCGTTTAACTCGTTGGATAATTCCTGGCCACGTTTCAGATATTGCTGATTAAGGGTTTCGAGGGCCACATTCTTATCCTGAAGTTCTTTCAGTTTTTCTGTTTGATGGAGTTGTGAGGTTTTAGTTACTTCCAACTCGGTATGTACCCGGTTAAATCCATCCTGTGCATTTTTAAGGGCTGCTTTTTCGAGCGTAAGCGCATTTTCAAGGCGCGTGTTTTCCGATTTAATGGCCGTAGCAGTTGCGCTTAGTTTTTGCAACTCGCCATTGGCTTCCACCAATTGAGATTTTATCTGGCCCCAGCCAAACAGGCGATTCCACAAACTGAACGATTTCAGCGTGTCAAACAGCCTGCGTGTATTGTCAAGAAAAAAATCCATGAGAAAGTTTAAAAAGTAAGATCAAAGGTAGTGCATTCGTTCGGGTGTGCAAATATAAACTCACGGGTAAATGTTTATCTTTGGTTGGTTAAACAATACGATTATGGCAATGGCAATTACATCCAGCCAGGAGGCTATCGATCTGGAAGAAAAATACGGGGCACATAATTACCATCCGTTGCCCGTGGTGCTTACCCGGGGCGAAGGTGTTTTTTTGTGGGATGTGGAGGGAAAACGGTATTATGATTTTTTATCAGCCTACAGTGCAGTTAACCAGGGCCATTGCCACCCGCGAATTATCAATGCATTAACCGAACAAGCCAAAGAACTTACGCTTACCTCGCGCGCATTTTACAACGATAAATTGGGTGTTGCCGAAAAATACGTGTGCGATACATTTGGGTACGATAAAGCCTTGTTTATGAATAGTGGTGCCGAAGCCAACGAAACGGCAATTAAACTGGCGCGCAAGTGGGGCTACACTAAAAAAGGAATTGCAGATAACAAAGCCGTAATTGTGGTGGCGCGCAAAAATTTTCACGGCCGTACTACTACAATCATTTCAGCATCCAGCGATCCCTCGGCCCGGCAAGGTTTTGGTCCGTTTATGCCCGGGTTTGAAGTAATTGATTATGATAATGTGGCAGCATTAAAAAATGCATTGATTAACCCCAATGTGTGTGGCTTGCTGATTGAACCGATACAAGGCGAAGCAGGCGTGTATGTGCCCCAGGCCGGCTACCTGAAAGCAGCAGCCGATTTATGTAAGGAACACAACGTGCTGTTGATGATGGACGAGATACAAACCGGTATTGCGCGTACGGGCAAGATGCTGGCCAGCGATCATGAAATGGTAAGACCCGATTTACTTATTTTAGGAAAAGCACTTTCGGGAGGCGTGTTACCTATTTCGGTGGTATTGGCAGATGATGATATTATGTTGGTGATAAAGCCGGGTGAACACGGATCAACTTTTGGGGGTAATCCGTTAGCCGCTGCGGTTGTAGTTGAAGCGTTACAGGTAGTAAAAGATGAAAACCTGGCTTTTCATGCTGCCCAATTAGGAGAACTGTTTCGCACCCGCATGAACAGGTTGAAAGAAAAAACTTCGCTTATCACATTGGTGCGCGGCAAGGGATTATTAAACGCAATTGTGATAAACGATACACCGGAAAGTGAAACGGCCTGGAATCTTTGTGTGCAGTTTGCAGAAGCTGGGCTGCTGGCCAAACCAACCCACGGTAACATTATTCGTTTAGCACCTCCGTTGGTAATTACCGAAGAACAGGTTCATGAGTGTTGCGATATGATTGAGGCGGTGATACGGAACTATAAAAAGTAATCAATCCACTTTGCGAAAGCGTAGCCTTTCAACCGATCCGGTTAGGAGGTAAAGTTTCAGATCAAGTATTTTAAAATACGTTGTTTCCTGCAAGATCTGTGTAAACCTGGCCTCACCATTTCCTGCACAAGCCATTTTGGTAGTGCGCAATGGCCCGAAGCTAATGTTATTTGCGGAGGTAGTGTAGGTTCCACTTAATTGATTGCAACCTGTGGTTCCCACCACCTTCCCATCACCCTGATGAAATTCCAGGCGCGGTCGTTCGCGTGGAAACTCAATATTGGTAATATCAACCTGGTCAATCGCTTCCAATACCCAAATGTCATTAAGCAACATGGCTGCATCTGTTTTTTGTGTTGAACCGATTCGTGTTAGTTCAGCCGGTTGTTGCTCCAGGTGGTTTTCGATTGCATCGATTATAGTAAGTGTTCCGTTTGCATTAACCTTTATTTTATAAGCCAATCGTCCGGGGTTAAGGGTAAGAACCGAATCTGTATCGGCAACCCACCGGCCGTGTACTTCATACGTGCCATCGGGCTTACCCAAAAAGGTTATGTGTTCAACAAAAGTTGAATCAGCCTCCAAATCCAATTGATATTCAATGCTGATGCAATCTGAACAAGGCAAGGATGCTTCATAAATTCCGGTTACATTTTGTGCGAGTGCAAATAAGTCGGTTTTTTTCTCTGGCGTGGTTTTGCACGAAACAACCAATGCCAGCAGGGTAATGTAATGTAGATATTTCATGCAAGTTGAGGATTTATGGAGTGCTACTGTCTGTTCATTTTTCTAAATGGAAATATAGCAATTACGCGGTAAGAATTTTTCTTTCGATAAGATCAGCCCGTAGCTGCTCAGGCGATTGAAAGACAATACCGGGCATACCTGTTTCCTGTGCTCCTTTAATGTTGCGCAAACTGTCATCAATGAGTAGAGCCTGTTTCGGATTGATGTTATAGCGATCAAACAAAATCTGAAAAAATTCAGGAAATGGTTTGCGTGTTTTTTCATGGCCTGATACCACAATGCCTTCGAACCAATGTAAAAACTCAAATTTTTCCAGAGCCCACGGAAATGTTTCGGCCGACCAGTTGGTGAGTGCGTACAGTTTATACTTTTTTGAATCGCGGATTTCTCTCAGAATATCAACCGTGCCATGTATGGGCCCATTCATGGTTTCCTGCCAACGGCCGTACCAGGCCCGAATCGGAATTTCGTGCTCCGGAAATTTAGCAAGCAATTCGTTCGTAGCTTCTTCAAACGAACGGCCTGCGTCTTGCTTTTCGTTCCAATCGTGTGTGCAGATGTTTTCTAAAAACCAGGTTACTTCTTCTTCAGTTTTATAAATTTTCCGGTAAAGATAGCGCGGGTTCCAGTCGATGAGTACAGCGCCTAAATCGAATACAATGGTATTTGTAAGGGTTGACATTTTAAGATTTGTTTTCAAAAGCCCATTTCAAAAATTCCGGCAGAGCTTGTTTCCAGGTTGGCAAATCGTGTGCTCCTTCCGGTAGTTCCAGGTATTGAATATCATGAAACGGCCGGTATCCTTTTTTGGTAAGCTCCACAATCAGGTCCAACGTATCATCAATAGAATCAATCACGCCATTCTTGTTCCGATCACTTTGTTCATCCAGCAACCCGGTTTGAAACCAGAACTTTAATCCGGGTCTGTATTTTCCTTTCCGGATTTGCTGATGGATGATGCGATCGTAATGTTCGGAATAAAACCGGCTGTTGGAGTCGCGCTTGCGCCACCAGAACGATCCGCTAAACGCACCGATTCGTCCAAAGTAATCGTTATGCCAGCCAATATCTACAGCCGAAAGTCCACCCAGCGAAAATCCGGCAATGGCATGTTCGGCTGGATTTTTGGAGATGGCATAGCGATATTCTATATAAGGAATCAGTTCGTTCATGATAAAGCGGGCATACGCTTTTGCCTTCGCGCCTCGTTTTTTGAAGTCGGACCGGGCAGCAACACCATATTCCTGCACCCGGTCGCCCGCATGCACCGCAACCACAACCAAATCGTTAATGGCTTTCTCTTCGGCAAGTTGTTCCAGCGTGTTTTTCAGGGCAATGGCCTCGCTATCCTGGCCATCATTTAAGATAAGCAGCGGAAAGCCCCCGGGCTTACTTTGCTCTTGCGGAACGAAGATTTCCACCACGGTATCGCGTTCCAGCAGCTTAGAATGAATATCGGTAAGTTTTTCGAGGCGGTAGTGCGCAGGTAGGGCCAAGTATGAAATAATTAAATTCGATAGCTATTTTAAAAGGCATTTCCGATTTTCAACGGAAAATTATCCTGCAAAAATAAGAACTTATAAGCCTATGCCGCACGAACATTATCATAAATGGTATTCGCCCCGCCTGGGTCGTGATATTGAAGTACTGGCTTTTGGTACCCGCGGCTACCCGGTAATTCTGTTTCCTACATCAATGGGCCATTACTATGAGAACAAAGACTTTAAACTAATTGATAGCGTGGCCTGGTTCTTAGATGAGGGACTTGTAAAAATTTATTGTGTAGATGGAATTGATGAATTAAGCTGGTACAATAAAGGAATACATCCGGCCGACCGGGTGCGCAACCACATCTGGTACGACCAAATGCTGTTGGAAGAGCTGGTGCCGCTTGCCCAGCACGAAACCGGTGTAAAACGGGTTGCTACTGCCGGCTGCAGTTTTGGCGGGTATCATGCCACCAACTTTGGTTTTCGACATCCGGAAGTAGTGAAGTATGTGTTTAACATGGGTGCTGCCTTTGATATTAAAGATCAGCTGGATGGGTATTATGATGACAATGTGTATTTCAACAATCCGTTAGATTTTATGCCCAACGCACAGAACCCTTACTTTGCGGATATGTACGTGGTACTGGGCACCGGCACGCATGATATGTGTTGGGATGCCAATGTGAAAATGGCCAATGTGCTGCAAAACAAAGGGGTTAACTATTGGCTTGATGTTAGACAAAATGCACCGCACGATTGGCCCGCGTGGCGCGAAATGTTTCCGCATTACCTATCCCTTATTCCGATAAATAAAAATTTAAGTTGAACTAAACCTGCATCGTATGAAAAAGATTGGAATTCTGCACGGCATGGAACGCACCTTTCCGGAAGCATTTGTTGAACGCATTAACAAAATGGGATTAAAAGATATTAAAGCAGAACCTGTGCTGATAGACCAGGTTAGCCAGGCCGAACCAACCGATTATGCGGTAATCATCGATCGCATTTCGCAGGATGTTCCGTTTTACAGAGCGTACCTTAAAAATGCGGCTATCTCCGGTACAGCCGTCATCAACAACCCATTTTGGTGGAGTGCCGATGAAAAATTTTTTAACAATGCGCTGGCTGTTAAAATAGGAGTGCCTGTTCCAAAAACAGTAATTCTCCCTTCGCACGAACGACCCACTGATACAGGTGAAAACTCCTTTGCCAATTTGAAGTTTCCTTTAAGCTGGGAAAAAATCTTTGAACACATTGGATGGCCCGCATACATGAAGCCGCATGCGGGGGGTGGATGGAAGAGCGTTTATAAACTTAACAACATGGACGACTTCTTTAAAGCCTATGCAGAAACCGGCCAGTTAGTGATGATGCTCCAGGAGGAAATTATCTTTGAAGATTACTTCCGGTGTTATTGCCTGGGCAGAAAGTACGTACGCATAATGCAATACGAACCACGCAATCCTCATCATTTACGATATCAAAGCAACAAGGGCCCGGCCTCTGAAAAACTATTGAAGAAAGTACACGATTACGTGCTGGATTTGTGCAATGCGTTGGGTTACGATTTCAATACGGTAGAAATGGCCGTTCGCAATGGCGTGCCGTATGCAATTGATTTCTGCAACCCCGCCCCCGATGCCGATGTACATTCTGTTGGCCAGGAAAATTTTGATTGGGTGGTTGAACATGCTGCAAAGATGGCCGTAGAACGGGCACAGGTTCAAAAGCCAGGAAAGGATAACTTAACGTGGGGAACTTTTGTTACACGCTCGGTGGCAGCATTTGAAGCCGGCCAGGAAAAACCAAAAGCCACCAAGGAGGCAACAGCCAGGGAAACAAAACCCAAATCATCAAAGAAGAAGTAGTATTAAGATTAAAATTTTGTTGGCTTATGGAAACCTTTACACTTGGCGTTGAGGAAGAGTACATGGTAATAGATCCGCACACGCGGGAACTGACTTCGCACGATCAGAAAATTGTGGAGCTGGCAGCGCACGTAATTACGGATAGCGTAAAAGCTGAAATGCACCAGGCCGTGGTGGAAGTAGGCACCGGTATTTGTAAAGATGTAACGCAAGCTTATCAGGAAATTGCTACCCTGCGTAAAGTAGTAAGTGAAGTGGCCGGCACATTGGGATTAAAAATTGGTGCTGCCGGCACCCATCCGTTTTCACACTGGAGCAAGCAGTTGATTACCCCCAATCCACGATACGATGAAATTGTACAGGAGATGCAGGAGGCGGCACGTTCCAATTTAATTTTTGGATTGCATGTGCACGTGGGTATTAAAGACAAGAATATGGCGATCCATATTCAAAACACCGTGCGTTATTTTTTGCCGCACGTGTATGCGCTCAGTTGTAATTCACCTTTTTGGGAAGGTCGCAACACAGGATTCAAATCGTTTCGCACGAAAGTGTTTGATAAATTTCCGCGCACGGGTATTCCGGATCGGTTTGAAAACTGGGATGATTTCAAAAACTATGTAAACCTGCTTATTCAAACCAATTGTATCGATAACGCAAAAAAAATCTGGTGGGATGTGCGCGTGCATCCATTCTTCGATACCATCGAGTTTCGCATTTGCGATGTGCCCATGCGCGTTGAAGAAACTATCGCAATCACCGCGGTATTTCAGGCGCTGGTGGTGAAGCTCTATAAACTCCGGTTGCAGAATATGAGTTTTATTATGTACACGCGGGCGCTCATCAATGAAAACAAATGGCGTGCATCGCGGTATGGATTGGATGGGCGTTTGATCGATTTTGGAAAACAAGTTGAGTTGGACACACGCGGCCTAATACTTGAATTGCTCGAGTTTGTAGATGATGTGGTAGATGAACTTGGCAGCCGCAAGGCGATCAATTATATTCGCACCATATTAGAGCAAGGGACCGGAGCCGATCGACAATTGGCTGTTTATAAAGAAACCGGAAGTCTGGAAAAAGTAGTTGACTACATAACAGAAGAAACCCTGCGCGGACTTTAAACCAAATACATTGATTCAGGAAGACCAGATAAAAATAGCCGTACTCGATTTGTATGAAGGCGAACCGAATGAGGGGATGCGCGGCATTAAACAACTGATCTCGAGGTTTGCAACTGATTGCGGCCTTAATATTGCGTACCAGGTATTTGATGTGCGCAGCAAAAATGAGATACCCGATTTAACCTTCGATGCTTACATTTCATCGGGAGGGCCCGGCAGCCCGCTGGATAGTGCCGGCTCGGTATGGGAAGCGCGATACTTTGGTTTGATGGACTCCATCAAAAGCCATAACCGGCAACACCCGGATAATAAGAAGCATGTCTTGCTGATTTGCCACAGCTTTCAGATTTATTGCCGTTATTATAAGCTAGGGGTTGTATCTAAACGAAAGTCAACTTCTTTTGGCGTAATGCCCGTGCATAAAACAACGGAAGGAATGCACGACCCCTTGTTTCGTTCGCTGAATGATCCGTTGTGGGCAGTTGATTCGCGCGATTATCAGATAACCCAACCCGATATCGAAAAAATTGAAGCAGAAGGCGGAGCCTTATTATGTATTGAAAAATTTCGCCCTCACATCGATCTGGAACGGGCCGTGATGTCCATTCGGTTTAATGAGGCCATTGTGGGTACACAATTTCATCCCGAAGCAGATGCCATAGGGATGCGCATGTACTTGTTGCGCGAAGACAAAAAAACCCTGGTCATTGAAAAGCATGGCGAAAAAAAATATTGGGAAATGTTGAATCATCTCAACGATCCGGATAAAATAATGCTTACGAATGCCACCGTAGTACCACGATTTCTCATGCTGGCTTTTCGCAACAGACTAAGTTCCGTTACCTTATGATAACCCTTGCCCGGCAACTTTTTAACAAACAATTCTCAGAAGAGAAATACAAAAATTTTATTGATGATCTGAATCGGGAATTCGATTACAAAATTCCCTTTCGGGTAGCCGAAAGCCCGGTGTTTGTTGGAAAAGAAGTTAGCACAAAACTTTTTAAAGCCGCAAATGAAATCGTGGATGCAATTGTGCAACCCGGTTTCAAAACAAAAATGCAAGGTGCGCTTCCGGCAAAGCTCAACGTTCCCAACGAAACGGCCAACTCGTTATTCATTGCACTGGACTTTGCCGTGTGTACAGAAAATGGAGAGTTGGTTCCGCGATTAATTGAAATGCAAGGGTTCCCATCTTTGTTTGGGTACCAGGATTTTCTGGGAAACAAATTTCGTGAACACTATCGCATTCCGGATGAATTACACTTTCATTTTGGATTAGATTCAGCAGCCTATTGGCAACTGTTGCGCGAAGCCATTGTTGGAAAACACAATCCTGAAAATGTAATTCTCCTGGAGATCAATCCCCTGCAGCAAAATACAGCTATTGATTTTCTGATAACACAACAACACCTTGGAATTGTGCCGGTTCACATCGGTGATATTATAATAAGAGGAAGAAAGTTATTTTATAAAAAGAATGGAGTTGAGATTCCGGTGCACCGGATTTACAACCGCGTGATCTTTGATGAACTGCTGGCAAAGAAAGATTTGAAAACGCAATTTCATCTTACGGAAGATGTAGAGGTAGAATGGGCGGGGCACCCGAATTGGTTTTTTTACATTAGTAAATACACCATGCCCTTTGTACAAAGCGATGCGGTGCCCAAATGTAAATTTTTGCACGAATACACCGCCTGGCCGGCAAACCTCGAAGAGTATGTGTTGAAGCCGCTCTTCTCATTTTCAGGTAGTGGTGTAATCTTTCATGTAACGCAAGCCGATTTGGATGCTATTCCGCTTGCCGAACGCAAAAACTTCATGTTACAACAAAAGGTGCAGTACGAACCCGTTATACAAGCACCTGATGGTTTGGTTAAAACAGAAATCAGGTTGTTGTTTTTGTGGAATGAAAACGAAGCGCGCCCTAAACTTATCACCAACCTCGCGCGTCTGAGCCGGGGCGAAATGATTGGTGTAAAGTTTAATAAGGACAAAACCTGGGTGGGCGGTTCCGTTTGCTTTTTTGAGTAATGGGTTACAGGCATTGTTAATCTATTCTACCAACAGAGAAAATTTTTAAATTAAATCAATCTAAATCCTGAAACTCAAGTGCGCTGGCCAGACAAAAAGGCGGGCGTGAGTTGGTTTGTGCGCGGAAGCATCTTTTTTGTCTTGATTTTTTTGGGTACTTTTTTTGTGACAAGACAAAAAAGTACCAGAGCTGGGAACAGAAAAGTTATTTTTGTAATTGAGCAATAGGATTGATGTAATTCCAAACCAAAATGTCCAGCCATCACATCGTGCGCGAAAATCAAGAACCTGCCCTGGTTATTCTGGATGCGCATGCAATCCCCTTCGAAAAAGTACAGGAGCTGCTGGAATGGATGCCGGCCATTATTGTATTGCATTCACAGATTGAAACCGTATTAGGTTGGGGAATTAAAGTAGATGCAGTGTTGGTGCCCACAGGCGAGGAAGCTGTGTGGATTGATCGCACCAAAGACCAGCAGCCAATTGAAGTAGTTTCATTTCATTCTGAAGAGTCTGCCATCGGCAAAGCTATTTCCTTTTTACAATCCCGAAACATACCGGCTGTAAACTGGCTGGCATCGGATAGACAGATTCTTTTAGTGTTAACTGATTTTAATGGTGACATAGAAGTTTTTATTGAAGGTACACGTTGGAGCCGGGTAAAGTCTGGCCGTTTTGCAAAGTGGTTGCCCGCGGGTACGGTACTACAGGTTTTTCCTGAAATTTTTTTCTGATAAAAATTTTTTTGTTGGCCAGGAAGGTATTTTGAATTTGGAGGCTAACCAACCTTTTTGGATAGGGGAGGCCCTTTAATTTTGCCTTTTTTTAGCTGAAAAATGAATTCTTTGACAAGAAGAAAAAATTTTGACTCATAATGGATTGTTTTTACCCCCCGATGTATTATCCTATGTAGAAAAGAAAACATATGGAGACTAAACAAACTTATTCTTGTTCGATTTGTAATTACCGGGTAACTACCTGCGCAGGTCCATCAGCGACTTTTTTTGCCAGGTTAAATACATTCAGGTGTCTCGATTGTAACAAGATAATGGATATTGCAACACACCGCATTCAATATGAACCCTCGCCTAAGGCAGATGATGACCCCGAGCCATTGGTATTTTACCAATCTGGCAAGAAGTCAATCAAAGAGCTATACCCTGTTAAGTGCTCTGAATGTGAGGGCTCAAACTTGGAGGTATGGGATTCTGCTTTAAAGCCTTGTCCGAAGTGTGGCACATCGTTAACAATTGATGCCAATGGATTTACTTTTTTTTTAGACTAACTGCTTTTTTGATTTTGAATGATAGTAGTTTAGTGGAACTTCGTAATAATAGACCTGATGTTGAAATAGTTCAGTAGTATAAACGATTTACAGGGCTAAATTTTTTTTTAGTTATGACCTGGGTTGACCACATTAATAGATTCCCCATACCACCCGCTCCTTTCCATTCCAATCTTTTACAACAGTCACATGGTTAAATCCATTTGTTGAAAGTATTTCGCAAATCTCTTTTGGATAATGCTCATTGATCTCAAACCACAACGATCCGCCTTTCCTTAAGGCTTGTTGAGCCTGCTTGGTAATGGTGCGATAAAACAAAAGCGGATCGTCTCCCAACGCAAATAAGGCTGTGTGCGGTTCGTAATTCAGCACGTTGGGTTTCATGAGGTGTATTTCCTGTTGCGAGATATAAGGCGGGTTGCTTACGATCAAGTCAAACTTTTCCGTAACGGGCTCCTGTAAAATATCCTGCTGGCGGAATTTTACAGCGGCTTGTAAGCGTGTGGCATTTTCCTGTGCGACTTTAAGTGCATCTAAACTCACATCAAGCGCCTGCACAACGGAAGGCGTTTCCAATGCTAACGATATCGCAATACAGCCGCTTCCGGTGCCAATGTCCAATAGGGTGGGCCGATCAATTGATTTTACATGCGTGATAATTTCCTGAACCAACAACTCAGTCTCCGGCCTTGGAATCAACACATCAGGTGTAACCTGAAAAACTCTTCCGAAAAAATCGGCCTCCCCTAAAATATATTGAATAGGTTCGTGCATATTAATTCGTGCCACAACGGGTTCCACTTCGCTCCAGGGCACCGGGATTATTTTTTCGGCCAGGATATCGGTACGGCTAAGTTTCCATTTTTTTTCCAGCAGCAGGTACGCGATTACTTTCTATTTCTGCTTTTTCTTCTGGTAATGAAATCCGCTTTACTACTTCGCTGAAAAGTTCTTTGGAATTAGTCATGCCGAAATTGATCTTTGCAAGGTAACAATTTCTGAATGCTGCAAGATGAACTTTACATGGTACGTTGCCTGGAGTTGGCCAGGTTAGGCACAGGTTCTGTGAGCCCAAATCCCCGGGTAGGGTGCGTTATTGTTAAAGATGGAAAAATTATTGGCGAAGGGTGGCATCAAAAATATGGTGGCCCGCATGCCGAAGTGAATGCCGTAAATAGTGTGGCAGATACCAGCCAACTGGAAGGAAGTGTGGTTTATGTTAACCTGGAGCCGTGCGCGCATGTTGGTAAAACACCACCCTGCGCGGATTTATTGATCAAACACAAGGTTGGCAAGGTGGTAATTGCCAATACGGATACGAATAGCCTCGTATCCGGTAAAGGAATTGAAAAACTAAAAGCAGCCGGCATAGAAGTAACGCAAAATGTTCTCGCGCAACTGGGCCGCGAATTAAATAAACGATTCTTTACATTTCATGAAAAGCAGCGGCCGTACATTATTTTAAAATGGGCGCAAACCTTAGATGGTTTTGTGGCGCGCAGCAATTATGAATCGAAGTGGATCAGCAATGAACAATCGCGCCAGGTGGTGCACAAGTGGCGCAGCGAAGAAGATGCGGTATTGGTAGGCACAAAAACCGCTGCCCATGATAACCCGGTGCTAACGGTTCGGGATTGGTCGGGGCGCAATCCGGTACGAGTAGTGATTGACCGGTTTCTTCGCTTGCCGGATAAGCTTTCACTTTTTGATGGCTCGGTAAAAACCATTTGTTACAACGTGCTGAAGCATGAAGAGCACCCGAACCTGATTTTAGTACGACTGGCTGAAACCAATTTTCTTGAGTCGCTCGTAGAGCATTTGGGTTCAATAGGAATACAATCTTTACTAGTGGAAGGAGGCAGCACCACGCTGTCGCTTTTTATCAACGCGGGCTTGTGGGATGAAGCCCGTGTGTTTACTTCTAACAGGCAGTTTTATGCAGGCATTGTAGCACCTGCTTTTGAAGGATCATTGCTGGCGGAAGAAAAAATGGAGGGTGATACGCTCCGGATTTATTCACCCGACCCAAAACCACATCCCTAATCAGGTTCGAATGAACAACACCACAGCAATACCTGAAAAAATTGGTGGAGTAAATTAAGATTTTGAGATATCCCTGAGAATCAATTTCATTGCATAACAACCAGTATGTTTACTGGGTTCACCTCCTGCTTTCAGGGGATACTGACTGGATAAAAAAACCTGTAAAAGCAGGATTGTACCGCCCCTTATCAAGTCTGAATTTTACTAAAATCTTAAATCGGTATCTCCATGAAAAAACTGTTTGCACCTGTTCTTATTCTTATTGGTTTTATCGCTTGCGATAATACTGAAAATCCCGAGCCAACTATTTCCCTTCCTGAAGTTACCACTGCAATAGTTTCTTCCATAGCTGAAACGGGTGCAATCTCAGGTGGAACCATCACCAATGCCAATGAAGTGGAAGTAATAGCCAAAGGAGTTGTGTGGAGTACGACTACCAACCCGACTGTAGCGTTAACCTCGAAAACAGATGAAGGTGCTGGAACAGCAGCGTTTAGCAGTACACTACAAAACCTCACACCGGCCACAACGTACTATGTACGTGCCTATGCCACGAACGCAGCAGGAACAGCCTATGGCGATGAAAAAATATTTACCACGCTATCACCCGCACCACCTAAGGTATACGTGGCCGTACAATTACAAAGCGCAATAAACAAAGCACTCTATTGGAGAGATACGGATATCGTACCTCTTTCGGATGGAAGCAAACACGCTTTTGCCAAATGTATAGCTGTGAATGAAACCGGGGTGTACATAGCAGGTAATGAGCATAATACTTTAGGTAAGTATGTAGCCAAGTACTGGAAAGATGGAACGACTGTAGAGCTTTCTGATGGTAGTCGGCATGCTTTCGCAGATGGCCTCATTGTAATTGGCGCCAATGTATACGTGGCCGGATCGGAAGAAACCGCGCAACAACGAAGAGCAAAATACTGGGTAAATGGAACTGCCACCAACCTGACGGATGGTGCTAAATACGCCATAGCCAATGGTATATTTGTGGCAAATAGTAAAGTGTATGTTTCCGGTTATTTGAATGACCCCATGGAACCTGCGCGTTATTGGGTGGATGGCGTTGAAGTGGTATTAACGCAATCTGCTGGTGCTGTACGATCGTTGGCAAATGGAATTTTTGTGGTGGGTACTGATGTGTATGTATCCGGCTATCAGCAAATCAATTTTAGCGGCACTGGCCGGTACGTGGCTACACTATGGAAGAATGGAGTGATCTACTTGCTTGGAAATACAACCAATAACAGCTATGCCACCGGTGTTACAGTTAAAAACAATGATGTCTATGTTACCGGATATGAAAATGAGCAAGGTATTAATGTAGCGAAGTACTGGAAAAACGGAACAGCCGTAAACCTGTCGGACGGCACCCTCGATGAACATGCTTCCGACATTTTTTATTTCCGACCAGAGCGATGTATTTGTTTCCGGGTATCAGGGAAATATAAATACCGGCATACAGGCCAAGTACTGGAAGAACGGCACAAGCCACACAAACAATTCAGGTACGTATGCATGGTCTATTTGCGTTTATTGATGCGAACAAAGAGTTTAGTCATCTCCTTGTTAACAAAAGCAACTTGTTGTTAAATAGATTTCACCTAAAACCTCATCACTATCCTGACTCCGGTTCCATAAAACTGAACCTGAGGTTTTATGCGTGCGGTTTTTCCGTTGTAGAGTTCAATAGCATCAAACGCATGGCTTCGGAAAACAGCAGTAAGTGAGAAGGAGCCCAACACCAACACACCTCCAGCCGCTGCCAATCCCCATTCCGGATTGCCACCGCCTATGGCCGTACCTATCGGTAACCCAATCAAAACTCCACCGGCAAATCCAAGAATACCGGCTGCGTTGTAGTTGGCTTTGGCGCGTTTAAACTTTTCGTAAGCGAGCGGTTCCGCTTTTAATACTTGTAATACTTGTTTAGGACTAAGCACAAGGGTGTCCATTTCAAACCGGGCACCACCAAAGGTCTTATACATTTTTATTTCGGTGCGCGTTTGTGAGTAAGCGTTGCTAATTGAAATCAGCAATAACGAAATCAGCAATATTCTTTTCACTGGTTAATTCAATCGCTTCGCTACTTCATCCCAGTTTACTACATTCCACCAATTGGCAACATATTCGTTGCGTTTGTTCTGATATTTCAAATAGTAAGCATGTTCCCAAACATCTAATGCCAGTAAAGGAGTGCCCTTTAGTTCGCTAACATCCATCATCGGATTATCCTGATTGGGTGTGCTGCCAATTTTCAGAGTATTGCCATCTTTCACCAGCCAGGCCCATCCCGATCCAAAGCGTGTCATAGCGGCTTGTGTAAACTGTTCTTTGAATTTATCCATGGATCCGAAAGCTCCGGTAAGTGCTTCAGCTATTTTGCCGGAAGGAGCACCCCCTGCGGGCTTCATGCTTTGCCAGAAAAAATTATGATTCCAGGCACCGCCACCATTGTTACGTGCCTTAGCCGATAGTTTGGATATGTTGGCAAAAAAATCTTTTTCTGAGTAGGTAATGTTTTCAGCGGCAATGGCATCGTTCACATTCTTGATGTAGGCAGTATGATGTTTGCCATAGTGAATTTCCATTGTAAGCGCATCAATGTTTGGTTCCAGTGCATTGGTTGCATACGGTAAGGCTACTTGTTTAAACTGAAGCGCATACGGTGTTTCATGCGCCAGAACGGATGCGGGCACAGCCAATACCGCTGCTGCGGTTACGGTCTGTTTTACAAATTCTCTTCTATTGATTGTTTCCATGGTGCAACTGATTTTGAAGTTCATTAAATCTGACCAATATCATGCCCAACTTTTGGTATGTGTGTAAATTTATAGAAAATAATTAGATTGTGATTTAATTAGTACATGTATGGCAGATATCTTGTTTGATGAAATACCTTCCCTTGATTTGGCTGATTTTACGAGTGGCGATCCGCATCGAAAAAACAAATTCGTGCAGCAATTGGGTGATGCGTACAATAATATCGGGTTTGTGGCTATTAAGAACCACTACTTACCCGATGAACTTTCTGCAACCCTCTATAGTACCATCAAGAAATTTTATGCCTTGCCGGATGCGGTTAAACAGAAGTATGAGATACCAGGATTGGCTGGTCAGCGCGGTTATATTGGGAAAGGTAAAGAACATGCCAAAGGCAGAAACACCGGTGATCTGAAAGAGTTTTATCATGTGGGGCAGGAAGTGCTGGATAACGACCCGATTAAGAAAGAATATCCGGATAATGTATGGCCTGCCGAGATACCGGAATTTAAAGAGATAGCACTGGAAGTTTACGGTCGATTGCAAAAGACCGGAGTGCAAATGTTAAGAGCCATTGCGTTATATCTGAATCTTCCGGAGGATTATTTTGATGCAAAGGTTCATCATGGTAATAGTATTTTAAGACCCATCCATTATTTCCCCATTGAAGATCCGGATTCAGTACCGGAAGATGCGGTACGCGCTGCCGAGCATGGTGATATAAACCTGATAACCTTGTTGATGGGTGCCAGTGCCGATGGATTACAAGTATTGCGAAGAGATGGCAAGTGGATTCCTATAACAGCATTACCCGAACAATTGGTGGTTAACGTAGGGGATATGCTGGAACGTCTTACAAATAAAAAATTAAAATCAACCATACACCGCGTTGTAAATCCGCCCCGGCACCTGATGAACACCCCACGTTATTCCATTCCATTCTTTATGCATCCGCGTTCAGAAATGGATCTTACAGCACTACCCTCGTGCGTAGATGCCCAACACCCCAAACTTTGGGACGACATTACAGCCGGAGAGTTTTTGAATCAGCGTTTACGCGAAATTGGTTTGAAAAAGTAAGCCGTGAAATCAGGAATACGGTATAGCGAATTTCTAAAAGACGTATTCCTGCTATCAGTAACTTGTTTTGGAGGGCCGCAGGCACACCTTGCACATTTTCAAAATGTGCTGGTTCAAAAACGCAAGTACATTACCGAAGAAGAATTGATTGAACTGAATGCCTTGTGCCAGGTATTGCCTGGTCCCAGTTCTACCCAAACACTTTCATCGATTGGTTATCGGTTGGGCGGTGCCAAATTGGCTTATCTCACTTTGCTAATCTGGCTCATACCTTCTGTAGCTATCATGACGGTGGCTGGTATTCTTATCAATAGCTTTGCCAACAAACATTCATCTCTGGAGTTTACCCGCTTCATTCAACCCATGGCCGTTGGGTTTGTGGCTTATGCCGCCTATTCCATCAGTTTGAAGACGGTAACAACCATGCGGGGTGCAGTAATTATGATCCTGGCCGGAGTTGCCACCTACTTCAGCAAATCGCCTGTTGTTTTTCCGTTAATTCTGTTAGGAGCAGGATTGATAACCGCCCTAAACTATAAAGCCCACCCCCGGCAAGAGAAACAAAAATTTGATGTGTCGTGGGCTAACTTTTTTTTTATGGGGCGGTGTTTTGGTTTTTGCTGCCTTGCTGGGTGCCGCTACCAAATCGATACCTGAATTTTTGCCAGTGCGTTTGTTCGAAAATTTTTATCGAAACGGAAGTTTGATTTTTGGCGGTGGGCAAGTGCTTACACCTATGTTGTACACCGAATTTGTGCAATACGCGCCAAAGCAATATCTCACATCCGAAGAATTTCTTTCCGGCTATGCGTTTGTGCAAGGATTGCCCGGCCCGGTGTTTTCATTCAGTTCGTACATTGGAGCACTTGCTATGCGCGATTACGGAGTAGCAGGTGAAATAGCAGGCGCTGTTATGTCGGCCGCAGGTATTTTTTTACCAGGCACCTTTCTGATTTTTTTTAATTCGTATTTGGGAGAGTTTGAAAAAATTCAGACCCATCCGCGCTTCACTGGAGGGGATAAATGCTGCCAATGCGGGGTTGGTTGCGGCAGCTGCTGTGTTGTTATTTCAGCCGTTGGTAACAGATCCCTATGTATCAATTATTACAAACATTGGATTTGTAGTGGGTACTTTTCTGCTTACAGCCTTTACCAAAATACCTGCGTGGGCAATTATTTTGATTGGCCTTGGGTGTGGACTTGTTTTGTAACAACATTGATCAAAATAAAAAAACCCGGACATTGCCCGGGTTTTTTTGTTGTGTTACAAATTAATTTCTTATCCAAGTTTAAAGATAATCGGAATAACCATTTTCTGACGAACTGGCTTTCCTCTTTGTTTACCTGGCTTCCAGGATGGTGCACTTTGTACCACGCGTACGGCTTCTTCATCGCAACCAGCACCAATACCTTTAATTGCTTTTACATCTACAATGGATCCATCGCGGTTTACAACAAACTCAACAAACACGCGGCCTTCCACACCCATCCTACGGGCCTGAGCCGGATACTTCATTTTTTCTGACACGTACTTATAAAAAGCAGGCATGCCTCCCTTGGGTTCCGCGGTTTCTTCCACCACACTAAAGATCTGATCAACATCTTCTTTTTCTTCCACAACCGGGGCAACTACTACCTGCTCCACTTTGGTTTCCTCCGTTACCTCCACATCAAACTTAAGTTGAATGTCTTCTTTAATTTCTTCTTCGTCCGGAACCTCAACAATTTGAGGCTGTTGAATTACGGGTGCGGGTGGCGGTGGCTGCTCGGTTGGCGGCACCTCAATCATCTCTTCAAAAACGTTGGTGTTCTTGCCTTGAAGGTCAACCATCTTTTCGTCATAGCTTTTCCATTCAAAAGCCATGAATGTGATACCAAGCGTTACCAAAAGCCCTATGCTAAAGAAAAAGGTTGACTTTTTGGTTAAATCCGCTTTATCGGTCTTTTTAGCTTCCATACGCGAAATCTTTACAGTTTAGGAAATTCAAATATAGTAATAGAATACACTTACCGCTCACCAGTCACACAAAATCCAGAATTTTTTAGCGAAATTATTTGCGGTTGCCGTAGAACATTGTGAAAAATACGGTGGGGAAGATGGCTTTATTCTCGGTGGAGGGCATTATTTCCACTTTTTTGAAGTATGAATCTACCAAAACGCCAACCTCAAACCCTGTAACCTGCGATTTCAAAAAGCCCAGTTCGAAGTTAATGGCAGCCTTCAGATTGGTGCCCAATTGTATTTTGGATTCAGCAATCCCCTCAAAAAGGTTACCGGTACCCAAAATATTGGAGTAAAAATGATTTGGGTTGTTGGGGTCGTATTGCTCGCGGATAGATGCCCAAATGCTATTATCTATTGTTCTTTCAATATAGTATGGGGCTACAATGCCCAGGCTTGGCCCGGCCGCAAACACAGCTTTTATTTCTACGCCTTGCTGGGGTGCCTTTGAGAACAAAATTAAATCGCGGCCGTATTGAAAGCGCAAGGCGTACAAGTAGTTACTTTTTCCATATATGAAAAAGTTACCCGTATAAACCGAACTATGCCTTACTTCTTGCGGGTGCTTTACATTCATAATCTCCAACCCAAAGGTTTCGAGCATATTTTGGTTAAGCTTGCGGGCTTTTTTAAACACGAAGCCGCCAATAAGCCCTCCGGCCGAGTTTTTATTAATTCCCCAGGTAAATTCTGAATTGTACTCGTAACTATCCTGGGTTTGTGCCTGTGCCGAAATTACAGCCCCCAGCAGTAAGCCAATGAGTAGCAGGTTAAAAATTTGTTTCATACCAACCGCGTTCGTTCCTTTCGAGGAATTAAAAGTAAAATAACTAACGCAGAAAAAATAGAGTTGTTATGGCAATTATGGGAACAGTTGAGTACCTGGGAGGCCTTCGTACGGAAGCAAAACACCTGAAATCGGGAAATTTGATAGTTACGGATGCACCACCCGATAATAACGGCCGGGGCGAAGCTTTTAGTCCTACCGATCTTGTTAGTGCCGCGTTATGCAGTTGCATGATGACGATAATGGGTATAGTAGCCGAACGCGAAGGAGTGGATTTGAAGGGGCTAACTGCCGATGTGGTGAAAATAATGGCCAGTAATCCCCGCAAAATAGCAGAGGTACAAATTACATTTTCTCACCCGGGCCTGGTGGCAACGGAAGTTCAAAAACAAAAATTGAAAAATGCAGCACACACGTGCCCGGTTGCGTTAAGCCTGGCCGAGAGTGTTAAACAAACCGTAGTGTTTAATTTTTAGTAGCCACACATTTTTCGGAAGCCTGCCTTATAGCAGCCAGGTCTATTCCGAAATGCGATTGAACATAAACCGGGTTTCCCCGATAAATCATAATGGCTTGGGGCGACTCATGTTCAACATCAAAGTCCAATGCAATTTGATTAGATAAGGGACGGTAGGTAAGCAAGTCTAAAAAATAAGGCTTTACATCCGAAACATCCGCATTGCTCCAGTTGCGTTCTAACCGATCTAAAACAGCCCGGCTGATGGAACATCGGGTGCTGTGTTTGAAAATGAGCACGGGTTGTTGATGCGATTCGGCCTTAATGGTTTCGAGTTGACCAGCCTCTTTAAGTTCAAGCCATTTCATTTAGTCGTACAGATCTTTCCACAATTCTTTTTCCTTTTTATCGTAGCGAGGCTTACGCACTTTGTCTTTTACGGCATCGGGTTGCGTACTCTGTTTTTTGAACACCTCACTCCAAAGTAACTTGATACTGGTAAAAATGGTTCGCTCGCCTTTTACGTTGTTATCCTTGTTGTGAGCAAACGTTGCATCCGGAAAATGTTTTTGTGGTTGAATTTATTCATACGAATGTTGCCCTGGTAATCGGCAACACGGGCATAGGCCTTTCCCGGGGCAAGTACCTTAAGCGCATCTTTGTCGGCATTGGGTGCATGCCGGTAATTTTTGCTTAACCTTACTTTGCCCCCGTACACAGTAGCATCGGCAAAAGCTTTTGAGTACTTAATGGTTTTAAGCGAAGCATCGGCACTGCTCGGGTTGTGTTTATATTCCCAATAGCGTTTCATGGTGCCCGCGTATTCGGCTGCTTTTGCAGTAGCACGCGAGGGGGGTAATCCGGCAAGTGCTTCCTTAGCCGATAGTTTGTTCTTACCTGTTTCGCGTTGTTTTACCCGGGTGGTGATATTATTTACCATGTACACATTTGCATACGGGCTATGCTTTTTCAACGCCTCCTCTACTGCATTGGGGTTGCGCACAAACTCGCGCTTAATTCTGGAAAGCCTGATCTTGCCCGAGTAAGCAATATCACTTGCTTGCTTACCCGTTGGGATGCGGGGAGGCAAGGGTTGTTCCTTGTTGTTCCATAACTGGCCACTGATACTACCACCCCCTTTTTCCGGTTTGCGGGTACGATCATATCCAGCCCAATCATATCCTTCGCGACTAAAAGATTTTTTTACCAAGGGCAAATTCCCCTGAAACTGAGCCGCTTTGCTGCCTGAAAACTTTGCAGGTAAAGGTTGTTCCTTATTATTCCACAACTGGCCACTAATGCTTCCTCCTCCCTTTAAAGGTTTACTCGCTTTGGTGTACCCAGCCCAGTCATATCCTTCGCGGCTAAATGATTTTTTACGCATGCGGATATCACCACTGTATCCATAACCTGCCTGGCTGAATTGTTTCGGACCTTGTCTTAGGTTACCCTGAAAAGTTGCAATACGAGCTGATACTGACCCGGGCGTTTTTACTGCAATAGGCTGACCCTTATTATTCCACGATCCACTGATGCTACCTCCACCCTTAAGAGGCCGGGCAGCTTTTATGTTGCCGGTATAGCTCAATCCATCCTGGCTAAAGGTATGCGTTGCTCTGCTTCTGGGTAAAAAGCCCTTGTAGTTACCTTGAAACCGTGCTGCCCGCTGATCTAATGGCTGCCGCACAGCTATAGGCAGGTGGTTATTATTTCGGTTAAAGCCGCTGATGCTGCCACCTCCCTTGGGTTGCCGGTGCGAAGGAATATTGCCGGAATAACTTAAGCCCGCATTGCTAAAGCCCCGCTCGCTTCGTCTTATTGTTCCGCGATAATTGGCCTGCAAACTGGCTGCCCGTGGATTGCCCGGAGCGCGAACGGCAATTGGTGAATTTTGCCCTCGCTTCATTTGAGCAGTTATACTTCCACCTCCTTTTATTGGTTTAATTCCGCGCAGTTTACCCAGGTCTTTTCGGATAAAATTAGCGTTGGCACCGGGTGCCTTTGCCATAAGGGGCTGGTTCGACCGGTATTTTCCGGTTACAGATCCTCCACCTTTTTCGGGTTTAATCCCTTTCAGCTTTGCGAAATCGCGCTTCATAAAATTACCACCAATACCAGGTTTGCGAGGGGGCAATGGAGTGTTTGACTTGTACTTTCCGGTAACGGACCCTCCGCCTTTTTCTGGCTTAATGCCCCGTAGCCTGGCGAAATCCTGCTTCATGTAGTTGCCACCTATACCTGGTTGACGGGCCGGTAAAGGTTTGTTCGATCGAAACATGCCACTTACAGAACCGCCACCTTGTTTTCGTTTATTTCCGCTTATGCCTGTTAAATCTTTTCTGATCAAACGAGCACTGAAGCCGGGTAAAATTTTTGGACTCTCACCGTGTTGGCCAGCAACCTGGTTATCGCGGCCGGCACTCTTGCGAATGGCATGGCCCGAAATGTCACCCTTCCATGCACGTTCACCGCGCCTGGAGGCTGTGGCATAACCTGAGCGAAAAGTGCCTTTGTAGGCCCGGTCGCCACGATCATTACGACCATAGTAAGGGTTATCGGCTTTAACAAGGGGATTTGCCGGGGTGCGAAAGTTTTTGGTTCGCAATGGTCTGCCGGCCAGGTCGGTAGTAATAGCGCGTTCGCCTTTCGAGTATTTTCCCCAATACACATTTTTGCGACCACGGGTTACATAGGCTTGTGAGTTGGAACGCGGTGTAATTCTTTTTTTGCGACCGGGTGGATCCTGCCGGGTTTGTAATCGCGCCAAGCGCGAAAGTTCTTTGCGGTTGTTGTATGCCCTTTCGGGCGATTTGGACGAGTGATTAACAAAGGGCCCTTTTTGCGGATAGATGTTTGCACGACCGGCATTGATAGGTTTAGACCGAATGCCTAACGGCCTGCCGCCAATGGGTTGGCCTGCGCGGTCGCCCGATTTGCCTCTTGCTTTGCGCGATGCGTTTGAAATTTGTACTGCGCGTTGTGCTGAAGATTGATTTGCATGGCGGAGTTTATACCCGGCCAGGTCGCGTGTGGTAGCTTTTTCTTTTTTCTTTACCGACTTAGCCCGGTTTTGCCGGATAACAGTTTTGTTATTAATGGGTCGCTTATCCTGCGCAAAAACTTCTGAAGCCCCCAGGCAAAGCAAAGCCATGAATCCCGTAAGGATATACCGGCATAATGACTTTGGGAAAATAATCGGCTTCAAAATATGGGCAATAAACAGGCTAAGATAAGGAAAAAGCGGATTACGCTTCTTACCGTGATTTAACGTAGTAATTGCATTAGAATTTCAACAGCATTTCAATTCGGTTTTTCAACCGTCCCTTCGGTAAAAAATTTTGCTCCAGTGTGGCAACAAATGGAATGGCTGTATCTAAACTGGCTTCGCGCATTACGGGCGCATCCAGGTATTGAAAAGCATGTTCACTAATCCACGCGGCTATTTCGGCACCAATCCCTCCGGTAAGGGTATCTTCATGCAACACCAACACGCGATGGGTTTTCTTTACCGTTTCTAACACCGCTTCTTTATCCCATGGCAATAACGTGCGCAGATCCAGCACATCGGCCGAAACACCGGGTAATTGTTGAAGTATCTCCTGGGCCCAATGTACACCCATGCCATAGGTAACAATGGAAAGATCATTGCCTTCGTTTACTAATTTTGCTTTGCCAATCTCAACAGTATAGTAGTCATCAGGGATGTGGGCCTTGATGGATCGGTATAAAAGTTTGTGTTCGAAATAGAGGTAAGGATTGGGATCGTTAAAGGCAGCACACAACAATCCCTTGGCATCGTACGGGTTGGATGGGTACACAATTTTTAAACCGGGTGTGTGAAAGAACCAGGCTTCGTTGCTTTGACTGTGAAACGGGCCGGCTGCAGTACCGGCACCGGTTGGCATACGCACCACTACATCGGCCGGTTGGCCCCACCGCCAGTGGATTTTAGCCAGGTTGTTCACAATCTGGTTAAATCCTTCCGTAACAAAATCAGCAAACTGCATTTCAACCATCGCCTTCATGCCTTTAATGGAAAGACCAAGTCCGGTACCAATAATGGCCGATTCGCATAACGGTGTGTTGCGTACACGTTCTTTTCCAAACTGCTGCACAAACCCTTCTGTAATTTTAAACACACCTCCATAGTCGGCAATGTCTTGCCCCATTAACACGAGGTTATCGTGGCGCTCCATGCTTTGCCGAAGGCCATCGCTTATCGCATCGATAAAACGTTTTTCAGTTTTAGCATCGGATGCAGGTGTTATTACCGGCTGTTCAAACGGTGCGTACACATCATGCAGCTCGGTAAGGGTATTGGGTGTTGGTGGCGTTTCTTTAAATGCTTCGGCTAAACCAGCTTCAATTTCTTTCTTTAATTTTTTGCGTATGCTGTCGATCTGTTTTTGATCGAGTAGTTTTTCCTGCACTAAAAAATTTTCGTAGTTGGTGAGGGGACCTTTTTTTACCCCACTCGTCCATTAATTTTTTTGGAACGTATTTGGTGCCCGATGCTTCTTCATGGCCGCGCATTCGGAAGGTGATACACTCCAGCAAAATGGGTTGCGGGTTAACGCGCATTTTTTCGGCTAAGGATTTTACTGTGCTGTAAACTTCCAGCACGTTATTGCCATCTACCTTTACCCCTTCTATGCCATAGCCAATGGCTTTATCAATAAACTGTTTGCATTTAAACTGTTCACTGCTAGGTGTAGAAAGTCCGTAGCCATTGTTTTCAATTACAAAAATGACGGGCAGGTTCCACACGGCAGCTACGTTTAAGGCCTCATGAAAATCGCCCTGGCTGGTGCCGCCATCGCCATTAAAAACTGCAGTAACTTTATTCTCTTTTTTCAGGAGAGAGGCCAGCGCAATCCCATCGGCCACTCCGTTTTGCGGGCCCAGGTGCGAGATCATACCCACGATGTGATGCTCATTACTTCCGAAGTGAAAGGACCGGTCGCGTCCTTTTGTAAAACCCGAACCCGGTGCCTTGCCACTGCGCAAACAGCCTGGCAAATGGAATGTTGCGGCCGGTAAATACACCCAAGTTGCGGTGCATGGGTAAAATGTACTCGTCTTGTTCTAAGGCTTGGCTAATACCTACCGATATGGCTTCCTGACCAATGCCGCTAAACCATTTACTGATTTTGTTCTGGCGCAAAAGCACAAGCATTTTTTCTTCAATTAACCGGGGAAACAACAGGGCTTCATACAATTGAAGAAGGGTTGAATCAGAAAGTTTTTTACGTTGAAATTTCATGATGGATCGGGTTGTGCCGGGGTAACGGCAGGGTTTTCCTGGCGTGAGGATATCAGGCCAAATGTCATTATTAAACTGGTGGCAAGAATTACAAAGAACAATAAGCTGTTTTCGATGGCAGAAATTTTTTGGTTTTCCGGAATACTGAAAAACAACAGGATGCTGATAAGCCCCCGGGGCGCGAGAAAATATTCGGCTGCACCCGCTTGCCGAACAAAAAATTTCATATAGAGAATTCTTACGGCATAAATAACAACTACCACAACACCCCCGTTTATCAATACCGAAAGGTGCTGCAGCGAGGCAACATCTAATGTAAATCCAAAGATCAGGAAGAAGAAAGTACGCACAATAAAGGCGCTTTCGCCACTTAGCTGATTTAATTGATGAAAGTCTTTATAAAAGTTATCGTATTTAAAAATGGTTTTAAACCAGGGTACCCGTATCCAGTGCAGGTTATTCAGAAACAACCCGAACGCCAATACAATTACCAACGTGGGCAGGTGGTAGTATTTTCCAATGGCATAAACCAGAATCAGCACGGCAATAATCAGGAAGAATTTAAGATGATGGGTAATTCGCTTTAGCAGGTAAAGCAGAACCAGGCAAAACGCAGCGGATAATATCAGGATAAGAATCGTTTGCCATCCCAGCCGTACAAAAGACATGGCATTGACGGTACTGTTGGCAATCAAAAAATTGAAAAGGATAACGCCAAAAATATCCGACAAGGAAGATTCATAAACGATAAAATCCTTGCGGTTGCCGGGTAAGGTGGAGGCAGATGGAATTGCAATGGCGGAACTAATCACACCGAGTGGTACCGCATTTAAGAAACAGGTGCGCAAATCTGCTCCCGTAAGGTATTGATAAAAAAGTGCGATGCCGGTTGTAGTAATAATCAGAATGAAAAGAGCGGAGCCAAGTGATCGTTTTATTAGTCCCAGTTTTTCGCGTTCTAGTTTAAGTTCCAGGGCGCCTTCTAAAACAATTAAGATCAACCCAATGGTGCCTACCAGGGGTAAAATGGCTTCAAAATTGGGTACGGGCAACTCCAGCCAGGTAGCCAGGTAGCGCAGTCCAATGCCGCTAAGCAACAACAGAATTACCGATGGGATTTTAAATTGCCGGGCAATCAAATCGAACAGGTAGCTGAAGATAACCAGCCCGCAAAGCACCATAAGAGTTACTTCAACCGACATACAGGTAAGGATGCGTGGCGCTAAAATATAGAAAAAACCGTGCGCCCACCTATCTTGCATCAAAATCTGATAATGATACCCTACACTGCGTTTACGCTCGACAACGGATTACAGGTAATTGTGCATGAGGATAGTTCGGTGCAGATAGCTGTAATGAATATTTTGTACGATGTGGGCTCGCGCGATGAGAAACCCGACAAGACGGGGTTTGCACATTTATTTGAACACTTAATGTTTGGCGGATCGGCCAACATTCCATCGTATGACGAACCCCTGCAGGTAGTGGGTGGCGAAAATAATGCATTTACCAATACCGATATTACTAACTATTACCTTACCCTGCCCGCCTCCAACCTCGAAACCGGTTTTTGGTTAGAGAGCGATCGCATGCTGAGTTTATCGTTCGACCCCCAGGTATTGGAAGTACAACGCAAAGTGGTGATTGAGGAATTTAAACAACGGTACCTCAATCAACCCTATGGTGATGTTTGGCTAAAACTAAGACCCCTGGCATATACCCAACATCCGTATCAATGGGCTACCATAGGAAAGGAAATCAGTCATATTGAAAATGCCACCTTGCAGGATGTAAAAGATTTTTTCTACACACATTATATTCCCAGCAATGCCATCCTGGTGGTAGCAGGAAACGTAACCGTAGCACAGGTTAAAGCATTATCAGAAAAATGGTTTGCTCCTATTCCTGCTGGAATAAAACCAAAGCGAACTTTGGTGGCCGAGCCAAAGCAAACGCAGAAGCGCACCGAAAAAATTACAGCAAAAGTTCCGGCTCATGCACTGTATAAAAGTTATCACATGCCGGGTCGGTTCGATACAGGGTTTCATGCAGCTGATTTGATGAGCGATGTTTTGGGGCGTGGCCACTCCAGCCGGTTGTATAATCAGTTAGTAAAGGAGCAGGAGATTTTCACGTCTGTTTCTTCTTTTACAATGGGCACCATCGATCCGGGATTGATTGTGGTGAGCGGCCGCATAAAGCCGGGCATACCAATTGAAGAAGCAGAAAGCGCGGTAGATACGATTATCCGGGAGTTAGTATCACAAGGAGCAACCAACGAAGAATTAACCAAGGCCAGGAACCAGGCACTTACTACTATCGAATTTGAGAAGGTGGAAGTAATAAATAGGGCCATGAACCTGGCCTTTGCAACTTTGTCGGGCGATGTAGATTCTGTAAATCAGGAGAGCGAAAAAATTGCACGCGTAAGCGCAGAAGACATTCAGCAGGCAGCAGCGGAAATATTACGCCCTGAAAATTCAAGCACATTATATTATTGTGCCGAAGGTATTTGAGGTTTATTAATTCAGGGGAAGAGTTACGGTAAACTCGGCACCTTCGCCAACGGTTGATTGCACACTAATGCTGCCATCGAGTTTATCGAGCGTTTCCTTTACAATGTACAAACCCAGGCCAGAGCCTTCGCTGGATTCGGACGCACGATAAAACATATCAAAAATGCGGGAGTGATGTTCTTTTGAAATACCGGTACCATTGTCTTTCACTGTTATCAGAACATGATCGTCTTTTTTTATTGCACTGATTAGTATAAACGGATCGGGCTGATCGAACTGGTGGTATTTGTACGCGTTTGAAACCAGGTTGTTGATAATAACTTTTAACCGGTTGGGGTCTGTTAAGATTTCAAGCGTGGGATCGATCTGTATTTCAATACGTATCTTTTTGTTTACAACCGAATAGGCGAGGGTTTGCAGAACCTCGCGCGCCATGGCTTCAAGGTTAACAGGCGCCAGTGCCAGACCAAGCCGGGTATTGCGCGAGTAGTCCGTTACTTCTTTTATAAATCCCTCCATGGTTTTTATCCGGTCTTTCATCATCTGAAGAAATAAACCCACCTCTTCCGGTTTGTCTGTCTTTTCTGAAAGATGGATAAGCCCCAGTAAGGAACTGAGTGGCGCGCGCATATCATGACTGGCACTATACACAAACCTGTCAAGTTCTTCGTTGGTTTTGGCTAATTGTTCATTCTTTAGCGCAAGCTCGGCTTCATTCCTTTTTCGGCTATCAATATCGATGAGTGTGCCTACTAATACTGTGTTGCCATTTTCATCTTGTTTAAATACACCACTATCCTGAAACCATTTATAAACTCCGTTTTTATTTAGAAACCGGATCTCATTTTGATAGGATTTTTGTAATGCCATGTGTTCGTTAATGAGCTGTTGCGTGCGGGTTTTGTCTTCGGGGTAAACCATTTGTGAAAAATCTTCACGCTTCAGGTTGTTCAACTCATGATCTTCGTAACCCAGTAATCGCTTCCAGTCAGAACTTACATAAATTGTATTTTGGGCTAATTTCCATTCGTACACACCTGCCTTGGTACCGTGCAGGGCCATTAAAAATCGTTCTTCACTTTTTTTCAGGTCGGTTGATGCCTGAACCAGGCTTTGCTCTACTTCCCGGTTACGATTTATCAGGAAGTACACCACAAATCCTCCGGACAGGATGCCGATAATAAGGTTCGAAATAAAATTCATCCTTACCATGTGGGGTTCATAGCTGGGTGGTGGAATAATATTTAAGTCAGTATAGAAGGCAATCAGAGCCAGGGGAATAGGCAGCAAAGCGAAGGCAATACTTAAAAACCGGTTGTAGTAATTGAAAAGAATTAACCCAATTACCGAGCACGGCACGAAATAGAAGAATACTCCTCCATAGGGATGATCTACATCGGCAAAAATGAAAATCAGAATGTTGATGAAAAGCAGTTGTATAAGTGTGGCGGCAGTGTACTTTCCGCTGCGGTTTAATAAAAACGAAACAAGGCCCCCCAGGATGGTCAAGATGTAATACGGAAAAAATACAGTAACCCCATTGAGCCCGTCCAGAATGATATAGTAAGCACCTATTGCCAGAATAATACCCGCAAACTGACTGCGCAACATCGCATACTTAAAATCCGTACGCGATGGAATTATCTTCTTACCGATCAGAAAATCGCGGAAGCTCATGTGTTTAGTTTCCTTAAATATAAACTGTTATAATGATGAGCCAACTATTACCTTTGAAGAAAAGTAGTATTATGAAATTTAGAGTTGGGCTGGGGTTTGATGTACACGCGTTGGAAGCCGGCAGGGAGTTTTACCTGGGTGGAATAAAACTACCGGCCAATCGGGGTGCAGTAGGCCATAGCGATGCCGATGTATTGATACATGCTATTTGCGATGCGTTATTAGGTGCAGCCAATTTGCGTGATATTGGTCATCACTATTCTAACAAAGACCCGCGCTGGCGCGGAATGGATAGCAAGTTTTTTTTAAAGGATGTAACCCGCATGCTAACAGAGCGAGGATGGGAAATTGAAAACGTAGATTGTACGGTTTGCCTTGAGGCCCCGAAAGTAAACCCGCACATTGATGAAATGAAAAAAGTGCTGGCTGTTCTTATGAATATCTCAGAAGAAGATGTTTCCATAAAAGCCACAACCAATGAACGATTAGGTTATGTAGGCCGCGAAGAAGGTGTGAATGCCATGGCCGTGGCCTTAATCCGGAAAGAACATTAACCCCCCAGAATTATTGCAAGCGTTTTAAGGTCTGGGCTACGGTCGGCAATTAATTTAAGAATCCCCAGGAAGGGAATAAACAAGATCATTCCGGAAACTCCCCACAGCAATCCACCGGCTACAATTGCCAGAATAGTTACCAGTGCATTTAATTTTAGCTTACTGCTTACGGCTAATGGAAAAATAAGGTTAGCCTCCAGGTATTGAACAATTGCAAACACGCCAATAACACCAAGCGGATACCAAATGGAACTATAGGTGATCCAGGCAAAAGATACCGGCAACAGCGAAGCCACTAAAATTCCAACGTATGGGATAAACGTGAGTATGGAGGCAATAAACCCAAAAAGGAACGGGTGCGGAATGCCTAACAACCAAAGCCCAAGACTGTTTAAAATTCCAACAATCAAATAGACCAGCGCCATTCCCTTAATAAAACTGTAGTACGATTGGATGCTGAGTTTAACAATTTCACGAATGCGATCACGGCCTTCTTGCGGAAAGATGCGGTACAGTACCTCCATCCATTTATTTCGATAAAAGAGAATCATAACAGAATAAACCGGTATTAGGATAAACAAAACTGAACCCACAGCCGATGCGGCAATTGTATTTTTAATAAATGTCATAATACCAGCGCCCGAAGAATTTAAAGCCTGGTTCAGCCACGCTTCCTGTTTGGTGCGCTGTATGTTCAAGCTATCGGTTAGCCATTCGCTGGCCGTTGCTATTGCCTCCGCAAGTTTGGGTTCAAGCGTTGGCCATTCGGTAAGAAAAGAGCTAAATTGAAAGACAAGCAAAAGAACCACCAATCCGAAAAGAATGGTAAGCGCGCTTATACTTACTGCAATGGCCGCCATGCGGCTAAACCGATGCCGCTCTAACCAGCCACAAATGGGATACAAGATGCAACTTATAAGTAAGGCAAACGAAAGCGGAACAAACAGCGTGCGTCCGAAATACAAAATTGCAGAGATAAAAAAGAGGTATTGAAGAATAACCAGGTAGCGATTGGCAGAAGACTTTAGTTTTAGCATAACTTCGTTGAATGATAAACAGGTGTTTTAAAGATAGTGGTTCAAACCTTATATTACTTACAAATCGACATGACTTATGTCAGTAGCGGATAAAGTGAAAATCATTACCACAGCCGATGGTTCCCACTCCCTTCTAAATGAAACCCTGCACGAAACATACCACTCGCGCCACGGTGCCATGCAGGAGTCGGAATATGTTTTTATTGAACAGGGTTTGCGTTACTGGCTTTCGCACAACAATCAGCATATACTGAATATTCTGGAAGTAGGATTGGGCACCGCACTGAATGCCTGGCTTACCTTCCGTTTACCGGAAGTACAAACAAGGAAGGTTAACTATGTAGCAGTCGAAAAATTTCCGCTGCCACCGCCCGTATGGCAACAACTTAACTATGCAGCAACCGATCGAGAATTATTTGAGAGAATTCATGCCCTTTCGTGGAACGAGTGGCAACCCGTAACAGCACAGGCAACCCTATTCAAAAGCGAAGGCGCGTTGCAGGAACTGGACTTGCCACCGCTTGAGTTTAATTTAATATACTTTGACGCCTTTGCGCCCAACAAACAACCCGAAATGTGGACTCATGATGTGTTGCGCAAGGTTGTTGTAAAACTGCAACCCGGTGGCGTGTTTGTAACCTACTGTGCGAAAGGCCAGCTTAAGCGCGACCTGAAGGCCCTGGGGTTGGAGGTACAAAGCCTGCCTGGCCCGCCCGGCAAACGCGAAATGATTCGGGCCATCAAACTATAGCTTTACCTGTTCTTCATCGCTGCAAAGTTTTTAACTTTGCACCTTTAAAAAAAGAAACTGGTGAGCAAGCTTGTTAAAATCGGTACCGTGCAGATGACGTGTACCACAGAACCTAAGGAAAACCTGGCGAAAGCATCGAACGCATTCGCGAAGCAGCGAAGAAAGGCGCGCAGATCGTTTGCCTGCAAGAGCTTTTTACCTCGCTCTACTTTTGCGATGTTGAGGATTATGAAAATTTTAAACTAGCTGAGCCCATTCCGGGGCCATCCACCGAATCGCTTGCTGCTGTAGCAAAAGAATTAGGCGTGGTAATCATTGCCTCGTTATTTGAAAAACGAACCGAAGGGTTATACCACAACACCACGGCTGTAATTGATGCCGATGGTAAATACCTGGGCAAGTATCGCAAAATGCACATCCCGGACGACCCGGCTTATTACGAGAAATTTTATTTTACACCGGGCGATCTTGGCTATAAAGTTTTCAAAACAAAATTTGCAACCGTAGGTATTCTCATTTGCTGGGATCAATGGTACCCGGAAGCATCGCGCATTACCGCGCTGATGGGAGCCGATGTATTATTTTATCCAACCGCCATCGGTTGGGCAACCACACAAGATGAGGCTACCAATACCGAACAATACGGAGCATGGCAAACCATTCAGCGCAGCCATGCCGTAGCAAATGGCCTGCACGTAGTAAGCGTTAACCGCGTGGGCTTTGAGCAGGATGGCGCTATGAAATTCTGGGGCGGCTCATTCATTGCCAATCCACTTGGCACTATTTTATACCAGGCATCGCACGACAAGGAAGAAGTGAATGTGCTGGAACTGGATTTGAAAAAGACAGATCATGTGCGCACACACTGGCCCTTTCTGCGCGACAGAAGAATAGATTCCTACCAGCCCATTACAAAACGATTTATTGACGAAGATTAGTCAGTTGACAGTAAACAAAAAGCAAATGATAAAGGATTGTCAACAGGCAATAACTTTTTGTCAATTATTTTGATATGAAGACTCCAAAACAACTTGGGTATTATTTCCCTGCCGAATTTGCCAAACACACGGCTACGTGGTTAAGCTGGCCACACAAAGAAGCTTCGTGGCCGGGAAAAATTGAAACGATTTATCCACGATATGCCGAGTTTATTAAGCGCGTGGCCGAAGGTGAAACAGTAAACATCAATGTAGTGAATGAAGCGATGCGTGAAAAAGCAACGCGGCATTTAAACGAGGCCGGAGCAGACCTGCGCAACATCCAATTTTTTATTCATCCTACCAACGATGCGTGGTGCCGCGATCATGGGCCGGCATTCCTGATCAATCCAGCAACAAAAAAGAAAATGATTGTGGATTGGGGTTACAACGCCTGGGGCGATAAATATCCGCCATTTGATTTAGATGACGTAATTCCCACCTTGATTGCCAACTACTATGGTATTCCCGTGGTAGAGCCGGGCATTGTCATGGAGGGGGGCTCGGTTGAGTTTAATGGAAGAGGAACATTGCTTACCACACGCGCCTGTTTGCTAAATCCAAACCGCAATCCGCAGCTTAATCAACAACAGATTGAAAAATACCTGGTTGATTATTATGGTGTGGATCACATCCTTTGGCTGGGCGATGGCATTATTGGCGATGATACGGATGGCCACATTGATGATCTGACACGTTTTTGTAAATGAAGATACGGTTGTCACGATTGTAGAGGAAAACAAAAACGATGAGAACTATCACATTCTTCAGGATAACCTGAAAGAATTAAAAACACTTCGTTTAGAAAGCGGTAAGCAGATGAATATTGTGGAGTTGCCCATGCCTTCGCCCGTTATTTATGAAGATCAACGATTACCAGCCTCGTATGCCAATTTTTTATATTGCGAATAAGTATGTGGTTGTTCCCACCTTTCGCGATAAGAATGACGACCGGGCGATAGACATTTTGCAATCGTGCTTTAACAACCGAAAGGTAATAGGCATTGATTCAACCGATATTATCTGGGGGTTGGGGTCATTCCATTGCTTAAGCCAGCAGGAGCCGGAGGTGTAGTTGATTTTAGAGTAATAGAAGTTAAAATTTTTGCAGGCCGCCAGGCGTTACGCACAAATTCATTCGCACATCAAACTCGTTTGTGTCTTCTATTTTTTTCTTCAGCTTCAAAAAGCGAAAGGCCTGCCTTCACACAATCTGCCCGACAAAGTTTTAAGAACCGGTCGTAGTATCCTTTGCCATATCCAAGCCGATGTCCTGTTTTATCAAAAGCGAGCAGGGGCACTAACACCAAATCGATTTTTTCTATTTCTGTAGGAATACCTTGTTTGGGTTCCGGAATGCCCCAGGCAGTTGTAACTAATTGATGCAAACCTTCGAAGTAAAAGTTTTCAAGTTCGTTGCTACGGCTGTCAGTTTTGGGAATGGAAATACGAATATGAGGAAACTCTCTTCGGATGCGATCGATTATCAGCCATGTATCCACCTCGCGCCTGCCGGTAATCGGAAGAAAGGTGTGTACAACTTTAATGAAGGAAAGGTCGATACCGGAAAAGAAGTGCTGATAAACTCTGAAATTATACTGGGCATAATCGGCTTCTGAAAGTGTAAGCCGTTTTTGCAGGTAGTGTTTCCGGAGTTCGTCTTTATTCATAAATCAACGTATGAAAACGAAAATCGAAGGGATCAAAGTGGGTTAATAAGTGCTGAATAAACTGCGCATCGGCCGGAAAAAAATTCAATAAGTTATCGGTGCGTTCCTGTAAGCCGCCATTCGGAAACAGCGTATCTTTTACTGCTTCAATCTGGTTGAGTTTATCTGTATGTCTTCGTTTTTCGGCACGCAGCATCTTTTGTTCAATACGATTAAGCGCATTGGCCGTGTGCTTGGCCTGTGCACCTACAAACTGCGATAGGGTAGGATCAATGGAAGTGGCTTTTGCCTGCAGGTTGTTGAACAAAGTGTTTACCTGTTCCATTTCTTTGCTGATAGTAAGTTCTTGTGAAGTATTTTGAAGTACCCAATGATTGAAAATGAAATTTTTCTGCGCAAAGAATAATTTTAGGTCGATGCCTGTTTTTTTCATTTTGCGATCGGTGGGGGCATCAATCACCAACGCAAAATTGCGGGGCACTAAAATAGGAAAGGGTTGTTCAAAGTGATCAAATACTTTTTTGAGTTCGAGCCAATACACCAATTCGGCTGGGCCGCCAATATAGGCCAGGTTGGGTAATATCATTTCCTGGTACAGTGGGCGCAAAATTACATTCGGGCTAAACTCCTCCGGGTTGCTTTCAATGCGCGATACTATTTCTTCGCGGCTAAATGAAAGGTGGGAATCCAACACATGAAAAATTTCTCCACGCTTTTCGATGCGTGCGCGCAAGGAATCTTTCAGGTAAAAGAAATTTATGTCGCGCGCATTTACTTGTGGGTGATAGCCTTCTTTCGCTAACTGCTGATTGGTTTGGTTTACCAAACCGGCAGGAATATTTTCAAGGATATCGGCCTTTATTACCGGAGCAAGTGTTTGTTTTAGTTTGGGATGATCGGCATCTACCACCACCAACCCTTCTTCTGCAAACAACTCATTCACATAGTGACGTACCGCTCCGCTTAAGGTTTTATTTTTGGAATAGGCATTTTTAAAAACAGAGATATCGCCCGGAATCTGATCGAAGAGGGTTTCGATTGATTTGGGGTTAAACCGGCCAACCGCTCCGGTCTGGTTGGTTTCCCACACATATTTTTTTCCAGACACACGGAAGGATTTGATTTCTTCATAATCATGATCTTCCGAAGCCATCCAGTAAACCGGTACAAAATTATAGTCAGGATATTTTTTCTTCAGCTGTTTGCAGGCATTGATTACCGTTACAATTTTATAAACAAAGTAAAGCGGGCCGGTAAAAATATTTAATTGGTGACCGGTAGTAATCGTAAACGTATTTTGATTTTTAAGCGACTCCAGATTTTTCTGTGTGTGTTTTGAAATCGTTAATCCTTTGTATTGTTCCAGCAAAACATCCGCTAAGGTGTTTCGGGTGTGCTGTGGAAAGGATTTGCTTTTGTTTTCAATCTGGGTTTTAAAATTTTGGATGTCTGGAAATTGCGCGTAGAACGGTTTAAGGGATTCCTTTTGATGAATGTAGTCGAGAAAAAATGAAGAGAAGGCCTGGGTATCGGCCAGTTCTGATTTCTGAATGCGCATACTACCAACAGGTGTGTGAAAACATATCCCGAATAACGGCTATTTTCTGATAAAGTTCATAAATAAAATTACGAGTGGATCAGCTTGTTAAAATCCTGTTAAACCGGTTCGGCTACCAGGTCAAACTCACTGGCCGCTGTAATCTTAGCGGTAACAAAATCGCCAATGCGCAAATAGTTGTTACGGGCATCTAAAATTACTTCGTTATCTACTTCGGGCGAGTCAAACTCGGTGCGCCCATAAAAAACTTCCGCCTTCTTTGCGATCAATTAATACCCGCATGGTCTTTCCGATTTTCTGTTGGTTCAGCTCCAGCGAAATGCCTTGTTGTAAATCCATTAATTGGTCAACACGGGCTTGCTTTACGTCATCGGGCACATCATCAGCCATGGAATAGGAGTGTGTATTATCCTCGTGCGAATAAGGAAACACACCCAACCGGTCGAAGCGTGAGGTTTCTACAAAGTTCATCATTTCTTCAAACTCAGCTTCGGTTTCGCCCGGATGTCCTGCAATTAGTGTAGTGCGTATGGCAATACCGGACACTTTTTCGCGAATGGTGTTTAAGAGGGCTTCTGTTTTTTCGCGGGTGGTTCCGCGCCTCATCAGTTGCAACATACGCGTGCTTCCGTGTTGCAGCGGTATATCTAAGTATTTGCAGATGTTAGGCCGGCTGGCCATTACATCCAGCACATCTAACGGAAAGCCGGTTGGAAATGCATAGTGTAACCGAATCCAGTCAATCCCTTCTACATCAGCCAGGTGGTTTAATAGTTCAGCCAGGTTTCGTTTCTTATACAAATCCAGTCCGTAGTAAGTCGAGTCTTGTGCAATCAGCAACAATTCTTTGGTTCCCTTTTTGGCCAGGTTCTTTGCTTCCAGTACTAATTCTTCAATAGGTTTTGAAATGTGTTTGCCCCGCATGAGCGGAATGGCACAAAAGGAACAGGGCCGGTCGCATCCCTCTGAGATTTTTAAATAGGCGAAATGACTGGGGTTCGTGAGAATGCGTTCGCCCACTAGTTCGTGCTTGTAGTTGGCATTTAGTTGTTTTAGCAAGCGCGATAAATCGCGTGTGCCAAACCAGGCATCTACATCCGGAATTTCTTTTTGCAAATCGTCTTTATACCGTTCTGATAAACATCCGGTAACGTACACCTTTTCTACAATGCCTTCCTCTTTGGCATCCACATAACGCAAAATGGTATCAATGGATTCCTGTTTGGCATTGTCGATAAAGCCGCATGTGTTTATTACCACAATATTGGCATCGTCTTTTTTTGATTCGTGGGCAGTTTCAATCCCATTACCGCGTAGCTGGGTTAGCAGCACTTCCGAATCCACCAGGTTTTTAGAACAACCCAGCGTTACAATATTAACTTTAGTCTTTTTGGAGCCTTTGGTCTTCACGGCTAACGAATTAGCCTGCAAAAATACGAAATACCTCAGGCAATTGAGTTTCGGGCAGGCAGGGTATATTTGCACTAAACTTGTAGTATTTTGAAATACGTTCGGCTATTGTGCATTTTGTTGTTGGGGTTGTGGGGTTGCCTTACCGAACCCGATTGTTTTGATACTTCTACCAACCTGGTAACTTTTGCATTTTATGATGCCGATGACGAATTGGTGGAGGTAGAAATTGATTCCCTCACAATTTCGGGGGTGGAAGGGATCCTCATCCCCGAGGATACCATCGTTAGCGCCATTTCACTTCCGGTTAACCCGACTGAAACACAGGTTGCATTTACTTTCTATTTTGGAGCGGTAGCTGAAACGATCTCGTTCAACTATCGATTGCAAACGGAAGTAGTTTCAAAAAATTGCGGAGCATTAGCCTACATAACAGATTTGATCCTGGTGGATACCTCCTTTGAAAATGTAACCCTGCTTAATAACAAACTTGCAACCAATGCCGGCACCAATGTTAAAATTATTGTGGAGTAGTTTGCTGCTTGTATGCTGCCTGCAGGCTGAAGCGCAAATCAACCAACGCGATTCGTTGCGAGCCATCCGCAAACCCACCGGCCTGCGTGTGGGCACCGATCTGATCGCCATCGGAAAAACTATTGGGCAGGCACCATTGCAGAGTTGGGAGATTTCGGCTGATATAGATTTGGGCCGGTACTATCCGATTTTTGAAGTCGGAAAATGGTCGCGCGAAGCCACCCTTACCAATGGCCTTTATAACAACGAAGGCAATTATTTTCGGCTGGGGGTTGATGTTAACTTCTTATTGAAAGACAAGGACAAGAATATGTTTTTTATCGGGATGCGATATGGCCGGGCACAGTACAGCGAGCGTGTTTCTTATACGGTTACTCCCGAATTATTTCCAACCTCGCAACTGGCAACCTCTAATCCGGATGCAACCGCAGGGTGGATTGAGTTAACCTCTGGTTTGCGCGTAAAAGTATGGCGGGGGTTCTGGATGGGTTATACCGGGCGAATGAAATTTTTACCCCACACCAAAGACACTCCCGGCTTTGATTCCTATGACATTCCGGGTTTTGGCCTGCCTTTTAAAGGGCTTTACTGGGGATTTAATTACCAGGTGTTTTGGAGAATACCGTTTAAGAAATAAAACTCCAAGACTTGGGCTGAAACATTTAGAAATCTAATCTGCTTATTCAATAATTAAGTGCTCTGCCAGATCGTGAAAATATTTGGCCGACCAGATTTTTAGTTGATCTCTATTTGGAATAAAGCGGATAGCATCTGCCTTTACTTTTTCGAAATCTACCGACTCAATTTTTTTGCAAGCAATTGGCGCAACGCTGTTTCGGTAAACGTAACGGTTGGCAGATCATTACTGGCGTGAGCTCTCGCAATAAAATGCGCAAGATTTAGTGGTGTCTTGTTTTTAATATACCATTCCAGATCATACCAATCACGTCCCTTTACATTATTCTTCCATTTACGAAAGAGTAGCGCGTGCATTTTGCCAGAAAATAGAAAAGGTAGTTTGAAACATTTCACATAGAATGAAAAAGGCCTGAGTAGTAGTTTTTCTTCAGTGCTAAATCCGGGCGGGGGCATGGTATCAACTTCCACTTTGATTTTAAGATTAATGGGTTGGTATAATCCGATGGAGGGTAATTCTTCCAATACCAACTCTCTCCAAATGGTTTCAACTTTAAGAAAAGCCGATTCAATTTGACTTTCAGAGGGCTTTTGCTTCTCTTTGATGGAGACCTTTATTCCCAATGATTCAAACTCAGCCTGCGCAGCTTGCAAGTAACGATCAAGCTTAAAATGTGGATTTGCGTGAAGCAATGAAAAATCAAGGTCTTCTGAAAAGCGATCTAACTTATGGAAAATCCGTAAGGCTGTTCCACCATAAAGAGCAGCCTTCTCGAAAAAGTCAGCGCGGTATAGACCGGCTAAGGCCACCTCTTGCATAATCTCGCGAAGCGCAGCGTGCACTTCTGCCTGGGTACCTGGGTTATATTCCGCAAGCCATTCTTTTATCATAGCGAATTAATTGCCTGTAAGAGCACGTGTAAACTTTCTCTTTTTTGAGCAAACGGTAGCCAGTGCTCCATCTCTTTGATGTTTAGTTCTTTTAGTTTGCTCTCATCCATACGCATATTTTCAATCAAAAATTGAGCGGCACTTTTTTTACTTCTAAATAAAAGACCCGAAGTTGTTATTACCTTATCGCAAATCGCTTTTGCCGGTGATGCTACCATGGCATATTGGTCTTGTTTCAGCATACACCGTTGAATGCCATATGAATAGTAGGGCAACGGAATTTTGGTATAAGTAAACGTACCCACAGTTGTTTTAAAAGTGCGCGATGCTTTGGTGGTTGCGGATGCGATTTCATAAACCCGTTCAGGGATAAAGCCATGATAAGCTAATGCGGTCTCCATCGAAACATAACTTGGGCCCAGGATATGATTGGCCAATAATAATGGTTCTGGCTTTCCTGAATTTAAGTTAGGCCCTGCTACATACAACCCTTTTTTAACAGATGTAATCAAGCCATCGCGAAGCAGCTTATGAATTTTGTCATTTGGCTGTTTGAATGAATGCAGAAGCGAGCGTAACAACTGATGGGTGAGCGGTTGTTGGCTGTGCTTTCTAAGCTGATCTTCAATAACCATACACAAAAATGTAAAATATTTATAGGATAATCTACAATTTGCGTATTATCATGCAAAAATTCTACATAATTTCACTCGATCCAGTATTTTGGGGAATCGTTTAGATCGGTACGTCAGGAAAGGTTATTCTTTTCATCGGTGAGTTTATCTGTGCGGTTGCTACTGGGGCAGCGGGAAGGGCAATTATCCTTACACCCATTGGCCGTGGTAAGAAATTCTTTTCGAGGCGGATCAACCAATTCGCTTAAACAACGAATCCACAAACTCATTTTTATTAAACACCTGCAGGTCGTCCACTTTTTCGCCTACACCAATATAGCGTACCGGTATTTTAAACTCATCACTAATTCCAATTACCACACCACCTTTGGCCGTGCCATCTAATTTGGTAATAGCCAAACACGTTACATCGGTAGCTTTGGTAAACTCGCGTGCCTGCACAACTGCATTTTGCCCAGTACTTCCATCCAACACAAGCATTACATCGTGCGGAGCATCGGGTATTACTTTTTGCATCACACGTTTAATCTTCGAGAGTTCGGCCATCAGGTTTACCTTGGTGTGTAAACGACCGGCCGTATCAATAATAATTACATCGGCATTTTCTTTAGCACCGTATTCCACTGCATCGTACGCAACTGCCGAAGGATCAGTATTCATTCCCCTTGAAATGACAGGCACACCCACGCGCTCGCCCCAAAGTTTTAATTGATCCACCGCGGCCGCGCGAAAGGTATCGGCTGCACCCAGCACCACCGATTTTCCACTCTTCTTAAATTGTGCAGAAAGTTTTCCGATGGTAGTAGTTTTGCCTACCCCGTTTACACCTACTACCATCAGTACATACGGTTTTTTGTCCTTCGGAATTTCAAAGTTGGCTTGTTCGGTGTTGCTCTCTGCCAGTAAGCCGGCAATTTCTTCTTTCAGGATTTTGTCTAACTCAGAAGTGCCCAGGTATTTATCGCGGGCCACGCGCGCCTGTATGCGCTCAATAATTTTAAGCGTGGTATTTATTCCTACATCCGATGAAACAAGCGTTTCTTCCAGGTTATCCAATACTTCATCATCAACGGTAGATTTACCCGCAATAGCTTTGCTCAGTTTTCCGAAAAAACTTTCTTTCGATTTCTCTAAGCCCTTGTCCAGGCTTTCTTTGTTTTCTTTAGAAAACAGGTTTGATAGAAATGACATGCGGTGAAGTTACTTAAGTAAAACAGATAATCCACATCGGGGCCATCGTTTGGGTTAGCACATGGTTGTGAGATGGAATAAAAAAAAGTCCACTGCGGGGACTTTCTTAATCTCTGAAAGGAATTTGAATTAACCTTTCTTGGCCAGCGTTTCCTTTACCAGGTCGGCTGCTACAATTTCTTCTTTGAAGACATACGCGCCTGTTTTTTCAGAGCGCACTGCGCGAATCACTTTAGCGTAATTCTTACCGTCAGTTTTCTTTAAGCTTGCAACAACTTTCTTTGCCATGATTACTTAATTTCTTTGTGAACTGTATATTTTTTCAATACCGGATTGTATTTCTTCAACTCAATACGCTCGGTCGTGTTTTTACGGTTTTTGGTGGTAATGTAACGGCTCATACCAGCCTGGCCGGTAGCCTTGTGTTCTGTACACTCTAATATTACCTGAATTCTATTGCCTTTCTTTGCCATGGTGCAGCCTGATTAAATCGTAATTAGATAGAAAGTGTTCCTTTAGCTTTGGCTTCTTTCAAAACGGCCGTTATCCCTTTCAGGTTGATGGTCTTAATAGCTTTGGCAGAAAGCTTTAATGTGATCCACTTGTTTTCTTCAGGAATAAAGAAACGTTTGGTTTGAAGATTGGGATAAAACCTGCGCTTGGTTTTATTATTCGCGTGCGAAACGTTATTTCCAACCTGGGGTCTCTTTCCGGTAATTTGACAAACTCGTGCCATAATATGATTGAATTTTAGTACCCCTTCTCTAAAAAGGGACTGCAAATATCGGGAAATCGACCCCAAATATCCAAAGCAGTTTTTAAATTAATGGAGGAATCATCCATATCTACCCTAAATAATTGATTTTTAGCTTGTTATTTAGGTTTTGCTGATCGCACTCCAGCCCATTAACTTTAGCGCCAACTCCTAAACCCCAGCCTATGAAAATCTGTTGGCCCGTTCTGTTTATTCTCCTCAACCTTTCAGCTACTGCCCGCCAATTTGATGCAGCCGGAAGCGAGGCCCAAATGCAAGGCCTTACCGACCGGCAGAAGGTTCTGTTTATTAATCAAAATTTTTACGCACTATACAGTGCCGATTTTAATAACGCCAAAACCCTGGCCGAGTGGGCTGCCGCAAATGCAGCGGCCAACGGGTGGAAACAGGAAGAAGCCTATGCACAAATGAACTGGGGTATTGTAACCTACCTTTCGGGAGACTATGAGCATGTGCAGGAAAAATATTTTCGGGCACTTGCAGTATTCGAAGCGTTGAAGGACAAAGCGGGTATTGCTGCTGTAAATAATGAAATGGCGGTTTTTTACCATAAGCAAAATGAGTTGGATAAAGCACTGGCCTGTTTAGCGGTTGCCGAAGAAAATGCCCGTGAGGTAAATGATCTTACGCGGCTTGGTACCGCGCTGGCACATCGCGGATCGTTTCTTTCCAGGCGCGGAAAAATTGAAGAAGCAAAACCCTACTATCTCGAAGTTTATGAAATCCGCAAAAAGACAGCCGATAGTGTAGGATTGGGATATGTTCTGCTCGACCTGTCTGAAGTAGCGCTTCATGAGGGGAACTTAACCCAGGCGCTTAATTACATAAGCGAATCGAGCCGCATTCGCCAAAAGCTTGGCGATAAACAAGGTGTGGCCGTAAACCTGGTAACAAATGGAGAAGTGTTGCTTCAGGCAAAAAAATAAAAGAAGCGATTACATCGCTTGAAGCCGGATTAAAACAGGGCGAAGCCATTGGTTATACCGATTTGGTGAAGTTTACGTTGGGTGCGTTGGCCGATGCACATTTGCAATTAAACGACTACAAAACGGCCTATACGTATCGCGAGCGGCAACATATCTTAAACGATAGTTTGTTTAACCTGGACAAAGCCAAAGTAATTCACGAAATGCAGACCAAGTATGAAACCGTAAAAAAGGAAAATGAAATTCTGTTGCTCCGGCAGGAGAACCAGGTTAAAGATACAAGGCTTACTCAAAGCATGCAGGCCATTGTGGCCCTGTTGGGTGTACTGGCATTAATTCTGGCATTGGGATACCTGTGGAAAAACCGATTGCAATTAAAACAGCAAGCCGAATTGCAGTCAACGCGTGCCACTTTGCGCGAAGCACAATTGAAGGCGGTAATTGCATCGCAGGAAGAAGAACGAAAACGATTTGCTGCCGATTTGCATGATGGTTTCGGGCAAATGATTTCTGCCTTGCGGCTAACCCTATCGAAAGAAAAAATTGAAAAGCCTACGGTTGAACATGCACTGGGTGTGTTAAATGATATGAATACCGAAATCCGGAACATCGCCTTTAACCTAATGCCCCAGGTGTTGATGAAGAACGGATTAAGTGAGGCAGTAAAAGAATTTGCAGCCCGCATTACCCGGGCCGGGGCAGTTTCAGTAACCGTACAAACTTTTGATCTGGATGAAGCCATGCCAGATGATTTGCGCATTGCCCTGTATCGTATTTGCCAGGAGTGGGTGAACAACATATTAAAATATGGAAAGGCAAGCCAGATTGTCATTCAGTTGGTACAACACCCGCAAGAACTTGTGCTTACCATAGAAGATGATGGCAATGGCTTTGATTTAAGTTTGCTTACCGAAGGCACCGGCAATGGCTGGAAAAATATTAATTCGCGCCTGCACATGATTAAAGGAAGCATTGAAATTGACACCACTCCCGGCCGAAGGGGAACAACCCTGGTAGCCACAGTGCCCCTGGCGATTGCGCAAGCCGCCTGACTCCGTGCTACCACGTATGTTTGAATACCTCTCTTGTGGTATTTAATACAGAGGTAAACGCAGGTATTTTGCCTGTATGAAAGTTTCAACCGAATACACGTTTAAAAACAGTGCGCATGAAAAGCCCTGCACGGTATCTCTAACTGATTATAACCTTATTGTGCAAATGGATGGCAGTGCGCGTGCGGTTCCTTATGCGATGATTACCGCTATACGTTTATGCAGATCGCGAAATCGGTTTAAAGTTATTGTACAACCGGATGGCCAACCGGCCATTGCAATCAGCAATCAGTATTATTTGTCGGGTTGCGAATGTGAAGATCGGTCGCGACAATATGCAACGTTTGTGCGTATTCTGCACTTTCACCTGAAATCAAAAAGCGCCACCACTTATATGTGTGGAAAACATTTGCACCGGTTGATAGGCTGGGCTTGCGGGTTGGTGGTACTTTCTTTTATAGCGGCTTTTGTGCTGGAGTATTATAATCTCAATCCTTTCAGTACATGGGGGGTAGCTTTACTTTTTTCGGCTTTTTCCTTGCTGATACTGGTTGCATTAAACTGGGGCCGAATGCCCAACATCTATAACCCCGATCAGATCCCATTTCAGTTTTTGCCTCAATAGCATTGCTTGAAACTTGTGTAGGATTTAATGAGCGTTTACCTTTAAGGCGCACAGTTTTTTCTTTAAATGAACACGGGCAGTCCTATTAAACTTATGTTGGTTGATGATCATCGCATTGTGCTGGATGGTTTAAAATCCATGTTCGACCAGGATAATAACTTTCAGATTGTCGCTACTGCAGGAAGCGCTGAGGAAGCGATGAGTTTATTACAGACCAAGCACCCTGATGTTTTACTTACCGATTATCGCCTTCCCGATGCCAGTGGCCTGGATTTATGTGTGTGGATAAAAGATAAACTACCCGCTACTAAAAGAGTAATTCTGAGTATGTACGATGAGGTTGCCCTGGTGCGGCTGATTTTAAAGGAAGGTGTGGATGGTTACATTATGAAAAGTGTGCAGCAACTTGAATTAAAAAAATGCGCTCCACCAAATTATTCGGGGCATGCCGTACGTAAGCCCTGAAATAACACGCATGTTGTTAACCGATATAGGAAAGCAACCCGAAGAATTGCTTACAGCGCGTGAGCGGGAAGTATTAAACCTGATCGCCAAAGAATATTCCAACAAACAAATTGCCGACAAACTGTTTATTAGTGAGCGTACCGTGGAGACGCATCGTAAAAATATTTTCAGAAAAACGAATACTTCTACCCTGGTTGGCTTAATCAAATACGCATTCGCAAATAACTTAATACAATAAGCTTACGATCGGAGAACCATCGCAAGACTTTCCAACTCAAGGTGTGTAAAATCCGGTATAACCAGGTCGCAATGTTTTAACTCTGCCGGGGTGTGGGTGGTTGTTACACCTACTACGCGGGCCCCGGCCCGTTGGGCAGCTTCTATCCCCGAAAGGGAATCTTCAAACACAATAGTTTGAGCTGGTGCCAGGCTAATGCCTGGGCTGTTTTCAGATAAATTTCCGGGTTGGGTTTACCGTGCGCAACATGCGATTGATCCAGAATTACCGGAAAATAATTGCGCAAGCCGGTATTGTTCAAAACAAAATCCACATTGCTGCGCGGGGCCGAAGTACCGATGGCACAAGGAATTTTTTGATTGGATAATTTTTCTAAAAATAATTCCAGCCCGGCAACGGGAGCAATCGCGTCTTTATAAATAGCCCGAAACATTGCTTCTTTTTCTTCGCCTAACTCGAGCAATCTCTCTTTGGAAAGTTTACCAAATAGGTTGGTGATCCACTCGTTATTGGTGCGACCATAAATACGCTTAATCAATTCTTCATCTGAAAAATGATATCCATATTTTTCACAGAATTGTTTTAACGAAATTTTATGGTAGGGATTGGTGTCCACAATCACCCCGTCCATATCAAACACTACTCCAAATAAATTCATGAAATCAAACTCAATGTATAACAACAAAACGCCTGCCGGTGGTTTTACCCTGGTAAGAAAACCGGGCAATATAAATACCGGGCAGCAATCCGGAAACCTGAATGGGGTATTCCTGGTTGGCCGGAATGAAATAACTATTGGAAATCCGTTGGCCCATCAGGTTGTAGAATTGAACCAGCATGTTACGATCTGTTTTTATGTTGAAAGTTTCATTCGCATGAATTGGGTTTGGAAAAATTTCAATCAAGGGTTCATCCGGAAGGGTAGCCCCATCTTCATTCTTCAGCACTACCAGGCCTCCGGTAGTCGTTCCGCATACAATGGCCGGCTTGTTGCTGTTAAACAGGTTAACAGTGGTTGGCCAGATGCGGCCCCCCAGGTTTCTCGATTCATGCGTTTCAGTAATCGGATTGAAGATGATTTCGGAAACACCCTGAATGTTTGTGTTCTGCGCCCGAAAATCTCCAAACAAGGTTAATTCCCCGCGTTGATTTCCCATTACCAGGTCTGCGCGCCCATCGCCATCCAGATCGGCCGCAGCTAATGCGGGATTTTGCCTGGCAGTACTGGATGTTAACCCAAGAAAACTCTCATTTTTCAGGGTGTAAACAGGTTGAGTACCGCCTGTGTTTTGCCAATATTGAACGGCACCGGTAGCTTTTCCAATCAGGATATCGGTTTTGCCATCCAGGTTTACATCTATCAGTAAAATGTTTTCCTGCTGTCCAAAAGAAAAATTCACTACCTGAAATGTTTGCCCGCTTATATCAAGCCGGCTGGTAGATTGATTTGGTATAAAGTATAAACTGGTAATACCTGTTTGAAAATTAGTGGCGGTAAAAACAAAATCCAGTGTGGCATCGGCATTCATGTCGGCAAACTGAATCTTTACATTAAACAAAGGCGAGGTTGAAAAACTGGCAAAGTCTTCATTCACGAGTTTGAAATTGGCCTCGGTAGCTGAGCCGGTGTTTTCATAAACCCGAACTGTGCTGGCAAAGCCCGGCCCGGCAAAATTGCTGATGAACATATCCTGATCGCCATCGCCATCGGCATCCATAAATGCGGGAACCGCGTAATCTCCCACATCAATCATTTCATCTTGTAAGAAATTGTTTTGTTGAAACACAAACTGGGGTAGTTGTTCGGTGCCTGTGTTTTTATAATACCAAAGCGACTGGCTGAAGTTGATGGAGTTAGTAAAAGTTCTTGCATATACATTGGGCGATGCAAGGAGGTCGCGCTTGCCATCCATGTCCACATCTTCATGGTAGGCAGCCGGAAAAAGCATGAAGTTGATGGGGTTAGCAGCAGGAAATAAGGTAGCGCTGTTCATGTTTGCGGTTTCAGAAGTACCCTTGTTTTCGAGAAACGAAAGTTCGGTACATGCTTCTTCACTAAAGAACAAATCGCGGTCACCATCTCCATCGGTGTCGATGGTTAACATTGCTTTTCCACCGGCATGTTCAGTCCGGCCGTTTGGTATAGAATTGCAGGGAGCACCGCCAAAGGCAAAAAAGTTACAGTCGCACTCTTCCAGGTTGCCAAACGTTTGTGTTACCCGCTCCAGTTGTAACGAATCGCACGTGCCGGTGCGTTCCATACTCAGATTCTTATGGTATTCAATGGTGCCAATACCTACAAAGCGAACGTTTAAAATATCCAGGTCGCCATCGCCATCAATATCGTCAATTACAGGGATGTCCGAAGCATTGAGTTGCAGGTTTACATTCGATGTAAAACCTTTGGTTAAGATGGGGAAGCCGGGATTGTAGGCGCGCCACGATAAAGTTTGTTGCGGTTGCGTGGTATTGATGAAGGCAATCATGCCAAACGGATCGCTGGTGAACAAATCTTTTTTACCATCGCAATTCAAATCGCGCAGCAAAAGCCATTGTGTTACTTCGGAAGGAAACAGCGATTCATATTCCGGAGCGTATTGGTAGCGGCTACCGGTATTCACGTAGGTGAAGATTTTATTGGCGGTGCGATCAAAAACAACCAAATCGTCTTTGGTGTCGCCATTTATATCCAGGGTGTTGATTTGCGCAGCGTTAAGACCACCGGCCCAGGGCATGGAAAGTATGTGAGAGGTCTCTACGGGTATGCTTTGATCGATCGTATAGGTAAACTGACCGAAAGCACTAAACGTTAAAGTAAGAAAGCACACAAGCCAGCCGGTCTTCATAAAAATATTTTCAAACTCTATAACGCTTACCCCTAGGCACCTGTTATCTTGCCTGCAAGATAGTTTAGTTTCATACAATCGCATGCACATTCAAGAACTCTACCTGCACTTTTTAGAATCAAGAAAGGTATCCACCGATACCCGCCAGATCGTTCCGGGTTGTCTGTTTTTTGCACTGCGCGGAGATAAGTTTAATGCCAACGAGTTTGCAGCCCAGGCGTTGGCAAATGGGGCATCGTATGCCGTGGTGGACGATGCCAACTATGTTGTAAGCGATCGGTGCATTCTGGTGGAGGATACATTAGCAACACTGCAGGCACTTGCAAAATATCATCGCAGTCAATTAAAAATACCGGTTGTTGGCCTTACGGGATCGAATGGAAAAACCACCAGCAAGGAATTGGTTTTGGCTGTGCTGAGCAAAAAATTTAAAACGCATGCTACCAAAGGTAATCTCAATAACCATATTGGGGTACCGCTAACTGTTTTATCGATTGATGATTCGTACGAAATGGCAGTTGTTGAAATGGGGGCCAATCATGTAGGTGAAATTGCCCTGCTTTGTTCTATTGCCAACCCTACGCACGGATTTATTACCAACATTGGCAAGGCACACATTGGTACTTTTGGCGGGTTTGAAAATATTATTCGGGGGAAGTCGGAACTATACCAGCACCTGATTTCGAATAACGGCACCGTATTTATCAATTCGCAAAATCCTATACTGGCTAACATGGCCAAGCGGTTTAAACAACCTTACTTTTATCCGGCTGTGGGAGATTATTATCATGCCGTGCTGCTGGAAGCAGATCCGTTTATCCGTTTTAAGACCGAAGCGGGGGCCATCGTGCAAACACAATTAATGGGCGCTTATAATTTTGAGAACATAACGGCCGCACTTTGTATTGGAAAATTTTTTGGTGTAGCGGCAACAGACGCCAACCGGGCAATAGCAGAATATGTTCCGGGTAATATGCGGTCGCAGGTAATTACCAAAGGTTCCAACACAATCATATTAGATGCCTACAATGCAAACCCCAGTTCGATGGAAGCAGCCATTGAAAACCTGGCCGCTATGAAAGCCAAAAAGAAAGTAGCCATTGTTGGCGATATGTTTGAGTTGGAAGAGGAAGCAGCAATGGAACACGCGCGTATTGGAGAATTGTTGAAAAGCAAAAATTTTGATTCTGTGTATTTGTGTGGCGCGCTGATGCAATCGGCCAGCGCTCAGTTTCCAGGCGCAGTGTATTCTTCCTCTAAAGCCGGCTTAATTGAGTTATTAAAGAAAAACCCGATACAGGATTCAACAATATTAGTAAAAGCTTCGCGGGGTATTGGATTGGAGACAATTGTTGATTTTTTATAACACATAAAAAGTAAAAGTTATGGTACCTCATGCAGCTTACCACAATTCTCAGCAAGCACTCAGAATGAACGGGGTGTTTGTAAAACTAGCGCCCGAGGATTTTCAGAATTTGCTAAATCGAAATGAAGGCCTGGCAGTAGTAACAACAAGCACTCATTTTTTTGGAACAACCTTTACGTATGTTACTTCGTACAAGGGATTGATTTTTTATTGCAAAACCAAATCGCAATTGTCTGTTTCGAGTAAGCATGAATTAATTTTGGCACAGTCGGTTGCATTGCCACAAACCTAGAAAATGAATTTAGCAGCAATTCAATCTTTTCTGAAGGCTATTGCCAAAAATAATAACCGCGAATGGTTTGAGAAGAACAAGACTAAATACGTAGAAGCCAAAACGTATTTTGATGATTTTGTAGAAGCCCTACACAAAGAAATTTTGAAGTTTGATGAAAGCCTGGCGGGCTTAAATCCTCGTAAGCTGGCGTTTCGAATTTATCGCGATGTGCGGTTCAGCAAAGATAAACGCCCGTATAAAACCAATATGGGCGCGGGCCTTTCTGCGCATGGTAAGATGGATCAGGAGCCGGGCTATTATATTCACATCGAACCGGGTAAAAGTTTTATGGCTGGTGGATTTTATATGCCAAACCCGGAGAACCTTGCCAAAATCCGGCAAGAGATTGATTACAACACGAACGACTTTCTGAAAATCCTGAACGACAAAAAATTTAAAAAATATTTTACCGGCTTAGATGATTTCGACAAACTGAAAACCGCACCCAAGGGTTATCCAAAAGATCATCCGCACATTGGCCTGCTGAAGAATAAGAGTTTTGTGATATCTCATTACTTTACAGATAAAGCCGTACAAGACAAAAAATTTGTAAAAACGGCAGCCGAAGTTGCCAAGGCTATGAAGCCGCTAAATGATTTTCTGAAAGCGGCCGTAGGTTGATTTTTACAGATCATACACAGTAGCTAGGGCAGTTGCCCCTGATATTCAATGTGCAATTTAGGGGATTGATTTTTGATTGAATTTTCACCTGATCTCGGTAGGCCAGCAGGAAGAACATACCATATAGAAAGGGGTAGGGTTTGCCGGCCCGTTTCAGGGCAGACCATTGGCAGCAGGCGTGCTTCTGTTGTAACCAAGCTCAGCACGCTGAAAAGCGTGGCAATAACTTCAAATAATTGGTTTTTTGCTTCAAACGGAAAGTACTAACATATAAGCCGTTAGCTGTTTATTAAATTGTTAATAAAATGTTAGGAAGATTTAAAACGGAGCCTTCGTTTTTTGAAGGGTAAAAGGGATATTTTTGCTGCCTGAAAATCCAATTACTTAAACCCAATTTTATGAGGAAAATTCTACAGTTAACCCTTGTCTTGATCCTGGTTGCTGCAGGAAGTTTGGTTGCGCAGGTAACAACTTCTTCTGTAACAGGCTTTGTTACTGACCAGCAAGGTGGTGCCCTACCGGGTGCAAACGTTGTTGCAACGCACGTACCTTCTGGTACAACTTATGGAACCACTACTTTGGCCGATGGAAGATTTATTATTCCCGGTATGCGCGTAGGTGGTCCTTACACGATTAAAGTTTCATTTGTTGGTTATAAAGAGCAGGTTTTCCAAGATGTGTTTCTGGCACTTGGTGTTGCCAGCAACTTGTCAATCCGGTTGGCTGATGAAAGTACCCAATTGGAAGAAATTGTTATATCTGGTGATAAAGACGGTATTTTCAGTTCGGATCGTACAGGTGCAGCTGCATCGTATGGAAGAGGGCTGATTAATAGCGTTCCAACTATTGGAAGAACAGTTGACGATATTGTTAAGTACAATGCGTATGGAAATGGCCGATCATTCGCTGGCCAGGATAGCCGCTTCAACTCGTTTACAATTGATGGTTCTGTTTTCAATAATGGTTTTGGATTAGGTAGTTCAGCCCAGGCTGGTGGCCGCACGGGTACAACACCTGTTTCGTTGGATGCGTTTGACGAAATCCAATTGAACGTTGCTCCTTTTGACGTGCGTCAGTCTGGTTTTGCAGGTGCTAGTATAAATGCAGTTACTCGCTCCGGTACAAACGATGTATCGGGTTCTGTGTATTATATTACCCGTAATAATGGATTGACTGGTAATAAAGTTTATGGCACGGAGTTAACAGGTATCAATATCGATGAAAAAACAATGGGCTTTCGCATTGGTGGACCCATTATTAAAAACAAACTTTTCTTCTTTGTAAATGCTGAACAATATACCAGTACTGCTCCGGCACTTAACTGGTCTGTCGATCGTGGCCAGACTGGTGGTAATATTTCTCGTGTTACAGAATCCGATCTGCTTACCTTAAAAAATTACATGCTTACCAACTTTAATTGGAATGGTGGCGCAATTGATGGTTACAACAATGACATAACCAGTAAGAAAGCGCTGGTGCGTCTGGATTACAACATCAACGATAACCATAAACTTTCTTTACGCTACTCGCACCATGATTCTGAGTCTGGTTCAATAATCAGTAATAGCAATAGTAGTAATACCGCAGGTTTTGGTAACCGTAATAATCTACAGACAGCCATTTCAATGGAAAATACAGGCTATCTGATACAGGATAACACCAGGTCGGTAGCACTTGAGTTAAACTCTAATTTTGCCAACCGATTTTCAAATAAAGCAATATTAACTTTTAACAAGCAAATTGAAGATCGTAGATACAGAACGGATTTATTCCCAACCATCGAAATTCAAGACCCAGGAACCCAATCAACCTATACCACGGTAGGTTTCGATCCGTTTACGCCTGATAACAAGTTGCGGTACTCAACCTTCAATTTTACGAACAACCTAACCTATTTCGCAGGCAAGCACACCCTTACAGGTGGTATATCCTTTGAAAGGTTTGTTTCAGATAACCTTTTCTTCCCAAGTTCGAATGGTGTTTATGTATACAACTCATTGGCTGATTTCTATACGGCAATGGACGATTTTCTTGCAAACCCAACCGCTACAACCTCCCCTGTTACTGTAAGAAGATATAACGTTCGCGTTTCATTACTTCCGGCAGGTGAAAAGCCTTGGCAGACATTGAAAACAAACACCTACAGTTTTTACATTCAGGACGAGTACCAGGTTAACGACCGCATTAAGTTAACAGCTGGCCTACGTGGTGATATTTTCACCTACGACAATTCGACAACGGAGGCTTACAATAACACTACCGTTGCAGGACTTACATTCAGCGATGAGAATGATGAAGATTATAAAGTTACAACGGGGGCCTTTCCTAAAAACAGACTTTTGCTATCACCTCGGTTAGGATTTAACTATGATGTAATGGGCGATAAGAAAACCCAGATCCGTGGCGGTATAGGCGCATTTGTTTCACGTATCCCGCAGGTATTAATTTCTAACCAGTTGGGTAACAATGGTGTGAATACTGCAGTTGTTAGCTTTCAGAACACAACCAACGTTCCTTTCAGGTTAAGTCCAGCTGATTTACCAGCAGGTTTAATTAATCCAACAAGTCCAACTGGGTTTGTTGTAAATGCATCTGATCCCAATCTTAAATATCCCAAAATACTTAAGGGGAATGTTGCGGTAGATCAAAAGTTGCCTTGGGGCCTGATTGGTACTGTAGAAGCAATCTATAACAAGAATCTTCAGGCTTTACGATACATTGATGCGAACCTGAACGCACCAACTTCCAATTTCACCGGCCCGGATACAAGAGATCGTTTTGGCTCTCCTCGTTTTGCCAATACAGAAGTTAGTAATGTGTTTGTATTGAAGAATACAAAAGAAGGTTATTCCTACACTTTTACTGCTAAAGTTGAAAAGCCAGCAACCAAAGGATTTGGTGGAATGTTAGCATACACCTATGGTTATGCACGTGATATGCAATCGGTAGGAAGTACAGTGCAAGCGAATATGCCAACTGTAACAGGTCAGAATTATTTGACTACTTCATATGCAGATAACGATTTGCGCCACAGAATAGTTGGGTATGGAAACTATCGTATTGAATATGGTGGCCAGTATGGTGGTGCTACCACTTTCACCTTGGGAACAACTGCCAATAGTGGCTTCAAACTATCCTATATCTATAGCAACGATATGAACGGTGATGGTCAGAACAACGATCTTATTTTTGTTCCGAATGCCGCATCTGATTTAACCTTTGTTTCTTCGTTTACCTCAGGTGGAAAGACATTTACTGCAGCCGATCAACAAGCTGCATTTGATGCGTGGATTGATGGCGATGAATATTTATCTAGCAGAAGAGGTAAGTATGCAGAGCGAAATGGCCAGGAAGTGCCATGGTTAACCCGTTTCGATTTTACCGTAGCACAGGATTTCTTTGTAAAAGTTGGTCCTTCCGGAAAGCGTAACGCAATCCAGGTTCGTTTTGATATTTTGAATGTTGGCAATTTGTTAAACAATAAGTGGGGCGTTGGCTATGCATCTGTAACAGGAACACCACTCACGTTATCAAGTGTTGATGTTAATGGTTTGCCAACATACAGATTGGCCACTCAAACAATCATCAATTCAAATGGTGACTCCGAAGTGGTGTTGGTTCGCGATCGCTTTGTTAGAAGTTTAACTGTTAACAACGCTTGGCAGGGACAGCTAACGCTGCGTTATACTTTTAACTAATCAATCAAAATACCATGTTAAAAAGGCCTCATTTGAGGCCTTTTTTTATTTACCGGTAAGCCGTATCTTCCCTACCTATGTTCAGGCGGCAATCTTCGGTTTTATTACTCTTTTTAGCCCTATCTGCCTGCAAACCGTTAAACAACGAGCTCCCCTTCGCCACCGAACCCCTGGTGCATGTGGATCTTGATGCCATCCGCAAGCGCGGTTCGTTGGTAGCCCTGCTCGACAACAACTCCATCAGCTACTTTATTTATAAAGGCCAAACCATGGGGTATGAGTATGAACTACTAAAGCGGTTGTGCACACACTTAAAAGTTGATTTAAAAAGTAAAATTGGTTTCGGGTATTGAACAAGCCATTGATCTTTTAAACAAGGGCGAAGGCGATGTATTAGCCTTTCCGCTTACGGTTACGTTAGAGCGAAAGCAATATGTATCTTTTACCAATCCTCATTTCAACACACACCAGGTGTTGGTTCAAAAAAAACCGGCCAACTGGCGTATGCTGGCTCCTGAAATTTTAGAGAAAAAGCTGATTAAACAACCTGAACAACTTAGCAAGCAGGAGGTATATGTCTTGAAGGGTTCTTCCTTTCGCCAGCGCTTGTTGGAGCTAAACGCACAACTGGCATCGCCCATCATCATTAAAGAAGATAGTGCTACGGCCGAAACAGAATCGCTGATTCAAAAAGTAGCTACTGGTGAAATTAAATACACGGTAACTGATGAAGCAATAGCGAATGTAAATACACTATACTATCCTAACCTGGACATTCGTACGGTTTTAAGTGAACCGCAACAAATTGCATGGGCTGTGCGCACCAACTCGCAAGAATTGCTTACCGAAATCAATGCCTGGCTGGAAAAGACCAAAAAATCGGGTGTGTTTACGGTAATCTACAACAAGTATTTTAAGAGCAACCGCTTGGCGCTTGCACGGATAAAAGATGATTACTCTTCGTTAACGGATGGTCAACTTTCTCCTTTTGATGAGCAACTAAAAAAAGGCGCGGAGCAAATTGGTTGGGATTGGCGATTAGTCGCTTCGGTAGCCTACCAGGAATCAAATTTTAATCCGCGTGTAAAATCCTGGGCCGGTGCTATTGGTCTGATGCAGATTATGCCCGAAACCGGTAAGTATTTTGGTGCCAGCAACCTTTGGGATCCATCGCAAAACATTAGCGTGGGTATTCGTTTTCTGAAATTTCTTGACAAACACTGGGCTAAAACCGTACCCGACCCAGAAGAGCGAATGAAGTTTGTGTTAGCCTCGTACAATGTTGGTTTATCGCACGTAATTGATGCACAGAAATTAACACGTAAGTACGGCAAAGACCCAACCCTATGGGAAGAAAACGTAGAGTACTTTCTGTTACAAAAGCGCGATCCAAAATATTTTCGCGACCCGGTTGCAGTAGTAGGTTATTGCCGTTGCGATGGCCCCGTGCGGTACGTGAAAGAAGTGCTGCAGCGCTACGATGAGTACCGGCTTCGTATTGCTGTCTAACCCGAAGGCCTCGTGTTGATTTGAGGGATCGTTCTGCGTGTGCAGGATCCGCGATGACAAAGTATTTTTGAGAGGACTTCTCAGTTCTTTTTAGGGCTAATATCCGGAAGTTTAAATTTCTGAAGCGGGCTTGATTGTTTCATCATGGCTTCAATATCCGCTACGGTTCGGGGCGCATAACCTGAAAGCAGTTCGCAACCCTCTTTGGTTACGAGGTAATCATCTTCGATACGTACCGCAATACCCCACCACTTAGGATCAGTCGCGCTGTTGTTGGGTATATAAATACCGGGTTCAATGGTAATGGCCATGTTCGGTTCCAGCACCCGATTGCCCGCATCGTGTACATCTAACCCAATGTGGTGCGAAACCCCATGCGGAAAGTATAAGTGCTTTTCGTTACCTGTTTGAATAATTCCTAACTCAACCAATCCTTTGTTCACAATCTCGCGCGATACCGTGGTAAGATGTGCCATTTCAACACCCGGTTTACAGGCTTTCATGGAGGCTTCCTGTGCGCTTAATACCAACTCGTAAATCATTTTTTGCTCAGGCGAAAATTTTCCGTTTACCGGGATGGTTCGGGTTATATCAGCGGTGTAGCCATGAAACTCCGCACCTAAATCCATTAAAATTAATTCTTTGTTATCAAGGGCAGGTTTATAGTTATCGATATAGTGTAGAATGCAACCGTTATGGCCGCCCCCAACTATGGAAGGATAACCTAAATCCTCAGCCTGGTATTTTTTAAAAACAAATTCATGGATACCTTGAATTTCACGTTCGCTTAAACCCGGTTCAATGGCTTTCATTACCTCTACCTGTCCCACACACGAAATCATAACCGCTTTGCGGATCAATTCAATTTCTTCTTTTGTCTTAATCCCGCGCAGGTTGGCCATTAGTGGATAGAGTCCGCGGGTGTTCAGGTTATTCTTCGGCTGTTCTTTCGAAACAATCATGCTGTTGTCTTTTTTAGGGTAGTTTGCCTTTTCTTTAAATTGTTCTATCAAACTGAATAAGTCGGCCGAATCACGCGGATTGTCCCGAACATCATTATGAAAATCGTAAAACAACACTTCACTAAATTTAGAGAAATCGAGATTATATTTTTTGAACTGACTGCCATTAAAAGCTTGTTCAAAACCCAACAAACTCTTCGTGCCTTCGGCCCCGATTCTGCGGCCGTTCCACATCTCGCGCAGGGCATTACGTTCTTGTACAAAGATTATTTCATCATACGCGGCACCGTTGGCTGCAGTTTGCTTCTCTTTGAAAATCAACAACACTGCTTCTGGTTCGCGGTAGCCAGTCAGATAGAAAAAATTCGGATCCTGGTGATAGACATAGTCCACATCGTTAGACCGGTTGCGCACCGCATTGGCAAAAAACACGGCAACAGAATTTTGGGGCATACTCTCGCGTAGCTTTTGCCTGCGTTCTTTGTGCCATTCTTTGCTAAGAAAATCGTTGGGTAAGTCGGGGCTTTGCGCAAATAGATTTGAAAGACAAAACAGTGCCAACAGGCTAAAGCAAAATGATTTCATGTGGATTCTTTTATGAGGTAAACTAACTCTAAAATTGATTCGGGTAAAATTTATAAGTGATGAATGGTGACGGCAGGTAAACAATCAATCCAGTTGGCTAACAATATTTTTATAATCTAACTTGCGCCAATTGGTTTCAATATCCGGTTGCCGCATTACATCATCCATAATTTTGCTTTGCTTCTTACTGATGGCCAATGCTTCCGAGTATCGCATTGTATCCATAAACGTAACCATGGGATAAAGCGGAATCCACTTATCCGGAAAGAGTTCGTAAAGTTTGGCTTCAATTTTTTTTCGAAGCAGAAAATCCGCATCGGCAACCAAATCCCGCATCTCTACAAAATTATCCAACGCAAGTTGGGCGATGGCATCGGCATCTGGTTTTCGCAATTGCTGAAATTCAGGAAGCATGTTTTCCCAATTGTCGTTGTGTTTGGTTAATAGGGAATTTAAAATTCTGCAATCTTCAAAGCCGGCATTCATACCCTGGCCGTAAAAGGGAACAATGGCGTGGGCAGCATCTCCGATTAACAGGGTTTTGTGGCGCACCCATGGGTAGCATTTGATGGTAACCAACGAGGCGGTTGGGTTGCTCTCAAAATCGTGCAGCAAATCGGGCATGAGCGATTGCGCATCAGGAAACGTTTCTTTGAAAAATACTTCTACTTCTTTTCTGGTTTTTACCGTATCAAAGGAAGGGGTGCCTTCAAACGGAAAGAACAACGTACAGGTAAAACTTCCATCGGGATTTGGCAGCGCAATCATCATAAAACTTTCGCGTGGCCAAATGTGGAGGTAATTTTTTTCTAATTGAAAGGATCCGCCTGCTCCGGGTGGAATGTGCAGTTCTTTATAACCGTGGTCGATGTAATCCTGTTCATAATCAAACCGATCGGTAAATTGAAATGCACTGCGCACAGCAGAAAATGCGCCATCGGCACCGATGATGTAATCGAAAGAATGGTTACTGGTTACGGGTAACTGGTTCCTGGCAACTTCTAATGAAGTCTTCTCTAAATCCACCTTTGTAACCCGCTGTTCAAACTTAAATTCGACACCCAGCTTTTCAGCTTCATTCATCAACACAATATTCAATCCGCTGCGCGAAACCGAATTGATAAACTGGCCTTCTTTGCCATACGCAAACGAGGAAAGATTGCCTTGCGTGTCGTGCATCAGGCGGCCATGCATGGGGATGGCTACTTTTTTAAGCTCATCGGCCAGGCCAACTTCTTCCAGTGCACGAATGCCCCGGTTGCTTAGCGCGAGGTTAATAGACCGACCGGTTTCGGCACCCGCCTTGCGCATATCGCTTCTGCGTTCGAATACGGTAACGGAGTAACCCCGCTTTCTTAAGTAAATGGCTACCAACGAGCCTACCAGCCCGGCACCTGCAATGGCAATGTTTTTCATCAGCTGAAAAGTAGTAAGTTTTTAGCTCTTTGGTGTAGGGGTGGTATAAAATTGAGGGGTGTACCACCAGCACTTTGTCACAAACTTTTCGTGATGGAGCTTAAACAACCTTACTAGTTGAGTGCTATCGGGTTTTCATGCTAAATCCAACCCGACCCGTAAATTTATTATCGAGGTAAGGGTTGCCAAATACCCACCCTTTGGTTTTATACGACAGGTCGGCTATCATGGAAAATCTTTCGGTAATGGCGTAGCTGGGTTGAACTCCTATGGTTATTCCAGATTCTGCTTTGTCGGCTGCGAACAGTTGGTCTTTAGGTTGCATCCATCCCGCTACTTGCAGGTTTGTATTAAATTTTGAATTCTCGTTTTTGATCAGGTTGTAGTACCGCAATTCAACTGAAGGAAGCGTTAGGTTTTTACTTCTGTTCACGCCAAGGCTTACCATCATCTGGCGGTTATTGAAGTCAAGGAAAAAATCTCCTCCGGCAAAATACCCGAAAGAGGCAGGAACGCTGCGCAATGCAAAGTTAAAATAGTAACCGGGTTTTAACTGCAGCCTGTTAATGCCCACCATAAAAGGCGACACGAAGTTCAGGTATTGCATGTTGCCGGTTTCACTCAGAAAACTTTTCATTTCTGGTGTTAAATCCGATTCTTTTACCGGACGTTTAATACCAACACCACCAGGCCATGTGCCCCGGGCTTCATAGGGTTCGTTGGGTGTAAACAAATCATATACCCACGCAGAAAAATCATATCCGGTAAAATCTCTTGCTAAAATGTTTTGCCTGTCATGCACCATAATGCTATCAGTAATGGCATTAAATCTTTTGGTAAAAGGCAGGTTCACATAATTTACAGCATGAAGTGTACCTAACAGCGAAATGCCAACCATGGGATAGCCGGTTTGTTTGAAGAAATTATCTTCGCGCATGCGTTGCAGGTAGCGATATTCTCCTTCCACACCTGCTGCTGATAGGCGCACCTGATCTGCCGGAAAATTTTCTTTTAAGTACATAAGATCTTCATCTTTCACATGTGTTACTGCAATATCCAATCCTTTTCCAAAACTCCACACTTCGTCATAACTGTATATATGCCGGGTAGTCATAACGGCACGATGAAATTCTTCGTGTTGAAAAGCATATCCATAAGGCAATTTGATTGCCAGGTAGTCTGTACCCAATGCAGTAATGTTAGCCAACACCCGGTTAAGAATATACTTTCTGGTATTTACAGGCTTTACGAATTTATTCCACAAAACATTATGGCCATAATACAAACTACCATGCAGGTTGCGCGCCATATCGGTTGCCTGTGCCATGCTCAGGTTACGATAAAACCTGCCATAGTGCTGCGCACTCAAACCAGCATTATAAGGAGCAGTTCCACCATTGTCTCTGATTGCTTCTGTTTTGGCTGCATCCGTCATGTACGGAGCGTCTATCAGGTATAGGCTCCATTCGAAAGCCGGAGGCAGCGTGTCTTTCACAATAACCTGTCCATAGCCGTTGCCACAGCAGAGAGATAATATGATGAGTGTTATAATCCTGGTCATAAATTGGGGGTTTCCTTTTCTAAAAAAATATTATTCGAATTTTAGTTTAAACGCACTGTTTTTCCGGTATGCTTTGAGTCGATACCATCTTTTGTACAGGAGCTTAACAGAACAGCCCAGGCACAAAATATGAAAACACTTGCGCTACTTAACGATATCTGATTCATGTTGGTTTTAGTTTTATGGCATTAAGAATTACGTGCTGCAAATTTGAACGGAAGGATGCCTTGGCCGGAATGGAAGTTTGGTTGAATTGTTAAATTGGCACAATGAATTGTTATTGGATATTTCTGACTCACAAATGTGCCACCAGGCCAAATAAGGAAGCTGGTTGGTTACTTGCCGGTTTTAATACAGTTCATAGTATAATTTTGACAATTCATACTAACTCTAGTGGATGAAATGACTGCTTCCGCTGAATTTTGACCTTAATAAAACAAAAGCGAATGGCACAATTAGTATGAATAAAAAACTTCACAACTCCATTATTGGCGGCACGTTGGAAATCATTGCCGAAGGTAAGGACACCATCAGGCCTATCATTTAATAGAGGCATTTATACCAAAAGGTTGTCTGAGCCCGTCACCGCATTTTCACCTTTCATTCTGAGAAGAGTTTACAGTATTGAACGGACGTTTGGATATGCTGTACAGCAACGAAAAATGCTGTTGACCAAGAAGCAAACTTTTCTCGCAGAGAAAGGCAAAATCCACAAGTTCTGGACGTATGGCTAAAACAGCCAAAGGAAAAGGTGTACGAGAGAAATTAATGAAGAAATAAGCGGTATGGAGAGCCAGCCGGAATTGGCTATGCCTTAGACGGAAACGATAGCTGATATGGTGAGGAAAGTTTAATAAAAAGGTTAAACCACATATAAATCATTATTCCTGCTGTGCCTGTGCGATTTTTATATTTGTATAAATTGAACCAGAAGTGAATATTATTAAAATCAGCTCTAAAGATGTAAAAGTGCTGTTGTTTATAAAGGCGCCATTTATGGCGTTGCTTTGTTATACATTTTTCGGTAAGGCTTATTTCACCAACCTAAAAATACTCGTTCCGGCTACGCTTGCAGCCGTGGTGCTTATAATTGTCTTCTGGCGGTTACACTTGTATGCCGACCAATTTTTCCGTAAAAAATTTGTGAACAGCGATCAGACACAAAATCGGATAGCTTTATCGTTGCTGTTCCATTTTGGTATTGATTTAGTGGTTATTACCATTTTGTTTCTTTGGGCAGATGCGGTTCATTTTTTGGGTTACACGTTTAGCTGGCAAAGTTATATTTCAGGGTTGTTGGTTAGCTTGTGCGATAATGTGGCTGTCAATAGTTTTCATGAAGGCGTATATATTTTCGAGAATTGGAAACGAACCCTTATTGAAGCAGAAGAATTAAAGAAGCTTGCACTTAAAAACAGGCTGGCTAGGCTTCGCAACCAAACCGACCCGCATTTCTTTTTTAACAGCATCAATACATTGTCGGGTTTGATAGAAGTGAACGAAGAAAAAGCAAATCGTTTTCTGGATGAGATGTGTAATGTTTATCGTTACCTGTTGCGGAACGAGCCTGATACATTTGTTCCACTTCACAAGGAAATAAATTTTATCCGTTCGTGGATTTATATTGCACAAACACGATATGGCAGTTCATTACAAGTTACCATTCAAAGCAATGTGCAAGCTCAGAATTTCTCCGTTCCCCGTCTAAGCCTGCTTGCATTTCTGGAAGATATGCTCGATAGTCATATTATTGACAAAAAGACTTGTTTCAAAGTAACAATTGGGGTAAAAAATGATTGCGTTGAAATATTGCACTCCGCACACAAAAGGAAACCTTCTGAGAACTACAGGCATAATGGGCAAATAGAAGAAGTAAAAACCATGCATCGTTTGTTAGGGTTACCGCCTATTGAGGAACAAACCAATGGTAACGTAAAAACAATACAAATACGGCTACACCATTCAGTAACTGACCATGAGCATCTATAAGCCTACACGCATACAATGGATTACAGCTGTGTTTCCACTTCCGCTGGTGGTAATTCTTTTTTTGTACCTGCTGATTGATTTTTCTACACTTGACAGGGGCAACCTGATCCTGCTTTTATTGTTGTTTACCCCAATCAGCGTTTGCTCGTGGTACACCTGTGTATTGGTTAACAACTTTATAACCCGGAAGTTTCCCCGGGAAACAGAAACCACCAAAAGAGCACTCATATTATTATTTGCGCAAGTCAGTATTCATTTCATTACTGTGATTGGTTTGGCGCTTTTCATTTTAAACGGGATTATAGATTTTTCATTTTTAAATATAAATTTTGTTAATGAAAATTTCTTGCCTGCAATACTCCTGGGCCCTGTTTTTAATATCATCTTTACCATTATCTGGCAGGTAGAATATATTTTCAACAAGTGGAAGACAACTCTTGCAGAAAAAGAATACATGGAGCATGAATTGTTGCAACAGGAATTTGACAGACTGAAACTGCAATTAAATCCACATTTTTTGTTTAACAATCTAAATGTGCTTTCGTCTCTGATTTCAGAAGATAAAGAAAAAGCATCTTATTATTTAGATGAATTGAGCAAGATATACCGTTATTTATTGAGACGGGGCAATGAAGACTTGGCAACACTTGAAGATGAGTTTGCGTTTATTCGTTCGTACGCAGCGCTTTTGAAAATACGTTTTGGAAAAGCAGTGCAAATGAACATTGAAGCCGATGCCGGAAAAATAAGTGGTCTGTTGCCAATGTTGTCATTGCAACTACTGGTAGAAAATGCGATTAAACATAATATCGCAAGCAAAACTTCTCCCTTAAGAATTAATATCAGAAACGTTAATCACAGTTATATTGAAGTAACAAATAACCTGCAGCGAAAACAATTTTCTGTGCCATCCAACAATGTTGGGCTTGCCAATATCCAAACCAAATACCGCATGCTGAATATTGAAAACATGACGGTGATACAAACCGTGGATAATTTTGAGGTGAAGCTGCCGATAATTAAATTAGAATATAAAGAGAATAAACATGAATATACTCATAATTGAAGACGAAGAATTAGCAGTAACAAAGCTTAAAAAGACACTTGCCGATGTTGCCCCAGATGCAATAGTGATGGGTGTAACCGATAGCATTTCTGCTTCTATCCAATGGCTGGAAGAAAACCCTCACCCTGATATTATATTATCAGATATTGAACTTACCGATGGACAGAGCTTTGAGATTTTCCGAAATCTAACGGTAGAGAGTATGCTCATTTTTATCACCTCGTATGATGAGTATGCTATGCAGGCATTCAAATTGAATAGCATTGATTACCTGTTAAAGCCAGTTCAGAAAGATGAGTTGAGGGCAGCCATCGAAAAATACAGACGACTTTATGGACATTCTAAAACCAATGCCGTGTCCGATTCAAAAGATATTGAACAATTGCTGCGTTCTTTTCGATTAGTACAACCGGTTCAATACAGAAAGCGATTTCTGGTTAAGAGCTTGCAAAAATTAATATCGATATCCATAGAGGATATTGGATATTTTTATTTTGAAGAGCTCACCTTCTTTAAAACATTCGATAATAAAGCGTATGTGGTAGATTATACGTTGGATGAGATTGAAGCAATGGTAGATCCTGAAACTTTTTCCGAACCAGCCGTTCATATATCGTTTCCTTACAAAGTATTCAGAGAATTGAGGATTACTTTGGTAACAGACTTTCTCTGAAATTAATACCCGAAAATGAAAAAGAAGCATTGGTAAGCCGCGAAAAAGTGAATGCATTTAAAAAGTGGTTAGGCAAATAACGGCCAATAGGTAACTGAACAGTAGGGTATTATGGAAACAGAAGGTGTCTGCCAATGAGGTAATCTAATCAACCAGAACAAAAACATTCGACACATATAGTCATTAACAATGATCACTTTAACAAGCCCATTTTCCAATTGAACTATACCGCCCGAACGGGATTTTGGCTGGAAAATGAAATCATTAAACACCGCTAAAACCAATTTTATCAGGCCTTTGATTTTTAATAAAGCAATGGCAACCGCTTGATTGAAACATAACATTAAGTAGGTCGGGAATTTCGAGTTCTTTTTCCTGAGTTTTTGATGCGAAGGAAAATTGAAATAATGGTGTTATGCTCTCCACAGTTCAAACAGATTGTTCTTACAATTCATTCAGTATTTTCTACAATTCAGCAAAATATATCTATGCCAGGCAAGTCATACCCACCACCTTTGATCTGTAATTTTTAATAAAATGAAAAATAAAGTTTATGGAATAGCACTCGGTATACTTACCGTTGTTTTTATTGGAGTTGGGTTTACAGGCACTTATGTGAAAATGTTTTTGCCCAATGTAAATCCACCAGCCGATATAAAGATTGAGCCAACATCTGAAATGATAGCGCGCGGCCGTTATCTGGCAAACCATGTAACAGTATGTATGGACTGTCATAGTTCGCGCGACTGGTCAAAGTTTGCCGGGCCAATAACAGATAACCCGGGTAGTGGTGGCGAAAAGTTTGGAAAGGAAATGGGTTTTCCGGGTACTATTTACACACCCAATATTACACCGTATAATCTGGCCAACTGGACCGATGGCGAACTGTTCCGGGCTATTACTACAGGTGTAAACAAAGAAGGAGAAGCGCTATTTCCTTTAATGCCATACACGCATTACGGACAAATGGATAAAAACGATATTTATAGTATTATTGCCTATATCAGAACGCTTGTACCTGTTCAAAATAATACGGCAGAACGCGAGTTAGATTTTCCTTTGAATTTTTTGGTTAATACTATGCCTAAGGAAGCACAGCCGCAATCAATGCCCGAAGAAAGTAACCAGTTGCTATATGGCGCTTATTTAGTAAATGCTGCAGGCTGCATGGATTGCCACAGTAAAACCCATAAGGGAGCGATAGTAGCTGGTTCGGAGTTTGGCGGTGGCATGGAGTTTAGGCAAGCAGCAGGGGTTGTACGATCGCCCAATATTACTCCCGACAAAGAAACAGGTATAGGCCAATGGACGAAATATGCATTTGTACAACGTTTCAAAGTATATGCCGACAGTAATTATCAATCACCAACCTATACCCCCAATGATCTGAACAGCCCAATGCCCTGGCATATGTATGCAGGAATGAAGGAAGCAGATTTAGAATCTATCTATACTTACCTGCAAAGTCTAAAGCCAATTAAAAATTCAGTAACCCGATATGAAAAAATCAAATAATAGGAATGTTGCAATTGTTGGAGGCGGTATTGCCGGATTGGCCGCAGCCATCGCCTTTCGGAAAGCGGGTTATACACCCGTTGTTTTTGAAGCCGCAGAAACAATGAAACCCGTAGGCGCAGGATTGGGACTTGCCGCCAATGCCATTAAGGCATTTGATAAGCTGGGCATTAAAAATGAAATAGTGGAAAGAGGAAGAATACTCTCATCCTTTACCATAAAAGATGAAAAAGACAAAACCATTACCTATACCGATAGCCTGAAAATAAGCCGGGAATATGGCATTGATAATTTTACCATTCACCGGGCAGCGTTGCACGAAGTGTTGCTGGCACAAATACCGGAGGTAAAACTTTATACAGGTAAAAAGTGTGTTGACTATGTTATAAAAGAAAACAACGTACAGGTATTGTTTAAAGACGGAAGTAGTTTTGATGCCGATTATCTTATTGTGGCCGATGGCATCCACTCTGCAGTAAGGCAAAAACTGGTTCCGGGGTCTGCCCCGCGCTTTGCCGGCTACACCTGCTGGCGGGCCGTTGTGGATAATACCGCATTGAAGATTAATAACAGCTACGAAATTTGGGGCAGCCAGGGAAGGTTTGGTGCCGTACCGCTGGCCGATAATCAATTGTATTGGTTTGCAACAGTAAATAGTACAGCCAACAATACTAGTTTTAAAAATTTTACAATAGCCGATCTGAAAACCTGGTTTGCTAAATACCCGCAGGAGACAGCCGCAATACTAAACTCAACTCCCGATGACGCATTAATATGGAACGACATTATTGATCTGAAACCCATTTCGAAATATGCGTTTGGTAATGTGCTGCTGCTGGGCGATGCAGCTCATGCTACTACACCCAATATGGGGCAGGGGGCTTGCCAGGCAGTAGAAGATGCTGCTGTGTTGTATGATGAACTTTTAAAAGGTGGAGAGCTTAGTAATGTTTTTCTCTCTTTTGAAAAGAGAAGATTGAAACGTACGCATTTTATTACAAACCAGTCGGCCCGCATTGGTAAGATTGCGCAGGCTACAAATCCATTTATGATAAAAGTTCGTAATGCGCTGTTCCGTTCTTTGCCGGCAAGTACAAAAGAAAAGCAATTCAAAAAACTATATCAGACTGATTTTTAAAAAAGGCTGTAATACAAATTGCTTATGCTGATTTTTATTTCAAGGCTTCATTAAAAATTTTTGCAAACCGATACACTTCTTCAAATGTATTGTACAACGGCACCGGGGCTACACGAATTACGGAGGGCTCGCGCCAATCGGCAATAACACCGGCTTTGGTTAGTACATCGAAAACTTTTTTGCCTTGTTGCTTCATGTAGATGGAAAGCTGACAACCGCGTGCCCGTTTATCGGAAGGAGTTAGAACTAAAAATTTTTCGCCCACATAGCCGGTTTGGTTTAGCAGGTATTCAAGATAACCTGTTAATAAAATGCTTTTTGTTTGCAGATGTTTTATTCCTGCTTGCCTGAAAATTTCTAACGAAGCTAACAACGCAGCAGCGGGCAGTACCGGGTGGTTTGAAAGTTGCCAGCCATCTGCACCCGCCATGGGTATAAAACCCTTTTTCATTTGGAAACGCTCTTGTTCATGATGGCCCCACCAGCCAGCAAAACGCGGTAAGTTAAAACGTTTAGCATGGCGCTCATGAACAAAAACTCCGGCCACAGCACCGGGCCCCGCATTTAAATATTTGTAGCTGCACCAAACAGCAAAATCAACCTGATCTTTATGAAGATTAAGTTTAACATTGCCCATGGCATGTGCCAGGTCAAACCCTACCACCGCACCGGCAGCATGGCCGGCCTGTGTAATTTTTCTAATATCGAAAAGCTGACCCGTATAATATTGTACCCCTCCAAAAATTACTAAAGCAAGTTCATCTTTATGTTGATGAATTGCCGAAAGAATATCTTCGGTGCGTACGGTGTACTCGTGTTTGCGCGGGTTTAATTCAATAATAGTTTTATCGGGATCAAAGCCATGAAATTTTACTTGCGATTCGAGGGCGTATTGATCGGATGAAAAGGCTCCGGCTTCTGTAATTATTTTAAATCTGCTTTTTGTTGGCCGATAAAATGAAACCATCAACAGGTGCAAATTTACTGTGAGGTGATTCATGGCTACCACTTCGGCCGGTTTGGCCCCGGCAAGCAATGCCAATCCTTTTTTCGTGAACTTGTGATAATACAACCACGGGCGTTTGCTGTGCAAATGACCTTCTACACCCAGTTGGGCCCAGTCGGTTAATTCTTCGGTTAAAAATTGCCTGGTTGATTTCGGCTGAAGCCCCAGCGAATTACCAGTAAAATAAAGGGCTGTTTTGCCTTTTACTTTTGGAAGATGAAATAGTGCACGAAATTTTTTAAGCGGATCGGTACGATCAAGGGTACGGGCAAACGCAAGCGTATTTTCAAATTGCATGCTGAAAATTAATTTATTTGTTCAGAACAATGAAAGTTGTTTTAATACAGCGCCTTCGTGCTCCAATAACCATTGTTTGTTTTCTAATCCACCTCCATAGCCGGTAAGGTTACCATTCTTACCAATTACCCGGTGGCAAGGCACCACGATGGCAATCGGGTTTTGTCCATTGGCAAGCCCAACCGCACGGATCGATTTTATATCGCCTACACGAACGGCAAGTTCTTCGTACGAAATGGTTGTGCCATACGGTATATGCAGCAGCTCCTGCCAAACCCGGGTTTGAAATTCAGTTCCGCGAAAGCCAAGATTGAACGAAAAAAAATTTACGTCCTTTTGTAAAATACTCATTCAACTCCGCCAGGCATTGGTCAATTACAGGTGTTATGCTTTCTGTTCCGTACGCTTTTTTCCAAAAACCAATGCGGGTTATGCTTTCTCCTTCCGATTCAATAATTAAATCACCCACCGGGCTATTTCTGTAATAAGCAATTCCTTTTTGAGTACTCATGCTGGAAGGCAAACCGCCAATGGCTGCACTTTATGAGTTTAAACAAACCTGGGATCGGTTTCCATTACGGTGCCACAGTTTTTACAGGTGCGTAATTCTTGCGAGCCATAAAAATCGCGGAAGCGGGGAAGAAAATCCTTTTCAATGTTTTCTAAATGAAATTTGTATTCATGTAACTTATGATTGCAGGCATCGCAATACCAGATCAGGCGGTCTTCAAAGGTTGGATCTTCGCGTTTGCATTCAATTACCAACCAACCGTATGGGCGGGCCGTTCCGGCCGGTGCGGAGTATTAGCGGGTAGCAAAAACATTTCTCCTTCTTTGATGGGGATATCAACTGCTTTACCATCTTCTTGTATGCGCACGTTAATGTTCCCTTCCAACTGGTAGAATAACTCTTCGGTTTGATTGAAATGATAATCTTTGCGTGCGTTTGGCCCACCTACAATCATCACAATATAATCACCGGCATCGGCATATAGATTTTTTATTTCCAACAGGCGGCTTAAGCAGATCACGATTCTCCGTAATCCACTGTTTTAGGTTAAATGGTTTTCTGATAGCCATGTGGGTAACAGTTAATTGTTTTGTAATCGTATGGGTTTAATTGCTACTGGAAAGTTAGTGTTCTTTATCTTTACTGAAAAACTAATTTTATGAATCTGAACCTTACTGGAAAAACAGCAATTGTATGCGGAAGCACACAAGGTATTGGTAAGGCAGCGGCCATTGAATTGGCCACATTGGGGGCAACCGTTACGCTGATCGCCCGCGATGAGGAAAAACTGAAGCAAACAATCCGCGAACTGCCAACCATCCACGCATCTCACAACTACCTGGTAGCCGATTTCTCCGATCCGGAAACGTTGCGGAAAAAAATAACTGATTTTGTTGCCGGTACTCACGTGCATATTCTTATTAATAATACAGGCGGACCTCCGGCCGGGTTAGCGATTGAGGCACAACCCGATGACTTTCTAAAAGCTTTCACCAATCATTTAATCTGCAGTCAGATTTTAGTACAGGCCGTAGTACCCACCATGAAGCTGGAAAAATTCGGGCGCATTGTTAATGTAATTTCAACATCTGTAAAAATTCCCATAAAAGGTTTAGGTGTATCCAACACCATTCGTGGAGCGGTTGCAAATTGGGCAAAAACCTTGTCGGTAGAGTTGGGGCCTTTTGGAATTACGGTAAACAATGTACTGCCGGGGTCCACCCTTACGGGGCGGCTCGAGTCATTATTAAAAACAAATGCGGGTAAGTTTGGTAAGTCGTATGAAGAGGTTCGTCAGGATATGATTAAGGAAATACCAGCGGGCCGCATAGCCGAGCCACACGAAGTGGCCGCAGCCATTGCTTTTTTGGCCAGCCCGGCCGCAAGTTATATCAATGGAATAAACCTTCCGGTTGATGGAGGACGTACCGGAAGTTTGTAATTTGCCTACTTCATGAAGTTACTGGTTTGCCTTTTAGTTTTTTCAATGGTATTGCAGGCGCAGCCTCCCGTTTTGCTGCAGGAAGATTTCAGCTCCAACAAAGAAGGGCTTTGGTGGACGGGCAAAGGCGATAACTATACGATTGCGCTTGAACGTGGCAAATACATTGTTACCACTACTCAAAAAAATAAAGGGCGCTACATCACCATCAGCCCTTATATAGACAGTAAAAAGGATTTTTCAATTGAGGCAACATTTGTACAAAAATCCGGTTCGGATGACAATGGTTTTGGATTAATGTGGGGCGATAACGCAAATGGCAAGTATCATGATTTTACTATTGCCACAACCGGATACTTTCGCATTCTGAGCCCCGAGGTGCACCCCAAACTAAATGAATGGATTGCTACCAAAGTTAACCCACTGGGCCAGGCGAATACATTAAAGATAGAGCAACAGAAAGGACGGTTGTATTTTTATATAAATAATCAGCAAGTACTGGAAACAACCGCATTGCCCCTTTATGGTACACGGCTGGGGTTTATTGCGCACACCAATATGATTTTGGAGATCGACAATCTTATCATTCGGCATGATTTGAAATTAACCTGCCGCCTAATCTTACCAGGGGGCTGGTAAAAGAAAACCTGGGGCCGCAGGTAAATTCACCGTACGATGATTTGGGTCCGATAATTACTGCAGATGGAAGAACCATCTATTTTGGACGTGAAAACTCGCCCGATAATATAGGAGGAATAAACGATGGCGAAGATATTTATGTAACCACCAGCATGGATGGTGTTACCTGGAGCAAAAGTAAAAACCTGGGCCCACCGATTAACGATGCCGAAGTTAATAACATGGCAGCAGTTAGTGCAGATAATAACATGTTAATGTTTTGCCGGTTTGATGGCTTTCAGGTTAGAAAACGTACCAAAGAGGGTTGGTCTGAGCCCGAATACCTGAATGTGCGTTTTAAGAATGAAGCAAAAACGATGGAAGCGAACCTGTCATCCGATGGAAAGGCAATTGTATTTACATCCAAACTTGCTCAAAATCTTTTTTACAATCCGGCCGATGATGTACTTGAAAAAGATATTTATGTAACCCTGCAAGACGAAAAGGGAAACTGGGGTGCCCCCATAAACCTGGGTAAACAAATCAATACTTCGGGCGATGAACTTTCGCCCTTTCTGGCAGCCGATGGCCGTACGTTATACTTTGCTACTAACGGCAGGCCCGGCTATGGCAATTACGATATCTTTATGAGTAAGCGCACAGGTAATTCATGGACCGACTGGACCGAACCGGTTAACCTGGGCCCGGAAATAAATACAGTTGATTTTGATGCGTATTATACGTTATCAGCCGCAGCAGATTATGCCATTATGGTTAGTAATCGTAATTCGATTGGAGCTTCGGACCTGGTGCGCATAAAATTGCCGAAAGAGCTAAAGCCCGATCCGGTTGTATTGCTGATGGGACGGACACTCAACGCCAAAACAAAAGAACCTGTAAGTGCAGATATTTTATTTGAAGATTTAACTGCACGCAAAGAGGTAGGCGTGGCAAGGTCCGATCCAAAAACCGGATCGTACCGCATTACGCTGGCAATGGATAAAAATTACGGCATACGGGCACAGGCAAAAGGATTTCTCTCTGTAAACGAAAATTTTGAGCTGGCATCGGTAACAGAATACAAAGAAATAAGCAAAGATTTGTTATTGGTTCCGATTGTGGTTGGCGAAAGTGTTATGCTTAACAATGTTTTTTTTCAGCAAGGACGCCCCACCTTAAAACCAGAGTCGTTTCCGGAACTGGATCGCCTGGTCGAAATCATGCAGGAAAACCCCACCGTAAATATTGAATTGGGAGGCCACACCGATAACGTAGGTAATAAGGAAGCATTAAGAGCACTTTCCGAAAATCGGGTGAAGGCCGTAAAGGAGTACCTTGTGTCAAAAGGAATCAGTAAAGACCGGATTAGCGGGAAGGGATATGGAGGGGCCATACCGATGGTGCCCAATACAAGTGAAGCCAACCGACAACGAAACAGGAGAGTGGAGTTTAAAATTGTGAAAAAGTAATCCGTGCCAGCACGTATTTAAGGTACCGCCATCAGGGTATTGATGAGTAGATTGAATAAACGTTATTTCAGATTTTCTTTTTAAACTATGACTAAACTAACAGCGCTGCTTATTCTTCTTTCGGGTTGTGCATTCGGGCAACCCGTGTTTTTCAATGAAACTTTTTCAGATAACTACCGGTCGTGGCCACTGGGCTCTGGCGATAATTATACCCTTCGTATTGAAGGCGGAAAATACATTATTACCACCACAGAGGAAGGGAAGGGGCGTGTTATACGAATTTATCCCTTCTTCGATAAGCGCAAGGATTTTTCACTCGAGGCCACCTTTCTTCAGAAATCGGGCAGCAACAATAATGGTGTGGGATTAGTGTGGGGCGAAAACCCCTCCGGAAATAACTATGAATTTTTGATTGCAGGCACAGGGTATTACAAAATACGTGGGGCTGATAAGGTAAAGGGAAATGATGAATGGGTTGAGAATAAACACATTAATCCCACAGGTAAAACCAACCACCTTCGGGTGCAACAAAAAAATGCAGTGTGGAGCTTTTATATTAATGACAAGAAGGTAAAAGAAATTGAGGTGCAGAAACTAAATGGCAATGCGATTGGATTTACCAACTACACCAACATGGTTTTGGAGATAGACGATCTTATTTTTAAACACGATGTAAAGATTAACCTTCCTGATAAGATGACCACCGGGTTGGTAAAAGAGAACCTGGGGAGCCATGTAAACACCATTTACGGAGATATCTCGCCAAAGATTACAACCGATGGCCGCACCATTTATTTTGCGGTACGAGATGACCCGGCCACACAAACCAAACCAGATGAAGAAACATCCGATATCTGGATCACCACTTCCGAAGATGGTATAACCTGGAGCAAGAGTCGCAAACTCGGGCCGGAAATAAACACGAGCCGGGTAAATAATTTAGCGGCAATTAGTGCGGATAATAACATGATGTTGTTTTGTCTTACAGAAGGATTTAAGGTGCGCAGAAAAACGGCCACCGGGTGGTCTGAACCAGAATGGCTGAATGTAAAATTTAAAAATGAGGCCAATCACATGGAAGGTTCGCTTTCGGCCGATGGAAAGGCGATTGTATTTGCAGTAAAACTTCCCGGAAACGTTGAATATGTAAAGGAGCAAAAAAAGGAAGACAAAGACATATATGTAACGGTTCAAGATAATAATGGTGTATGGTCTGCGCCTATAAACCTGGGTAAAAAGATTAATACCGGAATGAATGAGCTGGCACCCTTTTTAGCTGCGGATGGCCGCACACTTTATTTTGCATCCGATGGCCACCCGGGTTATGGAGGTGCTGATATATTTATGAGCAAACGAAAGGGGAATGGTTGGACCGATTGGACTGAACCGGTAAACCTGGGCCCCGAAATCAATACCCCGGCATTTGATGCGTATTATACAGTTTCGGCCGCAGCCGATTATGCGTATATCAGTAGCGCTGCCAACGAAACGGGCCAAAACGATATTGTTCGAATAAAACTTCCGCAGGCTATTAAGCCAAGCCCGGTGCTCTTAGTGTTGGGCCACACACTCAATGCAAAAACCAAACAACCGGTAAAGGCAGATATTATTTTTGAAGACCTTGCCGCCAAAGAAGAGGCAGGAAAAGCTATTTCAGATCCGGCCACCGGCTCTTATCGTATTACACTACCCGATGGCAAACACTATGGAATACGGGCCGAAGCAAAAGGATTCCTTTCCGTAAATGAAAACATGGAATTGGCGCCCATTACCGAATACACCGAAGTAAAAAGAGATTTATACCTCATGCCCATCGAAGAAGGAGAAAGCATTTTGCTGAATAACGTTTTCTTCGAGCAGGGTAAACCGATTTTGAAACCCCAATCATTCCCCGAGCTCGATCGCCTGGCTCAGATACTGGACGAAAACCCAACAATTAAAATCGAAATACAAGGCCATACCGATAATGTGGGTAATAAACAGGCTTTGCAGCAACTATCTGAAAACCGGGTGATGGCCGTGCGGGAATATCTTATTAAAAAAGGTATTAAGAAAGACCGGATTACCGGTAAAGGATTTGGCCCCAACAAACCCATTGCACCAAACGATACCGAAGAAAACCGGCAACGAAACCGAAGAGTGGAATTTCAGATTGTTAAGAAGTAAGAGGGAGAACTACATCTATTCATAAACATCCGTTAACTTGAGCCACATTTCGGCTCATGGAAAAAATTCTGAACTACATTAATGGCGAATTAACAAATCCGGTTAGCGGTAATTTTTTTCCTACAATAAACCCGGCCATTGGCAAACCCTATGCCCTGGTTCCCGACTCGGATAAACCAGATGTAACGAAAGCCGTAGAGGCAGCCCGGGCGGCATTTCCGAAGTGGGCGGCTACCCCAGCCAGCAATCGGTCAGCAATACTTATAAAAATTGCTGAATTGATTGAACGCGACCTCGATAAACTTTCATTGGCTGAAAGTATTGATCAGGGTAAGCCGGTTAAACTGGCTAAGTCGTTGGATATACCACGGGCAGCCGCCAACATCCGGTTTTATGCCACCGCTATTCTTCATGAAAGTGCCGATGCACACTTCACAAATGAAGAAGCGATTAATTACACGCAATACACCCCAATTGGGGTAGTGGGTTGTATCTCACCCTGGAATTTGCCCTTGTATTTGTTTACCTGGAAAGTAGCGCCTGCATTGGCAGCCGGTTGCACGGTGGTGGCCAAACCATCGGAGATTACACCCATGACGGCTTATTTGTTTTCTAAACTTTGTATGGAAGCAGGCTTGCCTGCCGGAGTTTTAAATATTGTGCATGGTGTTGGTCCTAAAGCCGGGCAGGCAATTATTGAACATCCTGAAATCAAAGCCATTTCGTTTACAGGAGGTACAGCCACCGGAAAAATTATTGCCGCTACAGCCGGCCCCATGTTTAAAAAACTTTCGCTGGAGTTGGGTGGAAAAAACCCGAACATCATTTTTGCCGATTGCGATTTTGAAAAGGCCGTAAGTACCACCATTCAATCTTCCTACTCCAACCAGGGCGAAATCTGTTTGTGTGGCTCGCGCATTTTTGTAGAGCGGCCACTTTATGAAAAATTTTTAAAGGAATTTACAGCACGTACAAAAGCTTTAGTTGTAGGCGATCCGCTGGATGAAAAAACCAACCTGGGCGCAATGGCTTCTGATACTCACATGAAAAAAGTGCTTTCCTATATTGAGTTGGCCAAACAAGAAGGCGGAACAATTGTGCAAGGTGGCAAGCAGGTGAAACTTACCGGCCGTTGTGCGGATGGATATTTTTTAGAACCTACAATCATTACCGGGTTGCCACATACCTGCCGCACCAACCAGGAAGAAATTTTTGGTCCGCTTGTTACCATCATGCCATTCGATACAGAAGCTGAAGTGTTGGAGTATGCAAACAGTACCACCTACGGGTTGGCAGCCACTATCTGGACAGAAAATTTAAAACGGGCACATCGTGTAGCCGCACAAGTTAAGAGTGGCATAATATGGGTAAACTGTTGGCTCTTCCGCGATTTGCGCACTCCGTTTGGCGGTATGAAGCAAAGCGGCATTGGGCGCGAAGGCGGCTTTGAAGCACTGAAGTTCTTTACCGATGAGAAGAATGTGTGTATTAAACTATAAGCTCATCTCCATCACACCTGCTCATGTTATTTTTTGATATCGAAAAAATCTTTTTTACCGTGCTGGGCTATTCCCTCAGTTACCTGGAGTTTTTTGCTGTATTGTTCGGATTGTTAGCGGTTGCACTTTCCGCAAAGGCAAATATCTGGAGTTGGCCAATCGGTATTGTTAATGTGGTGCTTTCTGCATTCTTCTATTACCAGATTCAACTTTACCCCGATATGTTTTTGATGGCCTTCTTTTTTGTTACCAACATTTTAGGCTGGTGGCGATGGGCTAATCCCAAACCCGGTGAAGAAGATAAGAAAAAGGAATTGAAGGTAAGTTTTATGAAGCCAGCCGTGTTTTGGTTTTGGCTGGGAGTTGGTATCGTAGGCACCTTTCTGATGGGAACCTTAGCCTCCCGCCTGCATGAGTGGTTTCCGTTGTTGTTCAACTTACCCAGCGCCTATCCGTTTGTGGATTCATTTATCCTGGTGATGAGTGTGATCACCACCTTTTTAATGGTGCAAAAGAAAATTGAATGCTGGATTATCTGGATTTTGATCGATGTAGTAGCTACCGGATTGTATTTTGTGAAAGGCGCCATGTTCTTTGGTGTTGAGTATGCCGTGTTTACCGGCATTGCTGGTTTTGCATTATGGAATTGGATTCGTGAGTATAGAAGTTATTCCGTAACATGACACGCGCGTTGGTAATAGGAAAGTTTATGCCCATCCACAAAGGCCATGTGGCACTGATTGAGTTTGCTGCCACGCAGGCCGATGAAGTGATTGTATCGATGAGTTTCACACCAAATGATACCATCGATCCGCAATTGCGTTTTTCGTGGATTAAAGAAATATTCAAAGACAGTCCGAATATAGTTCCTTCAATTATTAAAGATGATTTTGATGATGAGTCAATTCCATTAGCCGATCGCACAAGCGTGTGGGCTGCCACCATGCGCCAGGTTTACCCGAAGATTGATATCGTGGTAAGCTCAGAAGCTTACGGATATCCATTTGCAGCCAACTTAAACGCCACACATATTTCATTTGACCCCGAGCGAAGCAAGGTACCCGTTTCCGCTTCGCTTATCCGGGCAAAGCCGTTTCGGTATTGGGATTTTATTCCGGCTGTGGTGCGCCCCTACTTTGTAAAAAAGATTTGCTTTTATGGTTCAGAAAGTACGGGCAAGTCTTTTATGGCTCAAAAGATGGCCAAACGCTACCATACAGAATTTGTTCCTGAAGTTGCGCGCGAGTTAATTACCAGCAATGATTTTACCGAAGCCGACATTATTAAAATTGGCTATGCCCAGATTGAGCGCATCAATGAGAAAATAAAAACGGCCAACAAGATTTTGTTTTGCGACACCGATACCATCACCACGCAAATCTATTCGCGGCATTATTTACATACAGTACCGGCTGTTCTGTTTGAATTAGAAAAACAGGTTCAGTACGATCAATATTTTTTGTTTGATATTGATGTGCCGTGGGTGGCTGATCATATGCGTGATTTGGGAAGTGAACGCGAGAAAATGTTTGAGGTGTTTAAGAATGAATTAGATCAGCGTGCTATTTCTTACCAGTTGGTTACCGGTAATTATAAGCAGCGGGAAATAATGATAAGCAAATGTATTGATGAAATGCTGACGAAATAATAGAAGCAATCTTAAAAACATACGGAGGGATGAATGCCATGCTCCGCATGTGCAGAATTTGCGTGATGGCTTTTGTTACCTACCGATCATTCCATTTTTTAAAAGCCCTGCGAAAGGCACTCGGGTCGGAGTAGCCAAGTAAATTTGAGATTTGTGAAGCACTGCTATTTAATTTAAATAGTTGCGCGGCTAATTTCTTGTGTACTTCAGCAACCAGAGCACGGTAAGAAACTCCTTCGGCTGTTAGTTTGCGCTGCAGTGTGCGGGTTGTCATGTTCAATCGGCTGGCCACTGTTTCAATGGATGGAATATGCCCTTGGAATTCGGTGCGCACCAAATGTTTAATTTGTTCGGAAAGGCTTTGGTGGGTAGTTACTTTCTTTTCGCGCAATATTTTATCGAAGAAGGCAAACAACGATTTATCGTGACTAAGTATCGGAGTAAGCAAGTCTTCTTTTTTGAATACGAGGTGATTGCCAATTCCATTAAACTGAACCGGAGTACCAAACACGCGGTGGTACTCGGCCAGGTCACCACCCCGTTTATGGTTGAAAATCGTTTGTACGGGCCTGACTCTTTTGCCCGCAAGTAAACTGAAAACATGCAGGTTCCTGCCATGGATTGTTCCATGGAGTGGCGAATGCTTATGGATTTTGTTTTGAGCCAAAGTGTCTGAGGCTTGTAGGATAGAGTTACTTCACGCGCATTTTGTTTTATTCCGAAGTGAATCATATCTGTGGCCAGATCTATGTAGTGCGTCATCGTTTCAAAAGCGGATAGCAAATCCGGGCAACTCTGCATCAGGTTTCCTACAAGGCCTAAGACAGACATGGTACTGGTTTCGCCTAAATGAAGACCAAGCAGATTGTCTTTAGTTTGGTGCGCGCAACACTCCCACGTTAGGCAGGCTTGTTCAAATGGCACTTTAAATTCAGAGTCGCCCAAATCGTTCACTGAAATCCCAATACAGTCGCATAAATCGGAAAGTTGCGCACCCCGTTGAACGGAACCATAGAGAATTCCCTGGATGATGGGCATGTGAGCAAACATAGGGTTGTCGAATGCACAATAATACGTTACGTGACTGATTCGGTTGGTTCGCCAGTAATTTTCTTTATCAACGGTTATTAACACGGGAGGATGGTACGTGTAACCACCAGGAGGGTGACAAGCCGGATAGCCTGACAGGCAAAAACCAAATGGCGCGAATTGTCCTGTTTTTGTCATAAACTATCATGTCGGCCAGCATCTCAAAATCGTGAAAGGGATAAAATAAAATGATATGAAAACCCGATTTGCAAAAATGATGAGTGGGCTGCTACTGGTGGCCCTGATGAGTTGTGAAGACCCCGAAGACCTTGTGTCGGAGCCGTTGGTTCAGGTCCAATTTCAAAATGAAACCTTAACCATTTCTGAAAACAGTACAGAGGGTGCCCTGGTTGTACTTACCCTTAACCGCGCCACAACAGCAGCCGGAACTATACGGCTAATGGTGGCGGAAGGCGAACATAACCGAATACAAACCAATCCTATGCATGTGGATGGCATTTTATCGTTGCCTGTAGCAAAAGGAGTAACTCAATTGCAATTCAATGTAAAACCGGTCGACAATGCATTAACGGAAGGTAACCAAACGCTGCTGATTTCTATTGATGAATCCAGCGGTTTCCTTTTAGGTGAGCAGAAAACTTTTGAACTGGTAATTGAAGATGACGATACCGATGGTGACCCTGAGCCTGTGTGGAGCACTGCCAATTTTATTGAGCAAGCAGAAACCGTAAAAGAAAATGAAGGAGCGGTTGCATATAAAATTGTTTTATCGCCAGTTGTTTCGGTTGATAGCAAAGTGGTAGTTGAAATGAATACAAGCAATAGTAGCACTTTCGTTACACAACCCGCCAGCACGAATGGCCGGATAACCCTGGAGGCACCTGCTGGTACTGCTGAACTGAGCTTTACCGTAGAAGCAATTAACAATACCGTGATTACCGGGTACACGGAAATTGAGTTTTCTTTAGTGAGCACAGAAGGGTCAGTTATTTTGGGGCAACGTGTTTTACAAAAAGTAACCATAAGTGATGATGAACTGGCCGGAAGGTTGAAAACATATACGATCCATGCGGGCGAGAACGGAGAAAAGCGCACGTATGAGTACGATGCCACCGGAAGAATTGCCAGAGTAATTACCGTACGCAATGCCCCCCACAACACAACCACCCTAACCGATACATACTTTTACGATGCGCAAGATAGGGTTGTAAAGCGAAACCTGTGGTTGGGTCGTGATGTGGTTTACACCTGGGAAAACAATCGCATAGAACGAGCCGATGTTTACCAGGATGGTGTATTGATTCAGTATGCTAATTATGCCTATGATGATGCAGGAAATGTGGGAGGTGTGGAACCATTCTATAAGCAGAAAGATGGTTCGTTTAAGCGTGGACTGTTTAACATCTACCTGTATTTTACAAATGGTAATATTTACAAGGCATTGACCTATCAGGACTCACCAAATTCCGAAGAACCCGTTTTGGTATCAACTCAGACCTATGATCAGTACATGGATGTAAGCGCACCCATCGCTATGTTTGAAATTCTTCCAACTGTAAAAGCACAGATAAACCTGGCAGGCGCTTATCGTTACGAACAACACCTGATTAATAGTGACCTTTCCTACACGATAACCTATGAATTCAGCCCGGATGGGTTACCGCTAAAACGTACCGCCTCAGCCCCGGGCGATACCCAGGTAGTTTTGTACGACTATTATTAATCAATCCGCAATAGCCCCGGTCCTATTCCAGCCGGGGCTTTTCTTTTTTAGTAGCTACTATGCAGATCTTTCTTTAAAACGTAAGAGCCTTACCTTGTTGAGGGAAAATAAAATTTACGCTTAAGGTGTTTCCGCTTGCAATTTGTTTCCGTATTGTTTCTTCGCGGTTGCCCAACGGCTTCATGTGCGTAATTACCACATTCAGGTTTTTTAACTGGCCGGCCCCGGTTAGTTTCTCGAGCACCGATAATTCTTCCTTAAGCAGGTTGGGGGTAAGGTGTCCAAACAAGGAATTATCGGGTTGTTCGTTAGCAAATGAAACTTCGATAAAAACAGCTTTTAGTTTTTTTGTTTGAATGAGTGGCGCAATCGCTGTCCACAATTGCATGAGTTTATCGGATTTCTCCAGCCGGTCGCAACCCGTATCGCCTAAGTACAACAAATAGCTATCCCCGCTTCGTACCAGAAAGGCAGTGCTTTCGGTTGGGCTAACGTGGCTCAATACAAACGGAGTAACAAACAGGGGCGTGTTGTGCAAGGGCACTTCCTTACCGGGAACTAAGGTTTGGTACGTATATTTATTTAACGTGGGGGCTTCTCCTTCGTTCCCAAAATTTGCCCAACTCTTCCAGCTAAAATGTTTCTCTTTTAAAACCGACAAACAACTCTCAATACCATAAATGTATTTGGCCGAATCATCGGGTGAGTTGGTAATCAACCCGTTTGCATGATCGTAGTGCGGATGGGAAATCAAATATCCTTTTACATGCTTGCGCAGAAAAGCGGTTGCATCACCTTTCCACACTTTCTTTTTAATGGCCGCACGAATGCCCGTATGAAGCGTACCGGCATCTAAGCAAACATAATCTTGTGTGCCGCTGGCTGCCAGGGCATAGGCAGACAGATTACTTTCATCAACACCACCTTTAACGCCTAAAGGTACTACCTGAAAAGCAGGTTGTGCATACGCGGAGAACCCGGCTAATACAAATGCAAACAGAAAATAGTTCATTGGAATTTTTTTCCGGCCACTTCGCTTTCAAAAACCTCAACACACTTGCGATCCTGTAACGTAACGAAACAGGTTTTTCCATCGGGGCCGCCAAAGGTAAGATTGCTTGTTAGCTTGCCTTTCATCTGTACTTCGCGCAGAAGATCTCCTTTCGGTGAAAGGATTGCAATGGTTCCTTTGCCATGTCGTGTTACGTACAGGTTGCCTTGCTTGTCGCACTTCATTCCATCCAAACCAAAATCTTCAAACTTGTGGAATAGTTTTTTATTGGAAATGTTCCCTTTCCGGTCCACATCAAACACCCAAACGGTGCGTTGAACGCTTTCATTCACATAAAGCCTGGTTTCGTCCGGGCTAAGTTCAATGCCATTGGTGGTGCCCATGTTGTCGGCCAGTAATGTGGCTTTACCGGGGCCATCGATGCGCCAGAGTTTGCCGGTGTTTTCTTTCCAGTTAGGATCAGAGGCAAACAGCTTTCCGGATTTACGAATGCACAAATCGTTGGGTTGATTGAATTGGTCGTTGTGAACGAACACGCTTACAGCCTTGGTGCGGGCATCTACTTTCAACACATTGTGGCCTTGCCAATCGGCCAGCAACATGTTGCCCTTTTTATCAAACATAATGGCATTGGCTACACTACCTTCAGGCAAGGTAACAAACAATTCAACTTCGCCATTGGGTTTTACGAGGCCAATGGTACCATCGCGTTGAAAATTTACTACGTATAAATTTCCGGCTTTGTCAACGTTGGGACCTTCAATGTTGTTTGAAAAAATATTTTCGGCCGTAAGATCGCGCGGTTGGTATGGTTGGGCCCATACATATCCAATCGATAAAAACAAAACCAGTAAGGCGCCCCAGCGTGTCATGCGGCTTTACCTGCTTTATAACCTTTGGTAGCAAAAAAGAGAATAAATAAATAGCATGGTACCATCATCCAGTATGCCTGCTGGCTGGATGTAATTTCGGACAGCCAACCATATACCAACGGAATAATAGCACCACCGGCAATTGCCATGATTAACAATGCCGAACCTATTTTGGTGAATTTGCCGAGGCCATCAATCGCTAACGGAAAAATGGCAGGCCACATGAGTGAGTTAGCTAAGCCCAGCAATGCGATAAAGGCAACTGAAACATACCCGTTTGTTAAAACAGCGCCAACTGTAAAAGCAACGCCCAACCACGCACATATTTTTAATGCAGTAGCCTGGCTCATGTATTTAGGAATGGCAATAATACCAACAATGTAACCAACCAGCATGCACGCAAGGGTAGCTTGTGTAAAGTAACGTGCCGTTGCTAATTCTATTCCTAACGATTTACCATAACTGATTATCGTATCACCCGCCACTACTTCTGCTCCTACATAAAGAAACAGGGTAATAACGCCAAGTACCAGGTGTGGAAACTGAAACACACTGGTTTTTCCGGATGAAGGTTGAGTTTGTGCCTCATCCTCACCACTATCATCAATATCAGGCAATGAAGAAAAGAGAATGGCTATTGAAAGCAACACCAATATGCCTGCAATAATCATATAGGGAACAATTACCCGGCTGGCCAGTTCGTCAAGGGTAGCGTTTTTTGTTACCTCATCCATGGTAGTTAAACTGGCCTCAAGCGCATCGGCATCGTTTAATGCGATGTATCCAAAAATTAAACCGGCAAGAATACCCGCCACCTTATTACAAATACCCATTATACTAATGCGTGTCGCAGCACTTTCAATGGGCCCAATGATGGTTGCATAAGGATTGGAAGCAGTTTGAAGCAGCGCCAAACCAGTGCCTATAATAAATAAACCAACCAGAAACATATCAAAATTGCGGGCTTGCGCTGCAGGCACGAACAAGATGGCTCCAATGGCCATTATAAATAGTCCTACCGACATACCTTTTTTATACCCCGTTTTCTTTAACACATACGAGGCCGGAATAGCCATTACGGTGTAAGCAATAAAAAACGCAGTAGCAACCAGGTACGATTGAAAGTCCGTTTTTAATTCACACGCAATTTTCAGATAAGGAATCAGTGTGCCGTTAATCCAGGTAACAAAACCGAAAATAAAAAACAGAATCCCGATAATGGTAATGGACATCAGATAACTGGATGGACGTGCCTGGGTCATAGGTACAGGGGTTAGACTTTGATTAGTAAACTTCTATTTTTGCATCTTGTAAAACAATAGCTAACCTTTTTAATTCTTTAAAAATCTTGAAACAACAACAGCTTACGTTACTGGTAATGGCTGCCGGCATGGGTAGCCGCTATGGAGGAATAAAACAAATTGATGGCTTTGGGCCTAATGGCGAGACTATTATGGACTACTCGCTGTACGATGCGGTGCGGGCAGGCTTTGGCCGGATTGTGTTTGTGGTGCGCGATGAAATAGAAGAAACCGTAAAAGAGATTTTTCTGCCCAAACTTCAAGGAAAAGCAGAGGTGGATTTTGTGGTACAAACACTTGATAAATTTGTTCCTGCCCGGTTTCAACCGGTAAGCCGGAAAAAGCCGTGGGGGACCACACACGCCATGTTGTGTGGCAAAGAGGTAATTGATGGCCCATTTGCCGTTATCAATGCCGATGATTTTTATGGAAGGGAGGCATTTGACTCGCTGGCTGCATTTTTTAAAACCGCCCCGGCCAATCACCACGCCATGGTTGGCTATACGTTAAAAAATGTATTGAGCGATTATGGCAGCGTGTCGCGTGGGGTGGCTACAGCCGATGCAAACGGATTCTTAACGGGTATGCGCGAGTTGACAACCATAGTGCGCCAGGGCGACAAGATTTTTTCAAAAGGAAAAGAAAGTGATGAAGAATTAAACCCGATGGCTCCTGTATCGATGAATTGCTGGGGCTTTCAACCAGGCGCATTCGACTTAACCGAAAAAATGTTTACTGAGTTTGTAGAAAAAAATATTCAAAATCCTTCGGCCGAGTTTTACATCGCGTTGATGGTAACCGAATTGATTAACCGCGGCCTGGGCAAAGTACAGGTGTTGCCCGGAGGCAAAACCTGGTTTGGTGTTACCTACAAAGAAGATAAAGAAACGGTATCGAAAAAAATAAAAGATCTGGTGCAACAAGGTGAGTATCCTGAAAAATTGTGGTAGTGTATGCGTAGCATGGTTATACCGGTTTCTGTTTCCAACGCTTTTGCCATTTCAGCAAAGGCAACCATAAGCCCCATTGGCTCGGGCCATATCCATCAAACATTTCTGGTTGAAAACGCACAAAAAGTTTGTATTGCAACGCATTAATAAAAATGTGTTTACCAGGCCGGAAGCAATTGCCCGTAACAACCGGTTGGCTGCCGACTTTCTGAAGGCTCATCATCCACACTATTTCTTTCTTACCGCTTTGCGCGATAAGCAAGGCAATGAATTGATTTATGCCGAAGATGGATTTCCGTGGCGCGCGTATCCTCTTGTTGAAAATACCCTTACGGTAGATTTTGTGACATCAGCCAAACAAGCATGGGAAGCCGCAAAAGGGTTTGGCTTGCTAACCCGAAATTTAAATGGCATTGACAGTACCCGGTTTGAACCAACCTTAGACAGGTTTCATGATCTGCAATGGCGATACGAACAGTTCGAAACAGAATTGGCCCGGGCGGCACCGTCAGTAATTGAACAGGCACAGGAAGAAATAAACCTGGCCAAACAATTTCAGCCGCTGGTTCAGCAATACAATAAGTTAATCCGTGGAGGCTCGTTGGTTACGCGGGTTACCCACAACGACACCAAGATCAACAATATATTATTTGACAAACTTACCGGAAAGGCAGTTTGTGTGATTGATCTGGATACCCTGATGCCCGGCTATTTTATTTACGATTTGGGCGATATGGTGCGTACCTGTGTAAGTCCGGTAAGTGAAGAAGAACAAGACATTACCCGCATTGCTTTTCGTAAAGAAATTTATGATGCGCTGCTCGATGGTTATTTATCGCAGATGAAGGAGTACATGTCTGATGCGGAGTTAGTAGCTGTGCCTTTTGCAGGTAAAATGATGACGTACATTATGGCCTTGCGCTTTCTGGCCGATTTTCTGCGGGGCAATACCTATTACACCATTCACTACCCCGAACAAAACCTGGTGCGTGCAAGAAATCAGTTTCAGTTGTTGAAATTGCTGGAGGCCAACACATAAGGTTCAGGCTGGTATAATTATTTAACCAGACAGATCAATTCACGTTTAAAAGAAAGAAAAACCGGTTATATTTCGAGCATCCTGTTTGTGATGCAACAGTTCAAAATCAAATTTTAATATAAAATGAAAAAGATTTTATTTCTGGGTCTTTGGGCCACCTGTGTTTTTGCGTTTGCGCAACAAAACCCTACAGCCGTTAAGTATGCGGCAACGATTACCGAAAAAAACCTGAAAGAGGATTTAACCATTATAGCATCGGATGCGCTGGAAGGACGGGAAACCGGAAAGCGGGGCCAGAAGATGGCAGCCGCATTTATAGCCGCTTATTTTCAGGAGCTTGGTTTAAAAGCACCCGTAAACGGAAGTAACTACCAACCCGTTCCATTGTATGGTACCTCGGCCCCGGTGGTTGTGTTGAAAACCGCCACCGCAGAACTTAAACCGGAGGAATATATTTCTTTTGGAGGTAGCGATACCGGTGGCCCTGTAACATTACCACTAGTATATGCCGGTGCCGGAACAGCCGATGAACTGGCAAAGATTGATGTGAAAGACAAAGCGGTACTGGTTGCGTTAGACCCAACAACTTCTATGATGCGCAACCCAACATTAGCCACTTTGCGCGAAAAAGGTGCAAAAGCAGTTATTGCGGTTATTGAAAAGGCCGAAGACTTTCAACGCTTTTCAAGTATGGCCCGAAACTTTCGCGGAGGCGGATTGAGCCTGAATAAACCATCAAGTGGTGGTCCTAATTCGTTTTTTGTTTCCACAGAAACTGCGGGCAAACTATTTAATACCTCCTATGAAAAATTAAAAAAATCGGCAGGAGCAAAGGTAGCCAAAGTAAAACCTACATCAGTATCGTATTCGGTTTCAGTAACATCCTACGAAGTAAAATCAGAAAATGTGTTGGGCTTTTTGGAAGGAACCGATAAGAAGGATGAAGTAGTGGTCATTACAGCACACTATGATCATATCGGTATTTCGCCACGCGCAGAAGGAGATAAAATTAACAACGGGGCTGATGATGATGGATCGGGTACCGTAGCGGTATTGGCATTGGCCAAAGCATTTGCACAGGCAAAACAGGAAGGCAACGGACCGCGCAGAAGTATTTTGTTTATGACCGTTACCGGGGAAGAAAAGGGTTTGCTCGGCTCGGAATACTATTCTGAAAATCCAATTTACGCATTGGATAAAACCGTTGTGAATCTGAACATCGATATGATCGGCCGCAGAGATCCACAACATAAAGACAGCCCACCGTATGTATATATAATTGGTTCAGACAAACTGTCGTCTGAGTTGCATACACTCAGCGAGGCAACCAATAAAACCTATACCAACCTGGTATTTGATTATACCTACAATGCAGAAGATCACCCCGATCGCATATACTACCGTTCTGACCACTGGAACTTCGCCAAGAAAAATATTCCCATCATATTCTACTTTGATGGTATCCACGAAGATTACCACAAACCCAGCGATGAGGTTGATAAAATTGAATTCGACCTGCTGACCAAGCGTACACAAACTGTTTTTTATACAGCTTGGGAGATCGCCAATCGTAACAATAGACTGGTGGTGGACAAAAAGTAGGTGATATACTTTATCTCGAGCGGTTTAAGTAGGTAAATCAGGAGCAAAAAGAACAAAATCATCTTCGTGTACCCTTTCAAAAAATATCTGTTTGTAATTGGGTTGTTTCTGGCTATTTCTGCGCAGGCCCAGGAAAAGCCATATGTAGTGCTTGTTTCTTTTGATGGCTTCCGGCATGATTACGTAGCAAAATACAACCCACCAAACTTCAGGAAATTTATTGCAAAAGGAGCGCAGGCGGAAGCCATCATTCCATCGTTTCCCAGCAAAACATTTCCCAATCATTACTCCATCGTTACCGGATTGAACCCCGGCAATCATGGGTTAGTGGATAATTCGTTTTATGATCGCACGCGCAACGAATTTTATGGTATGCGCAATAAAGACCGTGTGGTTAACCCGATTTATTATGGCGGTGTGCCTCTTTGGACATTGGCCAGACAAAACAACATGAAGTCGGCTTCTTTTTTTTGGGTGGGTTCAGAAGTCAGCGATCAGGCCCACAGGCCCGACTATTATTTTCCATTCGATGACACCATCGATCCGCGCAAGCGTGTGCAGCAGGTTCTGGATTGGCTCAAGCTTCCAGCAGCAGAACGACCTCATTTAATTACGCTTTACTTTTCTTTTCCTGATCATGAAGGCCATGAGTTTGGACCAAATGCACCTGAAACGCAACAGGCTGTGCTTCGTGCCGACTCGATGTTGAACGAATTAATGACTGGCATTGAAGCTACCAAACTGCCGGTAAATGTGATTCTTGTTTCTGATCATGGCATGAAAGAACTTTCGGTGGTAGAGGAGATCTTTATTTTTGTAGATGAATTGGTTGACCGGAAAAACCGAAGCATTAAGTTGGTAAATGGCGGTACACAAACGCATTTGTACGTGGATTCAAAGGCGAAGAAAGATTCATTGTTTGCCGTGCTGAAAAGAAACGAAAAGAATTTTACAGTATTGAAGAAAGAAGATTACCCGGCAACCTGGCAATATACGCACGAACGTGTGGGCGATGTGATGATCATGGCCCACGAAGGTTATTATATCCGCGAAGGTTCGCGCGAACGGTTTTTAAGTTCAGCCAAGGTGGGAACCAAAATGGGTGTGCATGGCTATGACCCGGCAACGGTGCGCGATATGTATGGAGTTTTTTATGCGCAAGGACCCAATATTAAAAGAGGAGTAACGGTGGCACCCTTTCAAAACATACATGTGTATCCGCTAATAGCCAAAATACTTGGGCTACCGTTACCGGCTATTGATGGTAAAGAAGAAGTGTTGATTGGGATTTACCGGAAGTGAAAATTGTGAGGTTGAGTGACCTTACGGAAAAAAAGGGCAGCAAATAAGTCAGGAGAAAAAAACAGACAATCGAATTTACACCTGCGCACCGTTTTTCTCATTCCAATAATAACTGTCAGGATAGGCGCGCTGGCCAAAAATGGCCGTACCAACCCGCACCATGGTTGAACCTTCGGCAATAGCCGTTTCAAGGTCACCGCTCATACCCATAGATAATTCATGAACAGGAATATCTTTTTGCAGCAGTTGGTCTTGTATGTGTTTTAGCAACCGAAAGCATTTACGTACTTGCTCAGGTTCTGCAGAGAAAAGCCCAATGGTCATGAGCCCCTTTATATTAAGCCGGTCGAGCGGTTTTACTTGTAACGCAAAGGCTATTGCTGCTTCCGGAGAGATACCAAATTTACTTGCCTCGTATGATGTGTTTACTTGTAAAAAGACATCCATGGTTTTGCGCTCAAACTCTAAGCGCTTTTGTAATTTTTCTGCCAATTCAATTCGGTCAAGCGATTGAATACAATCGGCATACCTGATTACTTCCTTAATTTTGTTGGTTTGTAAATGCCCGATGAAGTGTGCTTGATGCGGAATGGTTTTGAGAAAATCAGCCTTTTCAACAAGCTCCTGCACTTTGTTTTCACCAATCAAGGTTTCGCCCGCTTCAAAGGCTATCTTAATGTTTTCTGCTGAAACGGTTTTAGTGGCCAGCAGGAGTTTTACTTCATTTGCATTTCGCCCCGAATCTGCGGCAGCCTTTTTTAATTCTTGTTTTTAATTTGCGCTATATGCCCGGTAATTGAACTCATGCCTGTAATTCATGGTCAGGGCAATCCACTCGCAATTCATGGGCGGCCAGCCGGCTTTTCAAAAGGTTGCAGTAATGAACGCCCTTGTCAACCTGGTAGTTTGAACAGGTAAAACACATGCGTTGAATGGTAATGATGCCGGATTTATTCAGATCATGAATCAATCGTAGTAACCCGTTAAGCATGATGGTTTTCTGTTCGGTGGTTAGTTTTTCAAGCGGCTGCTCAATGGACGAGGCAAAAAGCGAAGTTTTTTTTGCAATGGCTTTTCCGGCCGAAGTCAACGCAAGCGAATAACTTCTTGTATCCGCGGGGTCTGTTTCTTTTGTAATTAAATCTTTGGATAGTAAGACCCTTACGCTGTCGCTGATGGTGGCTTTTGTCATGTTGAATTCATCAGCCAAATATCCAACCTTACATTTTTCTGAAGTGTGGAAGTAGATGAAGATCAATACCTGAATTTGAATTGGGCTAAGCGAATATTCTTTACTTTCATTCCAAAGCAATACCCGAAAGGCTTCCGAAACACGTTCCAAAGCCACCACAATCCGACTCTCCACCTTCTGGTTTTGTTCGGTTAAATTAAAGGAAGACGGTTTCATTTAATTGCAATTTTCCATTTCAAAAATGAAATAACCATTTTGCTTAATTTGAGCTTCCCAGTGTGGCTTAATAGTTTCAATGTGGCAAAAGCTGCATTCCCTGGCTGTCAGGTTTTGTCCTTCCTGGCCTTTGCTTTTCAAATACGCTTTTCCGTAGCCGTAAATTACGGTTGCGTCCTCTACCTCTTCGGGGGCTATAATGTCGAAATGCATGGTGCTGCCATCCTTTTTAGTTACGTATGTATCCCAAACAGCTACTTTCATTGTATTGGTTGTTTATTGTTTTTGATTAATACCGGTTTCTGCCTGATAAGGCAATGCCCTGTAAAGATAGGATTCCTAACTTTACAGGGCAAATAAAATTACTTAACACGGTAGGGCAGCGATAAATTGCCACTGGCAACGGAATACACCTTGTAAACACCCAGCATGGGTTTGTTTCCGCCACCATGTCCACCGTCATCGCCTGTGCTTACTTGCATGTATGCAGTAACTCCATCGTAAGCAAAATCAGTTTTGTTGTTTATCCGATAATCGGGAACAACAACACGTATTGTATTGGCAATTGTGATAACCTGATAGCCCGGTGAATCCATGAACATAGGCATACCCGGAGCAGTTTTTGGAAGAACAACACTTTTGTCATCGGCCTTAAATTCTTTTACAGATAATCCTCCCTCTACGCGTTTGTCTTCTGTTAGAATAACCCAGTGAGGATGCCAAACAATTCCATCGTTATCAAATTTTCCATCGCTGTTTTCGTCCCATAGCGGGCTATCGTCAAAATCGGGGTGCGAAGTCAGCGCCAGGGCAACTATACCTTGTGTGTTGCTAAAGCCAACGTCTGTTGGGGTTAGCGATGTTGGAAATACATAGCCCAAAACAGGAGCTCCATTAAGCTGCCCTGCAGGTTTAGGTGTTGTTTTACCTGCTGTTCCTTTAACTGTAATTTCCCAAATGGTGGCACCAATTTCTGCAGCATGGGTTACGCTTACTTTTTTAATTTGAAAATCGTCATTGTTATAGTTGCCACATTTTTCGCAGGCAAAAACCTGAAGCGAAAGCATAACAAAACTCAAAGAGAATAATAGCTTTTTCATGTTTTAAGAATTTAAGGATGGGATAATGAATTTTCCTAAATTGGTAGGAATCCTAACTTTTAGGGTTAAATTTTTAACCTTTTACATCAGCCAAGGATGCTCCAAAATTGATGTGAAGCACATGGCCGTTTGGAGTAAGCAATGCCGGAACAGATTTTACCCCGGCCTTTTCTGCTTCTGCTATCCGGCTGCGATCATTGCCAATGTGAACGATCTCTACATGAGCAGCTCCGATAAGATTTACGATGTCGTGCTCTGCACTGATGCATACAGGCAACCTGCGTGATAGAAAATTGATTTTGTCATTTTTTTGAAGATTTAAGTGAGTAAATATTAATATGGATGCAAATATAGTTAGGAATCCTAACTAAACCAACTAACGCTTAAAAAATTTCAAAATCATTTTCCACCGCATTGATCTTCAATGAAATAAAAGTAGCCCGAAGGATCTCAAGGATGTGCCTGCATCGCCAGGTAAACACCATTTGTCCAGCCAAAGCCATCCTGGTTTGGATATTCGCCACCACCCCCCTCGGCCTGAGGGTTATACACATTATACTTCTCCGTCATTTTGCCGGTTTCGGAATAAACGGTGTCATTGGTATGTAACCATCGGGTTTTTATTTCAGCGGCTAATTCCTCAAAACCATAATTCAGCAATCCTTTGTATCCCATCCATTGCAAAGGCGCCCACCCATTGGGGGCATCCCATTGCTGGCCACTGTTAAAAACCGTTGTGGTAAGTCCACCGGCCTTTAAAAACTGTGTGCGCAAAACATTTTCTACACCCAACGCTTGTTCTGGTGTGGCCAGCTCAAAGAAAAGCGGAAACACAGCCGCCAGTGTAAGGGATTGCTTTTGCCGTTGCGATACAAAATCATAATCGAAGAAAAATTGATCAGACGCATTCCAGCAGAATTTTCGAATGGCGGCTTTGCGGGTATTCGCCAGTTGGATGTAATGGGCCGCCTGGGTTTGGTTGCCGCTTTCCTGATGTGCCTCGGCCAGTATTTTCTCAAGATGGAAGAGCAAACAATTCAAATCTACCGGAATGATTTCGGTAGTGTGTATGGTGGCGAAGAGGTTCTCATCTTTAAACCAGCGGCTGCTAAAATCCCAACCCGATTCAGCGGCAGCCCGCAGGTGCCGGTACAAAATTTCAGGTTGTTGAATCGCATGGCGGGCAAGTTCTACATCTTCTTTATAAGATTCCGGGCGCGGAGTGTTGTGTTCATCCCAATAGCGGTTAAGAATACTTCCATCGGGCAACCGCACCACGCGGTGCAGGGCGGGTTGGGTTGCAGTAACCTCGGTTGAACCGCGCATCCAGAATTGGTATTCTTTTTCCAATTGTGGTAAGTAGGTTGGAAGGGTGTTCTTCTTTAAATCTGCCAGCACATTTACCATCAGTGAAAAAAACGGGGGTTGCGAACGACCGAGGTAATAGGTGCGGTTTCCGTTTGGAATATAGCCGACTGTATTGATCAGGTAGGCAAAGTTTTTTACCATGTGTTGAACCAGGTCGGTGCGACCGGAAATTTTTAACCCCAGCAGCGTGAAGAAACTATCCCAATAATAAATTTCGCGAAAGCGACCACCGGGCACAATGTAAGGGTGGGGCAGTGGAATAAGCGAACCAGCCACTGCATCGGGTTGGCGCGTGAGTTCATTCCATAAATTGTGAATGTGTTGTGAGGTGGTATTTCCAGGATGGCTTCTGTAGGTGGATGCCGGTGTTGATGGCAATGTAAAATGCTGGTGCACAAATTTTTTTAGATCGAAGTTGGCAATTTCTTTTTGTGCTTCGTACGCGCGAACGATTTCATCTACGTTGCCTTTGGGTAAACAATCCGGAAATGTTTTGCCGTCTTCAAAAATTCCTTGAAGTTGAACAGCTTCAAAGAGGGCTCCTGTATTGTAAATTTGATTTTCCATCTCAATGGCTTCCAGAAGAACCAAACCCAATCACCGCCTCTGATTTTTCTGCAACCTGTTAAAGAAGAACAAACAAATTGCCAACATTGTAATGGGAACCAACGAAAAGTAAAAAGCGGTTTCCCCACCATAGGCTTCAAAAATATGACCGGTAATCATGGAGCCGGTGGTTCCGCCCAGGGCAGAAAAGATTACAATCAAACCCGACATGGGGCCGTGTTGCCGTGCAGGGAGCGTACTTAAAATTACCGAATTGATGGCCGGGTAAATAGGCGCAATGAACAAACCAATGAGTGGAAACACAAAAGCGCCTATTGGTGCGGTGCTCCAGCCGGTAACTTCATGCCCGCTTCCGGCTTTGGCCAGCGGAATGGCCACTACCACCAGGGTAGCGGCTGCCATCAGGCAAGCAATTAACACAAGAAACCAATGAACTTTTCGAAGGACAATGCCCGCAGAAAATCTGCCCAATGCGGTGGAGGCAGCCAGGATGCTGGCCATTTGGATGCTGAGAGTGGTGGGAAGCTGGAGTACCTTGCTGTTGAAGGTCGGCAACCAACTCATAATACTTTGTTCAATCAACACATAGGTAAACGCACTGATGATGAAAACCAGCACCAGGGGTTTGATGGCCAGTTTGATCATATCTGCAAATTCCTGCACAAACGGTTTGGCTCCGGTGGATTGAATGGCGGATTCATCCAACCGGGTAAGAAATAACAAAACAAACGCTACGGCCGAGATAGCCGCCAGCAGGTAATACACGTTTAGCCAGGCATCTGATTGTGTGGCCGATTCATCAACAAATGCACTGAAAATGAAATAACCGGTAAGAATCCCTACCATAAAAAAAGACTCGATGAAATTCATGAAACTGGCATGCTCTTTCTTATCGGCAGTAATAATTCCAATAGTGGCATACACGGAAACTTTGATCAAGGCAAAGGAGGTACCGGTAACAGCAAATAATACTTTGGTCATAGCAAAGCTGCCAAGCGATGGCATGAGCAAACACGCCCCGGTAACAAGAGCCAGCGCCATGAGCATCGCGTTTTTATAGCCAATGCGGGTAATGTAACTGGCCACCAAAAACGAAACCGCTGCAATGCTTAAATCCTTAAAAGCCTCCAGGATGCTTGCCGAGGATTCGGAAACTCCATAATTGCTCTGTACTTGCAGAATAACGGTGCCAACACTATTCAGCAGAATGGCAAAAACAAAATAGTTAAGAAAGAGCGAGAGCTTGATTTTCCAGTGCGACATGCGGTAGTGATTTACTACCTCTAAGCTACTACTTTCAATTTAATTCCCTACCACAAAATGGTACCCCACGCCTTTAATCGTAATGATCTCAATGGCAGAATCATCCTTCAGGTAGTCGCGAAGTTTAGTAATGTACACATCGAGGTTGCGTGAGTTAAAAAAAGAATCATCGCCCCACACGCGCAGCAGCATGGTTTTCCGGTCGATGTTCTTGTTTTGATTTTCTGCCAGAATCTGCAACAGCAAAACTTCGCGGTGCGAAAGTTTTTTAACGTTTCCGTTTTTTCGAAGCTCATACCGCTGGGGTACAAATTCATATTGGCCCAGCTGTATATTTTCTTTTGGACTGGCTGCCAGCTTTTGTGTAAGCTGTAAAAGATTGTTTACGCGTACAATCAACTCCTCCATGCTAAAGGGTTTGCGCAGGTAATCGTTGCCGCCTACTTCAAATCCTTTCAGCAAATCTTCGGTTTGGGTTTTGGCTGTTACGAAGATGATAGGGATGGTCGCATTGATTTTCCGGATATCCTGTGCAATGCTATAACCATCTTTGTTGGGCAGCATTATATCCAACACACAAATATCGGGTTTAAATTCTTCGAATACGCTTAATACCAGCTTGCCATCGGCAACCATGCGCACCTCGAAATTGCGCACCTCCAGGCTTTCCTTTACAATACGCCCCAAAAAGGGTTCGTCTTCAACGTAAAGAATTTTTACTTTACTCATTTCGTATTCAGCAGTCCTGTTTTACTTACTTCATTTTATTTGGGCACCAGATGTTTAAAAGCACCCCGATGCCTGGATTTAGTTTTTAGGTAACCGGATAATAAACGTACTGCCCTTGCCGGGTTCACTTTCTACTTCAATGGTTCCCTTGTGGCTTTTAATCACGCTATCCACATAACTTAACCCCAAACCGTATCCTTTAATGTTGTGGACATCGCCTGTAGGCACGCGAAAAAAATTTTTCAAATACTTTCGTTTTGTATTCGGAAGCGATTCCAATGCCATTGTCTTGAATGCGAATTGTAAGAGTTTCTTTGTTCTCTTGCAAATGGATATTGATGTTGGGATTAACCAGGCTATATTTCAGGGCATTATCAAGCAAATTATAAATTACACTGGTTAAGTGTGATGCCCCACCCAACAGGCTAAAGTCCCTTCCTTCTGTGCTAAAGTTTACAATGGCATTCTGTTTTTTGAACACCAATTTCATAGAATCAATAACCTGGTTTATTACCTGATGCAAATCAACCGGCTCTGCTGTATAGGTAACCCCTTTGTCTTCGAAGATGGCTGTCTTTAAAATTTTATCGGTAAGAATATTTAACCGGTTCAATTCATTCTGGGCAATGTTCAGATATTCGGTAGTAAGTTCAGGATTGTTTTGACCTTTAAAATTTTTGATTGCTTCCAGGGCAACACCTACCGTGGTTACCGGGGTTTTTAGCTCGTGTGTAATGTTGCTGATAAAGTCATTCTTTAATTCCATCAGTTTTTGTTGGGCTCGCATGCTGCGGTACATCACCACAAAAGCAGCAGTTGTTAGTATGGTAAGAAAAGCGGAGAATAAAATCTGAGGGGCAATTTGCTTTAGCAGAAGCGGCCGGAAATCAGACAGAATAGCGGAATATCTGCTGGCCGGATCGAACCGGACCCAGTCTGTTTGAAGTTTATTGGAATAGATTCTGTCCGAAATGGAATCCTCCCATTGGGGTTCACTCATTCGGAATCTTCTCTGGGTAAAATCAATTCTGGGTGGTAATTGTCTTATGGTTTGTACTTTGAACGGTACAAGCAGGTTATTTTTTTGTAAGGCATCGGAGAAGTAATGATTAATTGAATCAACCGATAAAGTATCAGGGGTCATACGAATAATAAAACTCTTTCCGGCTATGAATTGTCCGGCTCGTAACCGGCCGGCCATCGGTCTTAAAATTTTTTCAACGGTATCTGCTTTTATATTTGGTGTGTTAACGTAAACCCGAACCTGTGATGCCGCCTCGGGAAGTTCTTTCCGAAGCGAGTCAATTTTGAGCTGCGCTTCAAAGACATTAATGGAATCCGGATAAAGGGGAGAAATACTCTGTGTGAACAAGGAATCGCGCATGGCAAAAATGGTGGTTCGGAATAATACATTGGTTTCCTTGCGCATGTCGGCATAAGCTTTCTCATATGAATTGGTTAGCCAAAAGGCTTGCAACGCCAGCAGCAAGCCCATGCTGCTCGCAATAAGAAGGAGCGTTAACCGGTTTTTGTTCTTCTTCACAATACAAAAGTACGGCAATAAGCACCGGGTTAATCGCATTTTAACCTTAATTAACCTTGATTTTAGAACTATTAACCAGTTGTAGGCATCGTTAGCCGTACATTTGTTCGTGTTTAAATCGATCATTCAATGTCTTCATCCATGAAAAAAATTATTCTTTTGCTTGGCATTCTGGTGTCGTTAACGGCAGCGCATGTTGTACTGGGCCAAACCGGGGCCTATTTTATATGAAACAAAAAATAAATATGCACCGGAACATTCCGGCCGGGCGCGAAGCCATGAAGGCGATGATTCCGGAGTTTCGCACCACCAAACAGCAATTATTCTTCAACGACTCCGAGTCGCTTTACAAAACGGTAATCGAAGATGAAGAAGAACAGTTTCCGACAGGTGGCGGTGGCATGCGCATGACCTTTCGAATGCCAAGCACGGAATTATATATGCAGTCGACAGGTAAAATTGTATCGCGACAGGAGTTTATGGGCAAATATTATTTGATTGGAGACTCTGTTCAAATGTCGCCCTGGAAATTTGGCGACCAGGTAAAAACTATAGCAGGGTACGAATGTCGCATGGCGTACTTTACCCGAACCGATACCGTACAAGCAATGGTAATGGGTGGACCAGGTGCACCGGAAGCAAAAAGAGAACCCCAGGTGCGCACCACTGAAATTACTGCGTGGTACACCGATAAGATCCGGCCCTTTCTTGGGCCTGAGCGTTACAACACGTTGCCGGGTGCCGTGCTGGCAATTGATATTAATAATGGAGAGCGGGTAATCGTTGCAAAAACAGTAGAGCTGCGCGAGCTGAAAAAAAACGAATTGAAAGAGCCTACCAGTGGCACCAAAGTAACCCAGACCGAGTTCCGCAAGTTGATGGAAGAGCAAATGAAACAGATGGGCGGCCGCGGGATGATGATACGGAATTAACCAATACTTTTTTAAAAGGGAGCAGGATGTACCCAAACCGGGATAGCCAGCGTATGTTTAAATTTTATTAACAAACGAGTTGCATGAAGAAGTTTTTACTGATGATGTTGGTGGTGGTTGCCTATAATGCCCAGGCCCAGAAATTTTCAATTAAAGGACAGGTAACAGATACGTTATCTTCTGCATTGCCTTCCACCACGGTTATGTTGTTGAGTGCAAAAGATTCTACCTTAGTAAATTTTGGTGTAAGCGATCTGAAAGGTTTTTTTGAAATCCGGAATGTAAACAAAGGAGAGTACCTGCTTAAAGTAACTTTTGTGGGCTATGCCAGCCATATGCAGCGCGTTGTTACTCCGGCTGAATCAACCACCCTGGATGTAGGTATAATTAAAATGGCGGCCCAAACCAAAGAACTGGATGCGGTGGTAATTCAAGGCGAGAAAAACCCGGTAACGGTTAAGAAAGATACCATCGAGTTTAATGCTGGTTCTTTCAAAACCAAGGTAAACGCGAATGTAGAAGACTTGCTTAAAACCATGCCCGGTATTGAAGTAGAAACAGATGGCACGGTGCGTGCCCAGGGCGAGCAGGTACAACGCGTAACGATTGATGGCCGCGAGTTTTTTGGTCGAGACCCGAAATTGGCAACGCGTAATTTACCGGCCGATGCCGTTGAAAAAGTACAGGTATTCGACCGCAAATCAGACAATGCGCAATTTACTGGCATTGACGATGGCCAACGCGAAAAGACAATTAACCTGGAATTGAAAGAAGACAAACGCAATGGTGCTTTTGGTAACCTGATGGCAGGTTATGGTACGAATGATCGCTTCCAGGCAACCGGAAGTGTAAACAAATTTTCAAAAGGCCAACAGCTTTCCTTTTTGGGAATGGGAAATAATATTAACGAGCAGGGATTTTCCATTGGCGATTTCATGAATTTTTCGGGCGGAGCGCAAGGTATGGCGGGTGGCGGTGGAGGAGTCCGCACCGTTACAATTAACACGAACACGGGTGGCCAGGCGGGTGGAGCATCCATAAATTTTGGCGGCCGCCAGAGTGGAATTATGACCAACTATGCCGGAGGAATCAATTTCAACAAAGATCTGAACAAAGACACCAAACTTACCTCCAGCTATTTCTATAATCACATGGATAGAAATGTGAGTAGTACGCTCAATCGCGAAAACACCATGCCCAATCTGGGTAATTATAACTTTAGTCAGGATAGCCGCCAGTTTAGCAACAACAATAACCACCGGGGTACTTTAGTCATTGATCACAATATTGATTCGGCTAATACGATCAGGGCTACTGCAAATGCAACCTTTACCGAGTCGGAATCCAACACATACAGCCAAAGCGAAACCATGACAATCGGCAATACCGAAGTTCAGAATGAAAGTGAACGATCTTCGTATAATGCACAAACGCTAAAAAATGTTAACGCGAGTGTTTTGTGGCGCCATCGATTCGAAAAGAAGGGTCGCTCGTTATCCACCAATATTTCATTTGGTTATAGCGATTCCGACAATAAGGGCTCACAAAACTCAACCAATATTTTTAATCTGTTAGGCACAGAACAAACAATCAATCAGACCAACACACAAGAAACTCAGAACCAGAACCTGGGCGCATCGGTTTCATATACCGAGCCTTTGGGCGGCCGCAAATACCTGGAGGCAAACTACAACTTCTCAACCAACCGCAACGAGGTAGACCGGCAGGTGTTCGATTGGGAAAATGGCAACCCGGAATTTAACAACGGCCTGAGTAATAAGTACACCAGCAACTATATCTATAACCGGCCCGGCATGAATTTCAGGATGAACAAAGAAAAATATAGTGTAACCCTGGGGGCAAGTTACCAGATGACATCCCTTACGGGCGATTTGTTGCTACGCGATATTTCCATCAATCAGAAATTCGAAAACCTGTTGCCGGTAGCTCGTTTCAATTACGATTTCAGCAGCTTTAAACATTTGCGATTGGATTATGAAACCTCTATGCAAGAACCCAGCATTCAGCAATTGCAACCAATCGTAGATAACAGCGATCCACTCAATATTTCGGTAGGTAATCCAGATCTGAAGCCGGCATATACCCACCGCATTAACACCAACTTTACCGCCTTTAATCCAGCTAAAATTTGTAAACTTCTTCGCGTTTATAAAATGCATCGTATATGAAAAAATGCAATTGTAAATTCGCAATCGGTAAATGACAGCCTGGTGCGCACTACCAAACCGGTTAACGTGCAAAGTGCACAGCGCCTGAGCGCTAATTTGAATGCCGGTTTCCCGATCAAGAAACTAAACAGCCGCTTTAACGTGGGGCCTACAGCATCGCTTTCTGAAAGTATCTCAGTACTGAACGAGCAGGAAAATCATGTTACCAATCGTACACTAGGCGGTACCGTACGATATAACTTTACATATAAAGAATATGTAATTTTTGATCTGAGCGCCAACCTTAGTAAACAACTAACTCAATACGATTTTAATACAGCCGATCAGGAATATTTTAATCAAACATATCGTTCGGAGTTAAATCTTAACTTCTTAAAGAAGTACGCATTTAATACCAATTTTGAATACCTGATTTATTCTAGTGTAACGACTGATTTTCGCCAAACCATTCCATTCTGGAATATGAGCATATCGCGGTTTGTATTGAAGAATAATGCCGGTGAAATTAAAGTCGGAGTAAATAACCTGTTAGACCAGAGCAATAGCGTTACCCAATCTACCGGAGAAAACTATGTACAGCAGCAGGTAATGAATAACCTGGGCCGGTATTACATGGTAAGCTTTACTTATGCGCTGAATAAACACCTTAACCCAATGGGCGGTGGCCGAAGAGGGGGCGGCATGCGGATGATGATTAGCCAGTAAGAGAGGTTGTGGTTGCTTGTTTCTGGCTGCTGGTGAGATTTGTTTTGTGATGGAGTGGTGGTCTTGAAACAGGTAATTTAAGTTGCCATTCCGCGTTTGGGTGAATTTTTTATTTCTTGATTGTTGATCACCTGTGTTATCTTGCAGCATGAAATTTTTTATTCTGCTTTCTGTTGACGGGTGCAGCCTTTGCCCAAACGTATATTCCAAAATTTGATGTGCAAGGCCACCGGGGTGCGCGGGGCCTCATGCCCGAGAATACCATAGCGGCATTTTTTGTTTGCTGTAGATTCCGGGGTAACTACGGTAGAATTGGACGTAGTGGTAACAAAAGATAGCCAACTGGTGGTATCACACGAACCCTGGATGTCGGCATCCATCTGTCTATCACCACAAGGCGATACCATCAAAGCCAAAGACGAACGCAAATTCAATATCTATAAAATGACCTATGACGAAGTGCGGCTGTGGGACTGCGGTACGATGGGTAACGAAAAATTTCCGCAACAGAAAAAACTGGCAAGCACCAAGCCTTTGTTACAGGATGCCATTGTAGCCATCGAAAATCACGTCAAAAATTTTACACGCTACGAGGTAGATTACAATATCGAAATCAAGAGCCTGCCCGAGGGCGATAACAAGTTTCACCCTAAGCCCGAAATTTTTTCAGACTTGGTCTATAACCTGGTTGATCAGTACCTGCCGCTCGACCGTGTGGTAATTCAATCATTCGATTTCAGAGTATTGAAATATTGGCACGAAAAATATCCGGAAGTTCGGCTGGCCGCATTGGTGGAGAATAAAAAAACGGTGGAAGAAAACCTGGCCGATCTGGGCTTTACGCCATCCATCTACAGTCCCTACTTCAAACTGCTTACGCGCGAGGATGTGAAACTACTCCACACTACTAAAATCAGAGTAATTCCCTGGACCGTGAACGAAGAGCGGGATATGCTTTCCATGAAGGGGTTAGACGTTGACGGGTTCATAACCGATTACCCCGATCGTGCCGCTAAGTTCAAACGCACACTTAATATTAGACCAAACGGAAAGAAATAGTTGAAAAGCTGAAAGTAAAAAGTTCAAAGTTGTTTTAAACGATATCACATTCAACTTTGTACTTTCAACTTTAAGCTTTCTACTTTTTACTTTATCATTGCAAAAAATTTCAAAAGAACCATGCCCAGCAACCAGCAATCAACAACTAAATACGATGTGTACGGCATCGGCAATGCACTGGTCGATATTGTTACCGAAGTTGACCTCGACTTCTTTGAAAAAAAATGAAGTAGAAAAAGGGCTGATGACGCTGGTAGATGAAAAGCGGCAATTGCGCCTGATGAAAGCCATTGATATGAAGCGAAGCAAAATGTCGGGCGGAGGTTCGGCTGGCAATACGGTGGTGGCTATCAATCAATTTGGCGGCAAGAGTTTCTATTCCTGCCTGGTGGCGAAAGATGAGTTGGGAAAATTTTTCCTGGACGATTTGAAACGCAACGGGGTAGATACCAACCTGGCCTATGAAAATTGCCCGGAAGGACATACCGGCCGGTGTTTGGTAATGACCAGCCCCGATGCCGAACGCACCATGAATACATTTTTGGGTGTAAGCTCGTTTTTATCGCCCGAACAGTTGGACGAGGCCGCTATCAAAAACTCGGCATACATCTACCTGGAAGGGTACCTGGTGGCCAGCCCAAAGGGATTGGAAGCCCTGAAGGCCGCAAAGAAGATTGCCGAGCGAAACAAAGTAAGTACTGCCCTTACCTTTTCCGATCCCAGCATGGTTAAATACTTTTCATCGCAGATGGAAGAGATTGTGGGCGCCAGCGTGGATTTGCTTTTCTGCAATGAAGAAGAAGCCATGATCTTTACCGGCACCAACGAGATAAGCGAAGCCCGCGAAAAACTAAAACAAGTGGCCAAACGATTTGCCATTACGCTTGGCGCGAATGGTGCGTTGATCTACGATGGCGATACGTTTATTCAAATAGAACCGTATAAAGTGCGCGCGTTGGATACCAACGGTGCGGGCGATATGTTTTCAGGAGCTTCATGTACGGAATTACCCATGGCCATAGTTATGCCGAAGCGGGTAAGCTGGCTTCGCTGGCATCCAGCCGCGTGGTTTCGCAATTTGGGCCGCGCCTTCAACCCGACCAGATGAAAAAGATTTTGGGAGATTTGATAAGTTAAAAGGGATTTCATTTTCAACAATCTCTTATCGTCAGGTTTTTTAACCTGGCTGGTTCCTTTTTTTCGGGCTTGTTTAGTAATTTAACTTTTGAAAAGTTTAAAGATGGAAAAACTATTATTAATTTTTATTTTCCTGAATCTTCTCATCATGTTCGTTGCGATTTATGATGTTTTGAAAAGAAATTTTAGCCAGCCCCGGAAAAATATTATAATGTGGATTTGGCCAATAATTTTTCTGCAGAGTATTGGGGCTCTTATTTATTATCTCTACAAACCAAGAGCAAACAGAATTTAATGCTGTTAACTTCTGGTATTCTCTTCTGCCGTTAGGTTCTTAATTTCTGTTTTGTTCTATCTTGTTCAAGCATTAAAAAATCTCCAGAAAGGCAACAATAAAAGGAGCTGAAATCAACAACCCATCAAACCGATCCAGAAAGCCGCCATGGCCGGGTAGGCTGGTGCCGGAGTCTTTAATTTCAATGCTGCGCTTCAGTAACGATTCTACCAAATCACCAAAAGTGCCGCCCACAATAATAATTACTCCAATCACCATCCATTGCCATGATTTAATAGTTGGCTCATGGCCGATCGAGCTAAAAAAATAAGGTAAGCCATAGGCAAATGCAAAGGCGAGGGCAGCACCCCCGGCAAAACCTTCCCACGATTTTTTGGGTGAAATTCGTTCGAACAACTTTCGCTTGCCAAACAGGCTGCCGGCAAAATAGGCTCCTGTATCGCTGGCCCAAAGAATAAACAGGCAACCAAAAATAATCTGGTAATTGTACTCCTGATTTTCAAAGGCAGCTATGTTCAGTAACGCAAAAGGTACAGCCACATAAAAGATGCCCAGAAACGTATAGGCAATGTTTGTAAAGGGTTTCCGTTCAAACTTTTTGTAAAGCTTAATCATATACACACACGATACAACCGGAAAAATCAGGAAATAATACCGATAGGAGATATCGCCCCGTTCAATAAAAAAGGATAAGCAAAAAATAAGCAGGCCACAGAATGTTCCAAACGTTTTCTGCGGAAGCATACCATCTAACCCTGCGAGTTTGTAAAACTCAGTAAGCGAGAGTACACAAATTATAAAGAACACAATAAAGTATGTCCACTCGCTAAACATAATTCCAAACACAATACCGGCTGCACCTAATAGCGCAGTAATCAATCGCGGCACAAGGTTGCTGAATTTACCGGAGCTCATGCCTGGTTTGGGTTTTGTGTTTTAGAATGGGTATAGAAGTAGTACATCAATGCAGCAAAGGCCAGCGTAAAGCCAATTACTACCGGCCACGGTGCGGCTTCGGCCGATTCCATATCAATAGATATAATTCCTTTCTGAAAAAGGTAAATCATCAATACAGAAAAACTATTGTTCACAAAATGAGCGATCATCGGCATCCACAAATTTCCTGACCAAACATATAAATACCCAAACAGGGCTCCTAAAAGCATGCGGGGTACAAGCCCAAAAAATTGCATGTGAAAAGCGCTGAATATAAAGGCCGAAATCCAAATGGCTGTATGATGATTTCCGCTTAGGCGATAAAATTCGGGCTGCAACATACCTCGGAAAACCAACTCCTCGCCAATGGCCGGAAGCAAGGCAATCACTACAAGGCCCAGTACCAGATCGCCCGTAGTGTTAAACGTAGTGAAGAATTTAGTTAGCTCTGCGGCAAGATCTTCGCGCTCGCGCGCCCAGGTGCCAAAGTCTTTCAAGAAATCAGGGAAGATGAAGTTGGTGTTCCACTCGATAAATACAGAATTGGTTCCCATAAAGGCAATTGTAGCCAGGGTTGCTACCAGGGCAAGCGCAGCCGGGGCCTTTTTGGATACCAACAAAAGTGGGTTGGTTCGCTCCATTGCGTATAGGTATAACCCCGGAATAAGGATTAACCCAACCAATGTGGCAAAGCCCTGCATAATCAGAACGGGCAGCCGTAGTTCAGGATATTGGGTGGGGGTGGTAATTTTTTCAGAAAATTCCATCAGAGTTCCTTCATAAAAGGGTAAGGAAAAAAGGAAACCTACTATCGGACCAATAATAATAAACCCGATAAAAGCCATACACAGTATAAAAAAGATCGATAGTATCGGATTGCGCTGCGAAATACCAATAGGGCCGTGCATGTGTTTAAAAAGACTTAATTTTGTGCCGCAAACAACGGGGTTTTTGATCAGAATATCAACGTGGTAAAAATCGGCAACATAACACTAAGCGATTTCCCGCTCTTACTTGCCCCTATGGAGGATGTAAGCGATCCGCCTTTTCGTGCGGTTTGCAAAGCGGGTGGTGCCGATTTGATGTACACCGAGTTTATCTCCAGCGAAGGGTTGATTCGCCACGCAGCCAAAAGCAAACAGAAACTTGACATATTTGAATACGAGCGCCCCATCGGCATTCAGCTTTTTGGTGGCAATGTAGATAGCATGCGCGAAGCTGCTGAGATTGCAGCCGCAGCCAATCCCGATCTGATTGATATTAACTATGGTTGCCCCGTTAAAGCCGTGGCGTGCAAAGGAGCTGGTGCAGCGCTGTTACAAGACATACCCAAGATGGTACGCATGACGGAAGAAGTAGTGAAGGCAACCTCGCTACCCGTTACCGTTAAAACCCGCCTGGGTTGGGATGATAACACCAAAAACATTGTGGAGGTAGCAGAACGTTTGCAGGATATTGGTATCAAGGCATTAGCAATACACGGTCGCACGCGCGTGCAGATGTATAAAGGCTCTGCCGACTGGACACTAATTGGCAAAGTGAAAGAAAATCCACGCATGCACATTCCCATCTTTGGTAATGGCGATATCGATTCACCACAAAAAGTATTGGAGTACAAAAACCGGTATGGTGTAGATGGCGTGATGATTGGTCGTGCCAGTATTGGTGCCCCCTGGTTTTTTAATGAGGTAAAGCATTATCTGAAAACCGGAGTGCAACTACCACCGCCCGATATAGCCGAGCGTGTTCGCATAGTACGCCAGCATCTCGATTTTTCCATTCGCTGGAAAGGTGGCAAGCTTGGCATTTTTGAAATGCGCAGGCATTATACCAATTACTTCAGAGGTACGGCTGACTTTAAACCATTCCGTACACGGTTGGTGGAGGCAGATACGCAGGAGGAGGTGAATCAGATTTTGGACGAGGTAATCCATTGTTATAGCGAGGTTTCAGTCTAAACTTTAGCAACAATCCGCATTTGAATTTCACACCCGATTAGCTTTCTTTGGCCCCGCCAATGCACCTATGTCTCAAAACAAAAATTTTTCGGCAGTCTTTCTGTTGATTGTATTGTCGCTAATCTGGGGAACTTCTTTCATCCTCATCAAACAAGGTCTTAAGTTTTTTCCTCCCGATGTGGTGGGCGCCTTGCGTGTAACCGCTGCTTCGTTGTTTCTTTTACCGCTGGCGTTGCCACGGCTCAAGGAGCTTAAAAGTGGTGATTCCTTTAAACTTTTTGTTTCCGGTTTAATGGGTATTTTCTTTCCGGCTTTCATGTTTGCCTGGGCACAAACACAACTGAATAGCTCACTCGCAGGAATCTTAAACACACTTTCACCGGTTTGGACTATGATTTTTGGTGTGCTGTTGTTTAACCAACGTTTTAAAGGATATGCCCTGGTGGGTGTAATCATTTCGTTTGGGGGTACGGTGCTGCTGGCGCTTTCGCGCGCTGGTGGAAGTATTACAGGTTTCAATTTATATGCCTTGTTAATTGTAGGGGCTTGTGCCTTTTATGGTGCTAACCTGAATTGGATAAAGTTTAAGATTGCCGGGTTGGGTTCCTTAACCGTAACCAGTGTTTCGTTATTGTTTATTGGCCCCCTGGCGGCAGCGTATCTTTTTCTGGCTACTGATTTTGTAAACATACTTGTACAAACACCAAACGCCTGGCAAGGTTTCGGCTTTGTGTTGTTGCTTGCGCTGATGAGTACAGCCGTAGCGAATCTGCTATTTGTAAAGTTGATTGGAATTTCAACACCCTTGTTTGCCAGCTCGGTTACCTACATTATGCCAATTGTGGCGGTAATGTGGGGGGTAATTGATGGTGAAATCCTTACGGTTTGGCACCTGGTGGGGATGGGCTTAATCATTAGCGGGGTTTACCTGGCCAATAAAAAATAAGATTTTCAAAGTGTGGTGAAGCGGTTTAATTTTGGGTATGTCTTTAACACTGGCATCCTTAAACTCAGGCAGCAATGGTAATTGCTATTACGTAGGCAATGCAAATGAGGCTGTATTAATAGATGCCGGTATTTCGTGCCGCGAAACAGAACGAAGATTAAAACGCCTCGGCTTATCCATCGAACAGGTAAAGGCTATTTTCATAACGCACGAACACAACGATCATATTTCAGGTCTGCACAAACTCATCAAGCGACACAACATTCCGGTGTATGTATCATTAGCAACGCGCCAGAGTCTTTCGCTGGAGTGGAGCATGAAATTGTCGCATAGTTTTACAACGTACCAACCGGTGGCCATTGGTGGGCTTACGATAACCTCCTTACCAAAACACCACGATGCGGCCGATCCGCATAGTTTTTTAATAACCCATCAAAACACAACAGTGGGCGTGTTTACCGATATGGGGCGTGTGTGCCAACATTTAGTAAATAATTTCAAACAATGTCATGCAGCAATTCTGGAATCGAACTACGATGAGGTGATGCTGGAAACCGGTGGCTATCCGCAACACCTAAAAAACAGAATCAGGGGAGGATCAGGTCATCTTTCAAACAAGCAGGCATTGCAGTTGTTTATGGAACACCGGCCTGCATTTATGTCGCACCTGCTGTTGGGGCATTTATCGCACCACAATAATAACCCAGCGTTGGTTGCCAACATGTTTAACGCGGTGGCAGGTAGCACCAAAATTGTTATTGCCTCGCGTTACCGTGAAACAGAAGTTTTTCAAATCAATGCAGTATCAACCAAGCCCCGCGTAGTGGCGGAACAACTTCAGTTATTTTAGGGTAAGCGTAACCATAATAGGTAAATGATCGGATGGATAATATTTCCCGTCATTATCCTGTATTACCTGGTAACCGGAAGCGTTCCAGTCTTCGGAATGAAAGATATAGTCGATGGTTTTGCATTCCATCTTATTCAGTTCAAAACCGCAAAATGTTCCCGTTAGGTTATTGGCTGGCCGCGAATCGAATAATGGAAAGATTTGCCCGTTTGTAATTGTAAGGTAAGGCGCATCGGTTGGTTCTGAATTAAAGTCACCGGAAACAATTACCGGAATTTTACCTTCTTTTTGTGCAGTAGCACTTTTGATAAATGCCGCTACCTGTTGCTTGATCAGTTCAGCGCTGTTCTTTCGTGCTTCTTTGCCAATATGATCGAAATGCGTGTTGGCATAGTAAAACAGTTTACCCGTTGCTTTGTTCTTAAACAAGGCAAATGTAACCACCCGCGTAATGGCGGCATCCCAACTCTTGCTGCCCGGCACTACGGGTGTTTCCGATAGCCAGAAGGTATTTTGCAGAAGTACTTCAAACTTTTCCTTTTTATAAAAGATAGCAGAGTACTCGCCCTTTTCTTTGCCATCATCGCGACCCACGCCTACGTAGCTGTAATCGTTCAATCCTTTTTGTAAATCGAGCATTTGGTTATGCTTGGCCTCTTGTACACCAAACAGATCAGGATTATATTTTTTGATTAGGCCAATGACTTTGTTCGGGCGGTTTTTCCATTGGTTAACACCATCCACCTCAGTATCTAACCGGATGTTGTACGACATAACTTTTACCGACTGGGCTTGCATAGTGGCCTGGCATGCCAAGGTAAGGATTAATGAAAGTAAGATTCGCATACATCAAAAGTAAAATTCTGAGCATAAAGCGCAAAACCAAACCATTTATTGTGTTACAGGGCAGCAATGATCCGCGCGAAGTTCAAAGTTGTAAGTAATAAGTTCGAAGTTTAAAGTGAGGAAGTTAAATTCTTTCAACTATAAACTTTGAACTTTAAAACTTTGACCTTTAGAGCGCTTCTACTTCCTGCACTTCTTCCGGCATCATGCGCTTGAAGAGATTTTCAATACCTGCCTTTAGCGTAATGGTGGATGAAGGACAACCGCTGCAGGAACCCTGCAAGGTTACGGTAACTTTTTTATCCTGATACGAGTGGAATGTAATGGCGCCTCCGTCTTGCTCTACAGCCGGGCGGATGTATTCGTCCAGAATCGTTTTTATCTTTTTTACGGTCTCTGTTTCTTCCTGCTCTGGCGCAGCGGGGCCATTCATATCTAAAATCAATTTACCACTTTCTAAAAAATTTTTGATGTGATTTTTAAGTGTTTCCTGAATTTCGAGCCACTCTACATCTTCTTTTTTGGCAACGGTAATAAAGTTGCTCATATAAAAAACCCGATCCACAAACGGATACATAAACAATTCCTGAGCAAGCGGGGCATGTTCGGCATCGGCTGGTGTGGGAAAATCAAACGACATCCCCTCCGGAACAAGCAAATCATTCACTACAAATTTTCAGCGAATTGGGGTTGGGGTTCGATTCAAGGTAAATATGAAGGGCTTTAGGTGCGGGCTTTAGCATGATTTTGTCTTTAATTCAATGAGAGAACAAAATTACAAAATTATAGTTCCGCGGTATCCGGTTCGGACTCGCCCAAAGCATTTTCCCATTTACTTACTACCGCAGTAGCTACACTATTACCCACCACGTTGGTGGCACTACGGCCCATATCTAACAGTGGATCGATACCCAATAACAGCGCTAACCCTGCTTCCGGGATATTAAAAGTAGCCAACGTGCCGGCAATAACCACAAGCGAAGCGCGTGGCACACCGGCAATACCTTTGCTGGTAAGCATAAGTACCAATAACATACTGAGTTGTGTGGCAATGGGTAGATCTATTCCATACGATTGAGCAATGAATAACGATGCAAACGTCATGTACATCATGCTGCCATCGAGATTAAAAGAATAACCAAGGGGTAATACAAAACTTACAATCTTGTCTTTACAACCAAACTTTTGAAGCAACTCCATTGTTTTTGGGAAAGCCGCTTCGCTGCTGCTTGTACTAAACGCAAGAATGATTGGCTCCCGAACAGTTTTAATCAATTTGATTATTCGCTTTCCGATAACAACAGAACCTGCCAATAGCAACAACGTCCAAAGCACCGCTAATCCGAAGTAAAACTCGCCAATAAAAATTGAATAGGTAGTTAAAATGCCTAAGCCCTGCTTTGCAATAATGGCTGCCATAGCACCAAACACCGCAACGGGAGCCAGGTTCATAACATAACCGGTTACTTTCAGGATAACATGTGCTACAGCATCCATAAATTGAATCACAATTTTTCCGGTTTCGCCAATAGCGGCAGTAGCAACTCCAAAAAATAACGAAAACACGACAATTTGCAGAATCTCATTTTTCGACATTGCTTCAATAACACTACTTGGAAAAACGTGATACAAAAACTCTTTCAAGGATAAACCCGTTTTGGAAATGCCAGTATCTTCGCTTACATCGGGCAGGGGTAAATTCATGGCAATACCGGGTTTGAAAATATTTACCAGAATCATTCCCAGGAGTAAACTCATTAGCGAGGCTCCAATAAACCAGAGTAATGTTTTGCCACCAATCCGGCCCACCGAACTGATATCGCCCAGTTTGGCTACACCCACCACCAGCGTAGTAAACACCAGCGGGGCTACAATCATTTTAATCAGCCGAAGAAAGATATCAGCCAGGATAGAGAAGGGTTCTACTTTTTTATCACGTTCAGCCGCGATGGCACTGCGTTCTTTATTCCAGGTTTTCTTTTGTTCAATCAATTGGGCGCGCTGCAGGCTATCGGTAGTGGTATGCAAGGTTTCATTGGCGGCATCAATTTTTAACTGAATAGCAGCAATGGATTTATTTTCTTCCGCCACATAGGTTTTGTTGAGAACAAAGCCCAAAGCAATACCCACAATTAAGGCAATAATGATGTAGAGCGTAAGATTGCTCTTTTTAGGTGGCGATGAAGCTACTTCCATATTAAACTAGTTAAACCGAATGGGTAATAATACTCAATAATCGCCTTAAGCCAAACTAAAAAGTGCCAGGCGGATTTCTAAAGCTTATTGGTACTCGATCGCAAATAAAAATCGGCCAGCACCAATGCAGCCATTGCTTCTACAATCGGTACAGCGCGCGGCACCACGCAAGGGTCGTGTCTTCCTTTACCAGATACGATTGCCTCGTTACCTGATTTATCCACCGTTGCCTGATCTTGCATAATAGTAGCTACCGGTTTAAAGGCTACATGGAAGTAAATGTCTTCACCGTTGCTAATACCACCCTGCACCCCACCCGAGTGATTTGTTTTGGTGCGGATGCGATCACCTTCTTTATAAAATTCATCGTTGTGTTGTGAACCGCGCAGGGCCACACCTTCAAAACCGCTGCCGTATTCAAAACCTTTTACCGCATTAATGCTCAACATGGCTTTTCCTAATTCAGCATGCAGTTTATCAAACACGGGTTCGCCCAACCCAACGGGTGTATTTTTAATTACACCCGTAACCACGCCACCAATGGTGTCACGATCTAATCGCACCTGGTCAATTAGTGCAATCATTTTTTCGGCTGTAGCTGCATCCGGACAACGAACAATGTTAGCTTCTGTCTTAGTCAAATCAAGTTGTGTGTAGGGGGGTGCTTTCAGGTTACCCACTTGCGAAACATAGGCGTAGCACTCAACCCCAATTGTTTTTAATAACAGCTTGGCAATGGCTCCGGCCGCTACACGGGCCGCGGTTTCGCGGGCCGAACTTCTGCCACCCCCACGGTAATCGCGAAAGCCATACTTGGCATCGTAGGTAAAGTCGGCATGCGAGGGGCGGTACGTATTTTCAATGTGCGAATAATCTTTGCTGCGCTGATCCTGATTTTCAATTACAAGCGCGATTGGTGTGCCGGTACTTTTGCCTTCAAATACACCCGACAGAATTTTAAATGTATCGTCTTCCTTGCGTTGGGTGGTAATTTTAGATTGACCGGGTTTTCTGCGGTTTAGTTCGGATTGAATAAAGGCCTCGTCAATCGCTAAACCAGCAGGGCAGCCATCAATTACTACACCAATAGCAGGACCATGCTTTCGCCAAATGTGCTGATGCGGAAAAGTGTACCGTAACTGTTCATCATTCAAAAATTTAAAATTCACGAATTGGCGGCAACCAAGCTAAATTTTGAAAGTTGAATTTGAAATTATTTTTTGAAAAGCAGGTAAGCCGCACCGGCCAGCATCAGTACAAGGAAGGAGTTGAAGCCAATCATAAACCAGTCGGTTTTTGCGGTAGCTTGTAATGTGTTGGAAGTTCCATCGGCCCGGTCATAAAACGACCCCGGATCGGTACTTTCGATAACCTGGTTCTGCTGGCTCTCACCTTCCACCTGAAGGTTGTAAGAAGAATGCAGCGTGTCATACTGTTTTTTATTGGGATTAAAGAATACCCAATTCATATATTGACCCAGGTTATAATTGCCGGGCTCTTTGGGCACAATAAAGTAGCTGAAGGTTTTGGTTCCGGCCACCCGGTTACCCTCGCGATTGATGTTCTGTTTTACATTCGGTTCATAAAAATCAAAAGCCGCATCTTTTTGTACAGCAGGCTTTTCAATTGCTGAGATATTTCCTTCTCCGAAAATTCTAAATTCATAGGCAACACTCTGGCCGGTTTGCAAATGAGTGGAAGTGATTTTTTCGTCTAACCGGTAATCGCCAACCGCTACCGCATCGCGCAACGGGTGTGGGGGCAGTTCTTTTACTTTAATAGTTTTGGCTTTAGAGTAAAATGTTTTGAAATCTTCTTGCCGGTTTTGCCCAAAGAAGGATGGATTTTTGGCCACTTTAAACTTGATCATTTCTAACCCAACGCTCGGAAACTCCACCGCTTTGGCGTTAAGTGGGTAGAAAGTGCCCTGGTAGATCTTATATTGTGTATAACCTTTACCGCTTATTTCGATATGCTCGCCTTCAATATTTTCTATGTTAAAATTTTCTTCCCAGCAATTGGCGGGTCTTAGTTTTTTAAGTACTTCGGCAAGTTGGGGCCCAAGGTTGTGAAATTGCATAGGCGCCCGATTGTTATCGGCTACCAGAAATGAAAGGGTAGTGGTAAACCCTTCGCCCACAAAAACCTCGTCTTTGTTGGTTGAAAGCGCCAGCAATGCATCTTCTTTAATATCAACAAACTCTGTATTGCTACGACCAAAAAAATCCTGTACCGGGTCGCGATCGAAAAAACTACGGAACGGATCGGGTTGTGCCTGCACAGGCGGGCCTACCTTAACCTTTTTCCCATTTACCGAGTAAATCTGATCGTTTACCTTTATTTTAAAGGAGGGTATGGTAATGATACCCTGGCGCGTGGGCAGGTATGTCATTATTACGCCTTGTGAGGAGCTAACCTGTCCGTTTACAATACTGGTTTGAGATTGGGTGGATGTTCCGCGTTTTTTTAAACCCATCTATGTCCGGAAAATTCTCATAATTTTTTAATCGGTCGTTATTTACCATGATGGTGATGGTCCAGGGCTGATTTTCACCAATTTCATCCGGACCAAGTGTAATTTGTACATTGTCTTGGGCGGCCAGAAAATTCGCAACACACAACAAAATCAAACTAAAGGCCGTTCTTTTGCTAAATTTCATATCGCAATACATCGCAACGCGTTTGCATAAATACAAAAGTAAACTCTTTCTTTTTAGTGTTAAACTGCTTTTGTATCTTAACGGTTGCAACCCGGGCGGTGGGTTGTTATTTGAAGTTAAAACCAAATACTTACCATTTTTTTATTATGAAGATGCTTAGTTATGCAAAGCACATTCTCACACGGGTGAGTTTTGATGCGCGGCTCTTTGAAAAGGAACTGCGCAAGGCCATCAAAATGTTGATAGCCGAGGAGGTACAGGAACTCAAAAATTGGTGTTACGCCAATTTTTCGAGGGAACATGAGGCGATTCTGAATCGTTGTTTTGTAAGGGCTTAGGATTTCTAGGAAAGGATCTAAACTAACAGTCCCGCCAAAAGCGGGATTTTTTATGAGGAGAATATTATTCGTCTTACTATTATCTGCCTCTAACCCTGTGTTAAGCCAGCATTCTTTTACAATGGAAGAGTTGCATAACATCTTTTTGCTGAGAGAGAGGAACCAGATTGTTAAGAGTATCTCAAGCGTTGGCCTTAAAGAAGCCGGTGATTTTGAAAAACAAAAATTGTTTGCTGAGACTTCTGATAAAGTTGCAGTATTTATAGGTAATGGTTCAAGGTCACGGGTTGGATTAGTGTTTGATGAAACCGAAATACACTCCTTATACCTTGTGGATTCAACTGTAGTTATAGAAAAGCTTTTAAATGATTTGAGTAATTTAGGATTTACCTTGGCAAAACAGAGAGGTGAAATTTTCAAATCTTTTACTAGACGGAAGACGGACTATTTCATCATGTTTTCTTGGTTTGACGATACTGGCTCAATCTCCATGATTGCAATTTTGCCAAAAGGGAAGCACTTCAAATCAGCGTACACTAAAAAATAGAGTTCATCGCTTTACGAACATGATATTCCTCTTCAGCCCTTCGTATTTGGTTCGCTTTACAGCCGAGTGCTTAAAAACTTTTTGAAACACCTCTTCCGTAATTTCTTCCCAATCTTCTTTAGAAAAATTTTCCAGTTGTGAATTTGGGGTAAAGAGTGGTTCGCTGTGTGGTTTTGAAAAACTATTCCACGGGCAAACATCCTGGCAGATGTCGCACCCGAAAATCCAATTTTCAAACTTACCCTTTACTTCTGCAGGAATTTCTTCCTTTAATTCAATAGTGAAATAAGAAATGCATTTGCTGCCATCCACTACATAGGGTTGTGGAATAGCATCGGTGGGGCAGGCATCCATGCAGGCTGTACACGTGCCGCAGTAATCTTTTACGGGTCCATCATACTCCAACTCAACATCTACAATCAACTCGGCCAGAAAAAAAAGCTACCCATGCTTTTATTAAGTAGCAAACTGTTTTTGCCAGTCCAGCCCAGCCCGGCTTTTTTAGCCCAGGCTCGTTCGTGTACCGGTGCCGAATCTACAAACGCGCGACCTTCCACTTTGCCTATGGCTTCTTCCATACGAAAAAAAAAGAGTTTGAGTTTGTCTTTAATGATGTGGTGATAATCTTCACCATAAGCATACTTGGCAAGCTTGTATGTGTTTGCGTTTTCTTTTGCCAGGTCCTTTTCAGGATAATAATTATAGATCAGGCTAATAACCGATTTGGCACCGGGTACCAGCAGCGTTGGGTTAAGCCGTTTGTCAAAATGATTTTCGAGGTAACTCATTTTGCCTTGATAGCCGCGCTTAAGCCAATCTTCCAGGCGTGGCGCTTCCTCTTCCAGAAACTCAGCTTTGGCAATTCCACAATAATTGAAGCCGAGATCGGAGGCAATTTTTTTTATTTGAACAGAAGGACTCATAAAACTTTATGCTCCCTGGTGGTCTTTTAGTCTAAATACTTTTTTGTAAAGAGGTACAAAGTTCAATCAAACAACCCCAGGCTGCGCGAGGAAGGAGGAGGAACAAGTTTCAAATGCTTGTAAGCTTTTTCGGTAGCTTCCCGGCCGCGCGAGGTTCGCTTAATGTATCCTTCCTGAATTAAAAATGGTTCATACACTTCTTCAATGGTTTCGGCTTCTTCACCTACTGCGGTAGCAATGGTGGTAAGGCCAACGGGGCCACCTTTAAATTTTTCGATGATGGTGCTAAGAATCCGGTTATCCATTTCATCCAGCCCGTTTTCATCAACATCCAATGCCTGCAATGCCAATTGCGCAATAGACTTCGTAATTGTTCCATCGCCTTTTATCTGGGCAAAGTCGCGCGTACGCCTTAATAAGTTGTTGGCAATGCGTGGGGTGCCTCTGCTTCTTCGGGCAATCTCAAAGGCAGCATCTGCTACGAGGGGTGTATTCAGAATTTCGGCCGAGCGTTTGACAATTTTAGTAAGCAGCTCAGCATCGTAATACTCCAAACGTGCATTAATGGCAAAGCGGGCGCGAAGGGGTGCTGTAAGCAAACCGGCACGCGTAGTGGCGCCAATCAGCGTAAACGGATTTAAACTTATTTGCACCGAGCGGGCATTCGGTCCCGTATCCAGCATAATGTCGATGCGGTAATCTTCCATGGCCGAATACAGGTATTCCTCCACGATCGGATTAAGCCGATGAATTTCATCAATAAAAAGCACATCGTTGGCTTCCAGGTTGGTAAGTAACCCGGCCAGGTCACTGGGTTTATCCAGCACCGGCCCCGAAGTAATTTTTATGTTGGAGCCCAACTCATTGGCAATTATAAACGATAACGTGGTTTTGCCCAGGCCGGGCGGGCCGTGTAACAATACGTGATCCAGCGATTCTTCGCGTTGTTTAGCGGCCTGAACAAAAACTTTAATGTTATCTACTACTTTTTGCTGGCCTGTAAAATCGCTGAAGGTAAGCGGCCGCAGTGCTTTCTCAATTTCTTTATCGGTGGTGCTTTGCCCTTCCGAATCGCCCTTTAAGTAATCTTCACGCATAATTTTCTAAGTCGAAAGGTAAGCAAATAAATGGCTTTATGGTTTAGGATGTGCCTTCACCTTTTAACTTGCATGCCCAATTCTACCCTATGGATAACCGTTGGAAAAATGCAATCTACTCTGTTGTGGTGGTGGTTGCGATATGGGTTGTTTATCAATGGCGTAACCGTGTGCCCGATCCGGTCAGGATACAAGGCGAAACCATGGCTACGACCTACAACATTACCTATTTTGATTCTGAGAATCGGAATTTTAAACCAGCCATTGATTCTATCCTTGTTCTGGTTAATCAATCTATTAATAATTACAATCCCAATTCAGAGGTTTCGGTATTTAACCGGTCGGGCGGGCTTAAATTTAACCTGCCTTATTTGCGGCCACCCATTGTAGTAGCACAAAAGGTCTTTTCCGATTCGCAAGGGGCATTTGATCCCACCGTTTTGCCATTAGTTAATTTGTGGGGCTTTGCGCAAAAGAAAGTAGAGCGGCCAGACAGTTCAAAGATTGATTCTATTCGGGCCATCATTGGATTTGAAAAAATTCAATTTGATCGCGACAGCATCTGGAAACTGGATCCACGCTCGCAACTTGATTTTGGTGGTATTGGCCAGGGTTACGGTGCCGATGTAATTACAGATTTTTTGAAATCAAAGGGAATTAAAAACATGCTGGTTGAGTTAGGTGGAGAAGGTATGGCATGTGGTATCAATCTGAAATCGGGTAAGCCGTGGGAACTCGGAATTCTGGATCCGAACTCCACATACGACAATCAATTTTTTAAAGCCTACGTCTCGTTATCCGATCAATCGTTTACCACATCCGGAAATTATTTTAACTATCGCGAAGTGGATGGTAAAAAATATTCGCACACCATCGATCCACAAACCGGTTATCCGGCCACACGATCAATTCTCAGTGCATCGGTTTTTACAAAAGATTGCACTACGGCCGATGCCTGGGGCACAGCCTTTATGGTGATGGGCCACGAACGGGCTATTGAACTGCTAAAAGAACACCCGGAGATCGATGCTTTTTTAATTTACACAACACCCGGGGGAGTTTCCACCTTTGCAACCGATCGGATCAGTAAACAGATGCGCATCAACCCGTAAGTTTTTATGATACTTAACCTGCTTGTATTATTTCTTACTCCGTTATTGGGCGGTGTATTAATTTATCTGGTGCCTTCGCCCAAGGGTTCTAACTTTAAGTTTCTGCTGGTATTTGCAGGGGCCTACCTGTTTGCTATTACGGTAACACATATTTTACCCGATTTATTTCACGAGCACGGAGACCTGCAACTGGTTGGGCTGTTTGTTCTGGCTGGTTTTTTTCTGCAACAGTTTCTGGAATACTTTACCTCTGGCGTTGATCATGGCCATATACATACCCATAATCATGACCACAACCACAACCACAACCACAACCACAACCATAACCATAACCATAACCACCATCACCATCAATCGTCTGCAGTTGTATTATTGATTGCTTTGTGTGTACACGCTTTTCTGGAAGGCGGTATGCTGGCACAGCCTGAGGTAATGGGAGCAGGCTACAACGTAAACGCGGTGTTGTTGGGCATTGTGCTGCATCGGGCCCCGGCTGCATTTGCCTTAATGGCTGTATTGGCCGCTCAACTTCACTCCAGGCGCAAAGCGTTACCCTACCTGATAATTTTTTCACTGGCATCTCCGGTAGGCTTAATGGTAAGCACTTATTTTACCGAAAGCCAGGTGCTTACCGAAACTGGAATGATTTACTTGTATGCACTAGTGAGTGGCAATTTTTTTACATATCTCAACCACTATTGTATTCGAGAGCAGCCCCGATCACCGGTTTAATGCCAAAAAAATTGGTAGTAGCTGTGGTGGGGGCGTTACTGGCCGTTGCCGTTGAGTATGTGATTTAATCACTTGCTTTAATATCCTTTTGAAATCTCAATTAAGTAATCGATTTTTAGAAAGTTAATTAACATAGCCTAACCCTGGCGGAATGTTTGTAATCATCAATAAAATCAGGGAGATTCAACATGCAAATTTCAGGCAGTCTAAATAAAAAGATCACCACATGAAAAGGATTACCAGTTTAGCGCAGTACGAACAAGCTTATAAAGAAAGTATTGAGCAACCCGAAAAATTCTGGGCCGAAGTAGCTGCTGATTTTCAATGGAAAAAAAAGTGGAATAAGGTACTGGATTGGAATTTTACCGAGCCAAAAGTAACCTGGTTTGAAGGCGGTAAATTGAACATTACCGAAAATTGCCTCGACCGTCACATCGAAACGTTGGGCGATAAACCGGCTATTATCTGGGAACCAAACGATCCGGAAGAACATCATCGGGTACTTACCTACAAAGACTTGCTTTTTAAAGTAAAGCAGTTTGCTCAGGTGTTGAAAAACAACGGTGTAAAGAAGGGCGATCGGGTATGTATTTACATGGGTATGATTCCTGAACTACCAATTGCCGTTTTGGCGTGTGCACGAATAGGCGCTATACACTCCGTAATTTTTGGTGGTTTCTCAGCACAATCTATTGCCGACCGGTTACAAGATGCGAAAGCAGAATTTATTGTTACCTGCGATGGCGCCTATCGGGGGGCAAAAGACATTCCGCTTAAATCGGTTATTGATGATGCACTCATTGCCTGTCCATTTGTAAAACGGGTAATTGTATGTACCCGTACCCGCGTGCCCGTAAGTATGATTAAAGGCCGCGATGTTTGGTGGGAAGATGAAATTAAAAAAGTAGAGACACAAGGCAACCCTGATTGCCCGGCCGAAGTAATGGATGCCGAAGACATGTTGTTTATTCTTTACACGTCAGGTTCCACCGGAAAACCAAAAGGCGTGGTACATACCATTGGTGGCTATATGGTGTGGACAGCCTACACATTTCAGAATGTATTTCAATATCAACAAGGGCAAATTCATTTTTGTACGGCTGACATCGGTTGGATTACCGGCCACAGTTACATTGTGTATGGCCCACTTTTATCTGGCGCAACCTCGCTTATGTTTGAAGGTGTACCAACCTGGCCCGATGCCGGTCGGTTTTGGGATATTGTAGCCAAGTACAAAGTAAATATTCTATATACTGCGCCAACGGCAATCCGTAGTTTGATGGGATTTGGGTTGGATTTTGTTGCCGGTAAAGACTTGAGCTCACTTCAGGTATTGGGCACAGTAGGCGAACCCATCAACGGAGAAGCCTGGCATTGGTATCATAAAAACATTGGTAAAGGAAACTGCCCGATTGTAGATACCTGGTGGCAGACCGAAACCGCGGGCGTGCTGATTTCTAACATGGCCAACATTACACCACAAAAGCCAACGTTTGCTACCCTGCCGCTGCCCGGAGTAAATCCCTGCCTGGTAGATGAAAATGGAAAGGAGATTGAAGGAAACGAAGTAAGTGGTAACCTATGTATTAAAACACCCTGGCCCGGAATATTGCGCACCACGTATAACGATCATGAGCGTTGCCGCCTGAATTATTTTGCAACTTATCCGGGCTTGTATTTTACTGGCGATGGATGTCTGCGCGATATAGATGGCCATTATCGTATTACCGGCCGGGTGGATGATGTGTTGAACGTGAGTGGTCATCGTATAGGTACAGCCGAAATAGAAAATGCAATTAACATGCATGCGGGTGTGGTAGAAAGTGCAGTAGTAGGTTATCCACACGATATAAAAGGACAAGGTGTTTACGCTTATGTAATAACCGAGGGCCATCATGGTGATGAAAATCTTACCCGGCAGGATATTATTCAAACTGTATCGCGCATTATTGGAGCTATTGCAAAACCCGATAAAATTCAATTTGTAAAGGGTTTGCCAAAAACACGTTCCGGAAAAATTATGCGAAGGATTTTACGCAAAATAGCAGAAGGCGAAACATCCAACCTGGGCGATACTTCCACCTTGCTCGATCCGGGTGTGGTAGATGAGATAAAAGCCGGGGCATTATAACATTGAAATTCATATCTTTACTAGATGGAACCAATTGTATTAAAATTCCCAACACATCATCAGTTTACTGACAATGAATTGTTTGATTTCTGTGCGGCCAACGATTGGTTTAAGATTGAACGTAACAAACTCGGTCAATTAATAATTATGTCACCATCTGGAGGTACAACAGGAAGAATTCATTTTAAGATTTATGAATTTTTAGTGCATTGGTCTGTAGATAAAAAAGACCTTGGCTACTTGTTAGATGCTTCCGTTGGGTTTCGTTTACCGGATAGTTCTGTGCTTGCTCCTGATGCTGCTTTTGTTTTTAAAGAGCGTTGGGACAACCTCACTCAGGAGGAGCGAGATAAATTTCCTCCGATTTGTCCGGATTTTGTGATTGAAGTGCGTTCGCAATCCGACAGTATTAACCAGCTTAAAGAAAAAATGAACGATTGGATGGCCAATGGATGCCGCCTCGGATGGCTGATTGATCCGATTGCAAAAAAGGCCTGGATATACGCAACTAATGGCGTTGTAAAGTCTTTCGAAAATTTTGAAGCCCAATTAGATGGGTTAGATGTATTACCTGAACTTAATCTTAACTTAAAACTATTAGTGTAATGGCAATGGATATCAGTGGTGTGGTAGTGGCGCTTTTACCACTACAAAGCGGACAAGGTAAAAGCGGAAACGCATGGAAGAAACAGGAATTTATTCTGGAAACCCCGGGACAATTCCCGAAAAAAGTTTGCCTGTCGCTGTGGGGCGAAAAGGTGGACGAGAACCGCGTAACAATTGGTGAAAAAATAACAGCCTCCATCAACCTGGAAAGTCGCGAGTATAACAATCGCTGGTACACCGAAGCACGCGTGTGGAAGATTACCCGTTCAGGAAATACAGGAAACAACCAAACTCCACCAACCGATGATTTTATACCGGAGAGTGGTGGAAGTGATGATTTACCGTTTTGACAGGCAACAGCTTGTTGAGTGCGCAAACAAAAAAGCCCCGAACGGAAGTTCAGGGCTTTTGGTTTTTTCAGGGATTGATCATTTACGATCCACAAGCTTCGCATGCTTCCGGATTATCTAATGAACAAGCCATATCGGCACGCTTCTGTTCCATATCCGAGAGTTTTACTTCAGGCTCGTTGTACGCAAGCGTTTGTTGTGTCTCTTTCGCGGCATACGTTACCACAGGCTCGGCTGTTGCTGCAGCGGCTGAAGTTGCTGCTGGTTGTTGTACCGCAGATTTATCTAACGTAAACTTAATAGCATCGGCAGCAGCGGTTGAACGCAGGTAATACATGCCCGTTTTCAACCCTTTCTTCCAGGCATAGAAGTGCATAGAAGTAAGCTTACCAAAGTTTGGATCTGTTAAGTGTATGTTCAGACTTTGACTTTGACAAATGTAAGCCCCGCGGTCGGCACTCATATCAATAATAGCCTTCTGCGAAATCTCCCATACCGTCTTGTAAATGTCTTTGATGTCCTGCGGAATTTCGGCAATGGGTTGAACCGAACCGTTGGTGGAAATCAGTTTCTGCCGCATGTTCTCGCTCCACAATCCCAGACCAATAAGGTCTTTCATCAGATGCTTGTTGGCAATGATAAACTCACCAGACAGTGTTCTGCGGGTGTAAATGTTTGAGGTGTATGGTTCAAAGCATTCGTTGTTGCCCAGAATCTGCGAGGTAGAAGCCGTAGGCATCGGAGCCAGCAGCAAGGAGTTACGTACACCGTTTTGCTTTACTTCTTTCTTCAGGGTTTCCCAATCCCAACGCCCTGAATCAGGAGTTACTCCCCACATATCAAACTGGAATATTCCTTTTGATACGGGCGAACCTTTGAATGTTTCATAAGGGCCGTGCTGCTTCGCCAGTTCCATAGATGCTTCCATGGAAGCGAAGTAGATGGTTTCATGAATCTCTTTGTTGAGCGCACGTGCTCCCGCAGAATCAAAAGGCATGCGCATCAGAATAAACGCATCGGCTAATCCTTGTACCCCAATGCCAATCGGGCGGTGGCGCATGTTTGAATTGCGGGCTTCAATTACCGGGTAGTAATTGATGTCGATTACTTTGTTCAGGTTGCGGGTAACCACTTTCGTGATTTCATACAACTTCTGATGGTCGAACGTGCCCTCTTCAGTTACAAACTTAGGCAACGCAATAGAGGCCAGGTTACACACGGCCACTTCATCGGGCGATGTGTATTCGATGATTTCTGTACACAGGTTGCTCGACTTGATGGTGCCTAGGTGCTTTTGATTGGACTTGCGGTTGGCAGCATCCTTATACAACATATAAGGGGTACCGGTTTCGATCTGAGCTTCCAGAATTTCGAACCAGAGATCCTGGGCTTTTACCTGTTTGCGGGCCTTGCCTTCTTTCTCGTATTTTTCATAGAGGCGTTCAAACTCTTCGCCCCAGCAATCGGCCAGGCCGGGAGCTTCGTTCGGGCAGAAGAGCGACCATATTTCGTTATTCTCGATGCGTTTCATGAACAGGTCCGGAATCCACATAGCATAGAACAAATCGCGGGCACGCATTTCCTCTTTGCCGTGGTTCTTCTTCAGTTCCAGAAATTCAAACACATCGGCATGCCAGGGTTCCAGGTAAATTGCAAAACTTCCTTTGCGCTTACCGCCACCCTGATCGACATACCGCGCGGTCATATCGAAGTTGCGCAGCATGGGCACAATACCATTCGATGTTCCACCCGTTCCTTTGATGTAGGATCCCTTGGCGCGCACGTTGTGAATGCTGAGGCCAATACCACCAGCAGATTGCGAAATCTTGGCGGTTTGTTTTAAAGTATCGTAGATTCCATCAATGCTATCATCCTTCATGGTAAGGAGGAAGCAGGAGGAAAGCTGCGGCTTGGGTGTGCCGGCATTGAACAATGTAGGGGTGGCGTGTGTAAACCACTTCTCCGATAACAGATTATAGGTTTCAATTGCCGCGGCAATATCTTCACCATGAATACCTACTGCCACGCGCATGAGCAAATGTTGCGGGCGTTCTACCACTTTGTTGTCGATCTTCATCAGGTACGAGCGCTCCAGGGTTTTAAACCCGAAGTAGTCGTAACTGAAATCGCGGTCGTAGATGATGGCTTCGTCCAGTTCGGCTGCGTGTTCGTGAATCACTTTCCAGGTTTCCTTGGAAATGAGCGGTGCGTTTTGTCCGGTTTTCGGATCCACGTACGTGTACAGTCTTTTCATGGTACTGGAAAAAGACTTACTGGTAACCTTGTGCAGGTTCGAAACGGCAATGCGTGCCGCCAGCTTGGCAAAGTCCGGATGGCGCGTGGTCATCGTGGCTGCAATTTCTGCAGCCAGGTTATCCAGTTCCTGGGTGGAAACGCCATCGTACAAGCCATTAATTACCTTCATGGCCACCTCTACAGGGTTGACAAATTTGGGATCTAAACCATAGCAGAGTTTTTCAATGCGGGCCGTGATTTTGTCAAACTTTACGGACTCCCGGTGTCCGTCACGTTTTAAAACGAGCATTTCAAATAGGGTTGTGTGGTAAACAAAAAGTTTAAAAAATGTGATTCGAATGTATCAAAAATCTTCGTTCAGTGAAAACTTGGGAGCACTTTCTTTTTCGGTGCTCTTCATTACTCCGGCTTTTTGATATTCGGCTACACGCTTTTCGAAGAAATTGGTTTTTCCGCGCAGCGAAATCATATCCATGAAATCAAACGGGTTGGTAGCATCGTAGATTTTCTTTCCGATTAATTCGTTGAGGAGGCGATCGGCCACAAACTCAATGTATTGACGCATTTGTGCGGCATTCATACCAATCAAATTAACCGGAAGGGCATCGGTAACAAATTCTTTTTCAATTTCTACGGCATCTTTAATAATCTCAATTACTTTTTCTTCTGGTAATTTGTTGATTACGTGCTGTGTGTAGAGATGGCAGGCAAAATCGCAGTGCAAGCCTTCATCGCGCGAGATCAGCTCGTTCGAGAAACTCAAGCCGGGCATCAGGCCACGTTTCTTTAACCAGAAGATCGAACAGAAAGAACCTGAGAAGAATATCCCTTCAACCGCTGCAAACGCAATTAAACGCTCCTGAAAATTTCCTTGCGAAATCCAGCGCAGCGCCCAATCAGCTTTTTTCTTTACACAATCCATCGTGTCAATGGCGTGGAACAACTTGTCTTTTTCTTTGGGATCCTTTACATAGGTGTCTATTAATAAAGAGTAGGTTTCTGAGTGGATGTTTTCAATGGCAATCTGAAAGCCGTAAAAGAACTTGGCCTCGGTATATTGTACTTCTCCCACAAAATGTTCGGCCAGGTTTTCGTTCACAATGCCATCGCTGGCTGCAAAAAATGCCAACACATGGGTGATAAAATGACGCTCGCCATCGTTCAGGTTGGCCCAATCCTTCAAATCATGGCTCAGATCAATCTCTTCGGCTGTCCAGAAACTGGCCTCGGCCTGTTTATAAAACTTCCAGATATCGTGGTGAACGATCGGGAAGAGCACAAAACGGTCTTTGTTTTCTTTTAGAATGGGTTCTTCAGGCAGGTGTGCACTCATAAAAAATTATCCTTTAAATGTTATACAAAACAGCTAACTCAGTAGGCCTCAGTTAACTAAAAATTCCTTTTGGTTTCTCTTCAGAAGTCGAATTGAAAATGAGCTTGTCAATTCGCAAAAGAGTAAGGAAACAAAGATTTGAAATGATGCAGTAAAATCAAAGGACAAAATCCGGAGTGCGCACAGCTGAAAGAATTGTTCAATGCGATAATGAGATCAAAAGGTATTCATTCTCATTCACTTAAATCTGATAACTGAACCATACACTTAACTGAATATTTTTTGATTTTTTTTGATGAATTTTTTCGCTCGAAAAAAGTTGTGTACGCAACATAAATAGCAGGTAAAAAAAATCGGAGGCTACTCAAAAGTTGAAGTGAGCGGGCGGTATTTTTTCCTTGTGTTATGGCCTTGCTAGGTATAAGCCTTCGCGGGGGGTATTACGGGTATTTGTCGGGTTGATTCTCAGATTTTTTAGCTTAACAGACCTCAAATAATTGTATAAAAACGGGATTTTGTACAAAATATGTGAATGGGGGGTTGGTTATGTGTTTGATTGACTTATCTTTGCAGTCCAAAATTTTAAACCATCCAAAAAATGTACGCAATCGTTGATATTGCCGGAAAGCAGTTTAAGGTGGCTAAAGATCAATATATCTATGCTCCGAAAATGGAGGGTGAAGCTGGCGCGAACGTGTCGTTCGATAAGGTTTTACTACTCGATAATAATGGCAGCATAGAAGTTGGCGCCCCTACTGTAAAAGGTGTAAAAGTATCAGGTAAGATACTGGAGCACGTAAAAGGAAACAAAGTGATCGTTTTCAAGAAGAAGCGAAGAAAAGGGTATGCGGTAAAGAATGGCCACCGCCAGCAGTTTACCAAGGTGCAGATTGAAAGCATCGGTTAATTCTAAATGTTGAATCTTAAATTTTGAATTGAGCAATGGCACATAAAAAAGGGGAAGGTAAAGTAAAGAACGGCCGGGAATCGGAAAGTAAACGGTTGGGCATAAAAGTATTTGGCGGTCAGAAGGTAATTGCCGGTAATATTATAGTGCGCCAGCGGGGCACAAAACATAATGCGGGCCGTAATGTGGGTATGGGTAAAGATCATACCTTGTTTGCATTGACAAACGGAGTAGTTGTTTTCAAAAAAGGAAAAGCAAATAAATCGTTTGTATCTGTTCAGGCTGAAGCCTGATCTTAATAAATCACTGAATTTTGTTGAAAAGGCGCCAATTTCTGGGCGCCTTTTTGTTTTTTATACCCGTGTTGTACCCTGAAAGGCGTAATTTTTTTGATATTCTTTTTTGGACCTATTTGCAAAATATTATTTGGATAGGTGAGGCAAAAGGCGCTATTCCGCATTTTATTCTGTTGCGCAATCGTTGAAGTCTGAATTTTTATTCTGTTTTGTAAGTATTTGCGATATTAAATTAGGGAATTGTTAAGTCCTTGTTTTTTTTGAATGAATAATATCTGTTAGATTTAACCCTTTATTAACCTAAACCTTAACCTATGAAGAAGTTTTTACTACTATGCTTCTCATTCGTTTTTGTGATCAGTGCTTGGGCACAGGAACGGGTGGTTTCGGGTAAAGTAACATCTGCAGAAGATGGGTCTGCTTTGCCTGGAGTAAACGTGGTTCTGAAAGGAACCACAAATGGAACTGTAACCGATTCTGACGGGGGTTACAGACTTACAATTCCTGCCGGTGGCGGAACACTCACTTTTTCTTTTATCGGCTTTGCTTCTAAAGATGAAGTGATTGGCGAAAGATCAGTAGTGGATGTAGTCTTAGGCCTTGATGTTCAGCAATTGGGTGAAGTTGTGGTAACTGCCGTGGGTATTGAGCGTGAGAAAAAATCGCTTGGATACTCGGTGGCTTCCGTAAATTCGGAAAACATCCAGTCACGCTCTGAAGTAGATCCGCTGCGGGCGCTTCAGGGTAAAATGCCCGGTGTGAATATTGGCGGAACGGGTGGTGCACCCGGTCAGTCAACCAAAATCAACATCCGCGGAATGTCGTCCATGACCGGAAATACACAGCCGTTATTTGTGGTTGATGGAATTCCTTTTGACAATTCGACAAACGAAGGAACCGGCTCAAGCCAAAACACGGTGTTTTCAAACAGGGCCTTTGACCTGGATCCTAATAACATTGAGAGTATCTCTATATTGAAAGGGGCCGCTGCATCAGCGCTGTATGGAAGCCGCGCCACCAATGGTGTGGTGGTTATTACCACTAAAGCAGCAAAGAAAAATTCTAAAAAGGGATTAGAGATTACGTATAACAGCTCTTATAACATTGAGGAGATTTCGGGTATTCCAGATTACCAGGATGTTTATACACAAGGATCAAACCAGGTTTACAATGGTGGTTTTATTGGTAACTGGGGTGCTCCATTCCCGAACCATGTGGATGCCATCAATGCGCAATATGGTACCAACTATACCAAAACCTATGGTGTTTACCCGGATGGCCAGCCTTATCCGGATGGAACAGCGCCTAACCCAATTAATAACCGCTACCCAAATCTTTTCCCCCAGTTTGTTCAACAATATACCCGTACAGATAATGGACAAACTGTAAACGTTTCTGCTCCTTATAAAATCGAACCACATGATATTATCGGTGGCTTCTTCAGGCAGGGTAAAATTCTGGAAAACGCCATTCAGATATCTTCCGGATCAGATAAAGCAACCATTAATGCAGGTGCTTCCAGAATGACCCAGGATGGTATGGTGCCAAATACCGAGGCAACCAGAACAACATTAAGTTTTGGTGGTAATGGTCAGTTAGATAACGGATTGTTTTTGTCGGGTACTGTTAATTACGCTAACACCACCCAACAATCACCTCAATCAGGAGGTAGTGTGTTTGTGGACTATGCGGGTGGTAATGGTGGTAGCACGATCTATTCCCGCCTGTTCTACTTACCGCGCAATTTCGATTTGAACGGTCTTCCGTTTGAGAATCCGGTTGATGGATCCAACATATTCTATCGTGCGTTGGATAATCCGCTTTGGATTGCAAAATATAACCTGTACACCAGTAATGTAAACCGGGTTTATGGTAACCTTACGGCCAGCTATGATATTACCAGTTGGTTGAATGTTGTACTAAAGGGTGGTGTGAATACGTACAGCGAAGCCCGCAGAAACATTCTTCGCAAGGGAGGTATTGCAGATCCAAACGGTACGATCTGGACGGAAGATTTAACCAATACAGAACAGGACTATAACCTGATTGTAACGTTCAATAAGGAATTGAACGAAAATTTCAACCTTAGGGTGTTAGCTGGTTTTAACGCCAATCAGCGTGAATACGCTGCGCGCAAAGTAACGGGCAGCAATGTAATTTCTTCAGGATTATACCGAACAGATGCAACATCCACCCAAATAGTTGATTATGACTATTTACGGTTAAGAAGGTTGTTGGGTGCTTATACAGATATCTCGTTATCGTTCAAAGATTATTTATTCCTGAATGTGGTTGCCCGAAACGACAAGTCCTCTACGCTTCCTAAGGGTAACAACAGTTATTTTTATCCTGGAGCAAGTTTGTCTTTCGTAGCAAGCGATGCGATTGAAATGCCGTCTTTTATTAACCGATTGAAAGTACGGGCAGGTTATACCAAAGTAGGTAATGACGCCAGCCCTTATTTAACAGGAGTTGTTTATTCGCTTGCAACACCCTACACCCCTTCTGGTGGAAACGCGGTTAACCGGGCTGCTTTGAGTAATACACTGGGTAATCCGAATTTAAAACCAGAATTTACTACGGAGGCTGAAGCAGGTCTTGAAGCAGGCTTTCTTGATGGAAAAATTGGCTTGGATTTAACCTACTTCTCTCGGGTTTCTACCGATCAGATTGCTTCGGCTGCTGTTGCCCGTTCCAGCGGATTTTCTACGGAAATAGTAAACGTTGGAGAATTGACAAACAAAGGCTGGGAAATTGGACTGGATCTTAATCCGGTAAAATTGAGCAATGGCTTTAGCTGGAACTCCTATGTTGCGTTCACTAAGATTAAGTCATTAATTGTAGATGCCGGACCTACCGGTGAAATTATTATTGGCGGCCCGGGTGGAGGTTATGGTCAAACCATTCACAGAAACGGATTCCCTTATGCTCAGATTTTTGGTAGCAAAAATGCAAGAGATGATGAGGGCAACTTGTTGATCGACCCGCAAACCGGTATGCCGTTCGCACTACCTACCGACTATGTAGTTGGTGATCCAAACCCTGATTTTACGCTGGGTTGGACTAACACCTTTGCATACAAAAACTTCACACTCAGTTTCCTGATCGACTGGAGACAAGGTGGTGACCTGCTCTCATTCTCGGCAGCATCGCTCTTATTGCGCGGTCAACTTGCTAATAGTGTGGATCGGGAAGCTTTGCGTGTGGTTCCAGGTGTGCTTGGAAGCCCTCAGACATTTGAACCTATTTTGGATGACAATGGCGATAAGATAGTTAATACCATTCCGGTAACATCCTTTGACACTCACTTCTCAAACGGATGGGGTGCTTACGGTCAAACCGAGGTAAACATCTACGATGCAACGACTATTCGCCTGCGCGAAATTTCATTAGGCTATGTGGTGCCAAAAACACTTTTGGCAAAAACTCCGTTTGGCTCAGCAAAAATTTCCGTTTCAGGCAGAAACCTTTGGTGGAAGGCCCCTAATATGTTGGAAGGTTTGAACTTTGACCCTGAGTCATCAGGTATTGTATCGTCTTCTAACGTACAGGGCTTTGAATATGGAGCTGCTCCTACAACAAGACGTTATGGAGTGAACTTATCGCTTACATTCTAATTGTTTAAATACTAATTTTTCGATCATGAAAAAATTTCAAAAGAAAGGCAGTTTGATGCTGGTAATAGCCTTGCTATTTACGGTATCATCCTGCGACTTATTTGACCTGGATATAAACACCGATCCCAATAACCCTTCTCAGGCTTCGTTGGAATTGTTGTTGACAAACGTGATGTTAGATGCTTCCTCCACATTTGCCGGTGGTTTAAATAATGCCACTTCCGGATTTTTGGGACACACTACTTCAACAGATGATCATAACATGAACAACACTTCATGGAATGGTACCTGGAACTTTCTGTATAGCGGCCCGCTGAATGATTTGGAACGAATTATCAGGGCAGCAACAGCACAGGGAAATAACCCGCACTACCTGGCAGTTGCGCAGATATTAAAGGCTTATTACTTCAGTTTGATGGTTGACCTTTGGGGTGATGTTCCTTACTCGGAAGCTTTCCAGGGCGATCAGGGTAACAAAACACCGGCATATGATGATCAGGCTACCATTTATGCGGATCTGATTAAATTATGCGATGATGCAATTGCAAATATTGCATTAACAAGCCCTGTACGGGTACTGGGTGATGTTATCTATAACAATGGCGGAACAGGAGTTTCTGCTTCCACTCAAATGGGCAGATGGAGAAGGGCAGCAAAGTCGTTAAAACTTCGTTTGTTACTTCAAACAAGCCGGGTAGATGCTTCCGCTGCTGCAAAGATTCAGGCTCTTGTTGATGAAGGCGACCTTATCCTTACCGCAGCGAATGATTTCCAATTTAAGTTTGGCGTACTTCAGAATCCGGACGATCGCCATCCCTGGTATCAGAGTGGTTATTCAGGTGGTGAAGCTGGATTTTCGTATTACGGACATCAGTTCATGTACGAAATGTTGCTGAATGGAGACCCACGGACACCTTTTTACTTTCATCGCCAAACAGAGGATATTCTGGATCCGGCCGATCCAACCGATAAGCAAACCATACCCTGTTCACAACGTAGCGATTGTACGTATGGATATTTTGTTTTGAATGGTAATATCACCAATGCCTTATTTGGTCGTGACCCGGATGCTTTAACTTCAAGCCAGGCAGAATATTTGGCTGGTTATTTTGGCAGGGACCGTGCTGATCCGTCCGGTATTCCAAACGATAACCCACTTAGAACCACAGTAGGTGCTTACCCTGCTGCCGGTGTTTGGGATGGTGCTGCCGCAGCAGGTGGTGGAAATAAAGGAAGGGGTGATGGAATTTTCCCTATGATTACCTCTTGGATGATGAACTTTTATTTATTGGAAGCTCAGATTTCGTTGGGAGTTGTAACTGGAAAGACAGATGATGCCTTGCTTCGTGATGCCCTAAATCAGCAAATCGACAAAGTGTTTTCGTTAGGTGCTGCGGTAGGGGGAAATACAGACCCATCTACCTGGACATTCCCAATTGCCTATAAGACAAAAGCCGACTTTGTGAATGGAGTAGTTGCAGGATATCCCATAGCGGGTACCGAAGGTGCAAAACTTCAGTATGCGCTTAAACAAGCCTGGTTTGCAAATCATGGTAATGGCTTTGAGCTTTATAATACATTTAGAAGAACTGGATTTCCTGCCGATTTGCAGGCTCCTCTTCAGGCTCCCCGTCAGTTTGCATTAAGTTTACCTTATGTTCAGGATGAGTTGAATTTGAATCCACAGACTCCTACTAAGGTGTACGATAGTCCGAGCGATGCAATTTTCTGGGATGTGATTAAGTATCAGTTTTAATAGCCAATGAGTATGAAAACACTAAGGAAATATACTATTGTAATGATTGTCTTGCTGGCTGTCATTACATCCTGTAAAGATGAAAGTCTTCAGGTGGTACCCGAGTGGGGTACAGCGGTTCATGGATTTGCTGAAGTGACCAGCGCCAATGGAGACCTGCTTTATAATGACCCTGCAGTTGATGTGGATATTGATTTGAGATGGGTATCCATTGACAAAAAGAATACCGTTACAAAAATGGAAGTGTATGTATTGTTCGATGAAGCATACATTGATGTGGATGGGAACCCAGCGGTAGCTTCGCATGGTGGCACTGTCGGAAAGTTGCTTGAATCTTTTGAGGGAAGTGAGGTGCCTGCCAACCGCACGGCTACAAGTTTCTCTGTAACTCAATCTGCGATTTACGAATTATACAAAGACGCAACCTTTGATTATGGAAATGGATCAGTGAATGTTTTCAGCAATCCTGACAAGCCGCAGCGCAATTTAACACAGCGGTTTATGTGGGATGATGCCATTACCATAAGATGGGAGTTTACAACGGAAGATGGACGTGTGTTTAAGTCATGGTCACCTTCAGTTTGTACAGAATTCCCTGGAGCCAACTGTCAAATCGGAATTTCTGTAGTATGTGCAAGTAATATTACTGACCCCGGTGCCAACGGTGGTCAATATGAGCTTACCCTGAATGATTCCTATGGTGATGGCTGGAATGGAGCTGCCATCAAGGTTACCATTGATGGAGTGGCCACTAATTATACTTTGAGCAATGGTGCCTCAACAGTAACCATTGTTAGCGTTCCACCTACTGCTACAACTTTGACATTCGAATTTGTTAGTGGTGACTGGGATTCGGAGGTGAGCTTCACAATCAAATCTCCCAAAGGAAATACAATTGCCAGTGCAGGACCATCGCCTGCTCCAGGGCCAATCAAATTAAACCTTTGCCTAGAGTAATTTGAAGTTACAAATAAAAAAGGCTACCATTTGGTAGCCTTTTTTATTTAAATTTATCCACGTATTGTTTTCAAAAATTAACAAATCGTAATGAAGAATTTGATTTGCGTAATTGCATGTTTGTTACTGGCATATTCAGGATTTACTCAAAAAATAGCAGGCCCATTGGTTTTAGCTGATGGAATTGCTGATGGCTATACTTTGTTTGCTCCCCTAAACTCAAAATCTACTTTTTTGATTGATAACTGCGGAAGGGTAGTAAATAAATGGGTAAGTAATTATTATCCAGGTAATACGGCTTATCTTTTGCCAAATGGTAACTTACTTCGAACCAAAAGATTACCCACAACTGCAATTAACGGAGGCGGAGGCGGAGGCGGAGTAGAAATTTTTGATTGGGGTTCAAACTTGATTTGGTCGTATGAATTAAATACCGATTTGTTGCGACTTCATCATGATGTAAAACCATTGCCCAACGGAAATATTTTGATGATAGTTTGGGAAGCAAAAACCAGAGAAGAGGCATTGGCTGCCGGAAGAAACCCAGACTTATTACCGGCTAGTGGCATCGTTTGGTCGGAGCAAATAATTGAAGTGAAACCGATACCTCCCAACAATAGTGAGATTGTGTGGCAATGGTCATTGTGGGATCATCTTGTACAGGATTTTGATCAGGATAAACCAGGTTATGGGGTGGTTTCAGATCATCCGGAATTAGTTGATATAAACTATGTTTCTTCGGTAAATTCAGATTGGATTCATGCTAATGCGATTGATTATAATGAAGAATTAGATCAGATTGTGATAAGTTCTCCATTCTTGAATGAGTTTTGGATAATTGACCATAGCACCACAACAGCCGAAGCCGCTACGCATGCAGGTGGGGATGCAAACAGAGGTGGTGATTTACTTTATCGATGGGGAAACCCGTTGGTTTATAAGCGGGGGCTATCAGAAGACCAAAAGATTTTTGGCCAGCATGATGTACATTGGGTAAAGGGGGGGTGAGTATAATGGTCAAATAATTCTCTTTAACAATAACAAGGGAAGTAATTATTCAAGCATTGATATTGTTAACCCGCCATTAAATGAATCAAAAACCTATACTATAGACGAAGCAGCATATTTACCTGTATTGCCAAGTTTTTCTTACACAGCATCTCCTAAGGAAAACATGTATTCTCAGATTATGGCTGGCGCTGAAATTCTTCCAAATGGAAATTTATTGATTTGCTCCTCTCGACAAGGGGTTTTTTTTGAGGTAACTCCTGTTGGTGATACGGTTTGGTTTTATAAGAGCCCCGTAACCACCAGCGGAATAATTGGCCGGGATGTATTTACTACCGATCCGGAATATAAAAACGATTTGAATTTCCGAACAATAAAATACCCTGTCGATTATCCGGCTTTTTCCGGCCGAACGATAATACCACAGGAACCCATTGAGGGCGAGCCCTGGGCTTGTGAGGCGATAACTAATGTGAAAGAAACATCACAACGAATAAAGATTTATCCAAATCCTACGCTCGCCTCATTTATAGTAGATGCAGGTTCAGATAATACAGATCTTACTATTGAGGTAACAGATATTCTGGGAAGAGGCTTGGGGAAGATCTCCGGAAAAGGAATGGTGGAGTTTGATTTATCAAGTTATCCATCAGGCCTTTACTTCTTATATGATGGTAAAGACCGGCATAAAATTTTAAAACAATAATGGTGTTATTGAATCATCTTCAATAACAAACTCAATCTGCTCTTCAAATTTCTTCTATCCACAATAAAATCAAGAAAGCCGTGATCTAACACAAACTCGGCACTTTGAAACCCTTTGGGTAAATCTTTACCAATCGTTTCCCGTATTACTCGGGGGCCGGCAAAGCCAATCAATGCCCCGGGTTCCGCAATATTAAAATCACCCAACATGGCATAGGATGCGGTAACTCCGCCTGTGGTTGGGTCGGTAAGTAATGAGATATACGGAATCCTGGCCTGATCCAGCAAAGCAATTTTAGCGGATGTTTTGGCCATTTGCATTAACGATAGTCCGGCTTCCATCATGCGGGCTCCGCCAGAGCGCGAAATCATCAAAAAGGGTTTTTTGGTTTTCAAGCTGTGATCCATGGCACGCGCAATCTTTTCGCCTACTACCGATCCCATGGAGCCTCCAATAAATGTAAAGTCCATACAGGCAATCGTTACATCCAGGCCGTTCAATTTTCCATAGGCCGTACGTACGGCATCTTTCAGGTTCGACTTAGTCTGCGATTCTTTGATTCGCTTGGGATATGGCTTTGTGTCGGTAAACTTCAGCGGATCGGCTGACTCCATATTCGCATCAAGTTCTGTGAATTCGTTGTTATCGAACAGAATTTCGAAATATTCTTGCGAACCAATTTTTACGTGGTATTCTTCTTCAGGAACTACGTACGCATTGTTCTTTAACTCGCGTGTGTGCACGATTTTACCACCAGGCGATTTAAACCATAATCCATCGGGCACTTCCCGCTTGGATTCTGTGGGAGTGAGAATTCCTTTGTCTGTACGCTTGAACCAGGGCATGCGTTTTAAATTTAATGTTGGTATAAATGCGAATGCCGATGAAACTCACCGGCATTCAATTCAGTTTTTGAATTAAGCAATATCAATCGATTTATCGAGGTACACATCCTGAATTGCATTCAGAATTTCTACCCCTTCTTTTAACGGACGCTGGAATGCTTTCCTTCCGGAAATCAAGCCCATGCCTCCGGCACGTTTGTTTACAACCGCTGTACGCACAGCATCGGCCATATCGCTGGCACCTTTTGAATCACCTCCTGAGTTAATCAAACCAGCGCGGCCCATATAACAATTTGCTACCTGGTACCGACACAAATCAATGGGATGGTCTGAGGTTAGTTCGGTATAAATCCGCTCATCTAATTTTCCATAGCTGCTGCCACCGGTGTTCAACATTTTATAACCACCGTTGTTCTCGGCAAGTTTTTGTTTAATAATGTCGGCCTGGATGGTTACACCCAAATGATTGGCCTGACCGGTTAAGTCGGCCGAAACGTGATAATCAACACCATCTTTTTTGAATGCGTTGTTGCGTGTATAGCACCATAAGATGGTTGACATACCAAGTTCGTGTGCTTTCTCAAAAGCTTTGGAAACTTCTTGTATCTGGCGGGTAGCGTTATCGGATCCGAAATAAATGGTGGCACCAACTGCCACCGCACCCAGGTTCCAGGCATCTTCCACCGAACCAAACATGATCTGATCGGCCTTGTTGGGGTAGGTAAGCAATTCGTTGTGGTTAATTTTTACTACAAACGGAATTTTGTGTGCGTACTTGCGCGACATCAGGGCAAGCCCCCCATAGGTAGTAGCTACTGCATTACAACCACCCTCGATCGCAAGCTTCACAATGTTCTCGGGGTCGAAGTAAATAGGGTTTTTTGCAAACGATGCTCCGGCACTGTGTTCAATCCCCTGATCAATCGGAAGTATAGATAAATACCCGGTATTTGCTAAGCGGCCTGTACCAAACAATGTCTGCAGGCTGCGAAGGGTTTGTGTGTTGCGACTGGATTGTGCAAAAATTCTGTCAACAAAGTCGGGCCCCGGAAGGTGGATCTGACTTTTATCGATGGTTTTACTTTTGTGAGTTAGTAAAGAGTCAGCGTCTTTACCTAATAATGCGCTGATGTTCAGTTTTGCCATAATTTTTTTATGCGGTGAGCGGCAAATATAGGTTTATAGGCCCGTTTGTGCAATGTAATGTAGGATATGGGCCATTAATGAAAAAACCCACTCCAGATGCTGGAATGGGCCTTTTTATTCAGAACTTCTGTAGAAGTTTTAGGCTACTTTGCTAGCCAGTTTTTCTTTGATCCGTGCAGACTTACCCTGGCGACCTTTCAAATAGTACAACTTGGCCCTGCGCACTTTACCAGCCTTAATAAACTCAATTTTATCAATGCTTGGGCTAAGGATTGGGAAGATACGTTCAACACCCACGCCATTGGAAACCTTCCGGATAGAGAAACTTTCGCCATTGGTACCTTTTCCTCTTCTGTAAAGCACTACGCCTTGAAACTGCTGGATACGTTCTTTATTTCCCTCGCTTATCCTTACGTGCACGTTTAACGTGTCACCAGGCTTAAAATCGGGGATATTAGTGCGTTTTGCTGCTAATTCTGCTTCTACTTCTTTTATTAAATCGGCCATGACGCTTGGTCTTTTTAAAATGGACTGCAAATATAGATGAATTGACCGGAATACGCAGACATGACCGGATATTTTTTAGATACCTTTCAGAATATCAGGTCTGCGTTTTTTCGTCCTTTCCAGCGATTTTTCATACTTCCACTGGGCAATTTTGGCCTCGTGGCCTGAAAGAAGAACCTCCGGCACCCTCCAGCCTTTGTACTCGGCCGGGCGGGTGTAAACAGGTGGTGCCACCAACCCATCCTGAAAGGAGTCAGTAAGGGCCGAGGTCTCATCGTTCAGCACACCCGGCAAAAGTCTGATCACCGCATCAGCTACCACCGCAGCTGCCAACTCTCCACCTGATAGCACATAGTTACCAATACTGATTTCGCGGGTAATCAGATGTTCGCGCACACGCTCATCCACGCCTTTGTAATGGCCACAAAGCAGAATCAGATTCTTTTTCAGGCTTAGTTCGTTTGCCACAGGTTGTGTGAGCATTTCGCCATCTGGGCTCATGTAAATGATCTCATCGTACGTGCGTTCAGATTTTAGTTTGGTAATGCAGTTATCAATGGGTTCAATCATCATTACCATGCCGGCTCCACCGCCAAAAGCATAGTCATCGGTGGTTCGATGTTTATTGTTGGCGTATTCCCGCAGGTCGTGTACGCCAACCGTTACCAAACCCTTTTGTTGAGCCCGTTTTAAAATCGAATCTGAAAAAGGGCTGTCTAACAATCGCGGCAAGCAGGTGATGATATCGATGCGCATAACCGAAAGTAATTAAATCTCCAGAAACCCTTCGGGCAAATCAACGGCAATCTTCTTGCTGGATTTGTTTATCGAAGTGATGAATGGTCCGTTTACCGGGATAAGGATTTCTTTTCCATCGTGATCTAGTTGAATTAGCCGACTGGCCCCGGCTTGAATAACTTCTGTTACTGTTCCCAAAACACCCGCAGACTTATCAGTAACCGTAAATCCTTTTATTTCATCGTCATAAAATTCGCCACGCGCCAGTTTGGGCCGCTCAGATTTGTTGAGGAAGATGCTGGCTCCTTTCAAAAGGGAGGCCTGTTCGGGAGTATTCACCTCTTCAAATTTGATAAACACTTTGTCCTGCCGGTCGGAAAAGTATTCGATAAAGTAGGGCACCAGGTTGTTTCCTATCTCGATGAATACCGATTTAATTTCCTCCAGGTTAATGGCTTCCGTAATCACCAGGGTCACCTCCCCTTTCAGGCCATGAGTTTTGGCTACGTAACCGATCTTATAACACAACGCTTTATCCATCTTGGGTATAAAAGTAAAATGCCCCCGTTTTGCGGAGGCATTTTAGTATAGAAGAAATTTTGATTATGCCTGTGGTTCTGCAGGAGTTTCTTCAGCTGCGGGTTCAGCCGGAGTTGCAGCTGCAACCTCTGCCTTCTTGCGAATAGCTTCAGCACGAGCTTCTCTAACTTTAGCTTCAGCATCCTTACGGGCCTTGGCTGCAGTTTGCTTAGCTTTGGCTACCCCATCAATCTTCGATTGAATTTTATCTTGCTTAGCCTTAACCCACTCAGCCAATTTTGCATCGGCTTGTTCTTGTGTAATGGCACCTTTAGCTACACCAATCTGCAGGTGTCTGCGCAACATTACACCGCGGTACGAAAGCATTGCCCGAACGGTGTCTGAAGGCTGGGCTCCTTTCATTAGCCAATCAAAAGCCTTGTTATCATCAAGGTCAATAGATGCTGGTACAGTTAAGGGGTTGTAGGTACCGATTTTTTCAATGAATTTGCCATCACGTGGCGCACGCGAATCGGCAACCACTACATCATAAAGGGATAGTTTTTTACGGCCTCTGCGCGCTAATCTGATTTTTACTGCCATTTTCTTAGTTTTTTAAATGTTGGATCTCGTCCGTTTTTTAAAGGACTGCAAAGGTAGCTTAATTTCTGAATCTGCAAACTTCGATTACCCTAAAACCTGTTAAGGGTTCAATATCAGTTATATTTGAATAAGCGATTATTAGATTTTTATATCAATAAAAGCCTTTTTACATTTGATTCCTTTTCAAAATCACATGGACAACTATTCATACATTTCAAATGCAGATGTTGGCTACCTCGACCAACTTTATCAATCCTACAAACAAAACCCTGCCTCGGTGGATGCTACCTGGCAAAAGTTTTTTGAGGGGTACGAGTTTTCGCTGCAACGATACGGTGAGAACGGCCTGACGGTGGCAGGTGATAGCCTGAACATTAAAGAGACACAGGTGCGTAACCTGATTTTTCAGTACCGATCGTTTGGCCATCTGAAATCCAAAACCAACCCCGTGCGCGAGCGCAGAGATCACAACATAAATCTCGATCATAAGAGTGTTGGCCTGACCGATGCGGATCTGGATACAGAGTTTGATGTTGCGGCCGAGATTGGTATGCCCAAATCATCGCTTCGTAAGATCATTGAAAAACTAAAAACACTTTATCTCGGCCCGATTGGGTTTGAATATAATTTCATTCGCAACGATGAAATCCGGTCATGGCTTCATAATAAAATTGAAAGAGAATACTATGCCTATAACCCCAACCTGGAAGAGAAGAAACGTATTTTATTTAAACTGAATGAAGCGGTTGTCTTTGAAAACTTTTTACACACTAAGTTTTTAGGTCAGAAACGTTTTTCGCTGGAGGGTGGCGAAAATACCATTCCGGCCCTGGATGCTATAATTAATAAAGCGGCCGAATTGAATGTAAAAGAAGTTGTGATTGGTATGGCCCACCGCGGGCGGTTAAATGTGCTTTCAAATATTTTGGGCAAAACATACGAACAGATCTTTACGGAGTTTGAAGGGAATGTAAACCCAGACCTGACGATGGGGGATGGGGATGTGAAATATCATTTGGGATATGCCAGCCATATTAAGACGCCATCCGGCAAAAGTATATATGTAAAATTAACACCAAATCCATCGCACCTTGAAGCAGTAGATCCATTGGTGGTAGGATATACGCGCGGCCAGATTGATGATGAATACAATGGCGATCTGAAAAAGGGCATGGCCATTCTGATACATGGGGATGCAGCCGTGGCTGGCCAGGGTATTGTATATGAAGTGGTACAGATGTCGGGCTTGCCGGGTTACACAACCGGTGGAACAATTCACTTTGTAATTAACAACCAGGTTGGTTTTACTACCGATTATGATGATGCCCGCACCGCCATTTATTGTACCGATGTTTCCAAGATTGTGGATGCCCCGGTGCTGCACGTAAATGGCGATGATGCCGAAGCTGTAACCTGGTGTGCAAAACTGGCGGCCGAATACCGTCAGCAATTTGGTAAAGATATTTTTATTGATTTGCTGTGTTACCGCAGGCATGGTCACAACGAAAGCGATGAGCCCAAGTTTACACAGCCAAAATTGTATAACATCATTGCCAAGCACCCGAATCCGCGGGAGGTGTATGTCAAAAAATTAGTTGAATCTGGTGTAGATGCTGCTTTGGCCGATGAAATGGATACAAAGTTTCGAAACCAGTTACAGGACCGATTGAACGAAGTAAAACAAAAAGCGCTTCCATACAAACTTCAGGATATGGAAGAAGAGTGGCAGTCGATGCGTAAATCAAAGCCGGAAGACTTCGATCAGTCGCCCGATACTTCGGTGCCAATGGAAATTATTGAAAAAGTTGGCAAGGCCCTTACTACCATTCCGGATGGGTTTAAGCCGATTAAACAGATTGAAAAATTATTGAAAGATCGCAAAGAAGCTTTTTTTGAGAAGAAAGAATTAGGCTGGGCAGAGGCAGAATTGCTTGCGTTTGGATCGTTACTGGCCCAGAAACAAATTGTACGTATGTCGGGTCAGGATGTAAAGCGAGGCACGTTTTCGCACCGTCATGCTTACTTCTGGGATTCGAACACCAATCAATCCTATTGCGGCCTGAATCATATAAGTGCAGATCAGGCAAAGCTGCACATGTATAATTCATTGCTTTCTGAGTTTGGTGTAATGGGTTTTGAATATGGTTATGCACTGGCCACACCACGGGCGTTGGTAGTTTGGGAAGCTCAATTTGGAGATTTTGTAAATGGGGCGCAGGTAATTATCGATCAGTTTATTACCTCAGCTGAATCAAAGTGGCAACGCCAAAATGGATTGGTATTGCTGTTACCGCATGGCTATGAAGGCCAGGGCCCTGAGCACTCCAGTGCCCGACCCGAGCGGTTTTTGCAACAAGCCTCTGAATTTAATATGGTGGTTGCAAACATAACCACCGCGGCCAATTACTTTCATTTACTGAGAAGGCAGACAAAATGGGAGTTTCGGAAGCCTTGTGTGGTGTTTTCACCGAAATCGTTGTTGCGTCATGCGGGGGTTGTTTCACCTATTTCGGAATTTACAAAGGGCGCTTTTATTGAAGTGATTGATGATGCAGCCGCCAAAGCGAAAGAAGTTAAACGCGTTGTATTTTGCTCGGGTAAAGTGTACTACGATTTGTTAGACTATCAGCAAAAGAAGAAAATCAAAAACACGGCTATTGTGAGGATGGAGCAACTCTATCCGTTCCCCAAAAAACAGGTACAAACTATTTTGAAAAAATATAAGGATGCGGAGTTGGTCTGGGTACAAGAAGAACCCTACAACATGGGCTACTGGTCGTATATACAGCGTTTTATGCCCGATGAAAAATGGAAGATAGTAGCGCGGAAGTCAAGTGCTTCACCGGCTACCGGCTATTCAAAAGTGCATAAAGCAGAACAGGAAAAAATTATTACCCAGGCATTCGAAATTTAAGCACATACAAATAGAAATCTTTCGTACAGAAAAAGTAAACCACAATATTAAAACAGAAATACATGGCACAAGTTAAAGTACCAACAGTAGGCGAATCAATTACGGAAGTAACCATTGCCAACTGGCTTAAGCAAGATGGCGATGTGGTGAAGATGGATGAAGTAATTGCCGAACTTGAATCGGACAAAGCAACCTTTGAGCTAACCGCCCCGCATGCAGGTGTGCTTAAAATAAATAAAGCAAAAGGGGAAGTTGTACCCATAGGTACAGTAATTTGTGAAATAGCCGAAGGTGGAGCAGGAACTGCCCCCTCACCGAAAGCGGAAACCAAGACTACTGAAACGGCATCACCAAAGGCAACAGGCGTAGTAAAAGAAATGAAAGTTCCTGCGGTGGGCGAGTCCATCACCGAAGTAACTATTTCAACGTGGCTAAAGAAAGAAGGTGATTTTGTAAAATTAGATGAGGTGATTGCCGAGGTGGAATCGGACAAAGCAACATTCGAGTTGCCTGCCGAAGCTAATGGTATCTTAAGAATTGTGGCAAAAGAGAAAACCACTTTGCCTATCGGTGGCCTGATCTGCAAAATTGAAGTCATGGAAGGAGCTCCTGCTACGCCAACAGCAGCAACCACACCAACCACCCCTTCAGGTGGGGGCGACAAGACTTACGCGGCCGGTCATCCTTCGCCAGCAGCAGCCAAAATTCTGGAAGAGAAAGGAATTTCATCTTCGCAGGTTAGCGGTACGGGTGTAGGAGGACGAATCACGAAAGAAGACGCAACCAAAGCACAAGTATCAACACCAAAAACTGAAACCAAAGCTCCGGCATCTGCTCCTGTAATTACATCGGGCGGAGGGCGTAATAAGCGCAATGAAAAAATGACTTCGCTGCGCAAGACGATTGCCAAACGATTAGTTTCGGTGAAGAATGAAACGGCCATGCTCACTACGTTCAACGAAGTGGATATGAAGCCGGTAATGGATTTGCGCGCAAAGTATAAAGACAAATTCAAAGAGAAGTATGGTGTGGGGCTTGGATTCATGTCGTTCTTTACAAAAGCTGTTTGCGTAGCGCTGAAAGAATTTCCAGCAGTGAATGCACAAATCAATGGTGACGAAATTATCTACCACGAATACTGCGATGTGTCGATTGCAGTTTCAACACCACGCGGGTTGGTGGTACCGGTAATCCGAAATGCAGAGTCCCTTTCGTTCGATCAGATTGAAGCAGAAGTGGTGCGGTTGGCAACCAAAGGCCGTGACGGAAAACTTTCAATCGATGAAATGCAAGGCGGGACATTCTCCATCACCAACGGGGGCGTGTTTGGTTCAATGCTTTCAACACCCATCATCAATCCTCCGCAATCGGCAATCTTAGGAATGCACAACATTGTGGAGCGTGCTGTGGTGAAAGACGGTCAGGTAGTGGTTCGGCCTGTTATGTACCTGGCCCTTTCATACGATCACAGAATTGTGGACGGAAGGGAATCGGTGAGTTTCTTAGTGCGGGTGAAGGAGTTATTGGAAGATCCGGGAAGATTGATTTTAGGAGTTTAAGGCATTGCAAGAGTAGAGTGTGCAAGGAAATTATAGATAAGAATTAGTTTAACAAAACACCTCAGCGACTTTGCGTCTCTGCGGTTAGCGAAAACAAAATTTTATGCAGTACAATGTAACCGTTATTGGCTCGGGCCCGGAGGATATGTGGCAGCTATTCGCTGCGCGCAACTTGGTTTTAAAACCGCCATCATCGAAAAGTATGATACCCTTGGCGGTACGTGTTTAAACGTGGGTTGTATTCCTTCCAAAGCATTGCTCGATTCATCTGAGCATTTTCACAATGCCGGTCATACCTTTAAGGAACACGGCATCGACATCGCAGCGCCCAAAGTGAATTTTGGCCAGATGATCAAACGCAAAGGCGGTGTGGTGAAAGCCAATGTGGATGGGATTGCTTATCTGATGAAGAAAAATAAAATTGATGTTCATACTGGCGTTGGATCGTTTGTAGATAAGAACACCATTAAAATCACCGGTAAGGACGGGAAAGATAAAACCATCACCACCGAGAAAGTGATTATTGCCACCGGATCAAAACCGACACCCCTTCCGTTTGCGCCTTTCGATAAGAAGAGAATCATTTCCAGTACGGAAGCCTTAGAGCTGAAGGAAGTTCCAAAACATTTAATTGTAATTGGCGGAGGCGTAATTGGAATGGAGCTGGGTTCGGTGTATGCACGCATCGGATCGAAAGTTACTGTGGTGGAATTTTTGGATAGCCTGATCCCAACCATGGACGGCACCATGGGCAAGGAACTGCTGAAGGTTGCCAAGAAGCTGGGCATGGATGTTTTCCTCGGCCATAAGGTTACCTCGCTGCAGAATACCGGAAAGGAAGTGGCCTTAAAAGCAGAAGATAAGAGTGGAAAGATTCTTGAGTTAAAAGGAGATTATTGTTTGGTGAGCATTGGTCGCAGGCCCTATACCGATGGACTGGGTTTGGATAAAGTGGGAATCGAAACCGTGAAAGGACAAATTCCGGTAGATGATCATTTGAAAACCAGGGTTGATAACATTTACGCCATTGGTGATGTGGTGCGTGGCGCTATGCTGGCACACAAGGCGGAGGAAGAGGGTGTGTTGGTTGCCGAGCAACTGGCCGGACAAAAGCCCCACATAAATTACAACCTGATTCCCGGAGTGGTTTACACCTGGCCGGAGGTAGCGAGCGTGGGTTTTACCGAAGAGCAATTGAAACAAGCGGGCCGTGCGTACAAGGTTGGAAATTTTCCATACAAAGCATTGGGCCGTGCACGGGCTTCTATGGATTTAGATGGTCTTGTTAAAAATTCTAGCCGATAAAAATACCGATGAAATTTTAGGCGTGCACATTATAGGCGCGCGTGCGGCCGACATGATTGCGGCCGGTGTGGTGGCCATGGAATATCGTGCTTCCGCGGAAGATGTTTCGCGCATGAGTCATGCGCACCCAACGTATATGGAAGCGGTGAAAGAAGCCTGTTTAGCGGCAACTGCCAACAGGCCAATTCATATGTAGGTTAGCTACCTGAGTTGGTGCAAGTTAGATTCTCTCGCCTTGGTCTCTCCTCTTGTCTGTGTCCTCACAGACCAAGGGGGATTATTGAAGAGTCCTCACAGACCAAGGGATTGGGCCAATGATTTGATATTGCACATTGGCCTGGATAAGATAAGCAGGCTACCACAAGCGGAATAGGATTAAACTCAGTTCACTCGTGGCCTGTGAGGACACAGGCCACGGGACAGAGTCTGTGAGGACACAGGCCACGGTTTGAAAAAATAAAGTGGTGTTACGAAAGAATGTAAAAATCGGATTTTATACTTTTTTCCTACCTAAATCAGGCCTTATTCATACCTGCGAATTTTTAATTAGAAAAATCAGCCCGATAGATTTGCGGAAATTAAATTTTTTAAAACTATGAAGACAAGAACAATGCGTCTAATTGTGTTCTTACTGGCGGTTTCATTAACCGCGTTGGGCCAAAGAACAGATGTTAAAGAAAAGGCTACGGATCAAGTTGGGATGCGAGAGAGTTTCTCGAGTGCGATTACCACACTGGAGCGAAATTTTAGACTTGACAAGGACTCAAAAACCGAAGAAATTACCCTTGAAATCCCTCAGGACTCACCGAAATTTGAATTAAAAGTAGGGAGTTCAGTAAGTAGTGGAAAATTAACCATTGAAATCTATGACCCTAAGGGAGTAAAACAAGGAAATTATACCGTAGGGTTACAGGCAAACTCAGAAAAGGAAACAACAGGACGGATTACAAAATATTTTAAACAACCTCATTCTGGGGTATGGAAAATTAAACTAATACCAGAGCAGGCCACAGGAAGTGTATGGTCGGAATTTATGATTTATGAATAGTTCATCGTATGCCGGTTTATTTCAGACTAGTTTTTGTAACCATTTTTGTATCTATATGTGGTTCGCTTTATGGTCAAAATACTAAGGGTTCTATTTCTGGAAAGCTATGGTTAGATAATTCATGGAGTTCGACTATTTATCTTTCCCATATCCCAACATTTGATGATATGTATGTGATGTCGGGTGAAATGATTATAGCCAAGACTATCATTGATAGCCTTGGCTATTTCAAGTTTGATATTGACTTTTTGCCAATTGATGAGAACCTCTTCCGTTTACATATTGTAAAAAAGGATGACTCGCCAGCTACGCTAATTATTGGCGGAAAAGACGAAAACCATCTATTTTTTATTGCCAACCGGTCCTCGAAGATTCATCTGACAGGCAAGTCAGCTTATCCTCCTTTTAAAAATGTGATTTTTGAAAATTCGATAGAGAATATAGCTTTTCAACAAATAACAAATCATTTTTTTATAGCAGACAGTATGGCATCAGAAAGTTCAGCTTCTAAGCGGTCGCTTATAGAGAACCAATTAGAAGAAGATTTATTTCTTATGGCTGATACATCAAAAATTTTTTTAGTTTCCCTCTATGCGATTTATAAAAATCGATTTTCATCAAACTATTTTTTAAATAAAGATTTTTATACATCGTATGTTAATAAGTGGAGTAAGCAGGATAATGCCTATTTCAATTCGTTTAAGAAACAATTGCCAAACCGCGATTCTGGCTATTTAACAGGAATAATCGCAATTGTTTGTGTTATGACTGTTATTGGCTTTGTGGTTGGAAAATATAGTTTGTTAAAGACTAATAACATCCAAAAGTTAAGTGTTCAGGAGAAAAAGATATATAAAATGCTTCAACTAGGGGCTAGCAATCAAGAAATTGCCAATGAACTCAATATTGGCTTGAGTACTGTAAAATCACACGTTAGCAGCATATATTCAAAACTCAAAATTAAATCAAGAAAAGGAATTATGGATATTAAGTGACTCACTCGTGGCCTGTGAGGACACAGGCCACGGTTTAGGGCTTGTGGTCTGTGAGGACACAGACCACGGGACAGGACCACACGATACGAGGACACAGACCACGGGTTACGCAGTCATAGTACGAAAACGATACTGCACAACGGCCCGGATAAACAGGGCCACCACCAGCGGAATCAGATTAAGATTTAATTGCTGCGGAAGTACCGGCCACAAAACCAAGGTGAGTCCGGAAATCACGGCAACTGTAAGAAAATACTTCTTTAACCATTTCGGGTTTTTGTAAAATGCAATCGCAGCTGCCAGATGGGTAGGTAATGCCCATAGCAAATTAAAATTATAAGCGGCTGCCTTGTGATCGGTAGCTACCCATAACAGAAATAAGAGTAATCCAATAACTCCCGTAATTCCAAAAAGAAGTCCATCCAGCCAGGTAGAAAGTTTTTTGCGTTTTAAATCCCAAAAGCTTAAGGCAATCGACATGACAGCCAACAGCACAAAAACATTCATCGGATGAAAAATGCTACGCGGGTAAACCTCTTCCCGGCTTTCGAATACATTCACTTTCTCCTTCACCAATGGAGTTCCATTTATTTGTGCATGATCAAAAGAGGATTCGATATAATCCGGAAGGAACATATACTCGAAGGCCGAAGCTTGTTTATCCATTGGCAGGCCCAAGCAGATGTCAATTCCTAAATCACCCCAGGGCTGATGAACCAAATAGATGTCGGTAAGTTTACGAATGGTGTAATCGGTTGTAATGTAGGAGTCATCAAACGTAACGCTGTCACCAAAGACTTTGATCATCACATCGCGAACGCGCGTGGCACAGTTGTCATAAAAATAGTCGTAGCGGTAAGTCCTGTTTTCGGGCTCAGCATTCCAAAGCAAGTATTTGTAAAGTTTGTTCTTTTGATCAGGTGTTAAATTCAGTTTTTGTTCGTGGATGAACCGGTTGTGGCGGATGTAGTAATCGATAAACAAATCGGCAGGGTGAGCTGCCAGCATGTAAAAAATTTCTCCCACGGGCAAAATTCAAATAGAAATTAGGCTGGTCGAAATCAAAAACACCCCAATTGAATGCATAATCAAAATTTTGTTCACGATCGGTTACCCGCATGGCGCTGTGGCCAAAAGCCGAATACAGCTCGCCTGATAAGGCCCCAGAGTTAGTACTGAAATTTCAGCAGAATCCGTCAATGACTCGGGTTGTGACCAGGCGGGATAGAAAGCCAATAAGAAAATTAAGCAAGCTAGTTTTTGCATACGCAAATTTCAGCCTGTAAGATAATTACAATTTGAATTCCTTTTATCTTGGCAGCATGATTGGTGGTATTCGTGACGGATTGAATGTGGCTTCAAAGCTATCGCTACGAAAGGCCTGGAATGCCGCTTCCATTTTGAGCAGTTATTACCTGTCCAGGGCAACTGGAAATCCTTTAATAAAGGGGATGCCTATCAGCATCTCCATCGAGCCAACCACGAGTTGCAACCTGCGCTGTCCCGAATGCCCCAGTGGGTTGCGTTCATTTTCGCGCCCGATTGGCATGTTGCAACAACAGATGTTTGAAAAAACCATCGATCAGCTAAAAGATACGCTCACTTACCTCACGTTTTATTTTCAGGGTGAGCCATATCTTAATCCGCAATTTTTAGAGATGGTGAAGTATGCCTCCTCCAAAGGAATTTACACGGCTACTTCTACTAATGCCCACTACTTGAAAGATGAAGTTGCCCGGCAAACGGTTGAGTCGGGTCTGGATCGGTTGATCATTTCGATTGATGGAACCACGCAGCACACGTATGAGTCGTACCGGGTAGGAGGTGATTTATCCAAAGTAATTGAAGGAACTAAAAACATCATTGCCTGGAAAAGAAAACTCAGCTCAAAAACTCCCCACACGATTTTTCAATTCTTAGTTGTTCGTCCGAATGAGCATCAGATTCCGGAAGTGTATGCATTGGCAGATGAATTGGGTGTTGATCAGGTGGTTTTGAAAACAGCACAGATTTACGATTATGAAAATGGGTCAGATTTAATCCCTGTTCAGGATAAATTTTCACGATACCGAAAAACAACCGAAGGCAAGTACGTAATTAAGAACAATCTTGATAACCACTGTTGGAAAATGTGGCACAGTTGTGTAATTACCTGGGATGGAAAAGTTGTACCGTGTTGTTTTGATAAAGACGCGCATTTTGTGTTGGGTGATTTGCAAAAGCAATCGTTTCGGGAAATCTGGTTTGGAGAAAAGTATGCACACTTCAGGCAGTCGTTGCTCAGGTCCAGAAGTGAAATAGAAATTTGTAAGAACTGTACGGAGGGAACAAAAGTGTGGGCCTGATTTTAATGCAGGCTGGAATTGCCCTGGCTTTTTAAATTTTTAGCAGGTTCAATATCGGCTATACTACATTTTCCACACCCGGTTGCACACCCCTTTTTAGCACGCAGATTTCGCCAGGCAATACGGCCAAGGTAAACTAACGCACCTATAAAAAGTGCTGCGATGATGAGTTGCTGAATCACGCTGTAAAGTTAATAAACAAGTTTCAATTGGCTATGTTAAATGTGTTGGTACCCGTCCGATTACGGACGAAAGTCAACGGTTTTGAACAATTAACCTGACAAAACCCAGTTAATTCAAGCAGAATACGGGTGGCACAGTATTCGTAATTGAGCGAACCCAGAACATTCAGATGTGCCCTTCAAATAATAAATACCCGATGTAATGCTCAGAAACTATTTCAAAACCGCAATCAGAAACCTGCTGCGTCAACGAGGCACTACATTGCTCAATGTAAGCGGTCTTACGCTGGGTCTCAGTACCAGTTTGATTTTATTCCTTTTGGTTCGTCATCACACCAGTTTTGATACTTACACTCCAATTACCAGAGAATTTACCGGGCCAGTGTGCAATCGGATGGTAATCACGATAAGAATTATACACCGGGTGTTCACCCTGTATTTCCGGAGGCGTTTGCTTCAGAGTTTCCGGAAGCCGAAGAGATTACCTTTATCTCGTACCGCGCGGGTAGTTTTATTGTTATTCCACACCCTGCAGGAGAAGACAAAAAGTATGACGAAGAGCAAGGCGTTGCTTACGGGCAGCCCAACTTCTTTAAAGTATTTGACCGGAATATTCTGATAGGCAATGCCGAGAAGGGCCTGGACGAGCCCAACGAAGTAATTCTATCGAAGCGGTTTGCGCTGAAATATTTTGGTAAAGAAGATGCCATTGGTCAGGTTTTAAGATATGACAACCAGGAATTTCGGGTAACGGCCATCATGGAAGATTTTCCTGGCAATACCGATTTCCCCATTGATGTGCTGGCCTCTTACATTACAGTTAAGAAAGAAAAAGACGATAATGGATGGAATGGAATCTGGAGCGATGATCAATGTTACTTTACCCTGAAGCAAGGCAGCGTAATTGCAGATATGGAAGCCCGCATGCCCGCATTTGTTACTAAGTATTTGGGCGATGCAACGCGCAACCGCAACCATACCGAGTTTGTCTTTCAACCATTAAGCCAGATCCATTTTGATGATCGTTTTGGAAATTACAACTACAACACCGTTAGTAATTCCATGCTGATGGCACTTTCCATCATTGGTATTTTCCTCTTGCTTACCGCCTGCATCAACTTCATTAACCTGACCACCGCAGAAGCCGTGAAGCGATCGAAGGAGGTTGGTATCCGGAAGTCTTTGGGAAGTATGCGATCGCAATTAGTTTTTCAATTCTTAGGTGAGACTTTTCTGATAGCGTTGGCTTCAATTGTGGGCGCGCTTGTTTTGACAGAGCTTGGACTGAATTTTCTGAATCCATTCCTCGAAATTAGCCTGAGCCTGAATTTTGCGAAAGACATAGCGCTTTGGATTTTCTTGTTGTCTGTTTTGGTGATCGTTACGCTGTTGTCGGGATTTTATCCGGCCCTGGTGGTTAGTGCCTTCAATCCGATTAGTGCACTGAAAAATCAGACACAGGCTAATCACTCTTCCGGTTTTAATTTACGCAGAGGCCTTGTTGTTCTGCAGTTTGTCATTTCGCAGCTGCTGATAATTGCTACGGTGGTCTTGATAACCCAAATGAATTTTCTTCAGAACAAAGATTTGGGATTCCGCAAAGAGGCCATCATTACCATTCCCATTCCGGAAGAAGAAACTCCCGTTGGCGGTGATGGAGTAAGTAAAATGCGCACCTTGCGCGATGATCTTTTGAATCTGGCCGGAGTGGAAGCGGCCAGTTTAAGCAGCACACCACCTTCTTCGGGCAGTGTTTCACAGACAAGTTTCAATATAGAAGGCGATGAAAAAGATTATGGAACCCAGGTGAAGCAAATTGATGGCAATTACCTGAGTTTATATGGATTGGAACTTGTAGCAGGTGAAGGAGTTCAAGACATGGACACGGCACACACAGTTGTAGTAAATGAGCAGTTTGCCCAGGTGGCAGGATTCTCAAATCCAGCGGATATTGTGGGCAAGAAAATCCGAATGTGGCGCAAGAACCTGCCGGTAAGTGGTGTGGTGAAGAATTTTCATACGGTATCGCTTCAAAATCCAATGGAGGCAACGATAATGTTAAACCGCATACGGGGATATGAAACGCTTTCGGTAAAGCTCAATCCACAGTCCATGCAACAAACCCTTAAGGAAATTCAAGCCAAGTGGGAGAGCACCTATCCATCCTATCTCTATAGTTATCGGTTTATCGATGAACAAATTCGCGAGTTCTATGAAGGCGAACAACGGATGTCGCTTCTGCTAAGCGGTTTTACAACGCTTGCAATTTTCATCGGATGTCTTGGCTTGTTTGGACTTACCGTATTTATGGCCAACCAAAAAACGAAAGAGATTGGGGTGCGTAAGGTACTGGGAGCATCTGTGGAAAGCATCCTGATGTTGTTCTCGAAAGAATTTATAAAACTTATATTGATAGGCTTTTGTGTGGCGGCTCCACTGGCTTATTATTTTGCCAATCAATACCTGGATCAATTTGCCTATAAAATTACAGTGGGCCCTTCGGTGTTTTTAATTGGCCTGGCAGTAACGGTTGCCATTGCCTTGCTAACGGTGGGCTACCGGTCGGTGAAGGCGGCTATGGCTAACCCAACAAAGGCGTTGCGATCGGAGTAGTTATTTGAACCAGTGCTTGCGAATTTCGGCTAACATTTCGGTATGAATGTTTCCGGCCGCACAAAGTTCACCACCAAATAAAAAGTTAGTACCTCCTGAAAAATCGGTTACCACACCACCGGCCTGTTGCACCAGAAAAGTGCCACCGACTACGTCCCACGGTTTGAGATCGTATTCAAAGAAGCCTTCTAGTTTTCCACTGGCTACATAAGCCAGATCCATGGCTGCACTTCCTAACCTGCGAATGCCATGAGTTTTTTCAAGAAATAGTTTTATGATTTCGAGGTAATCATCTTTTTTTACTGGAGTGGTAGTAAGGGAATCCGGTAGCGAGTAAACTTTCTTCTAACGTGCGAATGGCGGAAACGTGAATTTGCTTTTCATTGCAATAGGCTGCACCACCTTCAATTGCGTGATAACAATGCTTGTTACTTACATCATACACAATGCCAAGTATGGTTTTGTCTTTCCGTTGCAAGCCAATACTGATCGCAAAAATTGGCAACCCGTGCAGGTAGTTGGTGGTTCCGTCAAGCGGATCAATAATCCAGGTATATTCATTGGAGGCTTTTACATCAGTACCTTCTTCGGCCAGAAAGCCGGAACCTGGCAGCAGTTTACTCAACCGGTTCACCAACCGTCTTTCTGATTCTTTATCCACATAGGAAACCAGGTTGCTGGAACTTCCTTTTTGTTCAATGCGCGATAAGTCGAACCCTTCCAGTTCTTTTCGCATAAAGGAGGCAACTTCGTCACAAAGTTCAATGGTGTCTTTTTCGAGGAGGGAAAGATTCATTTTTTGCGGGTATAATTTTTTACAAAAGATAACAAGATTATTAACACCGAAACCCAGGCTGTGGTTCGGGCAATAAACTCGCCTTGCAGGCTGTATTTTTCGGGAAGCGATCCTTTCACAGCAAAACCATACAGTTGCATCATGTGCGAATAGGTGATCATGCTGCCTTCTGCTTGTAACGAATAAATGATGGGAGCCACAACCAGAAGGATGGCGGAAACAAAGATATAGGGGTTAAAACCCGAGGCCCGGAATAAACTCATGTAGAAAAGGAGGTTTGCCAGCAGTATCCATAGCGTTACACCCAGGTAGCCCGTATAACTGGTCCAGCTATACCAGTCGGGTTTTAATAGGAGGGCATCTGCCAGGTAAATAACCTTGTTATTCCACGGAAGTTTTAGAAGCAGATACTCTAATCCTAACCAGAAGAAAATAATGGTAAACTTACCAAGCCGCGCACCCAGGCTTTTATAAGCAAATACATATCCAACAAAAACCAGTGTAAATAATATTGCCTGAAGCAATACGATTAACGTATATGAAAAATCAAACGCATGTGCGGCCAACATTCCAACACTTAGCGCAAGTAAAATTAAATCATACCGGCCCCAGGGTGAGGCGTGTTCCCGGGCCTGATCGGTAATGGCAAATAGCGGGGCTAATGCTGCAAAGATTAAAACCGGAAAAGATTTCATTAGCCAGGCAGCCGAGAGTAAAAGTGTGGCAACGCCAAACAGCAACCACACATTTAGTATGCGCTTATTCTTCTTTGCCATGTATCACCACCACAAGTTCGCCCTTTACTTCTTTCTTCAGAAAATGTGTTAAAACTTCAATCACGGAGCCGGTAAAGGTTTCTTCGTGTAGCTTGGTAAGCTCACGCGATACCGACACCGGCCGGGTTTCGCCAAAAAATTCTTTCACTTGCTCTAATGTCTTAATCAGGCGGTGTGGCGATTCGTACAATACAATAGTCCTTTCCTCTTCGGCTAATTTTTTTAACAAGGTTTGGCGTCCTTTTTTGTGGGGCAGAAAGCCTTCAAACACAAATCGGTCGGTTGGAAAACCTGATTTTATCAGGGCCGGAATTAAGGCTGTTGCGCCAGGCAAACAATCTACCTGCAGGCCAGCGCGCAGCACTTCACGAACCAATAAAAATCCCGGGTCGGAAATGCCGGGTGTGCCGGCATCGCTGATGAGTGCCATTACTTCGCCTTGCTGCATGCGCTGAATTAACCCGGCTAATGTTTTATGCTCATTAAAAATATGGAAACTTTGAAGGGGTTTTGATATTTGGTAGTGCTTTAAAAGAAATCCGGAAGTTCGGGTATCTTCAGCCAGAATGGTATCAACCTTTTTAAGCGTATCCAGTGCCCGTAAAGTAATATCAGCAAGGTTACCAATTGGAGTGGGGATCAGGTATAATGAGGGTTTGGTTTCCAATTTTTAGAGTAGTTGATCTATTGCTTTAGCCAGGGTGTAATCTTTTTCGGTAACAATGTCCCCGGCATCGTGGGTACTAAGTTCGATAGTTACCGTATTATAAACATTTGTCCAATAGGGGTGGTGATTCATCTTTTCGGCTATGAGTGCAACGCGCGTCATAAAAGAAAAGGCCTCTGTAAAATCCCTAAATTGGAAAGTGCGCTTCAGGCGATTGTCCGTTTCTACCCACATAGCTTAAATGTTTGTTAAAGGTAGCTACAATTAAGCATTGCTATAATGCAATCAGCCCTTCAATTTTTGATGCTAAAATATAGATGTCAATAACAGCCTGGCTGGAGGGCATCATCATCTGGTATGTAAAACTGGTGTAGTTTCTGTTTTTCGAGGCCTTCTCGCTCGGGATGTGGTCGGGAAATTGTGCTTTCAACAGATGTTCTTTACCCATCGGCACAATAAACTTAAATGTATAAACGCAAGGCCAGGCATGGTGTTGGTCTAATTGTTCGCGAAACTTTTCAAAATTTTGGCTATCCATAAAGAAAAACGCCCCGGTTTTTGATCCGAGGCGTTTATTTTTTTAGTTACCTGTTAAAAGAACTTATAGCGTTTATCCTCAATGCCGGCTGCTGTTTTAATTGCTTCGGCTATTCCCATACTGGAGCGGCCATCCAGGCTTTGCTTCAATTGGGTTTTGAACATGCTATAATCGCCCAGCGCAGGCGCAACCGTTTTGTTTTGAAGTTCAGCAACCAGTACGCCATTTTCTCCAACAAAAGGTTCCGATCGTTTGCCATTTTCCAAAGCGAATATTTTACCAACAGCAACCGGATCAAGACCTACACTTGGTAATGTGTTTGAATTAAATTTCAGATCGCTGGATGAAGCCACCGTTGCATCGGTACCAAATGCAGAAGCCAGTTCTTCCAGCGTTCCGGTTTTTGTTTTTAGGGTTTCGATAATTTTTTTGCCTTTCAGTTCATTACGAACAGCAGGGGTTATTTCTTCTTTCACTGCTTCAAAGGAGCGTACACCTTCGTTGGTTTCGCTGGTCATAACTGCCACGATATAATCGGATGGGAGTTCCTGCACCTCTGAAACCTTGCCCACTTTACCATCGCGGAATAACCAGGTTATAATCTGACGTGCATCTCCCAAATCATTTAAGCGCCTGTCGTTTGTACGAATGTTGTTGGCTTGATTAACCACCAGGTTTTGTGCTTTGGCCCGCTCGGCAAATTCTTTTACGCCCGAAAGATCGGCAGCAAAATTTTGCGCTTTCAGGAAGGCAGCGTTTTGGGTTTCTTCGCTAGGTGTGATGGAGAATTCGATGGTTGCAACAGAATAAGAAGTATAATCAACCACACCAGTTACGTCAATCAGGTGGTAGCCAAACTGTGTTTCAACCACATCAGAAAGTACACCGGTTTTCTTTGCGCCAAACACAGCATCTTCAAAAGGTTTTACCATTCCGCCCGATGAGAACCAACCTAAATCGCCACCCTGGCTGGCTGTTCCATCCGTACCATGCTCACGAGCCTTAGCGGCAAAGCTTGCCCCACCTTTAATCTCGGCAAGAATTTTACGGGCTTTTTCTTTAGCTGCTTTCTTGGCAGCCTCCGATTCATCGTCCCAACGGATGAGGATGTGACTTGCTTTTGCGGTACCTACTGTGTCGCGTCCAATTTTTACTATTTTGATAACTTTGTAAGAGTCACCCTCCAGGATAGGGCCAAACACGGTGCCCACCACAAGGTTGTCTTTTTGATCGGCCAAAGTTGGCGGCAAATTTGAAACATTATACTTGGCGAATGGTTCATTGCCTTCTGTGTTGGTAGAGGCGTAGAGTGAATCATCGGGTGTAGTTTTAAAACCCTCAGCCAGTGTTTTAAGATCCTCACGCAGTTGTAAAGAATCTTCGGCTGAAGCTACAATGGGAAATGCCACGTAATTTAAGCTGCGCATCTGCTCAGCCTTGTATTTTGATTTGGTTCGGTTGTAGTAGGCACGAAGGTCGGCATCGGAAACGGTTATGGCAGAATCGCTGATGGCAAAGAAAGGAACATATACATACTTTACTTCGGCTACATCGTTTTGCGAATGATAATCACGCTCGGCTTCTGCTTTGGTAACGTAGTTGGTTTTGATGAGCAGGTTTTCGTATTTAATACGCTCGCGGCCTAATTCCAAATCATTTTTAAAGGTTGTCCAACGGTAGTTACCCTGTTGCCACATGGAAAACAGATTTGGATCAGTAGGAATTTCTTCAACCTGTTGGATGTATTGCATTAACTGCGCACGGTCAAAGTTTCCGGCTGAGTCCAGAAAGGAGTTTTTAACACCTTCATCCACGTTTTTTCCCTGAATCATATCCCAGATTTCATCGGAAGTAACCCGAACACCTAAACGCTCAAACTCAGGCTTAATAGCTTTTTGTGCTATCAGGTACTCCCATGCCTGTTGTTGCAGCAAAGGTTTTTCACGATCGCCAGGCTGGCGGCCAAAATTCATGATGTAGTTATTTTCGCGCACCTGAATGGCATCCTGGTATTCTTTCAGGCTAATACTGGAGCCCGCGATTTCGCCAACAGTATTTTCATTTCCGAAAACTGCAGTGGGACCATTTCCAAACAGGTCGTTCAATACAAAGGCTCCGATGGCCACCGCCACAAACCCTACCACCCACTTGGTCATCTTATTCCTCAAAGTTCCAATCAATGCCATAACAAATGCTTCTAATAGTTTACAAGAGTGCCGGTAATTCCAGCGTTTTGTTTAAAGAACCGCAAATTTAAGGTGTTATCTCAATTCGCCAAAGGCTGAAATAATAATATATACCTTGATTATCAGGTATTTGAGTAACAAAAAAATGTGGGTTTATTTACCTTTTTTGCGATAGGTATAAATAAGGAAAAGGGTAACCGCCACCATTACCCATGTATAGGCCTGCCCAATGCCCACCGTCATGATTTCGTAGACACCGATAATCACAAAAAATGCAGCCAGCGAAAGCAGGATAATATCGAGGAGTTTCATGGATGTGCAAATACAAATAAACGGGGTTTCATTCGTCAACCACAAATTCGCCTTCCGGATTTTTAATTTGATAATCGGATAAGTCTTCTTTGGCTTCAAGCCCGGTACCATAGATTACTTCACTTTGTAATTTGATGGTAACAAACTTGTCGGTAAAAACCTTTTTGTCGGTAGGTTTCCAAAAAAGTTCTTCGGTGTTGAGTTGCTCTTGTTTTTGCAGGTTGATTACCTCTACATTACCGCGCCCGCGCCATTTGTTTTCGGTTTTAAAAAAATAGGCATCATTGGCTTTAAGGGTAGAAGTTTTAGTCCCCTGCTCATCGTAAAATTCTAGAAATATGCCATCCGGAAATTCCTGATCACCATTTTCAAATTCCAGGATTTTTGTAGTTGTGAGTTTTACTTTCACACGATCATTTTCAGCATACTGCATCACTACATTCTCGGCTTCGCTTAACGGGCCCTGGTACTCAACAGGCACCGTTGTTTCACCCGAATTGCAGGCTATAAGGAGCAAACTTCCAGAAACAGCGAGGGTAACAATTCTGATCATACCAACTGAAATAAAGAAGGCTGGCCTTAGCGACCAGCCTTTTAATAATGTTACAAACTGAGTTTATTCCTTACCACGGGTTTTAAGTGTAACGGTTTCACCTACCCAGCATGAAATTGATTTGGTTTCGCCTTCTTTCCAGTTCAACTCGAACAATTCAGTAACAGAAGGGAATTGATTTCTTGCAGCTGCCATTTTTTGCTGATTACCGGAGCGCGCATACATTTCGTACGCAGCTAAAAATACCAATCGGTCTTCGGCCTGACTCACACTCTTTTGACAATCCTTAAAAGAGTTGAGATACAAGTCGCCAATTTTTTCATAACCTTCTTTACTGTTAGGATTAGAAGCCAATGCCTTGCGGTAGGCTTCGCGGGCAGCGGCTTTGCTACCTTTTTGTGCTAACAAATCGCCAATCAGGATGTTTGCAGTTTCTTTGTTTTCGGGTGTGGGGGCAAGTTCAGCTGCTTCGGCTGCAAGAGCCTCGGCCTTTGCCATATTTCCACTTTTTGCATAGATCTTAGCCATATTAATAGCTAAACCATAATCCGGGCTTTCTTTGTGAATGGCTTCGGCAGCCTCTAACCAAAGAGGATCTTCAATGCAACCACCGCTGGTCATGAATGTAAAAATCTTTTTGGCGGTAGCTAAATCGGCCGGGTTTTGCTTGAACTTAGGGGCCAGATTTTTTCTAACAAAGTCGCAATCAATAGTAACACCACACTTAGGCAAAATATCATCTACACTACTCTTTGTTTTTTTAAGACGATCAACATCTGCTTGTTTGTTTTCAGCTTGTGCTTTTTTGATTTTGGCATCAATTACACCTGAAAGTTTATCGTAGCGTTGCAGCACCTGGTCTTCGTTAAGGTTTTTTAATAAAGCCACATTTAGCTGAATTACCTGCATGTAGGTAAGCAGGTTGTTATCCGACACATTGTTGCCGCTTATTTCATACACTTTATCATACAAAGCAAGTACCTCGGCTGTTTTAGCCTTATTTTGGGCGTTGTACACTGCAGCGTAGGTAGCTTTACGATTTAATACATTCACTTCATCACCACAATTGGTAACGCGCAAGTCGTAAAGCAGCATCAGCGAATCGATCAATACTTGCTTCTTAGCTGGATCTTTTTCGGCTGATGCCAAATTGTTGTAGATGTCGGTGGCATCAATGTAAAGTTTGGTGTTCCATTTAGGGGCATGGGTTAGCATCCACCGAAGGTGAGGAACCGCAGCCCTATAATTTTTCTGAGTTTTTGCATCGTCATAAAGGGCCACTTTTTCTTCGGCAGTAGCCTTGTCTTCGGGCCAGCCATCTTTACACTGTCCAAAGCCTGCAAATGCACCAAGGGAAAGAGCCAACAACAATACCGATGATCGCATGTTCATTTTCATTTTCTGTTTAGTTTTAATCAAACCTTCTTTTAATAAACCAAAACTGGTCGTTAATCGTAACGCCAAAGTAAACTTTAAAATAATTTTCTTCAATGTTATGGTCTAGCATTGTTCCGCGCTTGCCCACTTTAAAAGCAAAATCAAGGCTCGAAATCCTGCTAACTGGCATAGTAAACCCAAAATTAATGCCAAAATCGTTTACGGGCTTACCGTTAATCAAATACGGATATTGCTCAAGACTCACACCCGTTCGGTATGTCATTCGTTTAAAATAGCCACTCAGCGCCATGGGGTCTGGTGTAAATTCTCCACCCAAAGCTATTCGCCAGCTATCCACACCACTTTGCGAATTTCCGAAGTAATCGCGAAACAAACTGTTTTTTAGGTAAGAATAATCAGCGCCAATCATCCATTTTTCGGCCCTCCCAAACGATACACCCACCGTAAACGACTGGGGTAAAGTAATGGTACCCGGATTATTATTGATTAAGGTGGTGGAATCGGTAATTCCACCCGAGGAATTTCTTCTTTCAATGCGTGTGTAGTACTCGGTATTTAATTCGGATTTGAAATTATAAACCGCACCAATGTTAAAACGATAGTTTTTATTGAAGAGCGAGTCTTTATGAAAAGATGTACCAACCGAAAAGTTGAAATCTTTTACATAGGTACGCTCATAAATAGTGGGCGAGTAAATAACCGGATTTGCAGTTTGCGTTATTGAATTGGTGTATTCGTTAACAATTGAACTGAAAAGATAGGTAGCACGAACCCCTACCGATAAACTTTTACTTAAGGCCACTCCGTTGGCCCAAAACACCTGGTTAATTCCGCCTTTTCCTGTTTCTTCAACATCTACCGTACCGGTTCCTCCTTCAATATCATCGGTATAGTTGGTGCGGTAATTTACACCCGAAAACGGAGCAAGACCTACCGAGGTGGACCACTTGCCCATCTTTACCGGAAAGCCCATCATGAGGTAATTCAGGTTTCCATTTCCGCTGTTTTCGGATGAGCCATTGCCTTTAATCGTGTTGTATTGCCCTACAAATCCTCCTTCAAAAACAGTAAAGCGATTAAAAACCAAGAGGGCAGGGTTTTGATTGTTAAGGTAAAAGTATTGTGGATTGCTTACGCCCACACCGGCCATGCCCTGGTTATGTGCCAGTGCATTTCCATAATAATCGCCAATTCCTCTAAAGCTAAACGGACTGTTGGCGGTTTGTGCAAATGCCCCGCTTACAAGTAAGATCAATCCGAATGAGAGCGTTAAATTCCTTCTAAAATTCTGCATGATAGCGTAAAATCCTGTTCAAACCGGTCAAAACGAGATCGGGGGCTACAAATATGGCGTGTTTAAGTTTGTTTTCAAAAGGGGGTACCACCAGGGAAATAATCTGTGCTTGGTTTCATATTGATTATTGGCTGTAGTTTTTCCTTCCACCAGTTGTTTCAGTAATAACCTCGTTTGTTACCCCGCTTTGGCCTACAAAGATTCGTATTGTTGCAGGTTTGCAATGCAAAGGTTTCAGCATTTAATAACGATGGGGTTAGCGAGAACGTGTGTTTGACTTTTGTCGAAACAGCTTTATGGTTCATCAAAACTTCGAAAAACACAGAAGGCCAACGCCAACCCTATTTTGAATTATCTTTGACGCGAAAATCTTTACAAGATGAAAGAACTATTGAAAAAGTTTGAGAGCAAGCCTGCTGAAATTGTGTTTGAGTGGAAGGATAGCGAGACTTCAGCAGAAGGGTGGGTGGTAATCAATTCATTGCGCGGAGGCGCTGCCGGAGGAGGAACACGCATGCGGGTAGGGTTAGATAAACGCGAAGTGGAATCGCTTGCCAAAACGATGGAAGTAAAGTTTACCGTATCGGGGCCACCTATTGGCGGGGCAAAATCCGGAATCAATTTCGATCCAAACGATCCGCGCAAAGCAGAAGTGTTGCATCGATGGTATGCGGCAGTAATGCCTTTACTAAAATATTATTACGGTACCGGTGGCGATCTGAATGTAGATGAAATCCACGAAGTAATTCCGCATACCGAAGATGTAGGCATCTGGCACCCGCAGGAAGGTGTTTTTACCGGGCATTATAAACCTACCGAGCCTCAAAAAGTAAATCGTATTGGCCAACTGCGGCAGGGCGTAATTAAGTTGATTGAAAGTGAAAATTATACGCCCACACTCTCTAAAAAATATACCGTGGCTGATATGTGCACCGGTTACGGTGTAGCCGAAGCGGTGCGGCATTACTATGCATTGTGGGGTGGCGAATTAAAAGGCAAGCGGGCCGTTGTACAAGGTTGGGGAAACGTGGGTGCTGCAGCTGGTTTTTACCTCTCACAAATGGGGGTAAAGATTGTAGGCATCCTTACACGCGAGGGCGGGTTGATTAATCAAAAAGGGTTTACCCATGAGGAAATATGCAACCTTGTTTTAAATCGGGATGGCAACAGGTTAGTTACCGAAGAGTTACTTCCGTTTGAGATTGTTAATCAGAAAATATGGGATCTGCAGTTTGAAGTGTTTGTGCCGGCTGCCGCATCGCGGTTAGTTACCAAACATCAGGTGGATCGGATGCTGGAAGCCGGTGTGGAAGTTTTTTCTTGTGGTGCAAATGTACCTTTTGCTGATCCGGAAATTTTCTTTGGAGAAACCGGTTTATATGCCGATGAGAAAATTTCCATCATTCCTGATTTTATTGCCAACTGTGGCATGGCCCGGGTGTTTGCCTATTTTATGGAAAAGGAAGTAAGCATGACCGATGAAGCCATTTTTCTCTGACATCTCCAATACCATCTTAAAGGCTATGCAAAAGACACACACACTCAACAATAAAAAAAACGAGGCTTGCACAAACCTCGTTTGAAGTCGCATTAAAGCAATTGGTAAACTAAACCGGTGGGTGTACCGCCAGGTAGGGTTGAATGATGAGGTAAACAATGGCTCCGGCAAAATACCCTAACATAGCCAGTAAAGAGATACGCTTCAGGTACCAGATAAAATCTATTTTCTCCATACCCATTACTGCTACTCCGGCAGCCGATCCGATGATCAGAATACTTCCACCCGTACCAGCACAATAAGCCAGGTATTCCCAGATCAGGTGATCCTGGTAATAGATACTCATGTCATACATGCCCATGCTGGCAGCAACCAACGGTACGTTATCTACAATGGCAGAAAGGATACCAATTAACGTAATGATGATGCGTTGATCGCCCAAGGTGGAATCTAACCATGCTGAAAAATGACTTAGAATGTCCATGGATTGAAGCGCACCTACCGCCAATAAGATACCGAGGAAGAAGAGTACGCTGGGCACATCAATACGGGTAAGGGCCCCGGCTGCAGTATAAGGTCTCTTTTCAGCTTCGTCCATATCGGGGTTGATCAACTCGGAAACAACCCACAACACGCCAAGCGCCAGCAACATACCCAGGTATGGTGGAAGGTGTGTAACGGTTTTGAAAACAGGTACTGAAATAAGACCACCCACACCCAGGATTAACATGGTTAAGGCACCCTTTACCGGTTTTCCATTTGCATGACCATGACCATGGCCATGGCCATGGTTAGTTTCGGCAGCATGACTTTTGGCTTCACCGAGTTCTCCTTTTAGGGTGAACTGCAGATAAATCAAAGGCACGACCATACATACAATGCTTGGTAGAAAAAGAGTAATCATTATGTTGCCCGATGAAATCTGCCCGCCAATCCAGAGCATGGTGGTGGTAACATCGCCAATGGGCGACCATGCACCACCGGCATTTGCTGCAATTACAATCATACCAGCAAAGAACAACCGCATATCCTTGTTGGGCACCAACTTGCGAATGAGCGAGATCATTACAATGGAGGTGGTAAGGTTATCGAGTATTGCAGATAAAAAGAATGTTACCAAGCAGATGATCCACAATAATTTCTTGGGGTTTCGGGTATTGATCCGGTCTGTAATGATCTTGAATCCCTGGTAGGCATCCACCAACTCCACAATGGTCATGGCGCCCATCAGAAAAAACAGGATGGCGGCAATTTCACTCAGGTGTTCGCCCAACTGATGGCCAATGTGTTCAATATGATCGGATGAAACTACTGCATAAACTGTCCAGCAAAGTACCCCTGTAAGGAGTGCGGAGGCAGTTTTGTTTATTTTAATAGGGTGTTCAAGTGCAATGGCGAGGTATCCAACAACGAAGAGGATAATAACAATTGCTTCCATAGGCAATCAGGTTGGTTGTAGGTAAATATAAAATAAAACTTAAGTCCCTGCGAAGGAAGCAAGATAAATATTGCACACCAGCACGGATATTAATTGTGGGTTAGAAAACTGATAAGCGGCAATGCCGTCCGATCAACAGCGCTAAACTTTAGCTTGCCGCGCGGGTTGGTATTTTTGCTGCCCGATAAATACGGCACTTAATACGAGGGCGGTTCCCACCCAGGTGTAACCGGTTAAGGGCTCGCCCAATAAAAGGGCCGATAACATGATGCCGAAAATCGGGCACAGGTATAGCCAGATAGAAGCTTTTACTGCATCGGCTTTTAGTAAGATAAGCCAGAGGTTAACGGCTATGATGGAAACGGGTACCACTAACCATAGCAACGAAAGCCAAAAGGAACTATGGAACTGGTTTGAACCGGGTTGGTGCATTAAAAGTGCAAACGGGGCGGTCATCAACCCGCCAAATAGAACCTGCCAACCGTTAATCGAAATGCGATTCAGCGACCATTTCTGGCCGGCATAATACACCGCGCCAATGGAATAGGTAATCATACTAAGTCCTAACAACAACAAACCAACAATAGAAATGGATTTGAGTTGCAACAAGGGAAAGGCCGCCAATAGTACACCAGAAAGCCCCAGTGTAATGCTTCCCCATTCCATCCATTGTACCTTTCGTTTGTTAACCAGAGAGGAAAGCAAACTGATGAACAACGGGTTAAGCGCAATGGCTAGTGTAGTTATACCTGCGGTAATAAACTGAAGTGCAATAATGAATATGCCCAGGTAAAGGGCAGTATTAAAGGCACCAAATATGGTCAGGTGTTGCCACTCTTTACCCTGAGGTAGCCGCTGCTTCTTGAAAGCATGTGCATAAACCAAGAGCAACCCTCCGGCAATCAGAAACCGGATAGTGAAAAACAGGAGGGGCTCAACTGATTTTAACCCAAACTTTCCGGCAATAGAGGCCGAAGCCCAAAGCACCGAAAATGTGAGGCCGGTTAAAAGATAGGGGATATTGTTTTTCACGGGCCGACAATAATAAAAAAAGCTACCCATTTTTTACCGGTAGCTTTTTCTTGGATGATTAAAGGTTAAACAAGCCGGAGTTAAGCAGTGAAAGCGCTTTCTCTTTGTGCGGGGTTGCAACCAGAATAGAAATATTGTTGGGACTACCACCGTACGATACCATGCGGATAGGCACGGATGCCAGCGATTGAAAGACCTCTTTTAGTACACCTTCTTTTTCGGAGAGCATGTTGCCCACAATACAGATGATGGATTGGTCGGTATCAACTTCAATTGAACCAAAATTTTTTAGCTCCTCCATAATCGGATGCAGATTTTTATTATCATCAATGGTAACGGAAACAGCTACCTCTGATGTAGAGATCATGTCGATTGGTGTTTTGTAGCGTTCAAAGACCTCAAACACTTTTCTTAAAAATCCATAGGCCAGCAACATGCGCGATGATTTTATCTTGATAGCCGTAATCCCATCTTTGGCTGCAATGGCTTTAAACTGTGCGCGGCTACCCTTATCGCTTATTACGGTACCGGGGGCCTTTTCGTCCATTGTATTCTTCAATATTACCGGCACATGATACTTCTGGGCAGGTACAATGGTAGATGGATGCAAAATTTTTGCTCCGAAGTATGCAAGCTCGGAAGCCTCATCAAATGTAAGTTCAGCAATAGGAACTGTCTTTTTAACAACGCGTGGGTCATTGTTGTGCATGCCATCAATATCAGTCCAGATCTGAATTTCTTTGGCCTGTATGGCAGCACCAATCAAGGATGCCGTATAATCGCTGCCACCCCGTTTCAGGTTGTCGATTTCGTTGCGATGGTTACGGCAGATGTATCCCTGGGTTACCAGGATGTCCACATTGCTCATCGTTTCCAAAATAGGCTTCAGTCGCTCGCTGATCTTTTCCAACTCAGGCTCCTGATTTTCATCTATCGACATGAAATGCAAGGCGGGTAATAAGCGGGCAGAAATTTTTTTCTCTTGCAGGTGGTGATAGAAAAGTTCGGTCGAAATCAATTCTCCCTGTGCCAGTAACTCGCGGTAGCTACGATCATCAAACCTTCCAGCCGCCAATAACCGGAACAAACTAAAATAACGGCTCACAATTTCCTGCCCGATGGCCTGGTATGCTTCGCTTTCGTAAAGGTCTTTTATGAATTGCTGATAATGTTTTTCCAGTTCACCAATTTCCTGATGTGCCGCTGTTTGTTGTTGAGCCAGCAAACTATCGCCAATGCGCACCAGGGTATTGGTAGTGCCACTCAGGGCCGATAGCACCACAATCTTTTTACCAGCCATACCCGTAACGAGGTTGGCAATTTTTTCATCCGCTCAGGCTTACCTACCGAGGTGCCTCCAAATTTTACTACAAGCATATAAAGAATTTCAGGGGCGTAAAGATAGGTTGCAATAGGATAACCAAAAATGTGAGCCAAATAAAAAACCCTTTGGATTTTTTGATCCAAAGGGTCGTTAGTTTGGTTGTGGATATGCGGAGTTACTTCACCTCTTCGTATTCTACATCGGTAGCATTGCCACCACCTGTCGAATTGGTGTTCTGCTCGGATTGCGTGGCATTGCCTGCATTTTGCTGGGCGCTGCCTCCGGCATACATCTCCTGCGAGGCCACCTGCCAGGCATTGTTCAGCGTGGCCATGGCTTGCTCAATCGCTGCCAGATCCTGGCTCTTGTGTGCTTCTCTTAGTTTTTCAAGCGCACTGGTGATGGCGGTTTTGTTTCCTTCCGAAAGTTTATCGCCAAACTCTTTCAGTTGCTTTTCAGTTTGGAAGATGAGCGAATCGGCCTGGTTGATTTTTTCGATCTTTTCTTTCTCCTTCTTATCCGCGTCTGCATTGGCTTGCGCTTCCTGCTTCATCCTCTGGATTTCGGCTTCGGTTAATCCACTGCTGGCTTCAATGCGAATCTTCTGTTCTTTACCGGTGCCTTTATCTTTGGCTGATACGTGTAAAATACCGTTGGCATCAATATCGAACGTAACTTCAATCTGAGGCACACCGCGTGGTGCGGGTGGAATACCATCTAAGTGAAACCTTCCAATGGTGCGGTTATCGCGTGCCATCGGGCGCTCACCCTGCAACACATGTATTTCAACCGAAGGTTGGCTATCCGAGGCAGTTGAAAATACTTCCGACTTTTTAGAAGGAATGGTTGTATTCGATTCAATCAATTTGGTAAACACACCACCCATTGTTTCAATCCCTAACGAAAGCGGGGTTACGTCCAGCAAGAGCACATCTTTTACCTCACCGGTTAACACACCGCCTTGTATAGCCGCACCGATGGCTACTACTTCATCGGGGTTTACACCCTTAGAAGGTTTTTTGCCGAAGAACTTTTCTACTTCTTCCTGGATGCGAGGAATGCGGGTTGAACCACCCACCAGAATCACTTCATCAATCTGGCTAACAGAATAACCGGAATCTGCAACCGCTTTGCGGCAGGGCTCCAGGGTTCTGCGAATCAAATCATCGCACAGTTGCTCGAATTTGGCGCGAGTAAGTTTCTTCACTAAGTGTTCAGGCACACCATCCACGGAAGTGATGTAGGGTAGATTGATTTCGGTTTCATTTGAGCTTGAAAGTTCAATCTTCGCTTTTTCGGCAGCCTCTTTCAGGCGCTGCAGGGCCATCGGGTCTTTGCGCAAGTCGATGTTTTTATCGGCTTTAAACTCATCGGCCAGCCAGTTCATAATACGCATGTCAAAGTCATCACCACCTAAGTGCACATCGCCATTGGTAGATTTTACTTCAAACACACCATCGCCCAATTCCAGCACGGATACATCGAACGTACCACCGCCTAAATCGTAAACAGCGATTTTCATGTCCTTATTTTTCTTATCCAATCCGTAAGCTAAGGCAGCGGCTGTAGGTTCGTTGATAATACGTTTTACATCCAAACCGGCAATTTGCCCGGCTTCTTTGGTGGCCTGGCGTTCGGCATCGTTAAAGTAAGCCGGTACGGTAATAATGGCTTCGGTTACGGTAGTGCCCAGGTAGTCTTCGGCAGTGCTCTTCATTTTTTGAAGTATCATAGCCGAGATTTCCTGCGGGGTGTACATGCGGTCGCCAATGCGCACGCGCACGGTATCGTTATTGCCGGCTTCTACCTGGTAGCTCACCAGTTTTTTCTCGTTGTCAACCTCACCAAACTTTTTACCCATAAAGCGTTTGATGGAAGAGACGGTATTTTTAGGATTGGTAATTGCCTGGCGCTTGGCTGGGTCACCCACCTTGCGCTCGCCTTTGCCATTATCCAGAAAGCCCACAATACTTGGTGTGGTTCTGCGGCCTTCGCTGTTGGCAATAACTACGGGCTCGTTGCCCTCCATTACGGATACGCACGAGTTTGTGGTTCCTAAGTCGATTCCAATAATTTTTCCCATGATATGTTCAGTTTTTGATTACAGATTTATTAGCAAAACCCCTTGAACAAGGGTTATGCCAATGGGTTTTAAGATGGAAAAAGGTGACAGAGTGGCAGGAACAGTAGATTAGTTAAATGGCTAAATCTGCAGTAAACAAACAAGAAGCTCTAAAAGCCATGCTCATTTAGTTGGTGGCCAGGTAATCGAAAGAGGATTGAAAACTGGATTACCCGGCTTCTTTGTTTAAATATGTCGCGGTTGTCTTCAATGAGATTGGTAATACCCAGATTGTACCGTGCTCCTATTCCAACAACGTCAGAGAAATAGTATTCTGCGCCCATCACTACAGCAAAATCATCTTTTCCTAAATAGTCTTTATTACCCACAAAGAAACTGACCTGAGGTCCTGCCAGAATGTTAAAATTCCTCTCAGGATGGAATTTGGCAAGTAATCCAATACTAATAAATTTTAATCGATCGGGATCAACAGAGCCATTGGCATCAGAATAACCCCCATGGCCTATTATAGAATAACTAGCCTCAATCTGGCTTGCAAGTTTTTTTAATTGCACACTGGTTACAGATATACCAATGTGAGGGGCGAAAATTTGTTCAGGTGTTACTCGAAGATTTTGTTGTTGCCACACTTGCCATGCAATATTTCCACCCACTCGCAAACCAAAGGTTTGCGCAATACAAGGTTGTAACCAGGTAATAAAAAGGATAAAGAGGAATGGAAATCGCATGTTCCAATTTGCAAATTTTCATAAAAATCTAAAACAATTCTTACGAATCTAACGCCTGATACTTGAGCATTAAAGCAATACGCATTTGGACATCTTTAATGGATGCAAGCATAAACAATCACTTTTCAGTACTTTTGCGCCCTTAATTATGACACTCGAACAGGAAATAGCCAAGCGCAGAACGTTTGGAATTATCAGCCACCCCGATGCGGGAAAAACCACCCTTACCGAAAAGCTGTTGCTTTTTGGTGGGGCCATTCAAAAGGCTGGTGCAGTAAAATCATCTAAGATAAAAGACCATGCCCGCAGCGACTGGATGGAGATTGAAAAGCAGCGGGGTATATCGGTGGCTACTTCGGTAATGGGTTTTAATTATAAAGACATCAAGATCAATTTGCTGGATACACCCGGCCACCAGGATTTTGCCGAAGACACTTACCGCACACTTACTGCGGTGGATAGTGTGATTATGGTTATTGATTGTGTGAAGGGTGTTGAAACCCAAACCGAAAAACTGATGGAAGTGTGCCGGATGCGCAATACCCCGGTTTTATGTTTTATTAATAAGCTGGATCGGGAAGGGCGCGATCCGTTTGAGTTGCTGGACGAAGTGGAGGAGAAGCTGAATATAAAAGTACGACCACTCAGTTGGCCCATAAGCATGGGCAAAACCTTTAAAGGGGTTTATAACCTGTATGAAAAAACGTTGCAGCTGTTTACAGCCAGCAAAGTAACGGTAGAGGAGGGCATTGAGATTTCCGATATTCACAATGAACAACTGGATAACCTGGTGGGCGAGAGTTATGCCAACCAGTTACGGGCCGATGTAGAGTTGATTGAAGGTGTGTATCCTCCATTTGATGTAGAAGATTACCTGGCCGGAAAAGTAGCTCCGGTATTTTTTGGAAGCGCGGTGAACAACTTTGGTGTAAAGGAGTTGCTGGATACATTTATCCGCATAGCGCCTCCGCCTGTTCCGCGCGAAACAACGGTGCGCGAAATAAAACCGGAGGAAAATAAGTTTACGGGTTTCATTTTTAAGATTCATGCCAACATGGATCCGAAGCATCGTAATCGCATTGCTTTCTTGCGCGTGTGTTCAGGTAAGTTTGAACGCGCCACCAATTACCACCACGTACGGCAAGACAAAGGCATTCGGTTTTCAAATGCAACTGCGTTTATGGCGCAAGACCGCGAAACTGTGGATGAAGCCTGGCCGGGTGATATTGTAGGTTTATACGATACCGGTAACTTGAAAATTGGCGATACCCTTACAGATGGTGAGAAGCTGATGTATACAGGTATTCCAAGTTTTTCGCCTGAGATTTTTAAAGAGGTGATAAACAAAGATGCCATGAAGACCAAGCAACTGGAAAAGGGGTTGCTGCAATTAATGGAAGAAGGCGTGGCCCAGTTGTTTACCTACGAATTAGGAAAACGAAAAGTAGTGGGGGTGGTGGGTGCCCTGCAATTTGAAGTAATTCAATTCCGGTTAAAGAATGAATACGGTGCTTCAGTAGAATTTACCGGCCAGAATATTTACAAAGCATGCTGGATCAGCAGTAAAAACCCAAAGAAGTTGCAAGAGTTTATAGATTCAAAACAACGGCACATTGCCCGCGATAAGGATGATAAGCTGGTGTTTATGGCTGAATCACGAGCGTGGCTGCAAATGGTACAGGATAATTTTCCTGAAATCAACTTCCACTTTACAAGTGAGTTTAAGGATTGAGATTACTTCTGGGTAGTGTAGTGATACAACAGCTCGGACACATTGGCCATAGCCTCTATTCCCGCTGTTTCATCTTTTAAACCTTTTGATAAAAGTACCAGCACATACTTTTTACCATCCGGTAAAAACACAATGCCGCTATCGTGATGCACACCGGTAATAAAACCCGTTTTGTGGGCAACCTTTACATTGGCGGGAAGTTTGGCAGGTATAATGTCATTAAACTTCTGATCAAGCAAAATATCCATCATGGCCATGCTGGCTTCTTCATTTACAATTTCTTCTTTATCTATTTTTTCAAAAAGCAACATCAGATCATACGCAGTTACCTGGTTGTTCATGCCGGCTTCATAAGCCTTGGTATCTTCCACACCTCGTAAAATCTGAATATCATTGGCGCCCATGGCCCGCATGGTTTGATTTACATTCTTTGCATCTACCAGTTCTACAATCAGGTTGGTGGCCAGGTTGCTGCTGATTATTATCATGTCGTGCATTAATGAATATACCGTTCTTTTTTCACCGATGTGATCATAAATTAATGTGTCGCTATCTGATTCGCGTGTAATGGAGTAGGGGCTACCATCCAGGATACTGATAAATTCATTTTTGATCAGGATGGAATCTTTCAATGAAAATTTACCGGCTGCTGCCTGCCGGTACACCTCCACCATTACCGGTGTTTTCATGGTGCTGGCGGCATGAAACAACTCGTGTTCATTAATCAAAATTTCATCACCTGTTATCAAATCTTTATAAGCCAGCGCAAACGTTCCGGTTGGCTTACTTAATATTTCCTGAATTTGTTGAATGGTTTCTGTTCGATCGGGTTTAGGAGAGCAGCCAATTAAAAGTAGAATTCCGGATATTAGAAAAACGCAGCGCATGGGATAAACTTTGATAGTAGATAACCTGAACCTAAATTACAAGGTTTTATGTTGAATCCGATACAAATTTTATACGAAGACAATCATTTGCTGGCAATTAACAAACCCGCGGGCGTGTTGGTGCAGGGCGATGCAACAGGTGATGTGCCGTTGGTTGAGTTGGGGAAGGATTACATTAAACACAAATACAACAAACCGGGTGCAGTATTTCTGGGTGTGGTGCACCGGTTAGATCGGCCGGTTAGTGGCGTGGTAATTTTTGCCCGTACCTCTAAAGCATTGGCCCGTATGAACGAACTCTTTCGTGAAAAGGAAACACGCAAAACCTATTGGGCGCTGGTAAAAGCAAAACCAACACAACCGCAGGGCACCTTAGTGCATTGGCTGGTAAAAAATGAGCAGAAGAATAAAACAACTGCCCATACCAGTTCACATGCAGGCGGTTTAAAGTCAGAGTTGCATTATAAATTTTTAGCATCAAGAGGAGGTATGCATTTGCTGGAGGTAAACCCTGTTACAGGACGGCCGCATCAAATTCGGGTACAATTGGCCAGTATTGGCTGCCCGATTGCAGGAGACTTAAAGTATGGATTTGATCAGGCATTGCCAGATGCAAGCATTGGCCTGCATGCGCGTAGCCTGGCGTTTACACATCCGGTTCAGAAAAACAATCTGCTTGTTAAGGCCGCTTTGCCCGCAACCACATGGTGGCAACCCTTTGAAGGTTTGTAAAAGGTTGCCTGTTTGTCCAACTTTATTTACAATATTTTACAGAAATGCGTTTGGTACAATGAAAATTGGTTTATTGATTTGCGTTAAATTAAAATTAGCGTTATGAAAAAAATTGGTATTTCTAGTGGTAGTTGGATTAGTTTCAGTTAGCTCCTATCAGGCATCGGCACAATTTGCAAAAGGAGATAATCTGGTGAATTTAGGTATTGGAGTAAACTCCTATTATAATGGAGGTATTCCAATCGGTGCCTCTTATGAGTATGGCATAACAGAGGATATTAGTGTTGGTGTTGGAGTTGATTATTTGTCGTATCGGTATAATTATGGAGCCAGCCGTTATGGTTTCAATATCTTTTATCTGGGTGCCAGAGGGTCGTACCATTTCAACAGGCTGTTTAATCTTAATGTAGAAGAGCTTGATATTTATGGCGGTGCACAGTTGGGTTACAGGAGTTTTACCTGGAAGGATGATTTTGGGGGATCGGCAGGTGATACGTATGGAAGTGGTGTGTTCTTTGGAATACATGCCGGAGCTCGCTATTATTTCAAGCCCGGTTTGGGTGCATTCCTCGAATTGGGTGCCGGAGGATCTGGCAATGCCCGCCTGGGTGTAGCTTTTAAGTTTTAACAACACTCAAGTTTAAGAAGAGGCTGTCTCAAAAGTTGTAATAAGAGCGCGTGTCATTCCGGCCTTGTGCCAGAATCCCATCGGGTGCCACAGAATTAAGATTGCGGAATAAATCCTCGATGACAGAGCGACCTTTGGGACAGCCTCTTTTTCTTTTTAGGGGCACTGTCTTATCTAATGTAGTTTGGCATATTAGAAATTAGCCCGAACTTTCCGCTTATGAGTTGGATAACCCGGTTACAGGAACGCTGGAAAGTAAAAAGCGTATTTCAGGTAATTATCATACTTGTTGTTTTTGCCTGCACGGGGTTTACCGTATTGCTTATTAAGCGGCCTTTGTTTGCGTATTGGTTTGCCGATGGAGAGGTTCCGCTGCTGGCAAACATCGCCTATTGGATTCTCATTTTCCCTGTCTATAATGCATTCCTGTTGTTTTATGGATTTGTCTTTGGCCAGTTCAGATTTTTTTGGGATTTTGAGAAACGATTTTTTGCCCGATTATTTTCAAACTTTAAAAAATAAACCTGATTTCTATGAAGAAGCTTATTTATTCATTGGTTGCGCTTGGCATGGTTGCCTGCTCTGGCCCTAAGTACACGGCAAGTTTTAATAATGTGAATGCAACTGTTCCTTATTATGCTGCCAAGTCAACAGAAGCCCCTGCGCCTGTTAATCCGAACGAGTTAATAGCAAGTACATCCGAAACCCCGGTGGTATTAGCTACGGAAACGGCCCTGGTTGCAGCACCAGCTGTAGCAAAAGCCTATTCGGAGATGACAAAAGCAGAACGCAAAGACCTGCGTAAACAGCTTCGGTCCGAGATTAAGTCGATAGTGAAAGACCAGAAGATGAATAAAAAGATGGGTGTTGAATCGGCTGCGGCCAGCAAGGGTATGGACAATGACCTAAAACTGGCTGCTATTTTTGGAGCCGTGGGTTTTGTTGCAATGTTAATCGGTGGCAATGTGTTTTGGATAATTGGCGGTATTGCTCTGATTATTGGTGTGGTATTCTTTGTAAAATGGCTGGTGCGGCAGTAAAAGCCATTACCTGTAGAAATAAAAAAACCCGGTTAACAAGCCGGGTTTTTTATTACCAAAAAATTATCAGCTTAATCCTGTAGGCCATCGGCCAGGAGGATCACTTTATTCTTCAACACTTCTACTACACCACCGGTAATACGAACCTGTTCCGATAATTCTTTCGATTTATATTCTACCACACCATCTTTTAACAAACTAACCAATGGTGCGTGGTCATTTAAAATCTGAAACGAACCATCTGCTCCCGGAAAGGTAGCCACCGTAACTTCGCCTTCGAAGATTTTCTTTTCAGGTGTTATTATTTCTAAATGCATTTTATTCAATTCAAGATTCAAGATTCAAGATTCAAGATTCAAATTGCGTGTTCACAATTTTGAATCTTGAATTTTAAATTATTTTGCGTCAGCTAACATCTTCTCGCCTTTGGCAATGGCATCTTCAATCGTACCAACCAGGTTAAAGGCCATTTCAGGAAGGTGATCCACTTCACCATCCATAATCATGTTAAAGCCTTTGATGGTGTCTTTAATATCAACCAATGCTCCTTTCAAACCGGTAAATGCTTCGGCTACGTGGAATGGCTGCGATAAGAAACGTTGTACACGTCTTGCGCGCGATACAGTCAGCTTATCTTCGTCAGACAATTCGTCCATACCCAAAATGGCAATGATGTCCTGAAGTTCTTTGTAGCGTTGCAGAATATTTTTTACGCGTTGTGCGCAATTGTAGTGTTCCTCACCAATAATATCGGCACGCAAAATACGCGAGGTAGAATCCAACGGATCCACCGCAGGGTAAATACCCAACTCGGCAATCTTACGGCTCAATACCGTAGTAGCATCTAAGTGCGCAAATGTTGTTGCAGGCGCAGGGTCAGTCAAGTCATCAGCAGGTACGTAAACGGCCTGTACCGATGTAATAGAACCATTTTTGGTAGATGTAATGCGCTCTTGCATGGCACCCATTTCAGAAGCAAGGGTAGGTTGGTAACCCACCGCAGAAGGCATACGACCTAAAAGAGCGGATACCTCAGAACCTGCCTGTGTAAAGCGGAAGATGTTATCGATAAAGAACAAAATGTCTTTTCCTTTACCTTGGCCATCTCCATCGCGGTAGTATTCGGCCACGGTTAATCCTGAAAGGGCCACACGTGCGCGTGCTCCGGGAGGTTCATTCATTTGACCAAACACAAAGGTTGCTTTCGAGTCTTTCAGTTTTTCATGATCTACTTTGGACAGGTCCCAGCCACCTGCATGCAATGATTTCATAAACTCCGGTCCGTAATCCACAATACCGGCTTCAATCATTTCGCGCAACAAGTCGTTTCCTTCGCGCGTACGCTCACCTACACCGGCAAATACCGACAAGCCGGCATATGCTTTCGCAATGTTGTTGATCAACTCCTGAATCAATACGGTTTTACCCACACCGGCACCACCAAATAATCCGATCTTACCACCTTTTGAGTAAGGCTCGATCAAGTCGATAACTTTAATACCGGTAAATAGTACTTCCGTAGAAGTAGAAAGATTTTCGTAGCTGGGTGCTGCGCGGTGAATGGGTAGCGATTGCTTGCCTTCCGGTTGCTTAATACCGTCAATGGCTTCGCCCACCACATTAAACAAGCGGCCTTTAATGTCTTCACCAATTGGCATTTTGATAGGCGAACCGGTATCAATCACTTTCATACCCCGAACCAGACCTTCTGTTCCGTCCATCGCAATGGTGCGCACGCGGTCTTCGCCAAGGTGCTGCTGGCACTCCAGTACCACGCGGGTACCATCGGTTTTGGTTACTTCAAGTGAGTCAAGAATGTTGGGGAGTTTGGTGCCGGGCTCATCGAACGCAACATCGACTACCGGACCGATTACCTGGGTGATTCTACCGCTATTGGCCATTGATTATCAGAATTTTAAGATTATTACTTGGGTTGTGGATTTATTAACCGTTACAGGCCAAAAAATCCGGACGCAAAAGTAGTTTTTTGCAGGGTTAATACAAACAGCCACCGGATGTTTTATTCAACACCCAGGCGAGTAGAAAATTGATTTCAGTTATTTGAATATCAGTTTGTTAACCGAATGGAGGGCCTCTCAAGCACTCATCAGCTCAATCCGGAAAGTGGTACCCAGGTTTTCCTCGGATGATTTTACATAAATTTTACCCTCGTGGTACATTTCGATGATGCGTTTGGCCAATGCTAATCCAAGTCCCCAACCCCGTTTTTTTGTAGTGAACCCGGGCCTAAACACATTTGGTACCATTGGCTTGGGGATGCCTTTACCAGTATCGGAAATATCAATGAACACTTTGTAATCGCTGCCGCGAAGAATCTTAATGGCAATTGTTCCGGAGCTACCCATGGCATCTACGGCATTCTTGCACAAATTCTCTACCACCCACTCGAATAAAGGGGCATGTACGCGGGCTTCAATAGTTTCGGAAAGGGTATAAACTTCAAAATTTATTTTAGAGGATACCCGGGGTTGCAGGTAGCCCACTACGTTGTTTACCAAATGGTACACATTTTCATCTTTTAAAACGGGGGTAGAACCGATGCTGGAGAAACGTTCGGTAACAATGCGCAGTTTGTGCACGTCTTTATCCAGTTCATCCACAATACCTTTGTTTTTGATATGCGGATCTTCGCGCAATACTTCAATCCAGGCCATGAGCGAGGAAAGAGGAGTACCCAACTGGTGTGCAGTTTCTTTTGCTAACCCCACCCATACCTGGTTTTGTTCGGCTGTGCGCGAATAATTGAATGCTAAATAGGAGATAAACCCAAAAATGGCGAGTACTGAAAGTTGGATGTAGGGGAAGGTAATGAGCTGAGAGAGTAAAGCTGAGTTTTTGTAGTACAGTTTTTGGGTTCCAAATACTTCGTTATTAACTGTAGGATCACGCAATTCAATAGTAATCGGTTCATACGCTTCATTCATGGACATGATTTCCCGATCAAGCTGATCTTTAATTTTTTTATTACTCTGTGTCGAATCAATGGTAACGTTGCGTGTGTAAACAATTTCGCCTGAGTCATTCACCAGAATAATCGGAATAGAATGATTTTTATTAATGATTTCCTCAGTAACAAAGAGTACGTTGGTGTTAAAATCTTCTACAATGGCATACTCCATTGCTTTGGCAAATAACTCTACCTGTTGTTTTTCTCTTTCTTTCAGTTGGCTTACCAAGCGGTTGGTATAATATATGGATCCGATACTAATCAACACCGATACCACCAGAATAACCCATTTCAGTTTGGTGTTATCCTGGTAAAAATCCATGGAAGCCGGTAAAGGGATTTTCTTAGCCATTGGGGCTTGGAAATTAGTTAAAAAGTGGATTACCTGAAAAGCAACATGCCCCAAACAACGTTGAGGCATGTATTCGAAGTATTAGGGGTAGATGCTTTAGGTAATTGGGCTACCCTTTTTGCATAAACCACCTGGCCAAAACCTTGTAGCTCACTTTGGTACCTGTCATTAAAATTCCAACGCGGTAAATTCTGCCGGCCACCCAGGTAGTTAGTAAGAATCCCCCTATCAGCAATACGATTGAGAGTGCCAATTGCCAGTCGGGCACACCAAAAGCAATGCGGCCCACCATGGCAACGGGCGATGTAAACGGAATAACCGAAAGCCAGAAACTGATTGGGCCGTGCGGATCGCGTAGAATAAACATGAATAAACCCAAATACCCGATCAGTAGCGGTATGGTTACCGGAAACTGAAATTGCTGAGCTTCCTGTTGCGAATCAACAGCTGATCCCACAGCCGCAAATAAGGCTCCGTATAACAAATAGCCGCCTAAGAAATAGAATACAAATACCAATGCAATTTTGGTAAATGGAATTTCGCTTGCACTAACAAGAAACTCTGTAACCTGACCCTGCTGTTGATCCATAGCCTCTTTAACTTCCGAATCTGGGGCTATCTGCTTGCTTACTTGTTCCATGGCTTGTTGCTGTGGCATTTTAGCTCCGAAATAGCCCATGGTTACTGTTGAGAGAACCGAAATCAAAACAATCCAGATTGTAAATTGAAGAAGCCCCACCGAGGCAATTCCCAAAATTTTTCCCAACATCAATTGAAAGGGTTTTACGGATGAGACAATCACTTCCACAATCTTGGATGTTTTCTCATCTATCACGCCTTGCATAATTTGAATGCCATAGACTAAGACAAACATGTAAATTAAAATACCCAGGAAAAATCCAAGGCCGTATAATAAGCCGGAACTGCTCGATTTTTCTTCACCGGTTTCGGTAAGATTAAATTGTTTCAGGTTTACAGTTGGTCGCAGGCTTTTTAGTATTGCTTCATCAATATTATACTCTTTCAGTTTTAAATCCTGAATTTGATGTTCAATACTGGATTTAAGGTTACTTACCTTTTCAATGCTGGGATTTTCTTTGGTGTAAAGTACTAATCCTTCCGGCTTGTTGATGTTGAATGCAGGAATATAGAGCAAGCCAAAATCATCCGTTTCATTATAAGCTTTCTTTGCCTGCTCCAAAGGCATATCAAGCAGTACGAAAGTAAATTGTTTACTATTTTCAAATTTTAACATTTTACTTTCGTCCAACACCTGAATAGTTTCTGCGGTGGCAGATTCAGCCTCTTTAAGGGCCACATAAAACAGCCCACCGATGATGACCGGAAAAATCAGGGGCACCAATATGGTAGCAATCAAAAATGATTTTTTCTGTACACGGTTTAAAAACTCGCGTTGTATTATTAACCAGACTTTGCTCATAATGGGGGTTGCTTAAACTTCTAACAAATGTTTTTTCAGGGCTTCATCGCCTTCGCCTTTTACCAGGCTAATAAAAATATCGGCCATCGTGGGTAATTTCTCCTGGAAGGCGTGTACCTCCGTAAGGTCAATTAATTCGCGAATTACTTCGTTGCCTTTAATGGCCTCGCGCGCTTTAATGGTGGTTGAAATCAGGTTGTCTTCTAAAGGAGTTTGCGCCACTAATTCATACCGGGTTTCCGGTAAGGTAAAAGCACCCTTATGTTCTATTACAAATGTGTTGGTTTTGTACTGTGCCTTTACCTGGGTTTTGGGCCCCTCCAGAATTTTTTTTCGATTTGTTGATCAATGCGATATGATCGCACAAGGACTCTACCGTTTCCATGCGGTGTGTTGAGAAAATAATGGTGCTTCCGTTTTCTTTTAACTCCAGAATTTTTTCAGTTATTAATTGTGCGTTTACCGGATCAAAACCTGAGAAGGGTTCATCCAGAATGATTAAGCGTGGCTCGTGCATTACCGTGCTGATGAATTGCACTTTCTGGGCCATGCCTTTTGAAAGGTCTTCTACTTTTTTATTCCACCAGTCTTTGATTTCAAATTTTTCGAGCCACACTTTAATGCGGGCAAATGCATCTTTTCGGTTTAGTCCTTTTAGTTGCGCCAGGTACATCAACTGATCGCCCACTTTCATTTTTTTGTAAAGGCCGCGTTCTTCCGGCAGGTAGCCGATAATGCCTACGTGTTTTTCTTGCAAAGGCTCACCAAAAATTTCGATGCTGCCAGCTTCGGCATTAATAATTTGGTTAATGATGCGGATAAGCGTGGTTTTGCCGGCTCCGTTAGGGCCCAGCAAACCGTAAATGGTTTTTTCAGGAATGGTTATGCTTACCGAGTCGAGGGCCTTGTGGGTAGCGTATTGCTTGGTAACATTCCGGGTTTCAAGTGCATTCACGCAAATTGGATTTTATTCTTGTTGAGTAAGTAACAAAAATAGGGATAGAATTACAGGCATTCAGAAATAAAATTGTTCTGAAAGAGAAAATAACCGGGATACTGGGGAATTAATTTTTTTCCCGAAAAATGATTTTACCCATGGATACGTCCAAATCAAATACCAGGGCATCTTTGCTGTTTTCTTGATAAGCAGCATTGGCATACTTATTTGGAGCAATCCTCTTTAAACTGTTTGATAATTTAATGCTGCACAACCACGATTCATTAATTGTTACAACTACAGGTACTTCTGCATCGGGTAGTTGTATTACGAGATTACCAGCACCCACACTGCCAATTACGCGATTGTTAATAACTGGTTTGGTACCAAAATCCAAATACATATTGCCAAAGCCTACATCGGCTACAACAACTTTGGAACGGGCCAGGTTAAGATGGCGTGCATTCAGTGTGCCCATATCTACCTTTACAAAAAAGGTATCCATGTTAATTTTGTTTTCAATACCGCTGTTGTAATTAATGTTTACATCGGCACTGGCGGTGTTGATGCGAAGTTTTTTAACCGAAAGCCCGGAGAGGTCGATGTTTGCATTACCCAACCCATAATCAAGATCCAGTGTATAGGGGGTGTTTTCAGTAAGGTAAACTTTCCAGAATTTATCGGAGGGCGCTTCTCCGTTTCCAAATACCCGGTAGGAAATTTTCTGACCTACACCCCGATTGCCATTGCCATCTTGTTGCAGGGAAAGTTGCACGGCACAGGTGTTGCCTTTCATTTCGTTGCTGAAAGAGTGGGTGTATTCTTCCAGGTCCTGATTACTATAAATATTGAGGATGTCTTGATTTTGGCTGGGGCGAATAAAACAATTGCCGGTTTTGGCCTTCAATTTCAGGTAAACCTCGTTGCATTGGTTAGCGTTTTCTACCGAAAACTGCTTCTTTATTTGAGCACTAACCGCCACACTACTGCCCACAAATGCTAATGCAATCAATCGCCACATGTATGTAAATACGTGTTAGTCCAGGTTAAAGTTTACTTTCAAATACCGGGTAACGCCTTGGTTTTTTTGATGAAATAGCCAAAAAAGTGACCCGTAATGGTTCTTATACGGGCTACTTAGGCCAAGGTTTTAAGTTCTGGACAAATATTTCGGGTTTACCCGAAATATTCCTTCATACGGTCGAAAAAGCCTTTGTCCGTATTATCGGGGTGTGGTTTAAAGTTTGGTGAGTTGCGGAAAGTCTCCAGACGGGCCTTTTCATCGGCTGTCAGTTTTTTGGGAGTCCACACATTAATATATATAAGCTGGTCGCCAGCACCGTAGCCATTCACATCCTTTAGTCCTTTTCCGCGCAGGCGTAGTATTTTTCCACTTTGGGTACCTGGTTCCACTTTAATGCGGGCCTTGCCTCCAATTGAAGGTACTTCTACAGTTGTGCCAAGAGCCGCATCTACAAAACTGATGTGCAGATCGTAAATCAGATCGTTACCGTTGCGCTTCAGTTCCTTGTCTTCGGTTTCTTCAATTAGAATTAATAAGTCGCCCGGAATACCTCCGCCCGGTGCTTCATTTCCTTTGCCCGACATGGATAGCTGCATGCCTTCGCTTACACCAGCTGGAATTTTTACCGAGATAACATCTTCTTTTGAAACAAGACCTGAGCTATCTACTCCGGGCGGACGCTTATCGATCAATTGCCCGGCTCCATTGCAGGTAGGGCAGGTAGAGGTGGATACCATTTGGCCCAACATGGTGTTTACCACTTTGCGCACCTGGCCGGTACCTCCGCATGCTGAGCAATTTTTAAAGGTTACACCTTCAGCCCGGATTAGCCGGTTTACTTTTATTTTTTTCTCAACACCATTGGCAATTTCTTCCAATGAAAGTTTGAGTTTAATGCGCAGGTTCGATCCTTTACGCTGCCGCGTTCTGCTGCCTCCACCGCCTCCGAAGAAACTATCAAACGGGCTTCCTCCGCCAAAAATATCTCCAAACTGGCTGAAGATATCTTCCATGTTCATTTCATGCCCCCGGAAACCACCTGCGCCCGGCCGTTGATGTCCAAAGCGATCGTATTGCGAACGCTTTTCATTATCGCTCAATACTTCGTAGGCCTCGGCAGCTTCTTTAAATTTTTCTTCAGCTTCTTTGTTACCCGGATTTTTATCGGGATGAAACTGAATAGCTACTTTTCGGTAAGCTTTTTTAATTTCTTCAGCAGAAGCGTTTTTGCTTACACCCAGTATTTCGTAATAATCACGTTTGGTTGACATCTTTCTTGTAGTTAGGAGACAGTAATTAAGAGTTAAGGATTTAGCTTCCTACAACTACTTTGGCAAAACGAATTACTTTATCATTTAACAAGTAACCCTTTTCAACTGTGTCTATAATTTTTCCTTTCAGTTTTTCTTCCGGAGCCGGTACTTGCGTGATGGCTTCGTGCAGGTCTGTATCGAATACAGTTCCAACACTTGTGTCTATGGCTTTCAGGCTGTACAGGTCCAATGTTTTTTTGAATTTATTCTGAATAAGCAGAAACCCTTCAGCTTCTTTATCATTCCGGTCTTTATAGGATTTTTCAGCACGTTCAAAATCATCCACCACGGGCAGCAATGCTTTGAGGAGTTGCTCATTAGCCGATTGAACCATCTCTAATTTTTCTTTGGCAGATCTGCGTCTGAAGTTGTCGAACTCGGCATAAAGGCGCACGTATTTGTCTTTGGCCTCTGCCAATTCGTCTTGCAGCTTTTTGAGCGGGTCAATTTCTTCATTGGTCACGACTTCTGCGCCTTCATCCGATTGCCCCGGGGGGATTTCGGTATTCATTTCATCGTGTTTTTCGAGTTCCTGCTCCGGTTGTGTGTTATTTTCCATTGGTTCGCTTTATTAAAGGGGGGTAATGACAAGAATTTTGCCAATACCGAAATATTGTCAAGATGTCTGCCTAATGCAAGGTTTTCCAGATCAGATCTTTTAGTTCTGTAATTCCCTGGTTGGTAATGGAAGAAATAAAAACAAAGGGTAATTCCGTAGGTATTTCTTTTCGAAGTTCGGCCTTCAGTTCATCATCCAGCATATCGCTTTTAGAGATAGCCAGTATTCTTTTCTTGTCTAATAATTCGGGATTATACTTTCGCAACTCATTCAGCAGGATTTTATATTCATCGGTAATGTTTTTGGCATCGGCCGGAATAAGAAAAAGCAGTAACGAGTTGCGTTCGATATGTTTAAGAAACCGGATACCAAGCCCTTTCCCTTCGGCAGCACCTTCGATAATACCGGGTATATCGGCCATTACAAAGGAGCGGTCATCGCGGTATTTAACAACACCCAGGTTAGGGGTAAGGGTTGTAAAGGCGTAATCTGCAATTTTTGGTTTGGCGGCAGATACAACAGAAAGTAATGTTGACTTGCCGGCATTGGGGAATCCTACTAAACCCACATCGGCCAGTAATTTTAATTCCAGAACGATCCATTCCTCGCGGCCGGCTTCACCGGGTTGTGCATGTTGGGGTGCCTGGTTGGTGGAGGTAGCAAAAAAAGCATTTCCTTTTCCACCGCGGCCACCGGGGGTAAGAATTACTTCCTGGCCGTCTTCATTTATTTCGCAGATAAGTTCGTTTGTATCGGCATGGCGGGCTACGGTACCCAGCGGCACATCAATAATCTCATCTTTTCCAAAGGCTCCGGTGCGATTCTGACCTTCACCGGGTTTGCCGTTTTCAGCTAAAATATGTTTCCGGTATTTTAAGTGCAGCAGCGTCCACAATTGAGCATTTCCGCGCAGGATGACATGACCGCCCCGGCCACCATCTCCGCCATCAGGACCTCCTTTTTCAATAAACTTTTCGCGATGAAAATGCAAACAACCCGCGCCTCCATTGCCCGAGCGCGAATTGAATTTTACATAATCGATGAAGTTGGGTGAGGACATGCTGGTTACCAGTAACCAGTTACCGGCAACCGGCAACCGGTAAAGATTTATTTCTGATCAATAATAGCTGTAATGTTGCTGAAGATATCATCAATGTTTCCAATACCGTGCACGGTTTTCAAACGCCCTTGCTTTTCATAGTATGGCAATACATGTATGGTTTTGGTAAAGTATTCCGTGATGCGTTTGTTCAGTTTTTCTTCTTCGTCATCGGCCCGGTTCTCAATGGTTCTGCGTTTGGCAATCCGGTTACGCACTTCGGCTTCGGTAACATCTAAAGCTATTACATGGTGAATAGCCGACTGATTTGATTTCATAAACGTATCCAGGGCTTCGGCTTGTGGTACCGTGCGTGGAAACCCATCAAATAAAAATCCTTTTGCCTGTGGGTTTTTATCTAATTCTTCCTTGAGCATGGCAATGGTAATTTCATCGGGCACCAAGGCACCGCTGTTCATAATTTCTTTTACACGTTTGCCAAGGGGTGTATCGTTTTTGGTATGCCAGCGAAACAGGTCGCCCGTGCTGATGTGCACGAAGCCATATTTCTGAATCAATTTTTCGCTTTGTGTGCCTTTGCCTGCCCCGGGCGGGCCAAAGAGAACAAGATTAATCATGCAGGTATATGTTTAGATTTAAGGGGATTGCAAGATAAGTACCCTTGCTTCAATTCGCTAACCTAATTTTTTAGGGTAGGGGCAGATTTTTCTACCTGTTTGTATAAGTCTTTGTGATTACGCCCCAGGCCATCATAATCAAGCCCATAGCCCAATACAAACTCATCTTCCAGATCGAACCCCACGTACTTTACATCAATTTTTTTTTTCACGAGCCGGTTTTTTACGCAGCAAGGTTACAGCCTCTACCGACTTGGCCCCCAGGCTTCGTAGCTCTTCAATTATTTTTTCGAGTGTAAGGCCGGTATCTACAATATCCTCAACAATAATTATGTGTTGGTTAAACAAACTTTCATCGTGGCCAATTAGTGTTTTGAGCTGGCCCGTGCTGGTAGTGCCTGCGTAAGACGATGTTTTTACAAATGAAACGCGGCAAGGAAACTTCACTTCTTTCAATAAATCGGCCGCAAATATGAACGACCCATTGAGGATGGGCAAAAATATCGGGGTTTTGTCTTTATAATCGTGATTGAGTTGGTTAGCCAGTGCCTTAACCTTTTCGGAAATGGCCGAAGCCGTAATAAACTTTTTAAACTCGAGGTCTTGTACCTTCATAAAACTAAGTAAGGGCTACAAAGATACGAGTTTAGAAGGAAATGTGTGGTGCTGATGGATCTGGTTTGAACGTGTATAAGTTGATGCAATAATTGATTTCCAAATAGACGCAAGCGTGGTATATTCACAACGGCAATCAGCAACCAGACTATGACCGAACGCGACCTGCGCAAACTTGAAGCTTCCATAAGGCTAAAGATGGATGACATCAAAAATCAGAAAGTAAGTTTGAAAGACTCTGGCATTGGTGCGCTGATGAACATGCTTAAAAAAGCGGATGAAGCCGCCTACGAAAAATTAATGCCCGACTACAAACAAATGGTAGCGAAGTATACTATTTTTAAGTAGCGCGTGCATGTAAGCAGCGATCTAATAATTCGATTCGAATCGGACTCCAGCTTTTATGGCTACGGGCAAATCATTATTGGCTGGTACCCGCGGACACGAGTAGCGGTTGCTATAAGCACAATAGGGGTTGTAAGCCAGGTTAAAATTAATCCACATGGTTTCACCTTGCGGAATACGAACATCCAGGTACCGCCCACCACCATAACTTTCGCTGCCGGTTGTTTGATCTGTAAAGGGAAGAAACAGATGATCGTGATACTCCGGGTTATTCATTAATTCTTTGGATTGATAGAGCGTAAGCTGGCAAGCTTTGCCATCGAGTTCAAATTCGATCAATGCATAAGACCGGTATTGCACTACAATCGGTCCTGTGGCCGCCATGGGTTTATAGGGTGCACTTGGTGTTAGGGTTACTTTAGCGGTAACGGCATAGCGGGTGTCAATAGCAAAAAAAGTCGTGGCGCTTGAACTTTCGGAGATCAGCAGGATTTAGAGGAGAAGTCTTTTTATTTTTATAGGCCTTATTCAGCTCTTGCTGAAATTTTTGTGATGTCTTGATGATGCCGAGTGAATCGGTTTGAGCTTGTGTACGTTGTACAAACAACAAAAATAAAATGGTAAGCAGGCGCATTTGTGTAAAGATAAAATAAAGATTTATATGCCGCATTGGTTTATATTGTAATCGAGAATTAAATATGAAATCTCTGCTTGATCATATCAACCAGTTTTCGCAGTTACCTAAAACGGCACTTCGCGATCTTTCAAAAGTTCTTCATAAAGTGGAATTAAAAAAAGGCCAGTTATAACCTGGATGGTAAGGAGATTACCTATTGGTTTGGTTTTGAAGATAGTTTTGTTACCTCTTTTTTCAGTTTCATTTCGCGTAAGCCCGCAGTAGAGAATATTCAAGTACTTGAAGATTGTATCCTTTGGGCTACTGCTTATGATGATTTACAAGCACTCTATGGGAAACATAAAGGCATAGAGCGACTCGGCAAATTATGCACGAGCGCTATTATGTGATGCTGGAAGAACGTTTTGTAGCAAATCATTTTAAAGAAGCCCGCGAGCGGTATGATAACCTGATGAGCACTGCCCCTCATATTCTGCAACGGGTTCCACTTGGCCACATTGCTTCTTATCTTGGTATTACACAGGAAACCCTTAGCCGCATACGAACAAAAGCATAGTTGGCCGCGTGGTTTTTTTTTTGACATATATCAAAGCTGACCCTCCAGGTACCTTCTACATTTGAACCGGTTAAACCAAATCAAAAATGGAAAACAAATCGATTCAAAAACCCTCCAATGCTTTTATTGCAGCATCGTGGGTGGCACTTTTAACGGGCATGGTAGCCTACATTATTGGCTTGTGGAATGCCGACATGCAGTTGAATGAAAAGGGATATTATTTTACGGTGCTGATGTTCGGCTTGTTTGCAGCCATCTCGTTACAAAAAGCAGTTCGCGATCAACTGGAAAACATTCCGGTTACTAACATTTATTATAGCCTGGCGTGGTTCTCTACTGTGCTGGCGATTGTATTATTGGTGGTAGGTTTATGGAATGCCGAGTTGATTCGCAGTGAAAAGGGATTTTATGCCATGTCGTTTACCCTAAGTTTGTTTGGGGCTATTGCCGTTCAGAAAAAATACACGCGATAGTGAATTGGCCGAGCGGCAGAATGAACAACCTTTTAAGGAAGTGTAAATTATACAAGGAGGCAGAATGAACTTCAATCGGCCTCCTTGTTTGTATTTGCTTATTTAGTTGTGCAGATTTTGTTTTCTGCTTCAGGCAGGTATTTAGAAATGTGTTTATCTTTTAGGAAACCATTCGGTTGCAAACATGTGCGCAACCAATCAATTTCGCAATAGCAGGCTACTTTTTTTTAGAAATTATACGTTTGGGTTTGGTTAAGCGGTTGTTGCTAAGCTCTATGCCAATCTGTTTAGCAGAATTGCCAGGGTTGTATCCACAATCAGGCTGATTTGTTAATTTTTTCTGGCAAGAATCTGTATCTTTTTAGCCTAACCTCATTTTTGTAATAGAAGTAAGGAAATGGTAGATACGGAGCGTCTTAATAATAAACCAGACATTGAACAGGAGGTAGTGCTTATTCGCAAGGCTGTAGATAATCCTGCTGAATTCAGTCCGCTGTATGACAAATACTTTAAGGAGATATTCAGGTATATTTTTAAACGTATGGGCGAAAAGGAACTTACAGCAGATCTTACCCAGCAGGTTTTTTTAAACGCGCTTACAAACCTGGGTAAGTATCAATTCAGAGGTGCACCATTTGCTGCCTGGCTTTATAGAATTGCTTCCAACCAGTGTATGGATTACTTCCGCAAGAATAAGCGCATAAGGCATGTTTTGATTGATGAATCCGCATTGATTAATCTGGTGGATGAACTAACATCCGATCAAACTATTGAAGAATGGCATCAACGACTTCCGCAAATTCTGGAGTTGTTAACCGAACCTGAATTGCAACTTATTGAATTAAGATTTTTTGAAGCAAGGCCTTTTAAAGAAGTAGCGGAAATACTGGATTTAACGGAAAACAATGCCAAGGTACGCACGTACAGAGTTCTTGATAAAATGAAAAAAATTATTTGTGCAGCAATGAAACAGAGGATACAAATTATGAAACAGTCAACTTTAACGGATGATGAAATAGAAGCCTACCAAGACTTCGATTCGTTGATCAAACAAGCTCATTCTACTTCCAATAAATGGGTTTATTATGCAGGAGGCGCTATTGCTATTACAGCCGTGGTTGTTTCAATCTGGTGGAAAGGCCAGCAAGAGATACCAACACTTTCAGATAAAGCAAATCAGGAGATTTTACCCAACACGCCAGTCGTAAATAAACCCGAAAAAATCGTTTTAGCGGATTCTTTACTAGCTGTAGTACCGGAGAAAGGAGCTTTGCCAGAAAAGAAAACAGAGAAGGTTGATGACAAGGCTTCTGGCGAAAACAAATTAAAATTGGTTGGGTACAAGCAAGCCGAGCCAGCCGGTGGTTATGAAAGATTGTATAACTATTTTAATCAGGAGCTTCATTATCCGGAAAGTGCGCTGCGCGATTCTATACAAGGTGTGGTGGTAATTGACTTTGTAATAAATATTTTCGGGAAACCAGAACAGATTCGGATTCAACAATCGCTTGACAAAGCGTGCGATACGGAAGCAATACGGGTAATAGGAAATATGGAACCCTGGTTACCGGCTTCGTTAAATGGTAAACCGGTTTCGGCCCGGGTGTCAGTACCGCTAACATTCCAGTTACTTAAACCCATACAAGAATGAAACGCATTATCATTTTCAGTTTATTGTGTTTGAGTGTTACACTCAAGGCACAACAGTTTAAGCAGCTTGCCAAAATTAAGCTAAATGAAAAATTGGAGATAGGTCAGGCGGCCTGGATTAACTTAAATAGCGACACGCTGCTTGATGTTGTGATAACCGGTAGAAATCAATCTGGTGATGTGAAAATTATTGCGCTCGAGAACGAGGCTGGCACAAATTTATTCGAAAGAATATCTTTTGTTGGGGAAATAGCTGACAGCAGATTTGTTTTAATGGATTATAACAAGGATAACCAAATAGACTTGCTGACAGCTTCAGGCAACAAGGTTAAGAGATTTTTAAACCAGGGCGACTTTACCTTTGCTTCATCCGAGGTTAATTTGCCAACCCAGGTTCTGAATGCAATTACAGGTGACATGAATAACGATGGCGTTCCGGAACTAATAACCATTGAGAACGTTTTAGATAAGCCCCATGTACGAATTTACGAGCAAGTGGCTGACCAATATGAGTTGCGGGCTGATACTACCGGTATCTCAGTTACCGACTTCAAATTGTTTGACCTGAATAAAGATAATTTTACGGACATTGTTCTTACGGGCATCAACCCAGATGGCCATCCCGTTACGCAACAATGGAATAATAGAGGTCAATTTCAATTTACCAAAACTTCGCTAACAACACCTGTAAGCGGTAAGTTGTCGCTACTAGATTTTAATTTAGATGGCTATTTCGATTTATGGGCGATTGGATTAGATGAATCGGGAGATTCTGTACATGTAAAATGGTTGAATGAAGCGGGTGAATTAAAGTTCGCCCTCAAAACCGAGGGGATTGCCGCTACTAAATTATTCAGTGGAAATTATGATGCGGATAACTTAGCAGATCAGTGGATTTTAGGAAGCCGGGGTAATCAAAAGATAAATCAAATCATTAGCGCAACCGATACAATTCAACTGGATACCGCAGGTGTTGTTTTAATTGAGCCGGGAGATTTTGACCGCGATGGTAAACTGGACTTTTTACAAGTAATAGATTCGGCCGATGGCATATGGCTTAAGCTCTATAAAAATTTGCATGAAGTACTGAATCAACGACCATTGTTTCCTGCAGCAACATTTGGGATTTCCATTTTTAAAAGGACGTTTGTATTCTGGACTCCGGCAATGGATGATAATACGGCAAGTTCTTCTTTAACGTATGATGTTTGGCTGGGCGATTTATCAAAGTCAATATTTATGCCATCCTATAGCTTCTTAAATGGAAGGCGCTCAATTGTTGATCATGGCAATGCCGGCACAAACAATAGTAAAATTTATAACCAGGAAAGCAGCGGTCAAATTTATTATCATGTTCAAACAGTAGATGACACCTACAATGGCAGCTATACAGACATCATTTATGAGCCCGGTAATTGCCCAATAACCGGTCCTGTATTGGCTTGTGTTGATTTAAACCTTGAAACGATACAGGCATGTAGCGGAAACGAGATTGTCTTGAATCTTGATAAAAATGCTTATTGGTTTTCTACCACGGGTAAGTTTTTAGGAGAATTTAGTTCATACGCATTTGTAGCTGACAAATCTGATACGATTTTTTCATTTGTTCCTCAAAGTTTAGACTGCGAGCAGCATAAGGTTTGGTTGATTGATGTAAATGATGGTGATGTATCAGAAACAAAAACCATCTATGCATGTAACGGTAGTACAATTAAACTTGGCATTGAACCTGGTTGGGATTCGATAAGGTGGTCAACTGATCCTATCATCACTGATCTGGATTCAATTTCAGTAGTCATTACACAACCCCAGCTTATTCAGGTAGAGGCAAGTGCCGGTAGTTGCCGATTGAATAGTTCATTTCAAATAGAATTGAGTAAACCCGAGCTGAGTATTGGAACAACACACTTTAATATTCAACAAGGCGAATCAGTTCAGTTTGATGTAACCACCAATGCAACCGTTATACAATGGATTCCAGCCACCGGGTTATCGGATGTTACAATCCCGAATCCAATTGCAAATCCGGTAAAAACCACTCAATATGTTATTGAAGTAGCGGATTCGATTGGGTGCAAAACCACAGGGAGTATATTGGTAGAAGTACGAGAAACCGGCTTTATCCCCGATTTGTTTACGCCCAACAGCATGGTAATAACGATGTACTATTGGTATACGGGTTGGCACATGCATCATCCTTTCGGTTTAGAATTTTTAACCGCGAAGGCTCGATTGTCTACCAAACCGATAATGTAACGGATGCCATTGCCTCTGGTTGGAATGGAAGCACCAATGGAAGCGCCCAACCGCCTGGTATGTATTTCTGGCGTGTAGAGGGGGTGCTACCATCGGGCGAGCCGGTATTACTGAATGGGAACAGAAATGGTTCTGTATTTTTAATGCGATAACTGCGTGGTTCGGATTATTGTTTTGTTGGTACTTCTTACTTCTGGGGGAACAACTTACGCGCAGTATTTTCAATACTCACAATATAATTTTACCGGCCTACGTGTAAACCCGGCACTAGCAGGTAACACAAACTATGCAGAAGCAACTTTCTTGCACCGAACACAGAATACGGGTGGTGATTTTAGAATTCAGAGTGATTTCCTCTCGGGATCTTATCCACTACTGCATCCAAGTACTGGTAAACCTTGGTCGGGCCTGGGAATTTTGTTACATAGCGATCGAACCGCTGCAGTATTTCAGGTGCAGGAAGCAGCGTTAAGTTATGCAGTTCACTTATCGGTAGGCCATCTTCAAACACTTTCATTTGGAACATCTGTTTTGTTTCAAAACAGATCGGTAAAACTAGATGGTTTTACAACGGGGTCTCAATATGTCCCCGATCGAGGTTTTGATAGGTTTACTTTTTCAGGAGAAAATTTTTCTCAATTCAGAGGGAATCATCTAACATTTAGCATGGGTCTTCAATGGCAACAACTTAACCGAAAAGGTATGCCCTTACATTATTTCGGTATTTCCATTTTCGATATCAACAAACCAGTTAGCTCATTTACAGATGTGCAGTACCAAACCCCGATTACTACGGTAGCAAACGCAGGGTTCAGGTTATTTACAGCCAATAACTTGAGTATCGCTCCGGAGGCACTTATCACGTTTTCGGCTAATAAAGTATTTACAAATTTTGGCGCACGCTTTCAATGGGAGCTGAATGATGACCCGCGCACAGTTGGCGATCGGGTTGATGTGATAACAAAGTTTATTCCAGGGCGATCGGGTATCCTGGGTATTCAATTACACCGCAAAACAATTTCCTTAGGTGCATCTTATGATTTTCCCGTGTTTGGTAATAATCCCTCCAATCAGGAGGCTGTGGAAATAGGGCTTCAACTTCGCAAGCCTGTAAAAACACGCAATCAGAAAATGCGGGAAAAGCGATTAGAGGAAATAGCAAGGAAAAAAGCAGAGAGAAAAGTGATCACAAAAACGACTGCTACTGCGATCGATTCAATCAACACCGTTGTTACTCCTGTTGATCCAACCAGCCAATCAACCCCTAGTAGGGATTCAGTGAACCTCCACAATGCCCAACCCGCTGTAAATGTTGGACCATTTGCCCAGCAGCCTATGGTTGTTGAAAGAAAAGTGCTGCACTTTAATTTCGAATTTAACTCAGCCGATCTGGATGAACGAAATTCAAGTAGATTTTTTTGAAAAAATCTTTCTCAAACACTTCATCAAAACGAGTTATTGAGTCTAATAATCGAAGGCCATACGGATAATGTCGGCAGCGATAAATTTAACCTGCGCTTATCGCAAAGAAGGGCAGATGCTGTAAAGCATCAGTTAATAAAAGGCCGGGATAAATCCCAACCGCATTAAAAGCGAAGGAAAGGGAATGCGCGAACCACTAAATGAAAACCTGACGGATGCGCAGCGTGCTGACAATCGCAGGGTTGTATTAACGCTCGTTCAGGAGTAGAAAGCTTACGCCTTAAATCGCAGCTTAAAATACAATAACGATGAAGCCAACAATAATGTAAGCATGTTGGCCACTATTACCGGTATGTCTTGAATGATGATTCCATAATTGAAAACCAATTAGGAAAAAGCAAATGCAACCATTTAATAAAAGCCGAAGCATCATTTTAACCGGGTCAGTTTGCCTTTTCGTTTTACAATATTTTTATAATCCCACTAAATATCTCGTGCTTTGGTAAGCCAGCGTTTCAAATCTTTGGTGTTGATTTGATCGGCAGTTGTATAAAAAATGGAAGCGTCTTTGAATTTTTGCCTACAAGACTTAAACCTTCTTCTTGAAAGTCGGCTCCACTCCAAAACATTAAACGCACACCAGCCTTTTGTTTGCTGTAACCGGTTATGGGGTTGCCATCCAGAAACCAAACCGGGTGTGCATGCCAGATTTTGTTTTCTGCTTCAGGCAGTATTTAGAAATTTCATGCGCCAATACTTCACAGATAACTCTGTCTTCCGCTTCTTTCGTTTGATTGTAGTCCAAAATTTCTTGTGTAATCTTGGTTGCCATAGGTAAATGCATTTGGTGAAGGCAGCAGCGAAGAAGTTCAAAAAGCAATGATTGATTCCATGCAACGGTTGGGTGAATATGCTGCCCCGCTAAATTTGAATGTGTTGATTGAGAACCATGGTTTATTTAGCAGCAATGGTAAGTGGGTGGCGGAGGTAATCAAACAATCAGGCAAAGTTAACTGTGGTACGCTTCCGGATTTTGGTAATTGGTGCCTGAGTGCCAAGTGGGGGACTACTCAAATAGAGTGTGCCCAGGTATATGATCGTTACCAAGGTGTAGCAGACTTATTACCTTTTGCGAAAGGCGTAAGTGCAAAGTCGTATGCATTTGATGCCAATGGAGATGAAACCCGAATTGATTACCACCGTTTGCTTAAACAGGTAAAAGAAGCAGACTTTACAGGGTATGTGGGGATCGAGTTTGAAGGCTTTGATATGGCCGAACCGGACGGTATCCGCGCAACACAAAAATTATTGGAACGGTGTTGGGAGCAGTCGGTATAAATTAAAAGTTTCAACCCAACAGGATAGACGAAAATTCATAGGAGTACATTACACCGGAAATACATTTCCCTTAAAAATCTTTACAGCAATAGCCAACAGAATTACTCCAAAAACTCTGCGCAATACCGCAAACCCCGATTTGCCAATAACACGTTCTAACCAGGAGGCTGATCGCAACACCAGGTAAACAAAAATCAGGTTTACTAAAATACCAATCAGCACGTCAGTTTCTTCATAGACGGCCCGCAGCGAAATAATGGTAGTCAGCGTTCCGGCTCCGGCAATCAGCGGAAATGCAAGCGGCACCACCGAGCCTGTGCCTTTGGCATCGGGGTCGTCTTTAATTAATGTAATGCCTAAGAGCATCTCCATGGCAACAATAAAAATTACAATAGCCCCGGCTACTGCAAACGAGGCTACATCCAACCCAAAAAGATTTAAGATAGACTGGCCCAGGTACAGGAACCCAACCATCAGCACAGCAGAAATCAGGGTTGCCTTTTCGGCATAAATCCGGCCTTCTCTTTTTTTAATCTGCAGAATAAAGGGTACCGATCCGATAATATCAATTACCGAAAATAAAATGAGCGATACTGAAAAAATATCACGAAGGTTCATACATGCAAGCTGAATGCAAAGATAATAAATTTAAAAGGCGAGCGAGTTGCTGCTTGTTGTATCTTGCCTGAAATGAAGCGACAAACAATTTTATTCTGGTTATTTACCGCAGCTACAATGGGCTGGATGTTGCTAATGCGGCCGGTAACACCTCCCGATATTGTTAAGTTCGAATTTATCCGAACAGTAGGTGCGGCCTCTGGCATGCTGGCCGCGTGGGGTGAAGCCGGAATTGAAAAGGTACGGTTAAGCCTTTACCTCGATTTTGTTTTTTTGATTTTGTATTGTCAAACCATCAGTTTAGGATGCCGGCTGGTAGCTTCTCTTAATGCGGGTGTATTTGCTAACGCGGGCCTATTGTTTTCAAGATTAATCTGGATAGCAGGTGCTTGCGACCTTGTAGAAAACATAGCCTTGTTGTTAACACTACAAAAAGTGAATGGTACACTTTTGGAATTAGCATTCTGGATGGCCGGTATAAAATTCGTATGGGTAGGAATTACAATTTTATTCGTGATGGTGGGTGCAGGTGCAGGAGTAAGCAGGGTTTTCCTAACGGGGCGACCCTGAGTTTATTCTAAACAAGAATGCCATGCATCATAGATTTTGAAATGCTGAGTACAGCATACAATTGTTAGGTATTCCTGTTAAAAAACCTTCTTTCATTTGTTTCGTTAAAAGGGCCAATGAAAAGAATCTTGGTCAGTCCCTATTTTTTTGATATTTGTGGCGATTATAGCGGTATATTAAAATAAAATAGCAGATTTGCACGCGATTTTAAGATGAAACAGCGCAGCACCCTATACTGGATACAGCCCCTGCTGATTGTTTTTTGCTTTCAGATATTAGCGGGCCCGTTGCTTTTTTCTCCGGTAGCCGCATCGCCACATCAAAAGGAAATTCAAATTGATAATGAGCACCCCAATGTGCAGTTGTCCACTTCGCTATTCGAGAAAACAGAAAATGAAAGCGGAGGGCGTTATAAATTTTTTGCAGTAGAGATTTTCGATTTTTCTGTAGCCCATGTTAATCGTGTTTCGGCTTCGCAGGAAATTCCTTTTCTGCAATCCATTTCTCCTCACTTATCCGAACTTCCACTGTTCGATTTTTACTGTACGTATCGAATCTGATTCCCCTTCCTTAACTGATATTTTCAGTTTTAATCACCGGCATTATTTGCGGTGATTTCGGTTTCTAATTTATTCAATACGTAGCCTGTTGTTTCAAATAAGGCAACACGCACTTCAAAAAAGAAAATTCTATGAAGGGGATTTCAATTCTTCTGGTTTCGTTAGCTGTATTATTTGCCGGTTGCGCGCATTCTGATCACGCGGATCATCAGGAAGGCAAGTTTGTGGTAACGAATCCAATTAAAAAAGACACGGTTGTTTATAAGGAATATGTTTGCCAGATACGCTCCATTCAACACATTGAGTTACGGGCACTTGAAAAAGGATATGTACAACATATTTATGTAGATGAAGGCCAGTTTGTTAAAAAAGGACAACTGATGTTTCAGCTAATGCCCATGATTTATCAGGCTGAATTGCAAAAAGCGCAAGCCGAAGTAAACTTTGCTGAAATCGAATACCGGAATACGCTTAGCCTGGCCGATAGCAGCATTGTTTCGCCCAACGAGCTGGCGCTGTCAAAGGCCAACCTGGATAAAGCAAAAGCAGCTTTGGTGCTGGCAGAAACACACTATGGATTTACAAAAATCAATGCTCCCTTCGATGGGATAATGGATCGGTTTCAGGTTCGTATTGGAAGTTTGGTAGATGAAGGCGAACTGCTCTCTACCCTTTCAGATAACCGCAATCTTTGGGTATATTTTAATATGCCCGAGGCCGAGTACCTGGACTATGTAACACGCAAAAAGCTGGATGGAACCGAGGAAGTAAAACTACTGATGGCCAATAATCAACTTTTTAAACATGTCGGAAAAGTTGAAACCGTAGTGGCTGACTTCAACAACGAAACCGGAAACATTGCCTTTCGTGCAACCTTTCCAAACCCTGATGGAATTTTACGCCACGGTGAAACCGGAAACATTCTCATGCCTGTTCCGCTAAAAGATGCTCTGCTGATTCCGCAAAAAGCAACATTCGAAATTCTAGATAAAAAATTTGTATATGTGGTGGACGAGAACAACGTGGTAAAGTCGCGCGAAATAGTTACCGGCACAGAAATGCCGCACGTGTATGTAGTAACGCACGGGCTTAGCGAAGGCGAGAAAATTCTGGTGGATGGTATCCGCAAGGTAAAGAACAACCAGAAAATCGATTTCGATTTAGTGCAACAACCCAGGATACTGGCCGAATTAAGAAACCTTCACGCGGAGTAAAAAACCCAACACTATGTTTAGTAAGTTTATTCAAAGGCCGGTATTGGCAATAGCCATATCGCTGGCCACCATATTTTTGGGTTTGTTGGCTATCAACACCCGACCGATTTCACAGTTTCCTGACATAGCACCACCGCGTGTAAATATTTTCATTGCCTATCCGGGCTCAAGTGCGCAGGTATTGGTAGAGTCAACCCTTATTCCTTTAGAGCGAGCCATAAACGGAGTGCAGGGTATGCAATATCTTATTTCAGATGCCACGAGTGCTGGTGAAGCTACCGTGCAAATTGTTTTTGAACCCGGGGTAGATCCGAACGCAGCAGTGGTTAATGTAAAAACACGGGTAGATCAGATTATGAATAACCTGCCGCCCCTGGTGCAACGCGAGGGTATCATCATTACACCCATACAACCCAGCATGTTGATGTATGTAAACTTGTTTAGTACAGATAAAAATGCTGATGAAAAGTTTTTATTTAACTATGCGAACGTACACATCCTGCCGGAGCTGCAACGCATTAGCGGGATGGGCCGTGCCCAGATTTTGGGAAGCCGCCAGTATGCCATGCGTATTTGGTTAAAACCCGACCGCATGCGGGCTTACAATATTTCTACCGAAGAAGTAATGGAGGCAATGGAAGAGCAGAGCGTGATTGGCAGGCCCGGTCGTCTTGGTCAAAGTTCGGGAAAAACCGCACAATCGTTCGAGTATGTATTAACGTACAAAGGCCGGTTTAATAAACCAGAAGAGTATGAGCAGATCATTGTACGCGCCAATCCAAATGGTGAATCAATAAAACTTAAAGACATTGCTGAAATAGAGTTGGGAAGTGAATTCTTCGACATCTATTCGAATAAAGACGGCTTGCCGGCAGCATCCATTGTATTGAAGCAAAACTTTGGCAGCAATGCCAGCATTGTAATTGATAAAGTAAAAGAAAGGCTGAAAGAGCTTGAGAAAGATTTTCCCCCGGGCATGAGTTATGAAATCAACTACGATGTATCCAAGTTTGTAAATGCTTCTATCGATAAAGTGTTGCACACGTTGTTCGAGGCGCTTGTTCTGGTGGCCCTGGTTGTATTTATTTTTCTGGGCGATTGGCGCTCTACGTTAATTCCCACCATTGCAGTACCTGTATCGTTGATTGGTGCATTTGTGTTCATGCAAATGTTTGACCTTACCATAAACCTGATTACCCTTTTTGCCCTTGTATTGGCTATTGGTATTGTAGTGGATAATGCCATTGTGGTGGTAGAGGCGGTTCATGCTAAAATGCACGATGAACACTTATCGCCTTACTATGCCGTAAAGAAAGTATTGGGAGAAATAAGCGGAGCCATTATTGCCATTACCCTTATTATGACAGCCGTATTTGTGCCGGTAGCATTTATGACTGGCCCGGTGGGTATCTTTTATCGCCAGTTTTCAATTACCATGGCCAGTTCCATTGTGCTTTCGGGTGTGGTAGCCTTAACACTTACACCTGTGTTATGTGCCATGATTTTAAAAAATAATCACGGTATGGAACGTAAAAAATCTATTGCCGACAGATTTATTGATTGGTTTAACGACCGCTTTCAAAGTGTTACCAACAAGTATGTGAAGTTGCTGCAGTTGATTGTTAACAGGCGGGTAGTTACCTGGGGAGTATTAATTGTTTTTGGATTAGGAATTTTTTCTGTTGGAAGAACATTGCCGGCAGGATTTATTCCCAACGAAGACCAGGGAATGATTTACGCGATTATTCAAACACCTCCCGGCAGCACACTGGAAAGAACCAATGCGGTTTCGCAACAGTTGCAACAAATTGCTGAGGAAGTAGAAGGCATTCAATCGGTGTCATCGTTGGCTGGTTATGAGATCTTAACAGAGGGTCGTGGTTCCAATGCGGGTACCTGCATCATTAACCTGAAAGATTGGTCGGAGCGGAAACACTCAGTAACTGAAATTATAGAAGAGCTGGAAGCAAAAACAAAAGACCTGGGTGCGGTGGTTGAATACTTTGAGCCACCGGCTGTACCGGGGTATGGTTCATCAGATGGTTTCTCGCTGCGCTTGCTCGATAAGAACAGCACTATCGATTACCATGAGTTTGATAAGATTAATACCGAGTTTATGAATGCGTTGCATCAACGAAAGGAGTTAACCGGTTTGTTCACATTTTTTGCGGCAAACTATCCGCAATACGAATTGATTATCGACAACGAACTCGCCATGCAGAAAGGTATTTCGATAGGCAGAGCTATGGAAAACCTGAACATTTTGATTGGCAGTACCTATGAGCAAGGTTTTACCCGCTTTAATACATTCTTTAAAGTATATACACAAGCAGGCCCTGAGTATCGGAAATTACCATCCGATGTGCTGAATATGTTTATTAAGAATGAAGAAGGTGAAATGGTTCCGTACTCTTCATTCATTAAAATGAAAAAAACGCAGGGCCCCAACGAAATAACCCGGTTTAACCTGTACACTTCTTCATCCATCAGGGGTATTCCGGCACCGGGCTACACAAGTGGTGATGCCATTAAAGCTATTCAGGAGGTTGCCGCACAAACGTTGCCGCAAGGATATGACATTGCGTGGGAAGGACTTTCATTTGATGAAGCACATCGTGGAAATGAAGCGGTGTATATTTTTATTGTAGTGTTAATCTTTGTTTACCTGGTGCTTGCCGGTCAGTATGAAAGTTTTATTATTCCACTGGCCGTTATTTTATCATTACCTACTGGTGTATTGGGTTCATTTCTTCTGCTAAAGGTAATGGGGCTGGCTAATAATATTTACGCGCAGATTGGCTTGATCATGCTGGTGGGCTTGTTGGGAAAAAATGCCGTGTTGATTGTAGAGTTTGCGGTGCAACACCATCAGGGCGGAGCCAGCATTTTAGAATCGGCAATTGAGGGAGCCCGCGTTCGCTTTCGCCCCATCCTGATGACGTCCTTTGCATTTATTGCCGGACTTATACCACTGGTAATTGCCACCGGACCTGGCGCAGTAGGTAATCATACTATTGGCGCTTCGGCATTAGGAGGGATGCTGTTAGGTACCATCTTCGGGGTAATTATTGTACCGGGCCTTTACTACATATTCGGTAGCCTGGCGGAGGGTCGCAAACTCATACGAGGTGAAGACGAACGACCATTAAGCGAAGAGCCGCGGCCAATTGCAGTACCTGGCCAATCACTAGATTAATTCTCATACCTAATTCAGATACACGTATGATTGTAAAATTCAAATACCTGGTTGTGATTGCAATTGGGTTAACTCTATCCGGTTGCAAGATTCAACAACCGGTCAACCAAAACCCCCGGCAGGTAATACCGCCTGCTTTCAATAACCTGAGCGATACCACCACCATTGCCACTATGAACTGGCGGCAATACTTTGACGATGATAACCTGATTGCGTTGATTGATACAGCACTCTTGCGAAATCAGGAGTTGAATATGATGATGAAGGAAATCGAAATCAGCAGGAATGAAGTTCGGGCCAGAAAAGGAGAGTATCTTCCTTTTGTAGGGTTGCAGGTAGGTGCAGGTTTTGATAAGGCAGCTGAATATACACGCACCGGAGCTGTGGATAAATCGCTTGAAATAAAACCGGGCACTCCTTTTCCAGATCCTTTTTCAGATTATGGAATTGGCTTGCGGGCATCGTGGGAGGTTGACATCTGGAAAAAACTTCGGAATGGAAAAAAGGCTGCCGTAGCACGCTACCTGGCATCTGTAGAAGGTAAAAATTTTATGATTACCAACCTGGTTGCCGAGCTGGCCAATTCCTATTATGAACTGCTGGCATACGACAACCTGTTGAGCATTATTCAACAAAACGTGGCCATACAGGAAGATGCCTTGCAGGTTGTTAAACATCTGAAGGATGCCGCCAAGGTTTCGCAATTGGCAATAAACCGGTTTGAGGCGCAATTACTCAACACAAAAAATTTGCAATACGAAATTAAACAGCGCATTGTCGAAACCGAAAACCGGATTCATTTTTTAACAGGAACATTTCCGGCTAAAATTTCGCGAAGTACTGTTTCGTTTACCGATGGATCTTTAAACCCGGTTTCCGTTGGAGTTCCTTCGCAACTACTGGCTAACAGGCCGGATATACACCAGGCCGAGTTAGAGCTGGAAGCAACCCACCTGGAGGTAAAGGCAGCGCGTGCAAATTTTTATCCTTCTTTGCGTGTGGATGCAGGTACTGGTTTTCAGGCGTTTAATCCGGCCTACCTGATTAAGCCACAATCGTTATTGTATAACCTGGCGGGCGAGGTAGTGGCACCGCTTGTAAACCGCAATGCCATTAAAGCGGCCTATGCCAATGCCAATGCACGGCAGGTTCAACAACTGTACAACTATCAGCAAGTGGTTCTGCGTGCGTTTACTGAGGTAATTAATCAACTTTCTAAAGTTGAAAATTATGAGCAAAGCTTCAACACAAAATCAAGGGAAGTAGAAATTCTTACCCAATCCATTGGAATTTCAACTAACCTGTTTCGTTCGGCCCGTGCCGATTATCTGGAAGTTTTGTTAACCCAACGCGAAGCGCTGGAATCTAAAATGGAACTGATCGAAATCAGAAAGGAACAGTTAAGCGCAAAGGTTGGTATTTATAAAGCCCTGGGTGGCGGGTGGAGATAAATTAAGGTTGCAGGCTGCCGGTAGCAACAAGGCTACCGGGCGGCCGGCAATTTCTTCAAAAGGGTCATCAATTTTTTTATTTCGCCCGGCTTGATGGCCGGAAAGTTGGCAATACGAAACGTGGTATCGTTAAGTTCTCCATACCCTTCGCCAACCAGCAATCCGGCTTTGCGTGCACGTGTTTTTACCTGTTTAATTTGCCGTGGGTTGGCTGTTACCACCACTACCGTTTGCGATCGTACCTGTTTATTTTTTATGAAAGGTTGAAGAATTTTTGTTTGATCTAACAGCCCATACCACGCGGCAGCTTGCTGGTGCACCCGTTTGGAAACAACCCGAATCAACTCCAAATCCTGCAGCACCCGATACAATAAATAAATACCCAGCACATTGGGTGTATGCGTTGTTTGAAATTTTTCCATGAACTGAATTTGAGAACGAAGACTGTTGTAGTGCTGTCTTTCATTTAGTTCCTGCACACGGGCGCGGGCGCGGGGTGAGCATACCATCACGGAAAGCCCGGCTGGCAATCCAAAACATTTTTGAACGGATGCAAACCATACATCGCCTAACGAAAAGTCTAATGCCACCCCTGCCATGGATGAAGTGGCATCAATAGCCAGTAAAGCTTTTGGGTTCTGTTGCCGAAGTTGTTTTAGCAGTTGCATACTTACCTGGGTGCCGTTGCTGGTTTCATTGTGAGTGATGCAAAGCACATCGCCTGGGTAGGCAGCCACCGGCAATTCGGTTTCGTGATGGAATGGAACTGCGGTGGCAGGCTTCAGCGCCTGGGTATAGGTCAACCATTTTTTTCCAAAGGCACCATTATATAGATGGGTACTGCTTTCAGCCACCAGCGATTGAGCAAGTACTTCCCAACACTCGGTAGCAGAAGACAAAAACAAAATGGTATAAGATTTTGGAATGCGTAGTTTCTTCTTTAACTCCGCAATGGTTTGTTTCACCAAAGCCATGCAAGCCGCACTGCGGTGGTTCATGCTTAACACGCCTGCCTGGTGTGCCTCCTGTACATACCGGGGTATGCGGCTATAAACTTCAGAAGGGCCGGGGTAAAAGGATGTCATGCGGTAAAGGTACTAAACACCCAACCCCAGCAAATGGATTGGGTTTAATTTTTCCCTGTACGTGATCATGTGAAGTCATTTTTTCGTAATTCATGGTTACTTCCATTACTACTTTTACGATCTTACCACCTTAAAAGAAAACACGATGACTAAATCTTCACGCAGAAAATTTTTGGCAGGCGCCTCTTTGCTATCTTTAGCACCCGCATTAAATGCCTTTCCAATGGATCAAGAAAAAAATGTTCTGGTTCACCATGTGTTTTTCTGGTTGAAGAACCCCAACTCAAAAGAAGATTTAGCCAAGCTGATAGCCGGAGTGAAAGCACTTTCCAGGATTGAAACCATTCAATACATACAGGTGGGTGTGCCGGCCAATACCGAAAAACGGGATGTGGTAGATACTAGTTATTCGGTTTCTGAGCTTATGTTCTTTAAGGACCTTGCCGGCCAGAAAACATACCAGGATCACCCGCTGCACGTAAAGTTTATTGAAGAGTGTTCGCATCTCTGGGAAAGGGTGGTGGTGTACGATACGATCGGGGTGTAATTAGAAACACGGTATTAAGCACATCGGGCGTTGGTTTGCTTTTGCCTGGCTTTGGCTTGCTCCAGTTGCCAGAGATACCAATTTGTTAATGCTACCTGAAAATTACTGAGGTATGAACTGGCCGGTTGCGGTTCAGTTTTTTGGCGTGAATGCGTTACCATAGTTGTGGGTTTTTTTAATAACGACACCTTTTTGGGGTTATACCCCTATTCCAGATCTAATGGCTGATGATTTTTCCATCACTCATTTCTACTACCCGGTCGGTTCTTCGTGCAAATTCTTCATCGTGCGTTACTGCAATAATCGTTTGTTTGTGTACGGTTGTCAGTTCGCGGAAGATATCAAAGACAATGTTTGAGTTGTGCGAATCCAGATTCCCGGTAGGTTCATCACCCATCAGAATATCGGGGTTGTTAATTAATGCACGGGCAATAGCCACCCGCTGTTGCTGCCCGCCCGAAAGTTTATTTGTTTTTTTTAGGGCATGTTCGGCCATTCCCAGCAACTTCAGTTTTTCAATAGCGCGCTGTTCAATTTCGGCAGCACTGCACTCACCCAATTTTAAAGCCGGTATCATTACATTTTGCAGAACGCTAAACTCAGGTAACAAATAGTGAAACTGAAATACAAACCCGATGTGCCGGTTTCTGAATTTGGCCAATTCGTTTTGAGATTTGCCGGTTAGTGATGCTCCTGCAATCTGTAAGGTGCCTTCATAATCTGTATCCATTGTAGAGAGTACATACATTAAGGTTGATTTTCCGCACCCCGATTTTCCAACCAACGAAAGAAACTGGCCACGCGCTACCTGCAGATTGATATTCTTCAATACCTGAAACTTTTCAGGATCATAAAAATATTTAGTAATGCCTTGTGCATGTAATACAATACTCATTGGCCCCGTAAAATTTCTATTGGATCTACTTTAGCAGCTTTGCGCGATGGCATATAACCCGCAATGGCGGTAGTACAAATACCAAACACAATACCTGTTAAATAATAAGTTGGTTTAAAGTTTACCGGAAAATGATCCAGGTTGATTAAATCGCCACCGTCAAAAGGAGCCTGCGCAATTAAAACGGAAAGCGTAAATCCGACCAATAACCCTAACAACCCGCCCAACAATCCGATTACCAGCGATTGAATCATGAAGATGTTGCGCACATCCATACCTGCAAAACCCATTGCTTTTAAAATGGCAATGTCTTTCATCTTATTGTAGATGGTCATGTTCAGAATATTGTAGATGCCAAATCCGGCCACAACCAGCAAGGTAAAGCTTACGGCATAGGTGATGATGTTACGCACAGTCACCCCGGTAAGAAATGTGGCATTGGCAGTTTCCCAATCTTCGGCTTTGTAACCAAAGTTTGATTGTAACTCCGTAGCTATGGTTTTTGCCAGGTGGCGGTTTTTTAATTTTATATTAATATCGGTGATGAAGGATTTATCTTGTTGCAGAATAGTTTGCACCATACTCATGTTGGCATAACTCCGGATATTATCC
>LNFR01000111.1 GCA_001567185.1 Bacteroidetes bacterium OLB12
AAAACAGAAACAAATAAATGTGCCTTCCGTTAATTGCTTCAATTAACGGCATTAAATGAAAACTTACCTGGGAGAACTGGAAGAACTGGTATTACTCACCATTGCGGCTTTGGGCAAGGAAGCTTATGGAGTATCGATTCAGCAAGACTTAGAAGCACGGTGTAACCGAAGCATCAGCATTGGGGCGTTGCATTCTACCATTACCCGATTGGAGGAAAAGGGATTTTTGAAATCGTGGCTGGGAGGCGCCACGCAAGAGCGTGGAGGCCGAAGCAAACGGTTTTATGAGATAACACAAGCCGGCAAAAAGGCTGTGGCCGAAGCAAAGAGTGTGCGCGATGAATTGTGGAGCCTTTCAAGCATTAAACTTTCGGTAAAATGAATAACCCTCCCAAACTGGCGCGTAAAATCCTGGAGTGGTTTGCCGGAGCCGCATTTGTAGAAGACCTGTTGGGCGATCTGGATGAATTGTTCTTCATTCACCTCAAAACAAAATCAACGATTGTAGCTAAGCTGCTTTACTGGCGCGGGGTATTATCCCTGCTGTTTTCGTATGCGCTCAAAAAGCGAAAAGAAAAGGCAACAGCCAGCCCGTATTCCAACACAATATCTCTTGGCTTGCTTCAAAACTATTTTAAAGTAGCCGTTCGCAGTTTATATCAGCACAAATATTTTTCTATACTAAACGCTTTTGGATTGGCCGTGGGCATGTCGGTAAGTTTGTTGCTGCTTTCGCTGATCAGTTATGTACAAACCTATGACGATTTCCATACAAACCGCGAAAACATCTATACAATTATCAGCGAACGAACGGAGGGCGTTGAACAAGCATCCTGGGCATCAGCACCTCATGTGTTAACGGATAAACTAAAAGAAAACCCGGGTGTGAAGGAGGTAGTGCAAATCAATTCCGCCTTTCGGGAAGAAGTCAAATTGCCACAAGGGTTAATACCTCTGCGCGGCTATTATGTGGAACCAAATTTTCTGGAGGTGTTTACCTATGAAATAACACAAGGCAACGCCCGCCTTGCTTTGTCACAGCCGCAGCATATCATTATTACAGAATCGGCCGCACGCAAGATTTTTAATTCTACCAATGTGCTGGGCAAAGTGTTGGAACTTGCCAATGGCGATTTAATGGAGGTAGGCGCTGTAATGAAAGATCATCCCATTAATTCGCACTTTAGTTTTGAGTTGCTGGTTTCATTCGCTTCGTTGCCACCGGCACAAACTTCTTTGTCCGATCAATGGATGCATTTTGACTTTCAGTATGTGTATGTGTTGTTGCGCGATCGGCCAACTATTACGGAGTTTCAAACGTATCTCGATAAAATCTCGGCAGAAAATTATAAAGACCTTCCGGTTAAAGTTGCCTTTGAAGCACAACACCTCAACGATATTGCGCTGGGTCCGGATTTGCGCAGGGCAATTGGTCCCAAATGGGAGGCTTCGGGGATAATAGTTTTTGCAATTATTGCTGCGATGATTTTATTGCCGGCATGTTTTAACTACACCAATATTTCCATAGCACGGGCGCTGAAGCGCGCAAAAGAAATAGGCTTGCGTAAAACGTTGGGAGGAGTAAGGCATCAAATCTTCTTTCAGTTTATTACAGAAACAGTTGTTATTACTTTCGTGGCCTTTTTAGGAGCGCTGCTGTTGTTTTACTTTACACGAAGCGAGTTTCAAAAAATGCTGGTGGCATCCAACGCGCTTGATTTAAGCCTAACCGTACGCATGGCAACTTACTTCCTTTTGTTTGCCCTGGGCACAGGATTAATAGCGGGTCTTTTTCCTGCTCTTTTCTTTGGTCGTCTGAATCCAATACAGGCTTTGAAGAATAAAGCACATAAAGGAGCATCCGCCATGCGGGTAAGAAAAGTGCTGACGGTATTTCAGTTTGTATTGTCTTTTGGATTTATCCTTACGCTGGTCGTGTTTAGCAAACAGTATCGGTATTCGCTCAACTTCAATTTTGGATTTACAAAAGAAAATATTGTTAACGTAACCTTGCAAGGCACCCAGGCGCAACAGGTAAAGAATGAATTTTCAAAACTAGCCTCTGTGCAGGCAATGGCCATGTCATCGCAGGTAATGGGTTTGGGTTATAACAATACATGGATTAAGGATTTAGCGGGGGATTCTACGGAAGTGGCCCAGATGTTTGTGGATGGCAATTATATTCCCCTGTTTGGGTTAACGCTGCTGGCCGGAACAAACTTTCCGGAAGAAACGGCAACAACTGAAAAGTTTATAATTGTAAACGAAGAGTTTGTGAAAAGCGATGGGGTTGCTGTTGCAGACGCAATTGGAAAAACCTACCGGGTTGAGGACCAGGACTTACAAGTGATTGGGGTTGTAAAAAACTTTCACTTTGCACCATTGCGCTACCCGATTAAGAAATTTTTTCTTTCGCAGCAATCCGGCAAAATTTTCATACGCACACCTGAAAGTAAACACCGCAGATGCCTATGCTATGTTTACTGATTTTGAAAGTCAATGGAAGAAACTAAATCCGGAACAAAAACTTGTAGCCAGTTTTTTTGAAGACGACTTAAATGAAGGATATTCCAACTACGTTGTGCTTTTAAAGATTACCGGGTTTCTCGGCTTGCTTGCATTAACCATATCCGCTTTAGGTTTGTTGGGGATGGTGGTTTATACAACGGAAACGAAAGTGAAGGAAATAGGTATTCGCAAAGTGTTTGGCGCCTCTGTGTTGAATTTGAATTTCCAACTCTCAAAAGAATATCTAAAGCTGATTGTTTGGGCTGTTGGTATTGGGGCACCCGTTACCGCTTACCTGATTTATTTGGTTTTGCCGCGCATCCAATACTACAGTACTACGGTTTCGGTTTGGGATGTGGTGATCAGCACCACCATCTTGTTGGGATTAGGAATGCTTACGGTATGGTCGCAAACTAATAGAGCCGCATTGTCTAATCCTGCTGATACGTTGCGGTCGGAGTAAAAAACCTGCGGACCACAACAAGACCATTTTTAATGGCCGCTGTTGTAGTACCGCAGGAACAAGCTTTTAGAATTTATGAATGATATAGGTAAAGCCCCCAGTGATAAATAAACCTTCCAGAGGGCGTACCCCTGTTTCCAATGTGAAGAAACTGTTGCCGAAGAAAGGAATTTTGCGATTAAAGTTCTGTGCGCGCGTAAACGGATTACGGTACCACTTAAAACCAATACGACCACCGAGCATACCTTTAAGTTCTTTTCTAGCTCCAGGTCCGAGTCCAAATGTGTCTTCTTCCAATTCAACGTTTACCGGAAGAATCATCGCATCTGCATAAAACATAAAAATACTGCCGGCACCAAAATCGGTTTTGTTACCATTGCGGTTACGCTGCATGCTGAAGAAGTATTGGCGCTCACGACCCAAGCCAATATAAACACCTTTATGGAAGACATTTGTAACAAAGTAGTCGGTTGTGGTTTCGCTGGTATCATCAAACGCTGAGTTTCGCAGGTAAATACCACCGCGCAGGTAATTGCTTTTGCGAACGTTGCCACTAATATTCACATACTTGGTGGTAGCCGTGCGTGTATTTGACGCAAAGTTGTCTTCTTCTTTATATCCAAGAATTACTTTCACATCGGTGGGCGCCTCCGTGCTTTGCAATGGGAACAAAATGCCTGCATCGGCCATAAATGCGAAGCCATCTCTTTCAAATCGCAACAATGGCATGCGCACGAGCCCCTCCATTTTTATTTTTTCGGTAAGGGGATACCGGGCATTTACGCCTACTGCAAATAACATCGAACCGCTAATGTTTTTAAAGCCGGCATCCACACCATACAATTCAACGCCAACATGGCCCTTAATAGCTGAAGCAGGATCATCGCTGGTTTTCACATAGGTTTCTTGTGCTGATGCAGAAATTACAGTAAGTACAAATGCAAGAGCAGCTATTAACTTATTTTTCATTTATGTCTGGTTTTTGAAGGTAGCAATTAAGACCAAGGAGGCCGATTGCTTTTATTTTCCTTCTTCTATCATGGTTTTAATAAATGTGGAGCTAACTCCACTAAGGATACCTTTTATTTCGGCCAGGTATTCGGGTTGCGATGCTTCTACTACGTAGGCACTTTTTACAGCCCCAAAAATTGTTGTGGAAGAGGAGGTTTCGTTAATACCGGATTTTGCCCATGTACCATTGCCATACATGTGGTCGCCCGGAAATACCCACATGCCACCATTGGCATTGCTCCACATCATTATGGCGCCCGCATCAATTACAGGTGTGCCTTCAATGTGCGCACCGCCTAAACGAGAGCCATCAAACACCATAAAATTTACATTGAGTGAAATGGAGATAGCATGTGCATTAATAGCTTTGCAAAACTTATTGTACCAAATGCCCGCGGTGGTTTTGGTGTTGCGCACAGCAAACTTGCCCAATGGCCGGATACCTACTACCTCGTTGTTTAATTCCTTGAAGGCGGTTAAGGTTTCGTCTATGTAATTTACAAACAGGGCACCATCTTTACCTATGTCTTCCGCAAGAAAACTGTTCTTAGCAACTTCTTCTTCTGAAAGCACCTCGTAACCTTCGGCCTTTAATTGTTCAATGGCTTGTTGATACAGTTCGGTTACCAGCTGTTGGTAAGCTTTGGAATCCAGACCGCTAAGGCCTACCGTCATTTTTGCGAAGTTGGTGCTACCAGTTTGTTTGCCCACAGCTGTTACAACCTGGTTTACTACAAAATCAGCAATAAAAACACGTTTAAGTTTTCCAATGTCTTTCTTGCCTCCGCCATTTTTATATGAAAAGGTTTTAGAGAAATCATACGTTGCCCAGTTGGTTGGGGCCTGAACTTTTTTCTTTTGTGCGAAGCACATTACACTAATTGATGCTAGTGAGAGCAAAGTGATGAGTTTTTTCATAGGCTTGTTTTTATGAATAAAAACAAAACTATGTGCTTGCGCTTTGGCAGAATATACCCAACAAATGGCATTTTGATATACCCACTGGCACGGATGCCGAAGGGGAACGATTTTGTTTGGGTGCGACAGTTTCAAAAAATTGAAATTGAGGGTTAACTTCACCCACTAAACAGGCAAAACTATGAAACGAACAGCCACCGCTAACTGGAAAGGAACTGGCAAAGAAGGAAAAGGCGTTGTATCAACCGCCAGCACCGTATTGAACAAGAACCAGTATTCATTTAGCTCGCGTTTTGAAGAAGGCGTAGGCACTAACCCCGAAGAACTGGTGGCCGCTGCCCACAGCGGCTGCTTTGCGATGAAGCTAAGTTTTGTATTGAACGAAGCCGGCTTTACAGCCGATGATTTAACGGTAAAGTGTACAATCACGCTCGAGAATGGTGCGATCACAAACTCGCACCTGGACTTAACAGCAAAAGTACCCGGCATTACGGCCGATAAATTTCAGGCATGCGCAGCCGATGCCAAAGCCAATTGCCCGATTTCAAAATTGTTGAATACGAATATTACGATGGAGGCAAGGTTGGGGTAGACATAAACACTTAAAATGATCTTGTTATGACTGATGAAGAACTAGATGCAATAGACCCGGATATTAGAAGAATTGAGATAGAGGGTGTTCAGAATATCATAAAATATTTTGACAGAATTCATGACATCCTATCGACATTCAATAATATATTAATAGGTTGTTTTTTTGCATTGGCTAATTTTGCAAACCAGTTACCAAAGTGGACAGTGTTAATTCCGATATTTAACTTAGCTATTCTATTAATAGTTGAATATAGAATGATGGAAAAGAGTAGGTTCGAGGCGAATATTAGAAATAAGAATAAGCAGGAAATAGTTGCGCACGGGCTCAGTATTAAAAGGACGAATTTGTATTCACTTTTGATAATAGTCTCAACTGCCATGGTAACTCTTTCATTTCTTTACGCCTTACTCTTTGTAAATGTATCAAAACCAACCTAATCAAAACCAAATATGAAAATAGCATGTTACACAGTTATTGGAGCCCTTGTCTTGAGCGACTACTGAAGAGGAATAACCAGACATTGGAACCAATTAAATAGAGATTTATCTGCCTGAATAATACTCAACTTATATTGACAGAAATAAGCTATCCAAACCGGATGTAAATGGTCCGGATGTTAAAAAAGATCATCACCACAAGCCTGTATTTATTCCCTGAATATTAAAGACAAGAAACGGTCTCAAAAGTCGTTCTGTCATCGCGGATTTATTCCGTGATCTCGATTCTTCTGCACTCAATGAGATTCCGGCACAAGGCCGGAATGACCTACGCACTTATTTCGACTTTTGAGACCGTCTCTTGCGGCAAGATCAAAACGGATACTCGCCCTTTTCAATCAACACCTTTGCCACTTTACGCCTTGCATTTTTCAAATTGTAGGGCTCAACTTTTGTAAACCGCTTCAAGCCCATCAGCATCAGGCGCTGTTCATCGCCTTCGGCAATGAAGTAATCGCGCTCTTGCCTGCAGCGGCAGCTTTCTCAATAGCATGATGTAAATAAATCAACGCCATTTCTTTTTCGGCTTCACAGGCTTGTTCGCCCCGCAGGCTGATTAACTTTTCTACGCGCAGCAATACCGACTCGGCCGCATACCCCTCAATCAGCATATCGGCCAGGTTCATTAAAATCTCCTGCTCTTCCGATAGTTTCATCATAAACTTCTGTACGGCAGCACCACTCACCATCAGTCCGGCTTTTTTCAGATTACGTAATGCCTTCTTCTCCTTTGCAAACAAGGTAGTGTCATCATCGCTGCCAAAATCGGGTATCGACATCAATTCTTTTTGAACAGCCATCGCGGGGTTCATCAAATCCAAATGACCTTTCATGGCCCGCTTCAACAACATATCGATGGTAAGCAAGCGGTTGATTTCGTTGGTGCCTTCAAAGATGCGGTTGATGCGCGCATCGCGGTAAGCGCGATCCATCGGGCCCTCGGCCGAGAAGCCCATGCCACCATAAATCTGCACGCCTTCGTCCACGCTGTAATCCAGTACTTCCGAACCATGCACTTTTAAGATGGCACATTCAATGGCAAATTCTTCCAGGGATTTAAGTCGCGCCTGGGCCGAATCCATACCGGCAGCGATGAAGGCGTTGTAGGCATCTTCAATATTCTGGCTGGCACGATAGTGCGCAGATTCTGAAGCAAAGATGTGGGTGGCTACATCGGCCATCTTATGTTGAATGGCTCCAAACGTTGCCAGTGGCACGCCAAACTGTTTGCGCTCTTTCGAATAGTTAATGGCTTTGCTTAACGTGGCTTTTGATCCGCCTACAGCAGCAATGCCAAGTTTAATTCGCCCAATGTTCAAAATGTTTACCGCAATCTTGAAACCATTCTCGCGTTCGCTCAGTAAATTTTCAACGGGTACTTTGCAATCGTTAAAGAAAATCTGACGGGTGGATGAGCCTTTAATACCCATTTTCTTTTCTTCTTCATTCATGGTGATGCCGCCAAACGCTTTTTCAACAATGAAGGCGCTGAGGTTTTTATCGTTATCGATTTTTGCAAACACGACATAGACATCCGCAAAGCCGCCATTCGTAATCCACATCTTCTGACCGTTGATGACATAGTGTTTCTTATCAGCCGAGAGTACGGCTTTTGTTTTGCCGGAGTTGGCATCGCTGCCGGAATCAGGTTCTGTTAAACAATAGGCCGCTTTCCACTCGCCCGAAGCAAGTTTGGGAATGTATTTTTTCTTCTGGGCTTCATTGCCATAATACAGAATGGGCAAGGTGCCAATACCTGTGTGTGCCGAGATAGCTACCGCAAAAGAATGACCGGCACCCAACACTTCGGCCACCAGCATGGTGGTGTTAAAGTCCATACCAAAGCCACCAAGTTCTTGCGGCACCGAGGTACCGAGTAAACCCAGTTCACCGGCTTTGTCCAGCAATTGGGGCATTAATGCCGGATTCTTCATCGAATCAATTTCATCTAACCTTGGATGAATCTCCTGCTTTAAAAAATCCTTGCACGTTTGTGCAATCATCTTTTGTTCTTCCGTAAAATCTTCGGGAATGAAGACTTCATGTGCCTGCGTTTCTCTGATCAGGAATTCTCCGCCCTTGATGGCGCGTTTTGTTGCTTCTGCTGTTGCCATATTCTGCTGTTTTTAAATCTTATATTTTAAATCGATAAAATTGGCAATTGACAAATGGCAGTTGACACAGTTTGTCAACTTGCTCATTGTCAACTGTCAATTTAGTAACTCATAAATCCCCGCTACACCCTGTCCTCCACCTACGCACGCAGTAACCATACCGTATTTCTTGTTGCGCCTGCGCAGTTCGTTAAACAATTGCACGGATAAACGAGCACCGGACGAACCGAGCGGATGGCCCACGGCAATTGCACCTCCATTCACATTCAATTTTGTTCTATCAATGTTCAGCTCTTTCACCACGGCCAGCGATTGTGCAGCAAAGGCTTCATTGAGTTCAATCAAATCTAAGTCGTCTTGCTTGAGGCCGGCAATTTTTTAATGCTTTTGGAATAGCCGCCACCGGGCCAATACCCATAATGCGCGGATCAACACCAGCCGTAGCATAACTTACCATGCGCGCGATTGGTTTTAAATTCAATTGTTTCACCATGCGTTCGCTCATCACAGCTACAAAGGCAGCACCATCCGATGTTTGCGAAGAGTTACCCGCTGTAACCGTTCCGCCTAACGCAAATACGGGTTTCAGTTTTGCCAATCCTTCAAGGGTTGTATCGGCACGAATGCCTTCATCGGTGGCAACAACAAACTCACGTGTTTTTTTCTTCATGTTTTCGTCCACGTACGTTTCCTTTACGGTGATGGGAACTACTTCGTCTTTGAACTTACCTTCTTTCCAGGCAGCCGCGGCCTTCATGTGCGATTCGTACGAGAACTGATCTTGTTCCTCGCGGCTGATTTTAAATTGTTTTGAAACCTCCTCGGCCGTAAGGCCCATGCTGGTGTAGTAAGTAGGATTGTTTTTGGCAATGGTGTAATTGAGCGCTGTTTTAAAACCCATAACCGGCACCAACGACATTGATTCGGTACCACCGGCAATAATCACATCGGCCTGGCCAGCCTGTATGCGCTGGCTTGCAATAGCAATGGTTTCAACACCCGAACCACAATACCGGTTCACGATCATGCCGGGGGTATCTATACCAAGCGCAAGCAATGAAATCATGCGGCCCATTTGCATTCCCTGATCTGCTTCCGGCACAGCATTGCCAACAATCAGGTCATCGACCATTTTGTTTTCTAATCCCGGAATAGATTTCACCAGGTGTTTGATAACATCTGCTGCCAGGTCATCTGGTCGTGTGAAACGAAAGCCACCTTTCTTGGCCTTTCCAACTCCGGTTCTAAATCCTGCTACGATGTATGCGTCCATGTTTGTACTATTTAGTTTATGCTGTTACAATAAGTTGGCGGTAGGCAGACGGCAGTAGGCAGTCTTCACCGCTTGTCAAACCTGTTTTTCTAGTTTATATTCTTTAGGTAAAAATTTCTCTGGATTTTCGATCATTGAATTTAGCATTCTCCCAACCTCCTCAGCATCTTGCTCCAGTTGGTTAAACTCTTCTTGTGTGACATAATTATTTGCCAATGAAAACTCAAGCCAAACAATTGTTTCACTGTTCTCTCCATCGGCATCGGAGCACTTGTTTACAAAATAGGCCTGGTACTTTCTTTTACGATAAGCTTCGGCAATACACGAACAAACAGATCGCGATGATCGTCTGATCTGATCTACCAACGAATACTTTTCCTCTTTAGGATACGTTTTTTGTTAACTCAAAAACTTTCATCGCCAAGGCAAAAGCCTTTTGATAAACAATCAAGTCTCTATATCCTTTACTTTTTGTCATTGCTACTCTCAACACTTTTCCTGCCTAGTGCCGTCTGCTAACTGCCTACTAGTTTCGTAATGGTTTCCCCCCCGTTAAAATCGATTGAATACGCTCTAATGTTTTCTTCTCGCCTGTTAGCGATAAGAATGCTTCGCGTTCGAGATCCAATAAATATTGTTCCGATACTTCTTGCGCATAGCTGAGATCGCCCCCGCACATTACGTTGGCAATCCACTTCGCGATTTTCGCATCGTGTTCGGAAATGTATCTACCCATTAACATGCCTTGTAATCCGGCAAGGAATAAGGCTTGCCCGGTGCGGCCTTGTACTTTGATATTCTTTGCCTGTTGTGGCATGGTGTAGCCGGCATCGGCAAGATCAAGAACCGCTTGTTTGGCATCGGCAATCTGGCGGTCTCTATTCATGCTTACACGATCCAGCTTTTTCAGAATCCCCAACTCACGCGCTTCTTCTGCTGATGTGGCCACCTTAGCGGTTGCAATAGTCATAAACGCATTTTGAAGTGCGTTCAATTCTACATCACCTTCTTGTAAAGCATCACTAACACGTTTGGTAAATTCTTTTGTGCCACCACCACCGGGAATCAAACCCACGCCTACCTCAACAAGCCCGATGTATGTTTCAGCTGCAGCCTGTGCAATGTCGGCATGCATGGTCATTTCGCAGCCACCACCCAGCGTGCGGCCTTGCGGAGCTACCACTACCGGAATAGATGAATAGCGCAACCGCATTACCGAATTCTGGAATGCACGGATCATAAAATCGATCTCGTCATAATCCTGTTCAATGGCATACATAAACACCAGCCCAAGGTTTGCGCCCAGCGAGAAGTCGGGCCCCTGATGACCGACCACTAACCCGCGGTAATCTTTTTCGGCCAGGTCAACCGCTTTGTTCATGCCTTCAATTACACTGCTGCCTAAGGTATAGCTCTTTGAACTCCATGAGAAATTGAGTACACCATCCCCAATGTCCGTTACTTTCGAATCGGCATTCTTCCACACTACGCTATCGCTCTTGCTTTCTAAAATGATAAAGCTTTCGCGACCCGGAATGGATTTATATGATTTGGAGGGGATGTCGTAATATTTTTTGATGCCCCCTTCGGTTTTGTAAAATGATTTGTTGCCCGCACCGAGCATATCGTACACCCATTGATTGGGTTTGTAGCCAGCGGCTTCCATTAAAGGAATACTCTTTTCAACACCAATAGCATCCCATGTTTCGAAGGGACCAAGCTCCCAACCGAAGCCTCCGCTTACGGCATCATCTATACGGAACAATTCATCGCTGATTTCCGGAATGCGATTGCTCACATACTTAAACAAATCGAAAAACATATCGCGATAGAAATCCCCGGCTTTGTCTTTACCGGCCAGCAATACTTTAAAGCGATCGCGCAGGTTGTCAATGGTCTTGGTAGTTTCGAGTGTGGCAAATTTTGCTTTTGCCTTTGGTTGATACTCGAATGTTTTCAGATCGAGCGTAAGAATTTCGGTTTCGCCTTTGGCATTTTTGGATTTTTTGTAAAAGCCCTGGCCGGTTTTGTCACCCAGCCATTTATTCTGCTCCAGTTTGTTCACCGCTTCGGGCAACTTAAACATTTCGCGGCCTTCATCGTTGGGCAGGCCTGCATATAAATTGTTGGCTACTTTTACGAGTGTATCCAACCCCACTACATCCGATGTTCTGAATGTGGCCGATTTTGGTCTTCCGATTACAGGGCCCGTTAGCTTATCAATCTCATCTACATTAAGATCATACTTGCGCATAGAGTCAATTACCTTTAATAAACCCCAAACACCAACCCGGTTACCGATAAAGGCAGGAGTGTCTTTACACAATACAGTTGTTTTACCCAGAAAGAGGTCGCCATAGTGAAGCAAAAACTTCGTGATTTCAGGATCGGTTTTCGTGGTAGGAATAATTTCCAGCAACTTTAAATACCGGGGTGGATTGAAGAAGTGCGTTCCTGCAAAATGTTTTTGAAAATCTTCGCTTCGACCTTCGGCCATCAGGTGAATAGGAATACCAGACGTGTTGGAAGTAATAAGCGTACCGGGTGTGCGATACTTTTCCACTTCGGTGTACACTTTCTTTTTGATGTCGAGATTTTCTACTACGACTTCTATCGTCCAATCGCAATCTTTGATCTTCGGCATGTCATCCGTAAAGTTTCCGAGTTTGATGCGCGAAGCAAACTTTTTGCTGAACAGCGCTGCCGGGTTCGATTTCAGCGTTGACTCAAACGCAGCATTTACGATTCGGTTTTTCACTGCCGGATGGTCGAGCGATAACCCCTTTTTCTTTTCGTCTTCAGAAAGTTCTTTGGGTGCAATGTCGAGGAGGAGAACATCTACACCAATGTTGGCAAAGTGGCAGGCAATGCGCGAGCCCATAATGCCCGATCCTAAAACAGCTACTTTACGAATGGTTCTATTCATGTTACCGGTTTTTACTTAATACAAATTTTTTTAGTGGACATACCGACAGTTATTCAAATCAAAAGCCTGCCTACTACCTACTGTTTTCAAGTTCTTTATAAACAATGTTCTGTTCAATTATCTGATTCACACTTTGAACAACTTCAAAAAACACATTCAGCTTGCTGGCGGGAATTTCCTCGCGCACCACTTCATTAAATCGCAAAACAGTTTCTTTCGATTTTTCTCTATGGCGCTTCCCCTCTTTGGTAAGAAAAATGCGAACTAACCGCTTATCGTTCTTATCCGTTTTCCGTACAATCAATCGCTTTTCTTCCATTGACTTAAGCAGGCGCGTAACACTGCGGGGCTCCAAACCCATCATCGGCCCGATCTTGGTTGCCGGTGTGCCTTCTTCGGAGTGAATGTTCAATAAAGCAAACCCGATAGACATGGTGCCCTGGTATTTTGCTGCCTGCTGATTGTACATGCGTGCGATGCTGTGCCAGGCCGCCTTTATATTATAGTCTATGGTTTCCTCCCTTTTCATCAATTTCAAACGATGCCGAAGGTAAAGAAAATTATTCGGCATGCATACTATTTTAATAAAAAAATTATCAGGGTTCTTTATGGGTTGAAGAATCTCCCTAATCATATCATAATTAAACCTGGGGGATGGGCAGACGAACCTGATTAGAAAACCGGGTTGTAATTAATGGATAACGGAAGTATCGATTCAATCGATTCCGGATTTTCCTTAAAGGGTAAATCAATATTTTTTATGATAAGGATCATATCGGAGTATGGTTAACAATCATGGGGTAGGTGGATTGGGTAATATAATCTTGTACTGTGAAACAAGACAAAAACCCAGAAGCCATGAAAACGATCATAAAAAAAACCTTCTTCACAACCCTTTTCGTACTGGCATTTTCCCATACGGCCGTTTGGGCCCAGCAGCAGTATAAGATAAGCGGCACACCCAATATAACCATTGCGGGAACCTCTACTATGCACGATTGGACAATGACTTCCAAACAGGCAACCTCGGTAGCACAATTTGAAACCGATGCAGCCGGTCAACTAACTAAAGTGAACGCTATCGTGGTTACCATCTCTGCCGAAAGTTTAAAGAGCGGAAAAGGAGCCATGGACAAGAACGCATACAATGCGCTTAAAACAGATAAGAATAAAGACATCAAATTTCAGCTAACCTCGGCAATTATTAATGGCAACAACATTGTAGCGCAAGGCACACTAACAATTGCCGGAAACTCAAAACCTACTGAGTTGATAGTTACCGGAAAACCTGTAGCGGGCGCAATACATTTTCAGGGTTCCAAGAAAATTAAAATGACTGAGTTTAATGTAGAGCCACCTTCTTTCATGTTTGGTTCAGTTAAAACAGGCGATGAAATAACAATAACCTTTGAAGTTACCCTTTCACCAATCAAATAAATAAATCTCTATAAATCACCTTTTAATTTTTTATGTTATGAAAACAAAATCCTCAATTTTAAAACATCTGCTACTGGTACTGGGCCTAACGATGGGCTGGACTGCATGGGCACAGCAACCCAGCATACAATATTGGAGACCATATGACAAGCGTGGTGTAAATGTATTCGAAACAACCAAAGATGATACTATTGTTTTTGATGGTCTGAAGCTTAGACTGGGTGCTGGCTTTACACAAGGCTATCAGAAGCTAAACCACAGCAATGAATTGGCAACCCCTGCCCTCTATGAGATGGGCGGTGGTTTTCCGCTGGCACAGGCAAACTTCAATATTGATGTGCAATTGTATGATGGTATTAACCTGAATCTCGTGTCATACATGTCATCTCACCACCACAACGAGTTTTGGGTGAAAGGAGGTTACCTGCAAATTGATAAAGTTGGATTCTTGAAGAGCGAATTCTTCGATAACCTGTGGAAAAACCTGACTCTAAAAGTAGGCCATATGGAAGTAAATTATGGCGATGCACACTTCCGCAGAAGTGATGGCGGCCACACGTTGTGGAACCCCTGGATTGAAAACAATATTATGGATGCCTTTACTACTGAAATAGGGGCAGAGTTGTATTGGAAAAAAGATGGCGTGTTATTAATGGCTGGTTTTACCGATGGTGAAATTCAAGGTAACATTTCTAGCCCATCACAACCAGATGGGGCAAAACGCAAACCATCTCTTTACGGAAAGGTTGGTTTTGATAAACAGATTAATGACAACCTGCGCACAAGGATCACTAGCTCATTCGTAACCACAAAATCATCTGCCAGCAATACCCTATATGGTGGCGACCGGACTGGGTCTAACTACCAGTATGTAATGGAAAATGCACCGGTTTCATTAACCGGTAATGCTTTCTCCGGAAGATTTAATCCTGGCTTTCGAGATAATGTCACAGCCTTTGTTATAAACCCCTTCGTTAAATACAGCGGCCTGGAAGTGTTCGGAACATTTGAATGGGCCAAAGGCAATAGTGCATTCGAAAACGGTGAGGGAGCTGCCTATGCCGCAGAAGACGACCGCAAAGCACAACAGACAGCTTTTGAAGCACTCTATCGCTTCGGAAAAGATGAGCAATTTTATGTGGGCGCCCGCTACATAAAAGTAGATGCTACAATTGCGGAAGGATATACTGCAATATTACCAGGTACCCGCTATGATGTAACCATAGACCGAACATCATTTGGTGCAGGCTGGTTTATTACCCGCAACATCTTACTAAAAGGAGAGTATGTAACACAGAATTATGACGGTTATAACAACACCGGAGCGAATAGCCGGTTCTACAACGGTAAGTTCGATGGCTTCGTGATCCAGGGCGCAATCTCATTCTGATTTGTAGGGATGCTTTATGGGTGGGTTCCGGTCTGTACAGGCCGGAACTCTTTTTGTATTTACTACCTTTGTGAGGTAAGAAATGGAAATGAAACACTTGCTGGTTTTGTTAGTTGTGACAATCGTGGGGAGTTCATTTGCTACCTCCCCCGTGTTGCTGCACCGCTTTATTGTTCAGCCTGAAAGTACGCTTACCGTAGCGGGCAAAACCAATGTAAATTCATTTCAGTGCACAACTTTGTATTGCGGCCGCGATACCCTGGTGCTTCGGGAGAGCGCAGGTGTACGACCCGTATTTTTAAAAGGGAACGTACAACTGGATGCATCGGCCTTCAGTTGCGGCCTTCAGTTGATGACGAACGACTTTAATAAAACGATAAAGGCAAAAGAATATCCGGCTATAGAAATAGAATTTATCTCGTTCGAGAAAACCCCTGTGTTTGGCTGTGCCGAAGAACGGTTTAAAGGCCATATGAAAATAGCCTTGGCCGGAGTGAGAAAAGCGTTTGATGTGAATTGTGTAATCGAAGCAAAAAGCAATGGCATTATTTACCTGCGCGGTAATCACACATTTACATTTGCCGATTTTAATCTTTCGGCCCCTTCGCGCATGATGGGCATGGTTAAAGTAGATGAAAACCTGGAAGTGAAATTTAACCTTGCTTTAAAGGTTGACCCTAATCTGTAATTATTCTTTTCTCAACTTATCTAAATAAAGTTTCGAGGCTTGCTCTACCCATCGGTCGCGTGTAATGCGGCCTGGAAAAAATTCTATAATAGCAGCTACCTGCTGAGTGCTTTCTTTCGTGAGTTCGCTGATTTGTCTGAAACTAAAAATCCCAGCCTTATTTAGCTTTGCTTCAATACCCGGCCCTATGCCATTAATCTGTTTCAGGTCATCTTTTTCAAATGCTTCTGTTTTCTCTGTTAATTGCTGGCCACTGATGAAATCGGAGTAGCGAGGTTCTTTGGTTTCGCGCTGATGCTTTTTAAGTTCCTCCAGTTCTATTTCGAGTTTCTGTTTCTGAAGGCGAAGCAGAACCAGTTCATCTCCAGCTGTGCGATAATTTTCCTGCAAATCATCGATGGTGTTTTGAAACGTTTCTTGTTGTTGCTGAAACTGTTGCTGCAATGTATTAAGGGAGTCTTCTGTTGTCTTCAGCCTTTCATTCTCGCGCGAAACAGTTAAAAAATCCTGACGAAAAGTTTCCCGTGCCCGGTTGAGTGTTTGCTCTGCCTTTTCAGCCTGGTCGTGGGCACTTTGCAAAGCTTGTTTCAATTCGGCTATATCAATTGCTAATTCCGATTCTCTTGCCGTTTTGGTGTCTATTATTTGCTGGCGCAGAAACCAGGCTATGCCAAATCCGATAAACAACGAAACCAGCACAATAACCAGTATTTCAGCAATTGCCAGGGCTGATTCGTGAGGGTTAATGTTTGATGTATTTGGATCCAGGCCCTTAATCCAGAATAAATACCAGAATGCTGCCAGCAGGCACCAAACCGCAAACAAACCAACCAGCAGGTAAACGGAGCGCATTTTTTTGAATGAATTGAAGGTACAAAAATAAAAATTGCCGGGCATATGCAACCTCGGTTAATGTACTTGCGTCTTATGCATAATTCTCTTATGTATTAACACCTTGTTTTAATCTTTATGCATTCACCCGAGTTATTGAAAGGCACACTGCAAACCATCGTATTAAAGGTTTTGAAAGATCATGGCCGCATGTATGGATACGAAATTACGCAGCGGGTAAAAGAACTTTCAGATGACCGGATTCTGCTAACAGAAGGTGCATTGTACCCCACACTTCATAAACTGGAGGCAGAGGGAATGCTGCGCACCGAAACAGAAACCATTGGAAAACGCGTTCGCAAATACTATTCACTTACTCCGCAAGGCCGTAGTTTGGTGAAAGAGCGCGTTTCGGAATTTGTTGCGTTTATAAAAACGATGGGGAATGTATTGCAGGTAGAATTAGGTTAATCCATTTCAGGAAATGCTTACAGACGATCATATCACCTACATCATCAAAGACCTGAACTACCGGGGCATTGTGGCCGAAGGCATTCAGGACGAGTTGATTGATCATGTCTGCACGGCCGTGGAGGCTGAAATGAGAAAAGAAAAACGATTTATTGATGCATACCATACTGTATTAAAAAGGTTTGGGCACACAGGAGGGTTGCGAGAAATACAAAAACAGACTTTACAATCAGAAAACAAACCAAAAAATATGATTAAAAATTATTTTACGGTTGCATTGCGCAATCTGCGCAAGCATAGTTTTTATACGTTTATCAATGTGGCAGGGCTCTCGCTGGGCATTTCAATATGTTTTATTATCGTATTGTTTGTAAGGCACGAGCTGAGTTATGACAGGCACTTTGCGAATGCCGATAGGATTTATCGCGTTCATAGCGAGCTAAAATTTGGCGGCAATCATTACAACATGACTTACGCCCCAGCCCCCATGGCCGCCCAATTGGCTCAGGATTATCCGGAGGTGGCTGCTGCAATTCGTTTTCGTGAACGAGGTTCTTACCTGGTTAAGCGGACAACCGAAAACATTAGAGAAGACAGGGTAATTTGGGCCGATAAGGATTTCTTTAAAGTGTTTCAGGTTCCTGTTCTTGCGGGCGATCCGGCCAAGGCCTTAACAGAACCAAACGCCATTGCCATTAGCCAGCGGATAGCCGAAAAATATTTTCCGGGTGAAGAAGCATTGGGCCAGACGTTGATCCTGGATGATAAAATAAATGCCAAGATCACAGCCATTTATCAGAACCTTCCTTCCAACACACACTTTCACTTCGATATCCTGATTGCTATGGAAGGGCTTGATGAAGCCAAATCTCCGGTGTGGTTGAGCAATAATTTCCAAACGTATGTACTACTAAATGAGGGCGCAAGTGTAAGCCAACTAAACGCCAAGATACCCGCACTCATCACGAAACACATGATACCTCAACTGGCCGATGCATTAGGTCCTGATTTTACCCTCGAAAAATTTACGGCCGAAGGCAACCTGTTTGCCTATACGCTTGAACCATTAACAGATATTCATTTGAAGAGTGCCTTAAGCGGTGAGTTTGAACCCAATTTTGATATTACCTATGTGTACTTGTTTGGTGCTGTCGCTGCTTTCATCTTGTTGATTGCCTGTGTCAACTTTATGAATTTGTCAACAGCACGATCGGCAAACCGTGCAAAAGAAGTGGGCATGCGCAAAGTGATGGGGTCCATGCGGTCTCATCTCATACGCCAATTTTTAATGGAGTCCATTTTGCTAAGTATGGTTTCCTTCGTGTTGGCAACTGTTCTGGCCTACCTGTTACTCCCGGTTTTCAATTCGCTGGCGAGCCGCGAATTATCTATACCGTTTTCCAATCCGAACTTATATGCAGTTATCGCAATTGCAGCTGTTTTCATTGGCATGCTGGCCGGTATCTATCCTTCTTTTTTCTTGTCGGCTTTTAAACCGGTAAGTGTATTGAAAGGAAATGTGGCGCTTGGTATGAAGAGTGGGTTTATCCGCAGTTCGCTCGTGGTTTTCCAGTTTACAATTTCTATCATTCTGGTTATTGGTACGATGGCTGTTTTCAGGCAACTCAATTACATTCAGAATAAAAAACTGGGATTCAATAAAGACCAGGTTATTATGATTGATGATGCTTACGCCCTGGGCGATAATAAGCAAGCATTCAAAGAGATGGTAAAACAAGATCCGCGAATTCTGAATGCCACCATCTCCGGTTATTTGCCGGTTTCAGGAACCTGGCGAAGCGACACCCCCTGGTGGGCCGAAGGAAAAGAAGCAAAAGCCGAAAACATGGTGAGCATGCAAAACTGGGCTGTTGATTACGATTACATTACTACAATGGGTATGACTGTAAAAGAAGGACGCGGATTCTCTCCTGAATTTCCGTCAGATTCAACGGCAGTTATTCTAAATGAAGCTGCTGCGCTTGCTTTGAATTTTAACGGTGAAGTGGTAGGAAGCCGGATTCAAACGTTCGATGCAGATTACGTAACTGAGGTGGACCGGAATAAACTACAAACATTGACTGTTGTGGGCGTAGTTGAAAATTTTCATTTTGAATCGCTCCGGCAAAACGTATCTCCAGTAATGATGTTCCTCGCTAAACGACCTGGCGGAATAATCTCTTTCCGGATTCAGGCAGGCAATACACAAGAAATTGTAACCAACATCGAAAAAAAATGGAAAGAGTTGGCCCCGGGCCAGCCATTCACTTACTATTTTTTAGATGAACGCTTTAACAATATGTATGCATCGGAAACCCGTTTGAGTAAGGTTTTCGGAATATTTACCGGCCTGGCAATTTTAATTGCGTGTCTGGGATTGTTTGCGCTTACTTCATTTACAGCCGAACAGCGCACCAAGGAAATTGGAATTAGAAAAGTGTTGGGTGCGAGTGTAAGCAGTATTGTGTTGCTGCTCTCAAAAGAGTTTGGCAAACTGATAGCCATTGCCTTTGTGCTGGCAGCGCCCGCAGCCTGGTATGGTGTTAACTGGTGGTTGAAAGACTATACTTACAAAACCGAGATTGGCATTGGGTTGTTTTTGTTTGCTGGCATAGCCGCGTTTGTGGTGGCGTGGGTTACCATGAGCTTTCAATCCTTTCGGGCTGCCACCAGCAATCCGGTAGATAGTTTAAAAAGTGAGTGATAACGCGAGGGTGAACAACGGGCTTATTCACCCGGCATAGGGGCAATATGTGCGGTTTTCGGCAAGGGTTGTAACAAGCATTTGCAAAGCGTGTAATCGTGCTATAAATTCGAACCTTTACACGGCTAAAGCCATGACCAAACACCCCCCTATCCCCAAAGCAGATGTCATACTGATGGGTGCCGGCATCATGAGTGCCACCCTGGGCATGTTACTAAAAGAACTGGAACCACAACTTTCCATTCATATTTTCGAAAGGCTTGATAAAGCCGGAATGGAAAGCAGCGATGCCTGGCACAATGCGGGCACAGGCCATGCAGCCTTTTGCGAACTAAACTACACTCCGCAAAAACCGGGCGGCACGGTAGAATGTACAAAAGCATTTAAGATTGGTGAGTCTTTTGAGGTTTCGCGCGAGTTCTGGGCTTACCTGATTGAAAAAGGCTATGTGCAAAACCCACAGGACTTCATCAACAAAGTACCACACATGAGTTTAGTGTGGGGGCCCGAGAATGTTGACTTTCTGCGCAAGCGATATGAAATCATGCATGCCAATCCATTGTTTCAAGCAATGGTTTATTCCGAAGTGCACGATGACATAGCCGCGTGGGCACCTATCGTTATGCGCGGCCGAACAAAAAAACAACCTGTTGCTGCTACGCGCATGGAAATGGGTACCGATGTAAACTTCGGTTCGCTTACCCGAAGCATGATTGACCAGCTTGGTAAAATGCCGGGCGTAACCATCCATTACAACTCCGAATGTTTGGATCTTGATCCGGATGGAAAGAAAGGGTGGGATGTTTTTGTGCGCGATTTACAAACCGGTGAGAAGAAAACATTTAATACACGGTTTGCTTTTATTGGTGCGGGCGGGGCCACATTGCATTTATTAAAACGAGCCGAGATAAAAGAACGCAAAGGCTATGGTGGCTTTCCGGTAAGTGGCTTGTGGTTAAAGTGCAACAACGAAGAGTTGATTCAAAAACACCATGCCAAAGTATATGGCAAGGCTTCGGTTGGTTCGCCTCCTATGTCGGTGCCCCATGTAGATACTCGGTTTATTAATGGGAAGAAGGAATTATTGTTTGGGCCCTTTGCGGGATTCTCAACCAAGTTTTTGAAAAACGGGTCGCTGATGGATCTTCCCAGCTCTATTAAATTCGACAACCTGATGCCCATGATTTTTGCGGGCATCAAAAACGTGCCATTAACGAAATACCTTATTCAGCAATTAAGACTTAAACCGGAAGATCGCCACGCGGCTTTGCGCGAATATGTTCCCTTTACCAAACAGGTTGATTGGGAATTACTGGAAGCAGGCCAGCGGGTGCAAGTGATTAAGAAAGACAAAGAGAAAGGTGGAGTGTTGGAGTTTGGTACCGAGTTAGTAGTGTCTGAAGATGGAACAGTAGCAGCCTTGCTGGGAGCTTCGCCCGGAGCATCTACAGCGGTAAGCATGATGTTAGAACTGATTCAAAAATGTTTTAAGAAACAAAGTCAATCCGAAGCGTGGAAAGCACGTATGCACGATATAGCACCTTCGTTCGGACAATCTATTTCGAAGAACGAAAAACTGGTGGCTGAATCGCGCAAGCGAACCAACAAAGTTCTTAATCTAGCCTGAGCGGTCTGTACGATTTTGTAAACCGGCTGTTCATTTTTATACAGGAGCGATCGACATCTGATTAATCAATCTTCGATTTCTTGTCAAAAAGCCACGTTTTTATATTGTGGCTTTTTGTGAATGATTCTTGCTAAGGGTTTGTAATAAACCCAACACCCATGCAGCGATCATCCTCAACCTCTACAGTATTTATTATTCTTATTCTCTTACTCACGTTTCCCTTATGGGTTGGACTGGGTGCGGGATTATTTGGATTGATTGCCGGCTTGTTTGCTGGCTTGGTAGGATTAATTGTTGGGTTGATTGGTGCCGTGGTTGGAATAATAGCGGCCATTTTCAAAGCCCTGTTTGGTTGGGGTGCCTGGCATCACGGCTGGCATTTTGATGGACCCGATATGAACGCGTTTACGTGGTTTGCGCTGCTGATTATTGGCGCGCTGATTATTACCCGAAACAGAAAAAGTAAATCCTAAAACCGGTGCTTCCACGGGCGCGATGTGGAAAACAAGTTGGAGTTTATCCAGGATACAACTCTTTGAATTTCTTCTTTCCCTCATCCAGAAAGGCCGCAAATTTTTCGGCATTTAGATTATAGCCGTACGGTGAAACCAGCACGCGCTCATCTTTACCAACCAACACATAAAATGGTTGCGCATTGTTGTTAAGCCGCGTGATTTGCAAGTCGGCATTTTGCTTACCAATGGTTTTTTTCACTTTGTTATCGTACGATGAGGTGTACCATTCGCTTTCGGGTAATTCGGTTTTATCATCTACATACAATGCCACCACTACAAAGTCATCGCGCAAGCGCTGCAACACCTGCGGGTCGCTCCATACATTGGCTTCCATTTCGCGGCAATTGGTACAACCATGTCCTGTAAAATCAATAAACAAGGGTTTGTTTTGCTGACGTGCGCAAGCGATGGCCTGATCATAATCAAAATATCCGCTTAAGCCATGGGGCAGGTGGAGGAAATCGGCATACCGGGGCTCATCGCAAATGGTTGCCGGTTTTTCTGTTGTAGCACTTAGTACATTAAAATCGTGTGTGTACATCGGGGGCAAATAACCGGCTAATGCTTTTAAGGGAGCACCCCACATGCCGGGTACCAGGTACACCGCAAACACAAACATAACCATGGCTAACGATACCCGAAAAACACTTACGGTTTTATCATCGGCATCTTTACCGGTATCGCCCGGCATGCGGAATCCTTTCATCAGGTAAACACCAATCAGCACAGCTATTACAATCCAGATAGCAATGTTGATGTCGCGATCGAGAATTCCCCAATGAAAAGCCTGGTCGGCAATACTTAAAAATTTAAAGGCCAGCGCAATCTCTACAAAGCCCAATACAACTTTTACCGTGTTCAACCATCCTCCCGATTTTGGTAATGATTTTAACCAACCGGGAAAGAATGCGAACAAGGTAAATGGAATTGCGAAAGCGGCAGCAAACGCAAACATGCCCAGGATGGGTTTTAGAAATTCGCCACCAGCCGATGACACCAGGATGCTGCCTACAATCGGACCGGTACAACTGAACGAAACCAGCACCAGTGTAAACGCCATAAAGAAAACACCAAGCAAGCCGCCTTTCTCTGCTTGCTGATCTACTTTGTTGATCAATGTTCCCGGCAATGTAATTTCGAATAAGCCCAGAAAGGAAAGCCCGAATACGATGAACACCGAAAAGAAAATCAAATTCGGAATCCACTCGGTTGATAAATGATTGGCCGTTTCCGGTCCCATGAGAGGGGCAAGGGCCGCTCCGATTAATGTGTAGATCAATATGATAAAGAGGCCATACATTAATGCCTGAAATTTTGTGCCACGGCCGGTGAAGAAACTCACCGTCATGGGAATCATTGGAAATACACACGGGGTGAGCAATGCGGCTAACCCGGCCAGAAAAGAAATTACTAAAAATCCCCACAACGATTTACCCTGAGGATTATCCGGTACAAGTGTTGAGTCGAGCTGGGGGCCGTTGGGGGCTTCATCATTTTTAATTTGTTCGGAAGCTGTGCCACTTACTTTAATGTTGAACGAAAAATCATCGGCACCCGAAATGCATTGGCCCGTTATTTCGGTACACACCTGGTAATCCGATTCGCCTGTAATCTTTAATGGTGAAGCCAGGATTTTGATTTTCTGCCGGAACTCACCCTTCTCCTTAAAGATTTTAACATCACACTCAAAAATACCATCATACTTATCGGTTGGGTTAATGGCTACCACGTTGCCCACCAATTGATAACTGGCATGCGGCACAAAATTGAACGTGGTTTTAATCGGGCCGTCTTCGCAATTAAATTCAGAAGAATAGAGATACCAGTCCATATCGATGGTAGCTTTAAAAATCAACTCCACCTCATCGCCCACGTTTGCTTCTGTTACAGAAGAATAACTCCATTTGGCTGGCTTAAGAATTTGGGCCCCCGACAAAATACTTGTGCAGAGAAACAGGACAGATAAAAAAACTCTCATGAGCTGATGCGTTTTTTGTTGTTCAAAAGTAACGAAGCGTAAAACAGAATTGTTCATTGCTTAAACACGAGTGCCGGGTTGGTTAACCACTTTTAGAATAATTTAACAACTACTTCCTGTAATGCTTATAAAATGCCACAATGGTTTCGATGCCAATTAAAAAGTTTTTAATTCCATAATGTTCATTGGGCGAGTGAATGGCATCGCTGTCCAGGCCAAAGCCCATTAGCACCGTATCTAATCCTAATTCTTTTTTGAACAACGAAACAATCGGAATACTTCCGCCATCGCGTGTGGGGATGGGCGCTTTGCCCCACACTTCTTCAAATGCTTTGCTGGCAGCAGTAAATGCTTTGGAGTTGGTTGGGGTTACGGCCGGCTCGCCTCCGTGCAGGGCTGTTACTTTTACCTTAACGGATTTTGGCGCGAGCGACTGAAAATGTTTGGTAAACAACTCTGTGATTTCATGATTGTTTTGGTGCGGCACCAGGCGCATCGAAATTTTGGCGTACGCTTTAGAGGGCAGTACGGTTTTGGCGCCTTCGCCTGTGTAGCCACCCCAGATACCGTTGCAATCTAACGTAGGGCGAATGCCGGTGCGTTCCAGGGTAGTGTAGCCCTTTTCACCCCGGATATCTTCAATGTCAAGTTCTTTTTTATAGCTGTCTAAATTAAAAGGTGCTTTGTTTAATGCTTCGCGTTCGCTGGCCGTTAATTCAGCAACCTTATCATAAAAACCCGGAATGGTAATGTGGCCATTCTCATCGTGCAGCGAGGCAATCATTTTGCTTAAGATGTTGATGGGGTTTGCCACGGCACCGCCATACACACCCGAATGCAAATCGCGGTTGGGGCCGGTTACTTCAACTTCCATATAACTTAATCCGCGCAAGCCAACCGTAATAGACGGAGTATCCATGGAGATAACCGAAGTATCAGAAATCAGAATCACATCGGCTTTCAGCTTCTCGCGATTTTCTTTCACGAATGTGCCAAGGTTATCGGAGCCCACTTCTTCTTCACCTTCAATCATAAACTTGATGTTGCAGGTGAGTTGTTTCAGGTGCATCATCGCTTCGAATGCTTTGATGTGCATGTAGAATTGCCCCTTATCATCGCACGAACCGCGCGCATAAATCTTTCCGTCTTTTACAACCGGCTCAAAGGGTGGCGAAGTCCACAGGTCCAGCGGGTCGGGGGGTTGCACATCGTAATGGCCATACACCAATACGGTAGGCAGCGATTTATCAATTAGCTTTTCACCAAATACAATCGGGTGGCCGGCTGTTTCGCACAGTTCAACCGTATCGGCACCGGCTGCTTTTAATTTTTCAACAATATACTCGGCTGCTTTGCGCACATCACTTTTATGACGGCTATCGGCACTTACAGAAGGGATGCGGAGTAACTCAAAAAGCTCATCTAAAAAGCGCTGCTGGTTGGATTGAATGTATTCTTTGATCATAACTAGACTGAACAGGGTAATTACCTGCGAAGATAATAGCTAAAAACTCCGTGAACCTAATTTTATACAGGGACAAATACGGATGGGCTGAGGCCAACGGTTTGTGAGAATCTTTACCGGGAGATCAATTGGGCAACTCGCCTTCAATTTTTCCTTCCAGCCGGTCTTTTACGTATTCAATTTTTGTTTTGCCATGCGGGGTGGGGCTGCCATCGGCCCCCAGGTTTACAAACGTAATTTTATCGATTTCAAGAATTGTTTTGCGGGTCATTTTATTGCGCACCACACATTTTAATGTAATGGACGTGCGACCGAATTGTGTGGCAATCAATCCAAGCTCAATAATATCGCCCTGTTTGGCCGAACTCACAAAATTAATTTCCGACATGTATTTGGTTACCACGCGCTTGTTATCGAGCTGAATCATGGCATAGATTACCGCTTCTTCGTCAATCCAGCTTAATAATTTTCCACCAAACAGGGTTCCGTTCGGATTAAGATCTTCGGGCTTTACCCACCTGCGTGTGTGGAAGTTCATATACTATTTCGGAAACAACTTCTTATCCATATTGGGCAAAATGCGCAGGGCATTTTTATAATAAATCTTTTTCAGAACTTCATCGGGCAAACCGATACCATACATCCGCCAGAAGGCATGATAGCGTTTGTGATAAGGAAAGTATTCGTCTTCCGTTTCCAACACGCGGAAATAGGTTTCATATTCATCTGGCACCCAGCTGTCTTTACCAAACAACACCCGATCCTGGTATTTTGTTAAAAAAGCTTTTGCTGCGCGGGGCTGTCTTCCAAGCTCGGCAATTACGGCACCAATTTCGGTTAGCATGTTTGGATATTTATCCATCAACTCGCTCAGCTTGCCTAAATCATTTCCATACCAACCTAAGTGCGCATTGATAAATGTGGTCTTAGGATGCTTGCGGAATACATCGTGCTGTTCGGCAATAATCGTTTCCCAACTGGCAAACGTGTCATCGTATCTTCTTCCGGGGTGAAGTTTCAACTCTAACCAGCGCTCATTCTGGTTATCAATCGGATCCCAGAAAGGTTTGGGATCGGCCGAGTGAATTAATACAGGCACGCCCAACTCGCCACACTTGGCCCAGATGGGATCAATGCGGGGATCGTTAATAGAAATGCGATTGCCCTTGCTGTCTTTATTATGAATACCGAGGCTCTTATAAATTTTAAGTCCCTTGGCCCCACGCTTAATATCTGCTTCCAATTGTTTAACTGTACGGGCGCCCCACTCCGGGTTGTCAATATCAGTAAAATCTACATTGGTAAATAATACAAACCGGTTGGGGTAGCGGTTGTTTATATTCTCGATAGATTTTTCAAGATGATCGCCACTGCTTCTGAAACCGCGACCGCTCAAATTAATCATTACGGCCATGTTCAGGGCATCCATTTTGGCAATCAGATCTTTGAAATCGCTCGTGTTCATGTTGCCCTGATGATTGTGAATATCAATAAATGGAAACTTGGCCCGCTTTAACCGGTGTTCCTCCACTTTAAGTGTTTGAAGGGGGGTCGTATTGTTCAAAATCCATTTTCATATCCAGGGGTTTTTCCTGCGCTACCACCTGTACACAAGCAACCCCAAGGCAAAAAATCAGAAACACGCTTCATAGCATTAGTATTTAAGGCATCCAATTTACTACAAACATTAAACCACACTTAAAAAATTTGTTAAAAGGTTTAAACCGGTGATGCCCTTATCAATCAAAGGTTTATAAAAATTAGGTTATGAAGCGGGTTATCACACTTACGGTTTTTATTACCCTTGTTTTGATTGTTATGTTGGCCAAAACAAGTCAGGCGCACAAGAGAATAGCGCATGTTCAAACCGCACCACCGGCTATACGTATCTGGGTGCCGGGTTTCTGGAAGTGGTCGCCCCGGTTGCATCGGCATGTTTGGGTGGATGGCCGCTGGGTTGCCTCACACCCTCGCAAAGGGATTTATGTTCGGGTGCGAAGAAGCAGATAAAACAAGTGTCCTGATTTTTCATGCGGTGATGACAAGGCAACTGAATGGCGATTTCTTGCTAACTTGCCTCATCAGAACATTCACACAATGAAAAAGGTATTTTTTCTTTTTGTACTACTGCCATTGATAGGCTGGAGCCAGGGCGATGCAGTAGAAGCTGCCCGTAAAAAAATGGAAGCCGGGAAATTTGCTGAAGCCAAAGCCGATCTTACTAAAAGTATAGCCACCAACGCACGTAATAAAGTGGCTTTTTTGTTACGCGGCCGGGCACACATGGGTTTAAATGATTTTTACGGAGCCATTGGCGATTTTAATTTTGCTTTAGAAATAGACAGCACATACACAGAGGCCCTGAACTATCGTGGCGAATCCAAAATAAACCTGGGCGATGATGAAGCCGCCATTCTTGATCTTACCAAAGCGATAAAGCTAAACCCGCGCTATGCGGATGCTTACACTAACCGCGGCTTTGCATACTATAACATAGAAGATTTACAGGCCGCCTATTTCGATTTTTCAAAAGCGCTTGAGTTAGGCCCTCCCGATGCCGATAAGTATTTTAACCGTGGATTGGTTAAAGCCGAACTGGGTGAGTTTGTTAGTGCCATTGACGATTATACCAAAGCCATTGAGTTTGATAAAACGGATGCCAACCTGTATAACTACCGGGGTGTAGCCTATTACAACACCACCAATTTTGAAAAAGCCATATTAGATTACAACGAAGCCATCCGGTTAGATCCGAAGGATGCTTTTAAGTTTGAAAATCGTGCGTTGGCCAAAACAGCTACGGAAGATTTAAAAGGCGCACTAAGTGATTATAACAAAGCCATTGAGCTGGATGGCGAAGACCCCGAAACATTTAACCTGCGTGGTGTATTGAAACACACCATGGAAGATTACGATGGCGCCATTGCGGACTACACCAAAGCACTGGAACTTGACGATACCAATCCTACCTATTACGATAACCGCGCCTGGAGCAAAACCGAAAAAGAAAATTATGCGGGAGCAGTTGAAGATTACACCGCTTCCATAGAACTATACCCCAGCGATCCGGAAACGTACTACCAACGCGGGCTTGTAAAGTTATTAATGAACAATAATTACGATGGCTGTCTGGATTTGAAACGGGCCGATGAAATGGGCTTACCCGATGCCAAGGCTGCAATACGAAAGAATTGTAAATAGAAAAGTAAAAACCACACCGTATTTTGAAGGAGTCTGTAACACGAAGGTGGATTGGGGGAAATTACAGTAAAGGCTTTTGAGCATCGCCATTATCCTTAACGGCATTTCGCGAAAGAAGAAATTCTTTTACAAAACCATTTTACCCGCCTTACAAAAGGAGCACTCCATAAACGTGTTTGAAACACAGTATGCAGGCCATGCTACCGGATTGGCAAAAGCGGCAGCGAATAAGTTTGAGGTTATTATCTCAGCAGGAGGCGATGGCACACTTAATCAGGTGTTGAACGGAGTGCTTTCCATTGAACAAAATCTACCTGTTTTGGGATTGATACCACTTGGTTCAGGAAATGATTTTGCGGGCGCTGTTGGTTTAACTCCCCGGCCGGAACAAATGCTCTTGTTGTTGAAACAATACAAACCTCAACCAACCGATGTGGGGTTTATTAAGTGCCACGATTCTGCAAACAAAGAAAAACAACATTACTTCATTAATGTGTGCAGCATGGGCATGGGGCCGGCTACTGTCATGCAAATGGAAAAGGCCCCAAGTTGGATGGGAACCAACTTACGCTACCTCACTTCCATTATAAAAACCTTTTTTCAACACAAACCAGAATTGGTAGAGCTGAAAACCCAAACATGGAATTGGAGGGGTACCGTTCGGGTGCTGGCTGTTGCAAACGGTAAATCATTTGGCAATAAAATTTACTTAGCCCCTGAAGCAAAACAAGATGATGGCCTGTTCGACTTGTTTGTGGCAGCGAATGTGCCATTGTTCCGGTTTCTTTGGTTTTTGCAAACACTCAAACGCGCGCGCAAAATCAACGATGCGCGCATTTACTACAACACCACGGATAAAATTGAAATAACTTCTGAACAACCAGTTGCGATAGAAGCAGAGGGAGAGCTGGTTGGATTTTTACCGGCTACGATTAGGATGAAGCCGGGTGCAGTTGCTTTTTTGAGATAAAAAAGAGCAGCCTCAAATTTAAGGCTGCTCTTCCGGGTTGAATCTAAAGTTCTGTTTCTTTAGGAGTTTGCACCAGCCGGCCCAACATATTTTGAGCTACCAAATGCAAGCATGGGAATACCAATAAAGCCTAAGAAAATTAAAAGCAGGGTGAACCCAATATCATGTCCAAATGATTTGGAAAGCAAGTGAATGATGTAGAACCCAACAAAAATGTTAACAAAGGGGATTAGCAGGAGGATAACCCACCAAACAGGTTTGCCAACAATTTCCAGAAGAACAATATAATTGTAAATTGGAATAATAGCAGCCCAGCCGGGTTTGCCAGCCTTTTCAAAAATTTTCCACATGCAAAACAAGTAGAAAACAAGAACCACCAACCAGAGAATAAAAAATGTTCCAAAAATTCCAGTTGCGGCTCCAGAGTCATAATTGAAGTCTTCCATAATAATTGAGGTTTTTAGGTTTTTTAAATGTAGGTAAAACTTTTAACCCAGCCAACTACCTACTGGTTCGTTTTTCAGATGATTGCCGTTGTATAGATCATTCTCTGGTATTTATGATAGAAATTTAATATTACTTTAATCGCACAGGCATCACTCCGCTACTGCAGGCCGTTACGTGTGGTAGAATGGAGAGGTGTGTAAAAGAACGCTATGAAGGGGACTCCAGATCGTTGGTCAACAATTGCGATTCCTTTTTATACATTTACAACAGTCCTCAGTTTATTATGCATCCACACCTTCAAAAACTCTTTGATACGATTGAAAAACAAAAGCAAGATTTGTTGCGCCAGATAGAATCGCACAGTTCTGCGCAATTACAGCAAAGCCCGCCCGGCAAGTGGTCGCTTGGCCAGGTCTATGCGCACCTCATTGCTTCCGAGCAATTGTCGGTGCAATACCTGAGAAAGAAATATTTGGGAATAGAAACGCAGCCACCTACCGGAATCATCGAAGAATTGAAAATGCTAATCCTGGTAATTTCACAACGCCTGCCCTTTAAGTTTAAGGCTCCCAAAGTGGTTACCGACCACACGGCTTCGTTTAAAAGTCAGGAGGAAATTGCGCAGGCATGGAACCAAACCCGGCAGGAGTTAAAAGAGGTGTTGGATGGATTTCAGGACCACCACCTTAGTAAGAAGGTGTATAAACACCCGGTAGCAGGAAAGCTCAATATTCAACAGGCCCTGAGGTTTTTCCGCGAACACCTCATTCACCATACACCACAGATCAAAAAGCTTTTGAAGCAGAAGTAAATTTTTATCACCTTCCCCCGGTTTTTCATTCACGTAATAATTTCAGCAACTATGAAGCGCATCATTCTTCTTGTACTCACCCTCATTTCAGTCGGAGCGTGGGCCCAGCCCGCCCTGCAAAGCCCGGCAGAGTTTTTAGGATATGAATTAGGCTCCCGGTTTACGCGCCATCACCGCGTGGTGGAGTATTTTAAATATGTGGATGATCTTTCCGCCAATGTAAAGGTTACCCAGTATGGCGAAACCAACGAGCTGCGTCCGCTTATCTATGCGGTCATCGCTTCGCCCGAAAATTTTGCCAACCTCGAACAAATCCGGCAGGACAACCTGAAGCGCGCGGGGGTATTGGAAGGAACACCTTCCGGTAAAGTGGCGATTGTATGGCTGAGTTACAACGTGCACGGCAACGAGGCCAGTTCGCTTGAAGCATCTATGAAAACGCTTTATGAGCTGGTTAACCCGGCCAACGCCAAAACAAAAGAGTGGCTGAAGAATACGGTGGTAATCATGGATCCGTGCATCAATCCGGACGGACGCGACCGCTATGCGAATTTTTACAATCAGTATGGCAACATGCCGTATAACTCCAGTGGCGATGCAAAAGAACACCGCGAGCCCTGGCCTGGCGGAAGAGCCAATCATTATTTGTTTGATTTGAACCGCGACTGGGCCTGGCTTACACAGAAAGAATCAAGAGCCAGAATAAAAATCTACAACGAATGGCTTCCACATGTGCATGTTGATTTTCACGAGCAAGGCTATAACAATCCTTACTATTTTGCCCCGGCCGTAGAGCCCTATCATGAAGTAATCTCTTCCTGGCAGCGCGAGTTTCAGACGATGATCGGAAAAAATCACGCAAAGTATTTTGATGAACAAGGTTGGCTGTACTTCACCAAAGAAGCGTTCGACCTGTATTATCCCAGCTATGGCGATACGTACCCTACTTACAGCGGTGCCATTGGCATGACGTATGAGCAGGGGGGCGGTGGTTTTGGCGGCTTGAGCATTACCACCCGCGAGGGTGATCCGCTTACGCTGAAAGACCGGCTTACCCATCATCACACCACCGGGCTGTCAACCATAGAAATCACTTCTCAAAATGCAACGCGTGTGTTGGATGAGTTTGAAAAGTATGCGAAAGAAAATCTGAATAACCCGGCTTCTCCGTATAAAACGTACGTGATTAAAGGAGATAACAATGCCGATAAAATCAATAGACTAACGAAATGGTTGGACAGTCATTCCATAAAGTATGGCCATCCTGCTGCCGGTAAAGTTACCCGGGGTTTTGATTATCAAACACAAACCACCGGAACAGCCAATGTAAGTACAGAGGATGTGATCATCAACATCTATCAGCCCAAGTCGCGGTTTATCACCACCCTGTTTGAACCGGTTTCTAAACTTTCGGATTCAGCTACCTATGATATTACAGCCTGGAACCTGATGTATAATTATGATTTGAAAGGATATGCGTTGAATGAGCGCATTAATGTGGGCAAGGCCTATCAACCGAAAGCCGTAGATAATAGTGCAACGGCTGCAAAACCGTACGCTTATATTTTTAAATACGAGAGCTTACGCGATGTGGAATTTCTGGCAGCCTTGTTAAGCAAAAACATAAAAGTGCGGGCAGCTGAAAAAGCGTTTACCGTTGCCGGCCAGAGTTTTGAGCCGGGCACATTAATCGTAACGCGCAGAAATAACGAGTCGGTAGATGATTTTGATAATGTGGTAAAAAAACTGGCAACAGAAAAAGAGCGGAAAATTTTTACAACTACCACCGGCTTTGTAGATCGGGGTAAAGACTTTGGCTCCTCATCGATAATGTATTTAAAAGCACCCGCGGTTGCCGTGTTGATCGGAGAGCAAACCTCCTCGCTCAATGCAGGTGAAATCTGGCATTTCTTTGAAGAACAACTTCACTACCCTATTACACAAATTGGTACCGAGTATTTTAGCAGCATTGATTTGAATAAGTACGAGGTGCTGGTTGTGCCGGAAGGCCGCTATAGGATGTTTGATGAAGGCACGTTGGATCGGGTTTCCTCCTGGGTTTCGGGTGGCGGCCGGTTGATTGTGATAGCCAATGCCTTGACATCGTTTGCCGAAAAGAAAGGCTTTGCATTAAAGGCGTTTGCGAATGAGGAGGAGAAAAAGGAAGCTGAGAAGAAAGAAAAAGAGGCGCGCGAAAAGGAAGCATTAGTCCGTTATGAAGAAGCCGACCGCAAACAACTATCAGATGCTATCTCCGGAGCCATTTATAAAGTAACATTAGACCGGTCGCACCCGCTGGCATTTGGCATGAAGGAATTTTATTACACACTTAAAACAAATGAACTGCGCTACGGGTATTTGCAGAACGGCTGGAATGTGGGTGTGATTAAAGGTAATGCCAAGCCGGTACAGGGCTTTGCGGGGTATCGCGTTAATAAAAAGATGAGCAATAGTTTGGTGTTGGGTGTTGAACAAAAAGGACAGGGCAACGTGGTTTATTTTGTTGACAATCCTTTGTTCCGCAATTTCTGGGAGAGCGGTAAAATGATTTTCTCCAACGCGGTGTTTATGGTGGGCAGGTAATAGATCAGGCAGGGAGGGCTTTCTTAAGCGCGGTAATAAACTGATCAAGGTCTTTCTTCGATACAAAACAATGGCATGAAATACGAATGCCATTGAGTTGAGGTAAGACCTTTACAATGATCTCATCGGCCGCTAACTTTTCAGCCACCTGATTATTCTTAATTGTTTGCGGAGAGAAGCTGACTATACCACTGGCCAGGCTGAGTTCTTCCGGGCTAAGAATTGTGATGGTTTTTATTTTCTTTAATTCATTCAAACAGTAAGCAGCCAGCGTTTGGGTTTGAGACTGAATTTTTTCAACGCCCAATTGCTCGTGCCAGTCGAGCGTTGCGCCTAAGCCGATCAGGTTGGCCACATTGCGCGTGCCGGAGGAAGCAGAATAGGCAGTAAATCCCGAAAATGTGAACACCGGCTTTACCTGTTCCTGAAAATCTTTTTTGAGATAGAGAAAGCCGGTTTCTTTCGGGCCCAACAACCACTTGTGCCCGCTGGTGGCATAAGCATCCACGCCCATGTGTGCAACATCAAGCGCCATCATTCCTGCGGCCTGGGCACCATCGGCCACCAGGAAAATATTTTTTGGTTGGGTAATTTTCGATAGCGCATGGAAGGGCATAACCAATCCGGTAATAGTGTTTACATGACTCAATACGAGCATCCGGGTGGAAGGGCCGATGCTCTTTTCAATTACACGAACCACTTCATCGGGGTTTGTTGCGGGCAACGGCAATTCAATCTTTTTTACCGTTACACCTCGGGTGGCCTTCAAAAAATCAAGACCTACTTCCAGCCCGCCATGTTCCAGGTTTGTGGTAATAATTTCATCGCCCGCATTCAAATGAAGGGCCTGGGCAATCAGGTTCAATCCTTCGGTGGTATTTCGCGTGAGCACAACCTCGTTGCGCTCAGCATGAATAAACCGGGCTACCTTCTCTCGTACCTGTTCGATCTCACTGTTTAAAGAGCCAAAGTTTTCCGGGCCGGGGTTCGCTTCCAGCTGGCGGGTAATGGCCGCAACCTTTTCTATTATTGGAAGCGGACTGGGTCCTAACGTTCCGGTGTTGAGGTAAATGCGATTTGGTGGCACCAGCAGTTGTTTTCTTACGCGTGTGTATAGATCATCTTGCACGTGTTCCTGCAAATCAAAAGCAGGAGCGTTGCTGTAACTGGCAAGAGGGAAAGCCGTTAGTCCACTGAGCAATCCGGCTTTGATAAATTTTCTTCGCGAGGTCATGGTAATATTTTTTGAAGTTTTGCAGAGCACGTTTTTACTACACACTCAAAATTACTTTTAGGCAATTGTCTTTTTTTGTTTGCAAACATGTCGTAAGCGCTTACTCCTTTGCTCAGCGCCATACGGTGCGTAACGATGGAAGTGAAATCGAATTTCTTTTCCTGCACTACGGGCACCAGTTGTTCCATCATGGCACGAGCCGGGCATCGCCCCACCTTGTAGGTAATGTTCTTGTTGTAGGCATCGGCCGGGGAAAATGGGAGGTTGGCATCTGTGCATACCCCCACGGCAGAAATAATTCCACCCGGCCGTATGAGTTGATAGGCAAGCCGGTTGGTGGCAGAATTTCCAACGGCCTCCAGTGCGGCATCCGCTCCACGCCCTTCGGTTGCTTCCTGGATCACTTCCAGAGAATTTTGTTTAGCGCTATCTATGGGAAGTGCTCCGAAGTCTTTCGCCTTGGCAAGGCGATCGGGCAAGGCATCGAGAGCATATATTTTTTCGGCTCCATAAAAACGCGCACCCAAGATGGCCATTAACCCAACCGGGCCGCAGCCAATTACCACGTAGGTACCACCCGGTTTAATCTCCGCCTGACGAGCACAGAAAAATCCGGTTGATAAAATATCGCCCAGCAAAATTCCCTCTTCAAGCGAAACGCCTTCCGGCAATTTCATCAGCGAAGAATCGGCCAAAGGCACTCTCACATATTCGGCCTGTCCGCCATGAAGCCCCTGATTGTTTTCCCGCCACCCGAAAAGCTGACTTTGCACGCAGCGTGCGGTTAACCCAAGCGTGCAGTAAAAACATTTTCCGCAGCTGGTAGTAAAAGGGCTCATCACCACGTCTCCGGAACGCAAGGACTTTACGCCTTTGCCCACGGCCACCACTTCACCGGCAAACTCATGGCCCATGGCTGTGCCGTGGTCAAGCCCTTTCTCATGTTCGTGGTACACGTGCAGGTCTGAGCCACAGAGGGCACAGATTTTAACTTTCGCGATTACATCGGTATCGGCTGTCAGTTCCGGGTCAGCAACTTTTTCAAACCGGATAGTTTCTTTGCCGTGAAACGTAAGGGCGTTCATCAACTAAACAAACTGTTAAGCTCCAACTCAATCTTGTTTACGATAAACGAAAAATCTTCTACCCGCTCTACAAAGTCCAGGTTGTTTACATCAATGGTCAGCAGTTTGCCATTTTTATAACCACCAATCCAGTTTTCGTAATGTTCGTTTAGTGTGCGCAGGTAATCCAGTTTGATGTTGAATTCAAAATCGCGGTTGCGTTTTTGAATTTGCTGCACCAGTTTGGGGATATCGGCTTTCAGGTAAATCAACAAGTCGGGCGGGTTAACAAAGCTGATCATGGAATTGAAAATGTCGAGGTAGCTTTGATAATCGCGGTCGTTGATGTGGCCGCTTTTGTGCAGGTTGGCTGCAAAGATGTGGGCATCTTCGTAAATGGTGCGGTCCTGGATAATGGTTTTTTCGCTTTCGCGGATCTGGCGCACCTGGTTAAACCGGCTGTTGAGGAAATAAATCTGCAGGTGAAATGCCCAGCGAGTCATGTCATCATAAAAATCGCGCAGGTACGGATTATGATCCACCGATTCGTAGAGCGGAGTCCATCCATAATGTTTGGAAAGTTTTTCGGCCAGGGTAGTTTTACCAGAACCGATGTTTCCGGCCACGGCAATGTGTTTGGGTTGTTTGTTCACAAAGAAATCATTAATAATAGTTCAGCAGATCGTAAATGTATAGCACGGCAAATTCAACATAAGCAGTAAGAATTGCAATCCCTTAAGCTATGGGATCGTGAGATTTATGGTGCTTATATATCCTTTACTTCAAAGAAACAGTCCATGACTTCGGCCAATCGACAATTGGTAGAATTTTAGTAAACTCAATGCAAGATGCAACTAGAAGCCATCTCAAAAATACACTTAAGGATGAAATGTCATGCCGGATTTATTCCGGCATCCCAACCTTTCTGCACAGATTCCGAGATCGCGGAACGCTGTCCGCGATGACAAAGTATTTTTGAGATGGCTTCTAATAGAAAAAAGAAACCGATACCAAGATGAAACAAGGTTAGAAGCGAATTTTGCTTCCATAAAAAACGTAGTTTTATGATCATGCAGCCACAAGCCGAACTCAATTACCAGCGCATTGCACTGGCTATTGAATACCTGGAAATAATTTCAGGCACCAAGCCTGCATTTGGATGAAGTAGCTGAACAAGTTTCATGTATCACCCTTTCA
>LNFR01000112.1 GCA_001567185.1 Bacteroidetes bacterium OLB12
TTACCTTCCGATTAGTGGTCGATGACAAAACCCGGTATCCGGATCGGGTGTGCCTTTAACAGTAACGATCAGATCGAAATTATGGCCATGCCAGTTCTCGTTGGCGCAAGGGCCAAAAACCTGGGTTATTTTTCTCTTTACTCCATTGCGGATTGTAAAGTTTGTGAGCCGCGTTAAAATGTTCTTTCCTGCTTACGTAAACCATATTTCACATTCGGGCACAAATATACAATAGATAAACCAGCCACGGCAGATGTTGGTTTTGCGTAAATTGCACTAAAAAGAATATGATAATTGTAACTGGTGCTGCCGGCTTTATTGGAAGTTACCTGATTCAGCGACTGAATCAGGACAATTACAATGCAATTATTGCTGTGGATAAGTTTACCAACGAAGCGAAAAACAAAAATCTGATTGGCGCTAAAATACAGGAGCGCATTGATCGGGATTTATTCCTGACCTGGCTTGATCGCAACTACGAAACAGTAGAATTTATTTTTCACATTGGGGCGCGAACCGATACAACAGAGTTTAATCTGGACCTCTTACATTCGCTCAATACCGAATACACAAAAGAGATATGGAAACGATGTTGCAATTATCAGATTCCTTTGGTTTATGCATCATCGGCAGCCACCTACGGATTGGGTGAGTTTGGGTATGATGATGATGAATCTAAGATTCCCCAACTCAAGCCGCTTAATCCGTATGGTGTGTCGAAGCAGGAGTTTGATGTTTGGGCCTTGCAGCAACCACACAAACCCTTCTTTTGGGCCGGCTTAAAATTCTTCAATGTTTATGGCCCGAATGAATATCATAAAGGCAGGATGGCCTCGGTTATCTGGCACGCGTATAACCAGATTTCACAAACCGGAAAAATGAAGTTATTTAAATCGCATCATCCTGACTATAAAGACGGAGAACAAAAGCGCGATTTTATTTATGTGAAGGATGTGGCTGAGGTTTGCCGGTTCTTTATGCATCACCGCAAACACTCCGGCATTTACAATCTTGGGTCCGGGCAGGCGCGCACCTTTAACGACCTGGCCAACGCGGTATTTCGTGCGTTAGATAAACCTGTTCAAATTGAGTACATAGACACCCCGATTGATATCCGGGACAAGTATCAATACTTTACGGAGGCCAGGATGGAGAAGTTAAAGCAAGCGGGGTATTCTAAAAATTTTCATGATTTGAATCGTGGTGTACAGGAATACATCCGCACGTTAGTATCGTAAAGAGAAATGCTCTCAAAAAAATAAGAAGACTTTTTTCATTTTGCCCTGTCTATTACCAAATATTATATAGGGCTGAGGTCAAAAAAAAAGACTGCCAAATAAAATATTTGGCAGTCTTAAAAATTCAGAAGTCTGGTTTATCCTATCTCCAGCCTCCGTTGGATGTACCAATACCATCCGCGTTGGCTACTGTACCAAACGTGTAGAAAGTAGTTAAGCCAAACAACTGGAGTGTTTGACCAGGAACCGGTAGGTGTAATGGGGTACCCTCTTGCAAAAGATCACGCTTTCTCATTTCAAAAAACTGTAATCCGGCACCGGTGGTGTACATCTCAACTTGCCGCTCATGGTGTATGGCATTAATTATGTCGGTTAAGTTGGCTGCCACAGGATCTAAACCACCCCGTGTTACACGCGTACCAGCATTAATAATTGCTGCTGCGCCAGCTAAGTCACCTGTGCGCGCCAATGCCTCTGCCCGTAGCATATCATTTTCTGCAAGCATTACTGTGGGTTTAGGACCAATAGCAGCTACATACTGAGCATCATAGCGCTTAAATCTATAACAGCTATAATGGTAATAGCCCCTGGAAGCAAGGAAGTCATTAGATGCCAAGTAAGAAAAATCCGACTCTAAACGATCGTCCATTGGGTCTGAAGGTTCAGCCGGATGTGGGAAAGTAGGGATATCATCCCAATGCTGCGGCAGGGAAGGCTCCATCAGGTTCACTACATACATATCTACTCTACCCCAACCTGGGTACGTTAAGTAATCACCAGACTCGAAATACCACTTGGAGGTACCATCCATTTCGATATTCCAATCAGCAGTTATTCCAGCCTCTGCATACGCTTTAACAGCATTCCAGTCAACACCAGCCAGTTCGGCACTATTTCTTGGCAGGTATGCAAGTATGCGGGCCATCGAAGTATTGATAATCTTTTTAAAGTCACTATTACTCAAATCTCCCGCGCTGCCCATCCAACTGGCCGGAATTGTAAATGTCGAATTTGACAATGCCAGCGCTTCTTGCAGGTATCCGATGGCAGCAGCCGCTACATCAGTATAGGGAACTGCTGAATCAATTGTTCCTTCGGCTGACACGGTTTCATCCACAACATGGGCTCTGTCAAAAAACAAAGCAAGGTTTCCATATGCCATCCCTAAACCAAATTTGGCAAATGCTTTGGCGCGCGTGGTTTGATCTTCACCATCTACAACAATGGCCATTCCCTGTATGTCTATGGCTGTTAACACATCAATAGCAGAACCAATTGCCGAATACCACCGGTCGTAAGACGACTTGGTTTGCGCTTGATTTGCATACGTAGGTGCGTTGTTCCATGCATTGTTGCGCGGCTCGTATGACATATCGCGCATACCCAAAATTACCCCACGAGCAGGTTACATGGTCTGCTGCTGTAGCTAACATGGGTTCAATACCATTCAATCTATGCTCACCAGCAAATACGGTGTTGTAAATACTGGAAGCCACCGTTTCCACATCGGTAGGGGTTGCCAAAACCTTTGAAAAGTCAGGTGTGTTTTCATTAGGCACATCCAAATCCTCGCAACTAAACAACATCCCGAAGGTTGCCAGAATGAAAAACAGAAATTTATTTATTTTCATAATTCTTAAGATTTTCAGTTTATAAGTTAAATCCTAAAGAGAATGCGATATTCCGGTAAATCGGATTAGCTCCAATTCCATCAATAGGCTGTCTTACCGTTCCTACTTCGGGGTCATAACCTGAATATCCGGTAATGGTATAGAGATTTCTACCTACCGCTTTAAGGCTGATACCCTTAATAGAACCTTTCAAGAAGCTATCCAGTACCTTTTTAGGAACATCGTATCCTAATGCAACTTCTCTTAATTTCAGGTAGCTGGCATCTTCAACCCAATATGCATTGGCAAAATTGGCATCGTACATTCCGGCATTCCAATAAGCGGCCACTTTCTTTTGACCGGCAGGAACGTTGGTCATATCCTGCACCTTACTTACGTTATTAAATGCAAGACGTTGGTTATTGCTATTGTACACATCACCACCGTTCTTCCAATCTAACAACACATAGAGTGTAAATCCTTTGTACTTAAAGGTATTCGCAATACCCATATTAAACTTGGCATTACCATCTCCTATTTTACCTAACCAGGTAGAACCGTTTTCAGCATATAAAATTGGCCGTTCTGTTAAGGTGCCTTCTGTTCCGGCAAGTATCACGTACCCTTCGCTGTTTACAACATATTCATCGATTGTTGCACCTGTTGGTAACTGACGAGACATTTCATCCAGGGTTCTTACCATGCGGTGACCATAAATTGCACCATACGTTTCGCCAGTTGCTACCCGGAATGCAGTAACATCTCCACTAACTGGGCTTAGCCAATAAGCGGGAATTGGCAAATCGGTAATTTTTTGACGCACTCTTGAAAACACAAAATTCGAACTCCAGGAGAAATCTTGTTTTTTCATCCAGTTCGCACTCAACGTAAATTCCAGGGTTTTTGATTCAATTGTTCCGGCATTCTGCCATCTGTTGCTATACCCTCCATTTAGGAATGGAATCAATTGTACGTTCAGAAACTGATCGGTGGTTGTTGAATGCGCATACGTTCCTTCAAAGCTAAATCTCTTCAGGAAGTCCACATTTAGACCGAACTCTGTTTCTGCTGTCTTAGATGGCTTTAACATTCTGTTACCATCCTGTGCTTTGGTTGCATTTCCCTGCGATAGGTTAAAGATCTGATATTGCCATGAAAAATCAGGACGGATACCAGCTGTGCCATAAGCCACTCTCACTTTTAACTCATCAACACCAGGAATACTCACGTCTTCAGATACACGATATGCACCCGATAATCTGTAATATGGATTCCAACGTGCATCAGGACCGAAAAGAGAGGAACCATCATACCGGAACATACCATCAAACAAGTATCTTCCCTTATAATCCAACCCCAAAATGGTAAAGTAATTTTGTGCTATCTCATTTGTCTTTTCAGAGTATGCATTATTGATTGATGAGAAGTTAGAGAAATTTTCGATACCTGATACTTTGAATACAGAGGCCGTAGTATAGGTATATTCATAATGACGATTCTCATACAAATAGGAAAGCTTAGCCTTCATAATGAGATCTCCAAATTGCTTATTTAAATTTAGTGTTGCCTGTGTATTTTGCGTTACAGTTTCATCACTATCCTGAGTAAGACCTCCGTTTGTATAAACTCCCTGAATACTCCAGGTATCCTTTGGGTTAATTGTTTCTCCTCTGTAATTCTCAATTTCAAAAGTTTGAGAAACATCCAGATTGGCCCAACTTGTAAATTCAATATTGGCAGTATAGTTACCCATCCACCTGCGAGATTGGTTGCGGCTCTTCACCTTATATAAACTATACAAGGGGTTAGTAACCTCACCGTTAAAGTGATTGATTCTTAAATTATAGGGCTGGCCATCCGGATTCGGGGCAAACAAATCTATATCCTTTTCCATCCGCGCTACGTTGTAGAAAATACCAGATGGAGCCTGGATTTTTCTATTAATAAACAGATTGGATGCGCTTATTCTTAACCAAGGTGTAATTTCCTGGTCAATATTGAAACGGAAATTTTGCCGAGCGTAACCATCTCTGAATTGTACTACGCCATCCTGCCTGTTATTCTCAAACGATAAGAAGACATTGTTTTTTTCAGATTTGCTGCCGATACCAACATAGTTAGTCATCGAATTTCCAACCTGGAAAACATCGGCCGGATTAAATCTGTAAACACCATATGGATTATCCATGTAACCATCATCATCAATTACTCTGGATCCGGAAATACCTGCATTGTAACCACCGGTATATCCCGCAGGGAACGTTACCCCATCATATTTGGTGTACTGACCTTTAAACTGCTCCCAATCAGGCGCTAGTTTGTACATGTGTGATTCGGATGTTTCCAGATAATGCTGCAAACTTTGAAAACCTACTTCATTTCTAATGGTAATTTGAGGTGCTCCGGAGGCCCCGCTCTTTCCACGCTTGGTTGTAATGGCAATTACACCGTTACCGGCACGTGACCCGTACAACGCAGAAGCAGCAGCACCTTTAATAACCTCCATCGACTCCACATCGTCCACGTTAATATCGGCCAGGCTACCGCTCATGATGATACCATCGATCAAAATAAGTGGAGAAGCGCTCACGTTAAGCACGTTATCGCCACGAAGTAAAAGGTCAACCTGCTGACCAGGCGCACCGCCTACTGACGATGTTCTTAAACCCGCCACCTTGCCGGTTAAGGCAGATGCCAATGACATTGCAGGAACAGCGGTAAGTTGAGCTTCACCTACCTTGGTAACCGAAACGGTCATTTTCTTTTTGTCGGTAGCACCGGCAACACCCGAGATGATAATTTCATCCAGCACTTTAAGGTCGGTTGCAAGCGCAACGTCAATTACACTTCTGGTACCAACCACTTCTTCCACCGGAGCAAATCCAATGAATGAGAACACCAACGTTTGGTTACCACTAACCGATATGGTGTACTCTCCATTTGCGTTAGTTACGGATCCTTGCGTTGTACCCTTAACCACCACGTTTACCCCGGGTAACGGTAACCCGTCTTCCTGAGAAGTAACCTTCCCGGAAACTGATCGCTCCTGAGCATACCCGCTGAATACGGGTGCAAGAAGGAGCATCCACAAACTTAACTGTAAAATTCTCTTCATACTTTTTAGTTTAGATTAAGTAGAATATTATTAATAGGGAGCAATTTCAAAATAAATTGCCTTAATACCATACCTACTAAAGAATAATTAACTTCTTAGATTTGGAAGTCTGACTAATGTCATTTTTTGGAGCCGGCCCAGCCTACAATTTTAAACTCGATACGCCTGTTTTGCTGCCGGCCAGCTTCATCAAGATTTGGAAATAGCGGTTTTTTTGATCCATACCCTCTAATTTGAACCCTATTCTTTTCAATTTGCTTTGAAAACAAGAAATCCGCTACGGATTTGGCCCTGTTTTCTGAAAGTTTTAGGTTATACGCCTCGGTGCCGGTATCATCCGTATGGCCGCTTATCTCCACTTTTAACCCCTCATTTTTTGCCAGAAAATCAGCAACTTTCTCCAACTCGGTAAGAGATTCGGGCCTTAAATCATACTTATCTACATCAAAAAAGATATTATTCAGTACAATGGCTGCATTGGCCTGCACCGGCTCTAACATCACATTTTTTTGCACGGGCTGGACAGCCCCTGCGGTATAATTAAAGTGCTCGCTATTAAATAAATACCCCACCTTATCCACATACAGGGCATATTCGGCACCACCGGGCAACACCATTAAATATTGTCCTGTAACTGAATCGGAGAAGATTTTTGAAACTGACTTTTTCTCTGAAAGGTTAAAGAGTTCAACCTGTGCCTGTAATGGTTGCTGCGTAGCTTTATTGGTTATAACACCCGTAACCGTATTTCCTTTGTAGGGTGTAACCCACGCTTCCGGAATTACAATTCTGTAAAGCCGGCTTCGGTTTCGGGATTCTTCGCGTGAGTAATACCCCTGTGTACCCAATGCCGATACAATAAAGGAATACTGATCGTGATGGTCGTTTAACGGCTTGCCTAAATTAACGGGTAAACTCCAACCCGATTCACTTTTCTGAACCTTGTAGATATCATAGCCCCCATAACCGGGTAATCCGTTCGAAACCATGTAAAGTTCGCGGTTATTTACATGAATATAGGGTGAGATTTCATCCTGAGGTGTGTTTATTTCGGGCCCCAGGTTTATTGCTTTGCTCCAGCCTTTATCGGTCAATTGCGAATACCAGATGTCGTAGCCACCAAAACCACCGGGTCTTTCTGAAACAAAATATAACTCGCGGCCATCGGCCGAAAGGGAGGGTTGGGCATCCCACCCGGTACTATTAATATTGGGGCCCATGTTTTTGGGGCGCGACCATTCGTTGCCGGTTTTCCGGCTTTCGTACAAATCGCAACCGGAAGTACCACATACGGTAAAAATTAAATGTCGGCCGTCTGCCGAAATCGTGCTGGCCCCTTCGCGCTGTACTGTATTAATGTTTGCCGATAATGAAACCGGTGGTCCCCAACTTCCATTGCTTTGCTTGCGGGATACCACCAAATCTTCATTGTCATTTCTTCCTCCGCCATAACGAGCTGTAAAAATCAATTGCATACCATCGGCCGTTATCGTTGGAAAATATTGCATGGGAAATATATTTACCGAATCGCTTAATGGCGTAATTATATAATCGTAGATGGTGGTATGCGTCAATGCATACTCGGCCTGAAGTTGCCAAACTTTAACAAGTTCAATTTTTTTGCGATCGGTTTTTTCCAGCTTCAGAAATTCGGTTGTGTAATTCTTACATCCTTCATACTTCCCCTGCCAAAGGTTAACTCCAGCCAATTCGTACAGGTACATCCGCTTGCGCGCATCAGACCTGGTTAAGGATAACCCTTTTTCGAATGTGGCGGTTGCCGATTCGTATTGCTCCTGCGCTTTATAAATAGTAGCCAGTCTGTAATACGCTTCTTCAAAATTTTTATCGCGGGTAATCGCTTCGTTTAACAGGTTAATGGCCTGGCTAAATTGCCCGCGTACCCGAAAGTTATCCGCCTCGGTATAAAGCTCAATGGCCTTTTTGTTTTTGGTGCTAAGCGTTTGCGCAACCACCTGGCCACTTAATAATACCAGAACCAACAGAAATATTTTTTGCATCATCCAATTTACAGTATAAAACGCACAAACAATAGTAACAGGTATAATTACGAGCAATGTTATGAGATGGCAGCAATCGGAATTTCCGGGCCATCCATTCCCACCAGCGCATTTATCAACTTGCACGATTCATATTGATGCAGGTTATTCACCCGAATTATTGCCTCCGAAATTTTCTGCTCCTTCAACAAATGGGTACGCATGGTGCCTTCCAATAAGCAGACATCGGGTGTAAACCATTCGTTATTTTTTTTAAAAATCAGGTTGGCATAGGAAGCATCGGTTACAAATCCGTTTTGAACAATTATTACATCATCACAACCTTCCCGGCTGTTAAATACCTTATTCAAAGCTTCTCGGTTTTCATACTTATGTGCGTAGTCAAAATCGGCTTCTACGAGTTTTAATGTGGTAACGGCTTTAACCTGATAGGGAATGAATTCTACTTGTGCCTGTACCTGGTCATAAACCAACCGGACTTTATATAAACCATTTTTCGGAATGTTGGCTTGTATTAAAATCGAATCAAGCGTCCATCCTAGTGGTTGCTTGAAGAGTGCCTGCGCACTACGTGTGATGCGTGCCTGGTGCAGGGGTAGGTTGCGGAACTGCCCATCGCGTACATAAATTGACTCAAACAACCGGCACATATATTTTCTGAATTACTTCCTGGTACTCGTTCTGCCAATTGCTGCGTGCTGTAACACCACCTCCACTTCGGTAAAAAATGGCATCCCCTTGTTGTTCCATAAAACGAATATTCACACAACTGTCGAGATTTTCTCCATCAAAATAACCGAATATACCGGTATAATACTTACGCGATTCTTGTTCTGCAGCACGAATAACCTGCATTGTTTTTTCTTTAGGTGCTCCACTTACTGAGCCGGCCGGTAACAACTTTACCAGCAAACTACCGATACGATCTTTATACATCGGCAACAAATCGCCAACAATTTCTGAACTAACCTGCAGTATGGCATTTCGGTTGGTTTTTATCCTTTCAAGATACCGAAACCGCTTTACAGTAACCTGGGTGGCCACGCACGACAAATCATTTCGCAATAAATCAACAATCGTTACATGCTCAGCCCTTTCTTTTTCATCACTTAATATAACCGAAGCAGCCTCAGGAATTTCAGCATCAATAGTACCCTTCATCGGAAAGGAGAAAATTTTTCCATTAATAATTTTCACAAAGCACTCTGGAGAAAAAACAAATTGATTGTGCAACCAACATTGGTATGGCGCTTGCACAGAAAAAAACAATTCGCGCAGCGGTATATTAATTTCTATCTTCGACTTCACCGTAAGGTTTGTAAGAAATGTATTACCATAGTTCAGGTGCTGCAGTACTGTGTTGAAACGGGCCTGATAGTCTTCCTTATCGAATGGGTACAAACTAAAACTTACTGGTTTAGGTTGGGTGTTATCCTTCGCATTGGTAAATCCATTTATTGAGTATAATAATTCATCACGATCAACCTGGTGCGCCAGCCAAAGACGGGGTTGGCGCATTTCAAAATCTATCAGAAACAAAAAAGGTGTACCTGTCTTACTGAACGAATCTGCCTGATCAATAAATTCAGTAATACGCACAACCCGTTAAGGAATATTCATGTATTTATGCACCTGCAACGAAATTTGCCATTTCGGATTTGCCTTAACGTAGGCAATTAACTGAGGCAGCACGTCTTCTTCTTTCGACCATTCGGGCTGCAGGTAAAGTTTACAAGTAGCATTTACTTGTTGCGCAAATTCTTCGGCCCAGGCAAAATCGGTTTTATGAAATACAACTACCTTAAGCTCGTTGGCTTGTTGCGCTACCGATGGATGCGGATGTTTGAATTTTTTAGGCGAGAAACAAATCCAATCCCACGTTCCTGTAATCGGGTAAGCACCGGAGGTTTCGAGATTCGTTTTTAACCCGGCCGATTTTAATGCCTGTGTAAGTGCTTCCAGGTTATGCATGGTGGGTTCGCCACCGGTAACCACACAGATTTCTGTTCCGCTTGCTTTTGCTTTGGCCACGATCGATTCTATAGAAACTTTGGGGTGATCGTTTGCATTCCAGCTATCTTTAACATCGCACCAAACGCACCGCACTTCACAGCCAGCCAACCGAATAAAATAGGCAGCTCTACCCTGGTGAAACCCCTCGCCCTGAATGGTGTAGAAGTCTTCCATTAACGGTAATTCAAGGTTCAATATTTCAGATTCAGAATTCAAAATTCCAGGTTAAAGATTCTGATCACATATCTCACAATTTCGAATTTCAAATATTGAATCGATTTACGGATTGCGTAGTTCCGTTGCGCGTAACGTATTCAGCAACAAAGAAGCAATTGTCATAGGCCCCACCCCACCCGGCACGGGTGTAATGTATGATGTTTTGGGAGCTACCGCTTTGAACTCAACATCGCCTTTTAAACTATAACCATTTTTATATTGCGGGCCTTCTACACGTGTGGTGCCTACATCAATAACCACTGCACCTTCTTTTACCATATCGGCTGTTATTAAACCGGGCTTGCCCACGGCCGCCACCAGAATATCGGCATGGCGGGTGAAGTGTGCAATATCCTGCGTGTACTTATGACAAATGGTAACGGTAGCTTTGCCTTCTTCCACCAACATCATACTTAATGGTGCGCCTACCAGGCGGCTGGCACCCACCACCACACAGTTTTTTCCTTCGGTAGGAATTTTGTAACGCTTCAATAACTCCATTACACCATACGGTGTAGCCGGTAACAGCAAAGGATGTTTAGAAATAATACTTCCAAAGTTCCGATTGGTAAATCCATCTACATCTTTATCGGGGCGAATTTTTTCGGTTATTTTTTTCAACCGAGATGTGAGCCGGTAACGGTAACTGTACAATAAACCCATCCACATCTTCATCGCGGTTTACCTGGTCGATGTGTTTCATCAGTTTATCTTCACTAATCGTATCGGCAAAGCGCAGCATGGAATAATGGAATCCAACTTCTTTGCACGCTTTTACTTTATGATCTACATAGGTTTGGCTGGCACCATCATCGCCCACCAGAATAATAGCCAGGTGCGGTACTTTTTTTTCCGGCCTGTTTGCGCAGGCTTACCTGTTCAGAAATTTCTTTCTTGATGTCGGTCGAGATTTTTCGACCATCGATGAGAGTATAGTTTGTAGATTCTGCCATGCTTATAACCTCACTCTAACTTCTCTTGCGAAAAGGTTGGTTTAAAATTATGTTACTCAATTTTCAATACCGCCATAAATGCTTCCTGCGGAATTTCTACGTTGCCTACCTGCCGCATGCGTTTCTTTCCTTTCTTTTGTTTCTCCAACAGTTTGCGCTTACGCGAGATATCACCGCCATAACATTTTGCCAATACGTTTTTACGGATGGCACTGATGTTTTCGCGGGCTACAATTTTTTGCCCGATAGCAGCCTGAATGGCGATCTCAAACATCTGGCGCGGAATCAGTTCTTTCAGTTTTTCACACAACTTTCTTCCCCAGTCCTGCGCCTTGCCGCGGTGTACAATTGCGCTTAATGCATCTACCTTATCGCCATTCAACATTACATCCAGCTTCACCATGTCCGACTCGCGCATGCCAATCAAATGATAATCCAATGATGCATACCCACGCGAAATAGATTTCAGTTTATCGAAAAAATCGAATACGATTTCCGAAAGCGGCATTTCAAACGACATCTCAACGCGATCGGTAGTCAGGTAGTTTTGGTTTAATATCTGGCCGCGCTTTTCAATACACAAATTGATGATGGGCCCAATGTACTCTGCCTTACTAATAATCTGCGCTTTGATATAGGGCTCTTCAATAAAATCAATGCGGGTAGGATCGGGCATTTCGGAAGGGGCATTTATAAACACCTCGTCTCCGTTGGTAAGCGTTGCTTTAAACTGTACGGAAGGCACGGTGGTAATCACCGTCATGCCGAACTCGCGCTCCAACCGCTCCTGAATAATTTCCATGTGCAACATACCCAGGAATCCACACCGGAAACCAAAGCCCAATGCGGCTGATGTTTCCAACTCCCACACCAATGAAGCATCGTTGAGTTTTAACTTCTCCATGGATGTGCGTAACTCTTCAAACTCGGTAGTATCTACCGGGTAAATACCAGCAAACACCATGGGTTTTACTTTCTCAAATCCCTTTAACAACTCGCCCGGGTTTACAGCCGTGGTAATTGTATCGCCCACGTGTACTTCGCTGGCTACTTTAATACCCGAAATAAGGTATCCTACATTGCCGGCTGTAATTTCGTTGCGCGGGTGTTTATCCAATTTCAGCACTCCAATTTCATCGGCAAAATATTCCTGCCCGGTGCTAATAAATTTTACTTTATCACCTTTACGGATGGTGCCATTAAATACGCGGAAATAAATTTCGATACCGCGAAACGAATTAAACACCGAATCGAAAATCATGGCCTGCAGAGGTGCTGCCGAGTTGCCTTTAGGTGCAGGGATGCGTTTTACAATCGCGGCTAAAATTTCTTCAATGCCTTTGCCTTCTTTGGCGCTGGCCGATAAAATATCTTCGCGCTTGCAGCCGATCAGGTCGATGATTTCATCGGCCACTACTTCGGGGTTGGCGTGGGGCAAATCGATCTTGTTCATGACCGGAATAATTTCCAGGTCGTGCTCCAAGGCCAGGTACAGGTTTGAAATGGTTTGCGCTTCAATACCCTGGCTGGCATCAACAATCAGCAAGGCACCTTCGCAGGAAGCGATGGCACGGGAAACTTCGTACGAAAAATCAACGTGGCCGGGGGTATCAATCAGGTTAAGGGTGTATTCTTTGCCCTCAAACTTATAATTCATCTGGATGGCGTGGGCCTTAATAGTAATGCCCTTTTCCTTTTCAAGGTCCATGTTATCGAGTACCTGGGCTTCCATCTGGCGCTGGTTCAGGGTGCCGGTAAATTCCAGCAGGCGGTCGGCCAGGGTACTTTTTCCGTGGTCAATATGAGCAATTATGCAGAAGTTACGAATGTGGTCCATCCCGTCCGGTCGATTTTAAGGCTGCAAATGTAGTAAGAATTAAGAGGTGGGAAAACACAGGCCTTACCGGGAGTAAATCCTTTATAAAAAAACATTGGGTGATAAGGAGGGGGGTGTTAGATGAAGCATAATCTGTATGCAATCTACACAAAGAACATCCTGCCCTGTTAGTGTGAAAGCAAATCACATCAAACCCGAATCCTGCGCCTCAAATTTTATTCTCCATCCTCTGTAACATTCTAAAAGGCCGCGTATCTAAAGGCCAAACTTTTAAAATGAACAATCATGGGACAATTCTTTACTCTACTGATCTTTTTACTTGGTGCAGTATGCGCTAATGCACAATCGCTTTACATCAAAACTTTTGGCAACCCTGCCGACAAGCCCATTATATTCCTGCATGGTGGCCCCGGGGGAAGCATGATTGACTTTGAAGTATTAACAGCTGAAAAGCTGGCCGAACAAGGCTTTTTTGTAATTGCCTATGATCGCAGAGGTGAGGGTCGCTCGGAAGATGACAGTGCAAAGTTTACCTACCAGCAAACCCTGCGTGATTTGAATGACCTGTACGACCGGTATAACCTTAAATCGGCTACGCTGCTGGGGCATAGCTTTGGGGGTATCGTAGGTACGTTGTTTGCAGAGAAATATCCCGAAAAAACAGACCGCCTGGTACTGGCCGGAACACCGATTTCATTGCAACAAAGCTTTAAAACCATTTTGCAGTCGGTAGCTGCAATTGCCGAAAGCAAGAAAGACTCAGCGATGTTGCAACAGGTAACCATGGTGAAAAATTATGATCCGGCTTCCATTCATTACAGTTCGGGTTGCTTTATGTTAGCCATGCAAAACCGACTGTACAACACTAAACATCCAAGTACTGAAGCCACCGCACTGTACACCCGCTTTCAAAACAACGAGATGATAAAGAACTATACTTCGTTTATTACCGACAACAAATACAAAACGGTTTTAAATCCAACTATGGGCTTCTGGAAAAACGAGTCCTACACCTCGCTGGATATTTCTGAAAAATTAAGATCGCTTAGCGCAAAAGGCGTAGCCCTATACGGTATCTATGGAAAAGAAGACGGCCTCTTCGATATGGCACAAATAAAGGCTATTCAGAATATTATCGGACATGAAAAACATTTTGCCTGGCTTGATAACTGCTCGCACGGAGTTTTTATTGACCAGCAGGAAGTATTTTTAGGCCTGCTAAAGAACTGGATCAGGTAAATGAATTTTGAAACGATATACCGTTCGTACTGGGATAAAATTTTCAGGCTGTGCATGGGTTTTGTTGGCGACCGTGAATGGGCGCAGGATATTGCCCAGGATACTTTCATCATTGTTTGGCAGCAGTTACCTTCATTCCGAAACGAATCGGGTATTGGCACATGGATTTACCGCATCGCCACAAACAACTGCCTGAGGCAATTAGAAAAACAAAAGCGAACAACAAAGCAGGAGTTGCCCATACACTTGCCGGAAGAGAAACAGACAGACATAGAACCACAAATTCAATTGCTCTACCAGTTTATTGCCGCGCTTCCCGAAGTTGATCGTATTATTATTTCGCTGGAGCTTGAGGGTATTAAGCAGGCCGAAATAGCGCAGATCGTGGGGCTTTCGGAAAGCAACATTCGTGTAAAAATTCATCGCATAAAAGACCGCCTGACTAAACGATTTAAAGAATATGGAGAACAGCATTGATTTAAAAGCATTGTGGAACAAGCAACCTGTACCCCAACCCGACAAAGAAGCGTTGCTGAAAAAACTGGACAAGTTGAAAGCTCAAAAACGAAGGGGTTTTATTATTGCCAATGTTAGCCTCATTGCCACATCAGCATTTATTGGATGGATTTGGTTTTATTATCAACCTCAATACATAACCACCAAAGTGGGCATTGTATTGGCAATATTGGCCATGCTGATTTACCTGGTTGTGTACAACAAGCTAATTCCATTGTACAACACGCTGAATGCAGGCCAGCTAAACCGCGCCTTTTTAGACAACCTGTTGCAAATCAGGCAACGCGAACAATTCATGCAAACCACCATAACCAATTTGTATTTTGTCATGCTGTCGCTGGGGATGGGGCTTTACATGTATGAGTACACCTCACGCATGGAGTTTACATGGGCAATTGTAGCATACGCTGTTACGGCAGGATGGGTAGCCTTTAACTGGTTTTACTTCAGACCAAGACATATCAATAAAAACAGGCAAAAGCTTGACGGCATCATCCAGCAGCTTCAGGAAATCAAAAACCAGTTGGAGGAATAACCATTAAATTGCATAAACCATTCTTACTGACGTAACAACGCGTAAGGTTAGACGAACGGTTGTTGCGGGCGCAGGTTGTTTGCATCAAAGAACATTTCGCCCGTTGGCGGGAAAAGCAATTGAACAAGAACCTACCCTACCTTCAAAAGGGTAAGTACCGAGAAAAAATGCAACACACTACCCCCAATTACAAAAACATGCCACACGCTGTGATTGTATTTTACGTGGTCGCGAAGGAAGAAGATGGTGCCCAACGTGTAGGAAATACCTCCGGCAATCAACAATATAAACCCGAGCTGCGGCATGGCGTTATAAAGTGGTTTAATGGCTAAAAGGATTACCCAGCCCATGGCCACATAAAGCAGGGTGGACAGTTTTACTTTTCTGCCTACCGAAATAGATTTAACAATGGTGCCCAATATGGCACATGCCCACACAATGCCAAACACCGTCCAGCCAATCCATCCGCGCAGGGCGGTAAGACAAAAGGGAGTGTAGGTGCCCGCTATTAAAAGATAAATGGAAATGTGATCGAATTTATGGAAGAGGTGCTTTGCGCCTTTATGCGTAAGGCTATGATACAATGTTGATGCAAAATAGAGCAACACTAAGGTGGAACCAAAAATGGAGAAGCTCACCACATGCCAGGTATTTCCATCAATAACAGCAAACACAACAAGTATAACCAAAGCGGCAATGGCCAGGGCAGCCCCGATGCCGTGTGTAACGGAGTTCGCAATCTCCTCGCCTGTTGAGTATTCACGTTTTTGTTTTTCGGTTTTCATATTGCAAAGGTACCAGGCCTGTATCAATTGGCTATTGAAAACGAAACATCATTTAAGTCATTCGTTAATTACCTTATAAATGGTAATGAACGTAACGCGCCAGTAAAAAAGAATTGAGCCCAGTTCAGCGCCTGGAAAGTTCTGTTACAATGGCCAATGCCTTATCAATTTCTTCTTCGCTGTTAAAAATATGCGTACAGTGGCGCACGCCAAACACCTCGCCACTGGCGCGGGGGCGCATGCGGGCCCGGTTCCAAAACTCATCTTGCAGTTGTGCGCCCGTCATTCCGGCAATGTTGTAAACCGTAATGCCTGCACACATGGCTTCGTCTGCAGGCGAGAAGATTTTTACTTTCGGATTTTGTTTTAAACCCGTACGCAACCGCTGGCCTAAAAATTTAATACGCTCATACACACGATCGGGTCCTATTTCAAAAAGAAAATCCAAAGCAGCTTCCAATCCTTTCAAGATTGGGAAGTTGCCCGTGCCCCGTTGTGTAAAGCGAAAGCCTTCATCTTCGTGATTGTCCCATCGCGCGCTGGCCACTGTTGTCCAGATGTCTTTCATCTTATCTTGCTTTACATACATAAAGCCGGTGCCATGGGGTGCGCCTACCCACTTATGAAAACAGCCGGCATAGGCATCGCAGCCAATGTCTTTTACATCTATTTTAATATGACCCACTGTTTGCGCGCCATCCAATATGGTGAAGATGCCCCGCCTGCTTGCTTCTGCACAAATATCTTTAACCGGTAGAATGGCCCCACTACCCGAAATCATATGCGAGATGATAAGCACTTTGGTTTTGGGTGTAAACGCGTTTATGATATCGTGATAAACTTCTTCGGCATTTTTAATCGGTTTGCCGATGGCTACCTCTTTAAACAAAACACCATATCGTTTTTCTTTTACAAGCCAACCGCCACGCCCGCCCGGGTGTTCCTGGTTGGTGGTTAAAACCTCATCGCCCGGTTGCAGGGTAATGCCGTTGGCTAAGTAACTAATGCCATGGGTTACGTTATCCGTCATCGCAATTTCACCGGCATTGGCGTTAATCAACTTCCCAACCTTGGTGCGAAGGCGCATCAGGTTGTTGTAGCCACTGATAAATTCTTCTTTGTTGTCGTCTTTATAGGCCCAATCGGCTACGTGGGTGGCCAGGTATTTTGTATAGTCTGTCATTTTATCGACTACCACTTTGGGCATAACCCCTACCGTGCCGGGGTTAAAAAATATGCTGTCTTTTGCAAGCATAAATTGATCGCGGATTTTCTTCCAGTATTGCGGATCGTTTGCCGGTGGCAAGGCGGGTGTTGCATCTGCTGCGGTTGCCCATGCAGGCAAAGCCAGTGTAGCCAGGCCTAAAGATTTAAGTACGTTTCTGCGTGAGGTCATGATTAAATCGATTTAGGAAACTTTGTTAAATATATTCGATTCAAATGCAATTGCCATGGCCTGACTTGCATAGCGGCCCCCGGTACCGCTTCGAATCAAAATACGGAAATGTGTATTTACGAAAAGCGTTGTAACTCAATCCAATTTTTTATGAAAGAAAAGCGCGTGATCAGGCAACAGGTTCGGATGAGCTATCTTAACCAAATCTTTCAAGATTAAATCAGGCCGGAGGTACCCAAGCTCTAAAAATTCACTGCCCCCCTTTGCCCCCATTCGTGCATTGTAACTATACACAGTACCTTGCTGAAATGGTTTAAACAACGTGTAGCGCTTTTCAGCAGCCTTCAACTCTGCCAACGAAGCAAAGGAGCCGACTCCAATCCACAAATCGGCTTCTTTTGCTTTTTCATAAACAGCCTCAAAGCTCAATTCCAAAAATCCACTCGTTTCTGTTTCGCTCCATAAATATTTAATGCCGGCATCGTGCAGTAGTTTTGCTGCATAATTCTTTCCGGCTGGCATAAACCAGGTGTCTCCATATACAATGCCACTCATAGCAGCGGGCCTGGTGGTAGCGCTGGCAGCAAGCTGTTCAGTAGCAAGGTATTCCTGCTCAATCGAATTAAATACCGAATCGGCTCCGCGTTCTTTTCCGAAAAACAAAGCCATAAATTTTATCCATTCTGCACGGCCCAGCGGGTGTTCTTCCAGGTATTCGGCATTGATTACTACGGGTATTCCAAGCTCGGCTATTTTTTTTAGCTGCCCCAGGTCGCTGGTCATAGTATAGCTCATTACCAACTCAGGTTTTAAAGAGATTAACAATTCCAGGTTCATCCCTTTATCAATACCCACATCGGTTACTTCCCCTTTGTCAATCCGGTTACGCATTACGGCAGAACTCACGTAGTCTGTAGTTGGAAACCCCACCAATGCATCTGATTCATTAAGGTAATCGAGCAACGGAATGTGGGTGGTAGATGTGCATACTATTCGTTCAATTGGAATTTGAATTACCTGCTCAGCCGCATCGTGCTCAGGCACCGGTTCTCCCCTGGGAACCAACAAATACGAATAGCCCTTTTCCGCACCCGAATAAGGCCGATTAATTGTTACCCGAATGTTGTTGCCCTCGTGGCTTATCGAAAAACCTTTTGCGTATTTTAAAGTATCGTTATAAACAATATCCGAAGTTTTATCAGCAGGCAGGCAACCCAGCATTATAAAACCAAACCATATTAGTAACCCTCTATTTTTCATCTGGCAAGTTTAAGTAAATTAATTATGTTTACGGCCGTATTGCGGTCCCCTCTATAACAGGGGTTAAAAGGGAATTCTGTGAAAACCAGAAACTGTTCCCGCAACTGTAATCCGAACCGATTTATCGGGGTAAGTTCAATCCATACCATTGTGGCGCCTGGCGCCATGAGAAGGTGAACCACGGAGAGTCAGGAGACCTGCCACACTACACTATTATTATTCAGTGCTTCGGGTAAAAAGCGACTGTGATACTCTTGATGCGTTGTTTTTGCACGTGTCATCGTTTCATTTAAGCCTTTTACTCTTTTTTCAACATTTAAACCTTTTTCATTAATGAAAAAAGAGCAAAAAGTTTGGGCAATCTCTCTAATTGCCTTTGGGTGGCTGACGCCCAACCTCGCAATAAGTCAGCAAGATAGTTTGCGCACAACTCAACTACCTGAAGTTGTGATTACCGCTTCTAAATTTGCAAAAAGCAAGCGCGAAACCGGCAAGGTGATTACCGTAATTAATGCGGATCAACTAAACCTTGCAGCAGGCAAGGACCTGGCACAGGTTTTAAACGAGCAGGTTGGGCTGGTTATTAATGGGGCTAACAGCAACGCGGGTAAAGACAAATCGGTGTATCTGCGCGGAGCAAAAAGTGAATACACATTAATTCTGGTTGATGGTATTCCACTTACCGATCCTTCATCCGTTTCGGGTGGGGCTTATGACTTACGTTTACTTTCGCTTGATCAGATTGAGCGGATCGAAATCATGAAGGGCAGTCAATCCACATTGTATGGCAGTGATGCCGTTGCCGGTGTAATCAACATCATCACCAAAACGGAAAGCGAAAAACCTATTGGCGCGAATGCCCGTATCGGTTATGGCACTTACAACACCTTTCAAGCAGCCGCTGGCCTTGCCGGCTATGTAAAAGATATAAACTATCGGATTGGCTACTCCTGGTTTAGCACCGATGGCTTAAGCGAAGCAAAAGAAACAGGCGCAGGTAGTTTTGATAACGATGGCTCTTCACAGGATGGCCTTACCGCTAATTTCAACATAGAGGCTGTCAAAAATCTTAGCATCAGGCCATTCATTCGATACACCCGGTTTACAGGCCAATACGATGCCGGTGCGTTTACCGATGACACACAGAATCGATACGAAGGTAACCTGCTTAATACCGGAGGATTGATTTTCTATAAATTCAATAAAGGCACACTGCAAACCCAATATACTTTTGATGAAACGAACCGTTTGTTCGATGGCTCCTACGGTAAATCGGAATACACCGGAAAATTTAATCACCTGGAGATTTTTGGCGATTATCAAATTAACAAGCCCTTGCGTGTTTTGGCTGGCGCATCAAAACAAGATTACAAGATGCTTGATAAGACATCGGTAGAAATAGATCCTCGCATTACAATTTACAGTTTGTATGCAGCGCTTACCGGATCGTGGAACAATTTTAGCGTAGAGACTGGTACACGTTTCAATCATCATTCAAAATTCGGAAGTCATACTACTTACAGTGTAAACCCGGTATATGTTTACCGAAAACATAAATTGTTTATCAATCTTTCAACCGGCTTCAAAGCTCCTTCCCTGTATCAACTGTATGGTCAGTATGGGGCTAATCCCAACCTAAAACCAGAACGAAGCCAAAGTATTGAAGCGGGTGTATCTGGATTATTATACAACAACAAACTTGAATGGCAGGTTACTTACTTTAACCGAAGCATTAAGGATGTGGTTGTTTACACTAACGGAACAAACAACAATCTCGATAAACAAGACGATCATGGTACTGAAGCAGAATTAACCATCCACGCAAACAAACGATTTAAAGTCCGGACGTGGTACACCTATGTAACCGGGCAGGTAACAACCAAAACCCCTACCGGAGATACCACCTTTTATAACCTGATCAGACGTCCGAAACATGCCGCAGGCATTAACCTTTCGTATGGGATATCCGACAAATGGAAGGTAAGTTCATTCTTGCAGGTAATAGGTACACGAACCGACTTGTATTTTGACTTAACAACTTATAGCAACAAAGCCGCCAACCTCGAAGCCTATACCTTGTTAGATGTTTCCATCCAATATCAGGCTACAAAAAACTTCGAATTATTCTTTTCGGGCAGAAATTTGTTTAACACCCAATACCAGGAGGTATATGGTTACAATACATTGGGACTAACCGCTTCAGGCGGGTTGCACGTTACTTTTTAACCTAAGCCGAAGTGAGAGCAAAGACCTGTATACGGAAGACTACGATGCCAAAAGCAGGTTAGTTGTTTTCACTTCGGCTTCCTTCTGAATGGAGTTGCCAGGACAGACGCTGCCCATACAAAAAATCTAAATGGAGTGCTGGAAGACCTCATTAATTAATTGTCGCGCTGCTTCAGATGGAAGCCGCAATCCGCTTGCAATTTCTTTTTCAAATCTTTCCAGGTTATTCCTAATCTTTTCCGATTGCTCAATTGTCTTTAATAACTGGGTTTGAATGCTTTCGTAGAGCCAGTTGCGGTTTTGCAGATGCCGGTTTTCCTGGAAATACCCGCTTGCCTCTACAAATTGTACGTAGTCGGTTATTATTTTCCAGGTTTCTGCAACACCCGTATTTTCAAGAGCCGAACTGGTAAGCACTTTGGGCTTCCAGCCCGAATCGCTTACCGATACCAGGTGCAGCGCATGTTGATAATTTGCCCGTGCCAGGGTTGCCGCTTTTATATTTTCACCATCGGCTTTGGTAATTACAAGCGCATCGGCCATTTCCATAATGCCTTTTTTAATTCCCTGCAACTCGTCTCCGGCTCCGGCAAGCATCAGTAACAGGAAAAAATCCACCATGCTTCGCACGGCCGTTTCCGATTGCCCCACACCTACCGTTTCTACAATGATTACATCAAACCCTGCGGCCTCACACAACAACATAGCTTCGCGGGTACGATCTGCCACACCACCCAGCGCAGTACCTGTGGCCGTTGGCCGGATAAAGGCATGTGGATTTTTCGCCAGGTTTTCCATGCGCGTTTTATCGCCCAAAATGCTGCCTTTGGTTTTAGTACTGCTGGGATCAACCGCTAATACTGCCACCTTTTTGGATTGCCGGGTAAGGTAAGTGCCAAACGTGTCGATAAAAGTGCTTTTGCCCACACCAGGAACTCCGGTAATGCCAATGCGTACTGATTTACCAGTATGTGGAAGTAATTGGGAGATAATCTGGTGCGCCAACGTAATATCTTCCCTGCGTTGGCTTTCAGCTAATGTAATTGCTTGTGCCAACACCACCCGGTTGCCACTCAAAATAGCATTCACATATGCGTTAAAATCCCTTTCCAGCATGTTGTTTTTTCAATTACGGATTGCCGGGTTAAATTTCTAAATTTATATTGAAGTTTATTTAACCTATGAAGAAACTCTCCCTACAGGCGCTTACCATTACCCTATTTGTGTTTTTCCTGATGTGGGGAGTTGACAAAATAACTGATTACAAATTTTTTTAATGCATTTGACCCTATCTCACAAGCTTTAAGCGACTTTGAATTAACTGATTACGCATTTTCAAACCTGCGCGAAACTCCATTGGTGGATCAACGAATTGTGCTGGTAAACCTGGCGCCCACCCGGGGGTTAATTGCCCAGCAAATAATGCAACTCAATCAGTTAAAGCCAAAGGTTATTGGTGTCGATAGTTTTTTTGATTGCGAGGGTGGTTTGTACGACACCCTTAATTGCCCGCAACTATTGGATACCCTGGGAAACCTGATGCTGAGCAATGCCATTCAGGAAGCCGGTAATGTTGTGCTTGTGTCCAAACTGATCCAAACACGAGCCCTTGCAAGCAAAGGTGACAGTAATGTATATGATTCGATTGAATATTCCGACCTCATGTTTAGGAAATATGCTATCAACTCTTATGCAAACCTCCCCACCGATGCCGTCTATCAGGATGATGTAAAACTCTGCAGATCAATTTTTCCAAAAATACCGGTAAACGGAAAAGATGAGTTAGCTTTTAGTGTTCAGCTTGCCATGATGATATGAATTCCGCCAAAACCAGAAAAATTTCTGGAAAGAGATAAATATGAAGAAATTATCAACTTCAGAGGCAATGTAGAAGTGCGGGATAACCGATTAAGCAGCCTTACCAAAATAGATAACTCCACGACCCTGTATCCGGTTATGTTTTACGCCATTGATTGGGACAAGTTCCTGGAGGGAGAGTATCTTGAAGATATTTTTAAAGGCAGCATCGTAATGATGGGCTCAATGGGTAATTATTTTGGAGACCCCAGTTGGGAAGACAAATTCTTTACTCCGCTAAATAAAAAAAGTTGCAGGCCGCGCTAATCCGGATATGTTCGGACTGGTAGTTCATGCCAACGTGGTAGCCATGATTCTGAATGAAGACTATATTGATGAGTTAGCAGACTGGCATAAATATGCTATTGCTATTCTGATTTGCTTTGCTACCGTGATCCTGTTCATTCTCATAGATCACCATATTCCCTTGTGGTTTGATACCCTGTCTGTATTAATACAGGTAATGTTACTATTGTCTGTTTCAGGAGCGGTTGTGTATTCTTTCGGTCATTTTTCATTTAAATTAGATTTGTCGCTTACATTGGCCGCTTCTGCCCTGGTAGGCCCCGCGTATGACATTTTCAAAGGTTTCCAAAATCAGTTCCGAAAATGGTTTACCAAGAAGCCCCCAGAAGTATTAACGGAGTAGTCGATTTTGGCACAATTTTTCGTAATTTTAGAATTGCAAATCCACAAAAAACCATGAAAAAAGGCAGATTTATCCTATTCGTTGGCTTATTCGCAGTTAGCAACCTGGTTATAGCCCAGAATTATACCTTCCGGGTATTGGCTAATAAAGGTGCTAATGAAATTAAGTCAGGTGCAGCTTGGCAACCCGTTAAAACTGGTTCTACTTTAAATGCCACTGATGAGATTAAAATTTCTGAGAATGCTTCCGTAGGATTAGTTCACATTAAGGGTAAGCCCCTGGAAGTAACGCAACCCGGGGTTCATAAAGTGGCCGATTTAGTTGCAAGAGTTACTTCTGAGGCAAGTGTTTTAAACAAATACACCGATTTTATCCTTAGCAGCAATTCGGCTGAGGCAAAGAAAAACAGGTTAAACGCAACCGGGGCTGTACACAGAGGTACTAAAGATGCAATTACTCCCCAGTTACCTAAAAATGAAGGCGGAGAAATTTTTGGCAATCAGTTAATCATTAATTGGGAAACCGAAAGTACAGGTCCGTTTATCGTAACGGTTCTGAATATGTTTGATGAGGTAATCTACACCGCTGAAACAGCTGAAAAGACTTTAACTGTTGATCTGGCTGATGCTAAATTTAGTGGTGAAGATGCATTATTGGTTGATATTAAATCTAAGTCAACCGGAGCCAAACTGGACGATCAATCAAGACCTATGGTAAAAAGATTGAGCCCCGCCAAGGCAGAAAAAATCAAAGCTGGTTATGCTGAAGTAACAAAAGAAGCAGACCCAACTTCTGCCTTTGGAAATTTATTTCTGGCTGGCTTTTATGAACAAAACCGATTAATTGTGGATGCTATTGCAGCCTACGAAAAAGCTATCGCTTTAGCCCCCGATGATCCGACTTATAAAGAATACTACCTTGAGTTTCTGTACCGAAACAAACTCAAGCCCGATCCGAATGCCCCAAAAAAATAAGTAGGTTAAAAATCCCCGCCCACAGCGGGGATTTTTATTTATTAGGGTTCTTATCTTATTGCACCATGAATTCAATACTTTGTAAAATTAGTTCCGTCAGGCTAAGCCCAAATGAATGATGGATCTTTCAGTTGCTGTTCGTCTGATCCGGAAAGGAGTACCTGAATCAAAATCAATCCAGCATTGGATTGACCTGGGTGCCGGCACCGGTTTATTTACGCGCGCACTGGCCAGTTTATTACCTCCACACAGCACAATAACTGCTGTAGATAAAAATAAAGATGCGCTCCGATCAATACTATGGGATCAACCTGATATTTTACTCAACCGGATAGATGCCGATTATTCTACAATTGATTTCAAGAAATCAACGGATGGGTTTTTATTGGCTAATTCGCTGCACTTTTGTTCGGATCCGGTAACGCTACTCAACAAGCTAAAACAATCTATGTTGCCGGATGGCCGCATTATCATTATAGAATATAATAGTGCTATACCCAATGCATGGGTCCCCTACCCGGTTTCCTTTGAAAACCTGAACGAAATTGCTGCTGCAGGATTTAGAAATATAGAATTAATGGAAACTGTAAACTCAAAGTACCAGGCTGGCGGAATGTATGCCGCAGTGCTATTTGATTGACGGCTTCATTTTGACATCAAATAAATAAGAGGCTGTCTCAAAAGTCGAAATAAGAGCGTGCGTCATTCCGGCCTTGTGCCCGGAATCCCATCGGGTATCACAGCATGGAGATCGCGGAATAAATCCGCGATGACCAAACGACTTTTGAGACAGCCTCCTATTCAATAATTACAAAGTGCCTCAAAAGTCGAAATAAGTGCGTACGTTATTCCGGCCTTGAGCCCCCATTCAAGCATTTCTGAAGCGGAATTGTGAAATAAATTTCCGATGACAGAACGGCTTTATCAGACAACCTCATTTTTTGTTCTTACTCGTTCTTATACACTACGCCATCTTTCATTACAAACGTTACCTTCTCCATCGTTTTTATGTTTTTGGTAGGGTCTTCGTTTACGGCTACAATATCAGCCAGTTTACCTTTTTCAATAGAACCAATTTTATCGCCCATACCCAGAATATTGGCATTTACCTGCATCGCACATAATAACGCCTCAATGGCTGGCATACCGCCTTCTACCATATATCCAA
>LNFR01000113.1 GCA_001567185.1 Bacteroidetes bacterium OLB12
GATGTTAGACCCATGGGCCGGACTGCCGCGGGGGTACGGGCCGCCACGCTTGAATCGGAAGACGACAGGGTGATAGGTATGGTTTGTATTGCCCGGGCCGATGCCAACCTGCTGGTGGTTTCGGAGAAGGGCTATGGAAAACGCTCCTCGATTGAAGATTACCGGATAACCCGCAGGGGGGGTAAGGGTGTTAAAACGATTAACATCACCGAAAAAACTGGCAAGCTTGTTGCAATCAAGGAAGTGGTGGACAATGACGATTTGATGATTATTAATAAATCGGGCATCAGCATCCGCATTAGTGTGAATGAATTGCGCGTAATGGGTCGTGCCACACAGGGTGTTCGCCTGATAAAGTTAAATGAAGAAGATGCTATTTCATCAGTAGAAAAATACAGAAAATGGATGGCGATGCTGCTGAAACAGATATTAAACCAGAATCTGACCAAAATTAAAATAGAACTAAACCTTAAATTGAAAATGAAAAAAATAGTTGTGTTAATGTTTGGCGTTTTACCCTTTGTGGCATTTGGCCAGAAAGAAATAAAACCCAATGTTGGTAACGCAGAAAAAGCGTTAAAGGCGGGCAAAATAGATGAGGCCAAGGCCATTATTGATGCTACCACCGCCAGCCAGGAATTTATGGTGGACAAAAAAGGTGGTCCTTCGAAAAATGCTGCTAAAGCATGGTTTCTGAAAGGAGTTATCTATGCAGCCATCGATACCACCAGCAATGAAAAATTCAAGTCGCTGGTGCCGGAAGGTTTTCCAATTGCAAAAGAAGCCTTTGAGAAGTCGAAGGAACTTGATAAAGACAAAACACCATCTTTTGTTTCCGATGCAATGGGTTTTCCAATTATGAATGCACAGGTAACAGGAATATTGGCTCAAAGTTATTTTAATAAAGCAATCGCTTCTTATCAGGATGATAAAGATTACAAGAAAGCTTTTGCTTTTACTGAGAAGACCATATACTTCATTCCGGACGATACAACCATCCTGATGAATGCCGGTGTGTTCTTTGCACCTGCAGCCGAAGAATATGATAAGGCGGTTGATCTTATTAAGAAGTATCAGGCCAAGGGTGGTAAATCTTCTGATGCTTATATTGTATTGGTTGATATTTACTACAACAAAAAGAAGAACAATGAAGAAGCACTGAAAATTCTTCAGCAAGCCAAGAAGGATTACCCTCAGAATGGAGATTTTTTACAGACTGAACTTTCCATTTACCTGAACGAAAAAAAATATGATGTAGCCAAGCAAATGGTAGAGGCTTCTTTGAAGAAAGATCCTAACGATGCACAACAGCTTTATCTGCTCGGCCGCCTGCAACAGGAAACGGGTGAATCAGAAAAAGCAAAAGCAACTTATTCAAAAGTGCTGGCTTCGGACCCTAAAAATTTTGATGCCGCTGCCATGTTAGCCGACTTGTACTGGAAAGATGCCAAGGTAGAGAAGGACAAAATGGGCTCATTAGGTAACTCAAAAGCCGACCTTGCCAAAGCCTTAGAACTGGATAAAATCTATGTGGAGAAACTGAAAATTGCACTACCTTTTGTAGAAGCCTGCGAAAAGATTTCACCCGATGATGTGAATGTTCTTTACAGCTTACTAACCATTTATGGCGACCTGGATATTCAACCAGGTGTGGCCCGTGTTAAAAAGAGACTAAAGACACTAGGGGAGGATGTAGATTAAGAACCTGAAACCTTCAAAAAAAAATGCTCCGTGGTAATACGGAGCATTTTTTTTAAGCGTACAGTTCAGCTTTCTGAACTGCTATGGATTCATTTTCGATATACTCATCATAAGTCATCAGCCGGTCGATATTTCCTTTTGGTGTAAGCTCTATGATGCGGTTGGCCACGGTTTGTGTAAACTCATGATCGTGCGAGGTAAATAAAACCGAACCCGGAAAATCTTTCAGTGCATTGTTAAATGCGGTAATGGATTCCAGGTCGAGATGGTTGGTAGGTTCATCCAAAATTAACAGGTTGGCCCCGGCCAGCATCATGCGCGAAATCATACAGCGAACTTTCTCGCCACCGGATAACACATTACACTTTTTGAATACTTCTTCGCCCGAAAACAACATCTTACCCAGAAAGCCCCGGATATACACCTCGTCTTTATTCTCATCGGCTGCAAATTGCCGCAGCCAATCCACCAGGTTATCATCCGACTGAAAATATGCTTCGTTATTTACCGGCAAATAGGCAGGGGTAATCGTTTGGCCAAATTTGAACGCGCCTGCATCTGGTTTTAATTCTCCGGCAAGAATTTGAAACAACGTAGTAATGGCTAAACTATCCTTACTTAAAAAAGCAATTTTATCACCTTTGTTTACGAAAAAATCGAGATTTCTGAATAGAACAGTACCATTATCTAATGTATGCGACAAATGTTCTACCTGCAAAATCTGGTCTCCGGCCACACGTTTTTGCTGAAAGATGATAGCCGGGTATCTGCGTGTGGAAGGTTGAATGTCGTCCACATTAATCTTTTCTAATAATTTTCTCCTGCTGGTAGCCTGTTTAGACTTAGAAGCGTTGGCACTAAAGCGGGCAATAAACTCCTGAAGTTCTTTTCGTTTATCCTCTGCCTTTTTGTTAGCGGCCGATCGTTGCGCCAGTGCCAACTGGCTGGACTGGTACCAGAAGGTATAGTTACCCGTATATAACCGAATGACTTTGAAGTCGATATCAACAATATGCGTACAAACCGTATCTAGAAAATGGCGATCGTGCGAAACCACAATTACGGTATTCTTAAACTCAAGCAAAAAATCTTCGAGCCAGGAGATGGTTTGAAGGTCAAGGTCGTTGGTGGGTTCATCCAGGATCAGTACGTCCGGATTACCATAAATAGCCTGTGCTAATAGCACACGTACCTTCAGCGCACCGCTTAATTCTTTTACCAATTTGTAATGATCTTCCTCAGCAATACCCAAACCGCTTAGTAAGGCCGCAGCATCGGACTGGGCATTCCATCCGTTCAGCTCAGCAAATTCTGTTTCCAGTTCTGAGGCACGAATACCATCGGCTTCTGAAAAATCGGGTTTGGCATAGATGGCATCTTTTTCCTGCATCAGGTTCCAGAGGTGGGAATATCCCATCATCACGGTGTCTATTACCGGAACCTCGTCAAACTCAAAGTGATTTTGCCGAAGCACCGCCATGCGTTTTCCGGGTTCCAAAACCACCTGGCCACGGGTAGGGTCAATTTCGCCCGAAAGGATTTTTAGGAATGTGGATTTACCTGCCCCGTTAGCCCCAATTACACCATAGCAGTTACCCCCGGTAAATTTCAAATTTACTTCATCGAATAAGACGCGTTTTCCGAACTGCAGCGAGAGATTGTTTACCGAAATCATTACCTGTTAAAATAAGAGCGCAAAAGTAAGCAAACCGATGGAAAGTAGGGTGGATGCGCGCCATTCAAGAACCTCATAGCTTGCAGACCTTGCTATGATATAACTCTGGTGTGTACCGGTCTAAACCGTTTGTTAACAAGTTTAACCTAATAAACTACCTGGGATTAAGATAGTTTACAGATAAGTGATCCTAACTATTTAACATAATATAAATTATATAACTCTTTCCGAGCTAAGTTCCTGACCCGCAGTTATATAATTATATTATGTTAACCATCCCAGCGTTCCTGCTGCACAGGCCATTGCCAACGCTGGTCTGGAGCTATTCGGCTTCGGTTTAGAGAGTTTCCGCGCAAGCCAGCCGCACAGTTATATAATTTGACGTTATGTATAAATAGCCGCTCAAGGCCGCGCTCTCCGGGCCCAGCACACCACGTCCTTGAGTGTCTATGTAAGCGATAAAGTTTGAGCAAGAAAGTTTTTTGCCAACGCGCATGAATGCAGCCACGCGCCAAGCATAAGTACCGCAGGCCGCGCAAAGCCTGGCTCAGGCCAAGCCAGCGGCACACATGCTTGATCCAACGCTTTATGAGATTTAATGCGACTATAAAATGGTGAGAGCAAACATAGTATGAGTAGGTTTTTTAGACCATCGAGCCCCATCTAACTACAGGACAATCACCATTATCCGGCAAGTTTTGCTCTCGACTAAATCTAAAGAATTTTCCTGATTCGCCTCATCAGAACTTCAAAGGTGTTCGTACTTTTCTTTTATGTTCTTTTTGCCTTGATGCAAAAAAGAACGAAAAAAATCAAAGGCCCAAAGATGCTTCCGCCCACATA
>LNFR01000114.1 GCA_001567185.1 Bacteroidetes bacterium OLB12
GGTACCCAGTTCGGTAGTGCATACAGGCGTAAAATCAGCCGGATGCGAAAACAAGATTCCCCAGGATTCTCCAAGGTACTCGTGAAAACGGATTGTACCCAAACTGCTGTCTGCCTGAAAATCAAGGTGCGGTATCGCCAAGTCTTAATGACATATATTTTATCGTTTTTAAATTTTCGGATACAAAAGTATATATACTCTATAAATAAAGTAGATTATTATTGTTAAAATTAAGAAAATCCAATAAAATAATCCATTAATCAAGTAAATCGGCTAAGGTTCTGTTTTCCAGAATTTGAAGGGCACTGTCACGCACATCCATCATAATGCTACGTAGTTTGCATGATTTTTCATCAGCACAATCACCGCAGGGTTCGTAATAATGAAGACTAACGCATGGAACTAGGGAAATGGGGCCGTTTACCAGACGGATAATTTTAGACAATTGGATGTCAGCGGGTGCTTTAATGAGATAGTATCCGCCGCCCTTCCCCTTTTTGCTTCCGCAGATTCCCGCCTTACGCAATTCGAGCAAAATATTCTCAAGGAATTTCTTACTTATTTTACGATTTTCAGCAATCTCTTCAATCAGCACAGGCCCATTTCCTGCATGGGTGGCCAGATATGTGAGGGCAGAGAATGCATATTTCGTTTTTTGTGAAAGCATAAGCTTGAATGAAAATAGGTATTATTATTCAAACAATACAAGTGTAAGTCCGTCAAAAGCGGCAAAAACCATGGAAGGATGCGAATCCCGGTATCCAAAATTTCCATGTTTATCTAAAGCAATCGCCCCGGCAAATCCGTCAAATTCGGCCAGTTCGCCAAATGTTTTAGCATACGCGTCCATCATGGATTGTCCATCGCTTACCCGGGTAACGATTTTGGCAGCCAGGGCCACCCTTAAAATATCTTCGCCCACTCCGGTGCAGGAAACCCCGCAATAATCATTCACAAAATTACCGGCCACGGTAGCCGAATCGGAAATACGGCCGGGAATTTCAAACCCTTTTCCGCCGGTTGATGTGGCTGCGGCCAGTTTGCCATCGGCATCCAATGCCACACAGCCTACGGTTCCCAGACCGGCCTTTCCGCGCTTTTCTTGATACTCGGCCAAACGTTGCGCAGTAGCCGGGTTATACGCCGGTATACCCTGCTTTTGGGCAAACCGGCAAGCTCCTTCCCCACCCAGCACGGCATCGTCTTCATTCAGCAAAAGCTTTGCAACCTGAACCGGGTTCTGCACATTTTCGATATTAATAACGCCGGCAAATTTTTTACTTGTGCCATCCTGTATGGATGCGCTCATTCGCACCACGCCGTCGCTCTGAATCTGCGAACCCGTGCCGGCATTAAACAGCTCATCATCTTCTAATAAAGATACCACATGGCTTACCGTTTCCAGCGCCGAATGGTTCAGCAAGTAGCTATACCCTTCACGTACAATTCGTTCCATGGCATCCTGTTTGGCTTTTTTGGTAAGCGGATCCGTAGAATGATTCGCTAAAAAAACCGCCGTGAATAATCAATTTAACTGGCATGATTAGGCTTTTTGTAAGGTTCCGGGATCGGTATGGTGAATTTTCATGGTATGTTTTTCTAAATCATACCGGTCATATTTCGACATTACATGAACCACCAAATTTTCGATGGAAACGGGCTGCCCCAGCTCCACTTCTGTTATGTTGGTATTTTTTATCCGGCGTCCGTCAACCAAAATAACCAGGCCCGAACCGATGGCTTCCATGATACGACCGCCTTTAATCAGTAATCCGGTATCCTCACCCAAACCGATTCCAAGCACCCTGGGATTACTCACAACTGCCTGAAACAAGCGGCCTATACGTCCGCGTTGTACAAAATGAGTGTCAATGATTACATCATCAATTAAACCCAGCCCACCGGTTATTTTAATTTCACCTTTTAAGAGGGCTTCGGAAGCTGAACCCTGATAAATCATATTTGTGCTGCAGGCTGCAGCACCTGCAGATGTACCGGCAATTACAAAATCGGTATCCCGGTATTTGTCTTCCATAATTTCATGAAAGCGGGTTCCGCCCAAAATAGAAGTAAGCCGGAGCTGGTCACCACCGGTAAACATAAGTACGTCGGCTTTTTTAAGTCGGTTAGCCACTTTCGTACTGTTTGCCGTTTCACGGTCTTCAATATCGAGCACCTCAATGTCTTCAACCCCTAGGTATTGGAATGCTTTACGGTATTCTTCGCCAACTGTTACAGGACTTTTTGATGCAGTGGGAATGATCTCGATGCGTGATTTTTCCTTTTTTGTCGATTCATTGATTATCCTACGTAAGATGCCCTTTTCAAAGAAATTCAGGTTATTTTCAATACCGGCCTGATAATCTTTTTCGGTAAAACTTCCTTTATCTACCGCCCCCCCAATTACGATCAGTTTACCTTTTGGTATCATGTTCTGGCTTAAATCAAAGTTTCTAAAATTGGGTAATGTTAAGACCAGTTTATCAAATTAACAAACCCGGTTCTTAACTACATTTTCAACTTATTAAAAATCAAATAAATAAACATGAAATATTGTTCATAAGAATTACTGGGGGCTTTTCTGCTTTGAATACTTGACTGACATACCAGTATAAATTAAATTTGAAATTGGCTGCTCATAAAATGAATTCTTGCCGGATTGGAGCAAAAACTATATTTGATAAAATTTACCTCCATGAAAAAAATTACACTACTCTTATTCGCACAGGCCTGTGTTTTCGTTTCATTTGCCCAAAAT
>LNFR01000115.1 GCA_001567185.1 Bacteroidetes bacterium OLB12
AAAAAAAACATAGAACAAGTAAGAAAGGCAGGTATGATCACTTGCCTTTTTTTTGTTTTCCTTATACGCAAAGGGTACCGATTGGAAATTTGATACCAACCTGCTTAAGAGCTATGAATGGGTTATTAACCTGCAACCCGAAAAAGCAAACGAACTGCTGGCGCACTATAATGGAAACATCCTGCACAAAACTTATGTGCAAACGCTGAATGAAACCTTACAAATTCTGATCACAGAAGATCATTCCCGTTTTGCAACATTTGATGAACACTTTAAAGAACGAATCAAATACCTGGAGGGCCTTCCCACTTCGGCCGAGTCGCTCTTTCTTTTGGCCGAGATACATTTGCAACGCGGATTTTGTTATCTCAACCTGGGACAAGACCTGAATGCCGTACTCTCTATCCGTAAAGCCAATCAATTAGTAGTGGATTGTCGCAAAAAATTTCCAGCTTTTGTCCCTATAAAAAAGACAGCCGGTGTTATTCAGGTAATGGTAGGTGCTGTGCCTGAGAAATACCAATGGTTTATGAGTTTGTTGGGCATGAGAGGTTCGGTTGCAGCCGGTCAGCAGTTACTCTCCGACTTACGTAACTCCACGTCTTCGCTTAAAATGGAAGCAGATATCCTGTTCTTTGCAGTAAAAGGATTTATTAACCAGCAATTTACTGAAGCAGCCAGTGGTATTAATGATTGTTTGAAGGACCAACCCGGCAATCGACTGCTTTTATTTATGGGTGTAAATATGCTGATAAAAGATGCGCGCAGCGAAGAGGCATTGCAGTTGATCCATCGCATAGACCAGCAACCGGAAGGTCTTCCTATGCATTACATCGACTACCTGCGTGGCGAAGTGCTTTTACAAAAGGGGGAGTATGCAAAATCCATTGAGGCCTTTAAAAAATTTATTGCTGTGTATCCCAGCATCAGCTTTAAGAAAGATTCATATTTTAAAATTGCCCTCAACTACTGGTTGCTGAACAATCCCCGCAATGCCCAGTTATATTTCGAAAAAGCTAAGACCACCGGAAGCGCAAAAGCCGAACCCGACCGGTATGCATCCTATCAGTTGGAAACCGGAAGCCTTCCCAACAAAAAGTTAAGCCAGGTTCGCTTTAGCACGGATGGTGGATATTATAAGGAGGCATCTAACGTACTCCAAACCATCTCGCTGGTAGATTTACCAACTGCAAAAGATCAAACGGAATACTACTACCGCAAAGCAAGATTAGCACATCGAATAGGTGAGCTTAGTGCTGCCAAACTTTTTTATCAGCAAAGCATCGATATGACCAAAAATAATCCCTGGTATTTTGGTGCAAATGCTGCCCTGCAGTTAGGCTACATTGCAAAAGAACAAAAAGATTTTACGAATGCCCGTAAGTACTTCGAACTGGCAATGAGTTTTCCACGTCATGAGTATAAAAACAGCATCGACAGCAAGGCTAAAACCGAACTGGAGTTGCTAAACCCTAAAACATAAACTTAAACTGCCACCGCAGGTTCACCTACCCGATTCTTCAGGTGTGAAGTATCATTATACTTTCGAACGATAAAGGAAGAACCGGTTTGCTCCAATAAATACAAGCAAAGGTTTTCATGCTCAAACATATCCATGCATTTTAACGGATAGTTGAGTAAGCGGCAAAGCAAAATGCGAATGGCACGGCCGTGCATACAAATCAAAATGTTGCGTTCTTCTTCCTGCTTCAGGATGCCAGCCAACGCAACCTCCTGCCGTTTCACCACATCTTCCGGGCTTTCACCTCCTTCAATCCGCAGGTGGGTATTGCCCTGGCGCCATTGATCCAGCATCCAATGGTAATACGCATCTTCTTCGGGCGTAATGGCTTGGCCTTCTTTTTTGCCCCAGCTTATTTCGTTCAAACCCGGCAGGCTTTCGTAAGGAATTCCCGCTTCTATAAATCCAGCCACCGATTCTTTTGTCCGCTTTAAAAAGGAGGTATAAACCTTGTCAAACCGAATGTGGCTATACATGTTAAAGAATGCCCGCGCCTGAGCCATTCCGCGCACATTCAACGAAGAATCTACGCCACTCCCCTGCACAATACCTTTCAGGTTAAAATCAGTTTGCCCGTGCCGGATGATATATATTTTTTAGTGATCAATTTCTAACCAGTTTTTGAGGTATCTGTTATAAATTGGGCGCAAAAATAAGGATTTTGTGCTAAATGTTATTACTAAAACACAGAACCTGACCACGTTAAGGCTTGTAGAAGTAGATTTGTAACCAGGTCGGTTAGCTTCACAGCAGGTCTTCCGGCAAAGAAAGTAGTTAAAAAGTTTCTCTCAATCAGAATAGCATAGCGAATGTCTGTATTCAAAGCCACACCAACACTAGAAACACTCAATGCCATGTTTGGTAATACAATGGTGGCCCACCTTGGTATAGAATTAACAAACATGGGTGAAGATTTTATAGAAGCCCGCATGCCTGTTGACCCTCGCACCCACCAACCGCTTGGTTTGTTACATGGTGGTGCATCTGTAGCCCTGGCCGAAACCCTTGGCAGCATAGCAGCAACTTGTTGCATCAATCCGGCCGTACAGTATTGTGTGGGACTGGAAATAAACGCAAACCATATTAAGAGTGTTCGAAACGGCTTTGTAACCGGAGTTGCCAAACCCGTACACATTGGCAAGCGAACTCAGGTATGGGAAATAAGAATTGTAAACGACACACAGGATCTTGTGTGCATCAGCCGCATTACATTAGCTGTACTAGACAAACGATAAATGGTATCTGCTAACAGTATATCATCCATTACTGAAACTGAACTCATAGCGGGTTTAATTAGCAACGCTTTAAAAACGCGGCCACTCCTTTTGCCTTTGGAAGTCACCAGCGATTAATGAAAAGTTTCTGTTGATAACCCGGGAAATACTTCTTGAAAAAGAAATTAACCTGGAAGGAAGTCATTCTGGTTTCGTGTTCGCTCCTTTTGATCCAACCCATCAAAAGGTAAATTTCGTTGCCGATATGCTTTATAAATTCAGAGATGGAAATTTGATAGAAGGAAGTTTACCCAAGGATTTCCAATCATCTGGTCTGCAAAAAGAAGCTTTTTATTTTCAACAACACACATTGGCCAAGCCAATTGATTATGAAAGCCTCGTAAAGGAATGCATTTTAAAAATTGAAAGCGGGGTATTTGAAAAAGTAGTTCCATCCCGTTTCGAAGATGTGCCCTGCCATTCAAATATCGATTTAATAGGAGCCTTCAATAAACTTTGCAGCCAACACCCACAAGCATTTGTTTCGTTTGTTTCATCACCTCAAACAGGAACCTGGATGGGGGCTACTCCGGAATTACTCGTAAGCGTGTCGCAAAACAAGTTCAAAACCATTGCCCTTGCCGGAACCCTGCCCTACACACCCGACATCAACCTTAAAACAGTTGCCTGGACACAAAAAGAAATTGAAGAGCAGGCATTGGTAAGTCGTTACATTATCAGTTGCTTTAAAAAAATCAGATTGCGCGAATACGAAGAACATGGCCCTAAAACAATAGTGGCAGGAAATGTAATGCATCTTAAAACTGAATTTGAAGTAGATATGCAGGCTACCAACTTTCCACAGTTAGGGTCGGTGATGTTAAAACTCCTTCACCCTACCTCAGCTGTGTGCGGAATGCCCCTTGAACCTGCTCTTGAATTTTTACAGTTGCAGGAAGGATATCCGCGGCAATTCTACAGCGGTTACTTAGGACCGGTAAATATTCAGGGACAATCATGTATATACGTAAACTTACGGTGTATGCAATTTTTAACCGACCGGTTACGCTTTTATGCAGGAGCAGGTGTAACCATCGACTCAATACCCCGTGAGGAATTTACAGAGACTGCAATGAAGATGGATAACCTGAAAAAACTTTTTAACTGAGTGGCCTACCTTCAACCCATTTTTGATATTGCAGAAATATGTGCACAGCGCGGCATACAACACGCAGTGCTTTGTCCGGGTTCAAGATGTGCCCCGCTCACCCTTGCCTTTGCCAATCACCAATCGATTACCAGCCATACTTTTAGTGACGAACGAAGTGCAGCTTTTATCGGAATGGGTCTGGCGCAGCAAACAAAATCGGCTACCGTGCTGGTTTGTACTTCGGGCAGCGCTGCATTCAACTTTTCTCCGGCCGTTGCCGAAGCCTATTTTCAACAAATACCACTTCTGGTTTTTACGGCCGACCGGCCCGCAGAATGGATTGATCAATGGGATGGGCAAACCATCCGTCAGGAAAATATTTTTGGATCGCACGTAAAACAATCCTATAACCTGCCCGTAGAATATATGCATGCCGATTCCGTTTGGCATATTCAGCGCATAGTAAATGAAGCTATTTCGCTGGCACACACTTTTCCATACGGGCCGGTACACATCAATGTGCCTTTACGCGAACCCCTCTATCCGCAAGCAGGAGAAAAAATCAAATTCAGTAAAAAAGTAAAAATTGTAGAACCCGAACTTGCTCAAACTGATTTAACAAAAGAGAGTAGAACAAAATTTACCAATTTACTGGCAGGCTTTACACGCATACTGGTAATTGCCGGCCAACAGGAAAACCAGCCAACGCTCGTTAAAGCTGTTACCCGGTTTTGCGATGTCCATCAGGCCGCGCTTATTGGTGATGTGATCTCTAACTTTCATTCGGCACCAACGGCTATCAGGCATGCTGATGTATTTCTTGCACATGCGCCTGAATCAATCAAGGCAACCTTGCGCCCCGACTTGATTATTACGTTTGGTAAATCGGTAATATCCAAACACCTGAAACAGTTTTTACGCAAATATGGCTCTCAACAACATTGGCACATACAGCCTTCTGGCATTGTTCCCGATCCGTTTCAGTCGTTAACCCGAACCATTCATTGCGATCCGAAATCTTTCTTTACCAGCTTAAGCAGTGCACCTGCTATCACGAAATTTGAACTTCAGAAAAAAACCAATTACACCCGGCTTTGGTTAGCTGAAGAACATCGCATACAACGCAGTTACCAAAACTATTTTAGCACAACAGGTTTTCATGAATTGCAGGCTGTGAAAGTTGTGCTGGAGTCATTACCTGCCCGATGTAACTTACATGTTGCCAACAGTATGTCGGTGCGGTATGTTAACCTGATTGGGTTAACCGAAAAACAAAAAGGTATTCATGTATATGCCAATCGGGGCACCAGTGGTATTGACGGATGTACCAGTACTACGGTGGGGCATACATTAAATAGCGATGTACCCAACTTTTTGATTACGGGCGATCTTGCCTTCTTTTATGATCGCAATGCATTCTGGCATAATTATGCATTGCCCAATTTGCGCGTAGTCGTTATTAACAACCATGGTGGAGTTATTTTTAATCTGATTGACGGCCCGGGTCAGGTTGCTGCAAAGGACGAGTTTTTTGTTACCCGACAAAACCTTTCTGCCGATCATCTTACCCGCGAGTTTGGTTTTGTTCATTTACCGGTTTCTACTCCATCCGAACTTAATGCTGCATTGAAAGAGTTTCTTACTTTTGATGGCCGTACCAAAATTTTAGAAATTAAAAGTAATCAGGCGGATGCAACAACCGCTTTTCAGGAATTTAAACATAGTATAAAAAATAGTTATGACGCTTAAATACGATTGGAAACCCGTTAAAGAATACAAGGAAATTCTGTTTCATAAATACGAGGGAATTGCCCGTATTAGTATTAACCGGCCCGAGGTACACAATGCATTTACACCGCTAACGGTGCAGGAAATGATTGATGCCATGTTGATTTGTCGTGAAGATGCTGAGGTGGGTGTAATCATACTTACCGGAGAAGGGGGCAACGCATTTTGTAGTGGTGGCGATCAAAGTGTACGCGGGCATGGAGGTTATGTTGGCAGCGATACGGTTCCTCGCCTGAATGTGCTGGATCTGCAAAAAATAATTCGCTCTATTTCAAAACCAGTAATTGCAGCCGTTACCGGATGGGCCATTGGTGGCGGGCATGTATTGCACGTTGTGTGCGACTTGAGTATTGCAGCTGAAAATGCCCGCTTCGGGCAAACCGGTCCAAAAGTAGGCAGCTTTGATGGTGGCTTTGGCGCATCGTACCTGGCCCGAATTGTTGGACAAAAAAAGCGCGCGAAATCTGGTACCTGTGCGATCAGTACGATGCACAGGAAGCACTGGACATGGGCCTGGTAAACAAAGTTGTTCCACTTGATAAACTGGAAGAAACGTATGTGCTGTGGGCAAAGAAAATTCTAAAGAAAAGTCCGTTGGCTATTCGCATGCTCAAGTGTGCCTTCAATGCCGAGTTGGATGGTCAGGCTGGTATTCAGGAACTGGCAGGAAACGCCACACTTTTATATTATCTGAGCGATGAAGCAAAAGAAGGTAAGAATGCCTTTCTGGAAAAACGCGAGCCCGATTTTTCGAAGTTTCCAAAATTTCCTTAAACCAACAGCAACCCATGCCCTGGTTACTGGAAAACGATACACGACATACGTTTGAAGAATTGAAAACACATGTGGCTGAATCTTCAGCCACACGTTTTTGTAACGAATGGCTAAACGGAAAAACTGATTTTCAATTGCAAACATCCGGCTCAACCGGAATCCCCAACAAATTCGCGCTACACGCGAACAGTTGAAAGCAAGTGCCCGCATTACAGCACACTATCTGAACCTGAAGCCGGAACAAACTGCATTGGTTTGCCTGGACATTACGTTTATTGCCGGACGGATGATGTTGGTACGTGCCCTGGAAGTGGGCATGAATATAATTGTTACCCCACCGGAAGCGAACCCGCTACAAGTTCTTGCAGATGAAATACCGGTTGACTTTGCTGCTCTTGTGCCTTACCAGGTGGAGGCCATCTTAAAATCGCCACAGCGTAAAAAATTGAATACCATAACGAATGTAATTATTGGCGGAGCCCCGCTACCTGCGCAAACCAAAGTCGAATTAAAAGCTTTTACAAATAATACGTATGCCACCTATGGCATGACCGAAACCCTTACGCACATAGCTATGCAAAAACTCTCCGGGCATACCGAAGATACATTCCATGTTCTGCCCGGTTTTAAAATTGAAAAAGACGATAGAGGGTGCCTGTCCATTCAGGCTGCACACCTGGGCAGCGAACCCATTGTTACGAACGATCTTGTTGAATTGATTGGCAATGACCAGTTTAAATGGCTCGGCCGGATTGATGGTGTTATAAACACAGGGGGTATAAAAATTATTCCCGAAAAAATTGAATCAGTCATTGCCCTCTCATTTAAAAACCTTCAAATACCTAATCGGTTTATTATTGCCGGGTTACCACACGCACAATTAGGCGAATCGGTAGCTTTGATAATAGAGGGTACCATTACGAAAGCACAAACTGAATCATTAAAACAAACGCTTGGTCAAACCCTGACACGTTACGAAAACCCAAAATCATTTTACTTAGTAGATCGGTTTGTAGAAACCCGCACCGGAAAGATTAACCGGCCCCAAACAATTTCTTTGGTTCTTGAAACCAGCGTTAAAAATTAGAAGTGCTTACAGGTTTGGTGTCAAGCGATCTTCAGATACAAATCTCCTTCTCCTGCCAGGAGCAAAACCTTCTACCCGCCTCTCCTTAAACAGGTAAGGAAAGGTCGGGCAAAGTAAACCGCTAAGTTTTATTTCTTTGATTTCAAATCGAGTATTTCCTTTTGCAGATCAAGCACTACACTCGCCAACTGATCAACCGTTACTTCTTGTTTTTCGGAAACATCAGGAAACTGCACACTGATATAGGCTTTTGCGGCCCAGGCCTCTAACACCTCCTCACCCCGTAATTGATAAGGTGAATATTGGCGATTGTCAGAAACCAGAAACAGGCTGCCATTTTCATCCAGGTAATTAAAAACACGCTTATACACAATGCCCTCGCGTTCTGTTACCAAAATGTAAGTCTTACCATTTTTGATATGCCTTAGATTCTCTACATACTCCCCCACTACAATAGAACCAGGCATAAGGGGCAGCATGGAATCTCCACTAATCTCAAACGCACGATAAGTTCCCTGGCGCAGGTTGGGTAAACTAAAAAGCGGAAGTTCTTTTACATATTCAACATCTGCATAGCCATTCAGGTATCCGGCTGCTGCCTTAACCGGAACAAATTCTATGTTTTGCTTCTGATTGGCATCTACCGTAACTACCACCACTTCTTTACCACGCTCATAGGATTTCACCACCGGTTGCGCGCCAGCAGAAAAATCCTGACCAATCAACTGATCTACCGACATTGAAAAAATCTCAGCCATCTTTTGCATCAGCTCCAGCCTGGGCTCTGCTCTGCCTTCTTCATAGGCACCCACCAGCGAGCGCTTAATACCAAGCTTTTGTGCAAACTGATCTTGCGTAAGCGACAACCGCCTGCGCAGAATGCGAATGTTTTCGTTCAGTTTAACCATTGTTGTTATCGTTTAAAGATTAAGATTCTACCCGTTGTTGCTTTCCGGTTTCCGATAGAAAACAGATTGCGTTGAAAATATCTTTCCGAATTATCGAAAGCTGACAGATGCCGGTTGATTTTTGAAATGATCTCACTTACCGCTGTCTGCGGTTCGGCCAACAGGTAGCCATAATACCCGCCATCATAACCAGTACTGAAATTAACCTGAAACCGCCCTGACTGAAGCTTTTTTGTTTCTATTTTTAGCTTAAAATCGCTCATTGGCTAATAATTTTAGCTAATTAAGGCAATGTAAATCGGATTAGCAAGATTTAAGCTAAAAAAATTAGTTTTCTAATCAGAAGGCTACAAATCGGCCCAATTAAGGCCATTTTGGTAAACCAGTTGCCCCTTTTCAACCAGCAGCGGCCCGGCTATATTATTATTATATATCATACCAGTGCCTAAACCTTGCGGTGTTGAGATTGGGTAGTTCGCATGTAAACTGGGCAATAGCATTTAACCCAATATTACTTTCCAAAGCTGAGGTTATCCACCAG
>LNFR01000116.1 GCA_001567185.1 Bacteroidetes bacterium OLB12
CTTCAAGAAATTTTTTTTGGAATATGCTGTTTTTCAGCAATTTTCCTGAATGTGAACCGGCCCTTGCTGGTATCGCCCCGCCAGGTAAACGAGTGCATGAATGGCATATTTACACTTCTTTGATAGCATGACTTCGCCAAGATATACTTTTTGTCAATAATATTAATTTTGTGCTTAACAAACCCTTGCCGAAGTAGCTCAGGGGTAGAGCAACGGTTTCGTAAACCGTAGGTCGTGAGTTCAAATCTCATCTTCGGCTCTTAGTTTATTTTAATTTACTGTGATCGTTTCCAGGCCAAGCTCACAAACGCTTATTTCATTTACCCTTTTTCTGCTCATAACCTGCATCGTGCTGACGCTAAATGTTGTGACTATTATACAAGATCGTTACGCATGGTATAACCTCGCCATCATAGGTATTCTTGTACCTATCGGAGTTTTTGTTTTGTATCGGATTTTTATCCGGTACAAAGTAATTCGTGCCGGTAATAACCGGCTGGAGATTACTTACCCCGTATTTAGAAAAACGCATGGCTTCCACCTCAGGCAAATTACAAGCTGGCGCGAGAGCATTGTAAAAACCGGAAAAAAAGCTGTGTATAAAGAACTTGAAATTGTTTGCGATAACAGGCTTCGCATCACCATCGGGCAAAAGGAGCACACCGAATACGATAAGTTGGTGCATTACCTGCAACGAAAAATTCCAGGAAAAAAAGTAGCGGAAGGGTCCCATTAAATCTTTTACCTCCTGGTTCAAAACGAAAAAACCCAGGCGTTACCTGGGTTCTTTTGATCTGTCGGGGTGAGAGGATTCGAACCTCCGACCTCTACGTCCCGAACGTAGCGCACTAGCCGGGCTGTGCTACACCCCGAGATACAACAGGGCAACAAAACTAAGCATAAGTTGGGAATTGGTACACAGTTATCCCTCTTCTAATGGAGTATCCATTATTTTTTTTTGTTTCTCTCCAGAAAGTAAAGGGGGTGGAGACATTCTGAACTAATATAGATGCACAACCTCAATTAGCTATTTCATCGCATTGCTCAACTACTGGTTTGATAGCATGTTCGATTTTACCCAGCACCGTTTCCATTTGATCCTGATTATAGTCTTGTCCGTTCTTCTTTGGAACATCATAATCCGAAAGGTCAAAATGCAGATCGGGTTTCAATTGATGATTGGCCAGACAGGCTTTGGAACACGCCAGGGGACAGCCATCTACCGCAATTATTTTCCTGCCAGATTTAGCAAGCCGTACCAGCTTCTTCACATTGCCACCAACACCTGCAATGCACGACATCTCCGCCAAACCACTGCGATCGATTTTAAGGGCAATGGCATTGGCCATCTGGGCAGCGCTGGAACACCCTGAGCAGGAGTAGATCAGGGGCTTATTGGCCTCGTTCAGATTTTGCATGGCATCCGGGTTCAGAATTGAGGCTGCAAAGGTACAAATAAAAGAGTAATTTGTCCTTATATCGAGATCTGTATTTTACTGTGATAGATACATCCAATGCATCGTTCCGCGTACGGCAGCGCTTCCTTCAATAATATTTGAAGAGCTCCTCTTTACCGAGCATCAACTGAAATTCATCGGGGTGTATGTACTTGTTCGCTTTGGGGAATACGATATTTTCTTCTCTGAAAAAGTGTAACCGGAGCAATTCAATCAGGGCAAATCCCTGCTCAGCAGCAACATCGCAAGTGAGTGCCCGTGAGGTTGCATCGGGCAACCGCGAAGCAAGTGCCAGCTATTTTTACCAACGGTGGGATTCCCCACCATGATGGCCGCCATGGGAATTGTAGAAGAACAGATTGAAAAGTAATAACTAACGCTTCCTTTCAGGTACTGTAGTTTAAAGCCAAAATTCATCCTTCCACGTTTCGTCAGTATGTAACGAGGTGTGTACCTTTTCCAAGGCAAGCCATTGATCAGGTGTTGCGGTTTCCTGAATAACATTGAAGAGTTGCCTTTCTTCAAACCGGATATGCTTCTCCAACTCTTCTTCAATCCGATTGAGCGTACGCTCCTTTTCAGGATCGGCTGATGTAAACAACCGGGCCAGCCGCCTGTGATCGGCCAGCGCTTTCTTTACCATCACATGCTCGTTTCCAAGCACCGGAAAGAAATCTTTTTCCTCTACTTCGAAATGATGTTGCAGCGAGGTTTTCCAAAACCACTGTGCATAGGCCATCATCCGGTCTGCATCAATGCCCTTCTTAAAGCCCTGCCTGATTTTCCAACCCAATAATAAGCCGTGATGGTGATCTCTGCTTAGCGGCTGTAGCGCTTTATGTCGTTTAATCGGCTTTTCCATCAGGGGTGTTTATGTGTTGAACAAGAAGGGCACTGCTTCAATTCACCCTCCTTTAAGGTGATGCTTTCGAGGTGATCCTTTACAAACTGTTGTATCAGCATATAGCTGTCGCGGTGATTGTTTACGTCTATCTGCTTATCCTTAAACATTTTCCGAATCTTGTTGTCGTATTGCTGATATCCCCAGCACACCGGGCACAGTCCTTCCGGTGCCTCATCTTTCTCGTCCTTCTTTGTCTGCTTTAGATGATTAAATATGCTATCGACTAATTTCATACTTCCTTCATTTAAAAACCTGACATTACTCCAAACACTAACTTGCTGCACGTTTACTTTCTAATCTTCTGGCCAAAACATTCGCATGGTTATGTATCTCGTCTTTTGCTGCGTAAAGAAGACATAACGGAGTTTTTTCAGCCAGATCCTTCAAGCGATGTACCTCCTCCTCCATGTGATCGAGTTCCCGAAAGTACTTTCTGCTAAACTCATCAAATCGTTCAGGCTTGTGGCCGAACCATTTTCGCAGCGCTGGCGAAGGAGCAATGTCTTTGTTCCATTCGTTAAGCGCTGCATTTTCTTTCTTCAACCCTCTCGGCCAAAGCCTGTCCACCAGCATCCGGTAACCATCGGTTTTTGATGGTGGCTCGTAGATCCGCTTTACGGAAATTCGTTTCATCAATTTTGCCTTTCCATTTCAATGGCTTTTGGAAAGAGTATGTTGTTTTCCAAATGAATGTGCATGTATAAATCTTCAGCAAACTCTTTCAGCATGGCATACGTAACGGTGTAGGTTCGGCAGGCATCGGCCGGAGGCACGAAGTTGCCTGTCAGCTCCGTAATTTTTTGAAAGCGCTCCCCTTCTGCGTTGTGGTCGTGCTTCATCATCTCAATCGGATTTTGAACGGTGCCAAAAGGCGGAGTGGATATCGGTTGGTTGGCCGCTTTCTGGCTCACCATTTTACGGATGAATGGGAACAGCACGAACTCTTCTTTCTTCATGTGTACGGTTAGCTCATCAGATGTTTGATCGAACAATTCGGCCACTTCAAGTAGTTCGGGATGCCGGCCACCATGCACGGTTGCCACTTTGTGCAGAAAGGGTTTAATCTCCAGAATCCGGTTCTCCACATAGCGGTGATGTTTCTTTTCAATGTAATCGGCCAGTAAATCCAGCGGCCATGAGTTATAATCGGTGGCCTTGCTTTCATTTTGTTCTACTACTTTTTGCAACGCCTCCACCAGGGCATGGGGTTCAACATCTTTGCGTTCGCAGGCATCGGCAATGCTGCGTCCTCCCTTGCAACAAAAGTCGATGCCGTGTGCGTGAAATACGGCTGCGGTACGGTAATCTTGTGCTACCACTTCGCCAACGATATGGTCTGTTTCAATTTTCATAATAGATTATTTTATGGTTTCTAGTTCGTTTTTATGTTGAGCCTGGAATCGGCCGCATTTTTTTTATGGATAAATTTGTCTTAAATCAATCTAAAATTTTTTTTATCGTACCAGGATAGTCTTACCCCGATTTTAAACCCCCCCAGGGCTAAGTCGTACACCGTAGTCGTTTCAAGCATTTTCTTTAACTCCGCTCTTATTTTTTACAAAGCGATCGTGCATCGGACAAGGTTCTGCACTGTTACAGTTGGTTAACCCCAACGCACAACCTGTATATAAGGAGTCGCCATCAATAGCGAAAACAATATCGCTTGCTTTGATCCGCTTCATCTGAGCGGGATCGATATAAAAACCACCATTAGGCCCGGTAAGCGAATGCACGATGCCATGTTTGGTAAGTGCACCCAACACCTTTGCAGTAAATGCCGCTGGCGAGCCCGAGTTCTCCACCACATCGCCAATTTTTACGCGCTGCCCCTCCAACGATTGAGTCGCTATATAAATGATGGCTTTAATGCCGTATTCACAGGCTTTTGAAAACATGGGTTGTTTTACTTCCTTTTTAATTTAAGACAAATTTTATCTTAAAATGTTTATGAAAAGCAATTTTTGTTGCCATTCTTCAGGAAAAAGTTGAATAGATATACCATGAAATGACGCCCATTGCAAGGGTGAGGATGTAGAGGTAATTGATCCAGGTAACCCCAAGTGATGCTTCCGGCACGGGAAGCCCCGACACTTTTAAAACAATCTGTAAAATGTGATACAGGTACAGCAAGACCACAATCGTAAGAATAATAACCACCAGGGAAAGGGCAAAGATTACCGTCATTTGAAATGAATTACTTACGCTCTGAAGAAGAAGCGCATTCAATTCGTAAAAGAAGAGGTTGTTAAACAGGATCATGGCTGATGATGGGTTTAGTGTTCGCAATCTTTTTTGTAGCGCCAACTCGGATAATGGTTTGCAGGATGAGCAGGATACATACTGTAGCTACTGAAGGAATGAGGATTAACAACAAGCCCCAGTTCATACGCCAGGTGCCGCTGGCCGGATCGTAACGGAAACAACTCGTCCAGATGTTTTCGCCCAGCGTAGAATAAACCGGAACAAACTCGTGTGTTATTTCTCTGAAGAGACGGTTCCACTGATCATTGGAAGGGAGGCCCTCAACCCGTTGCAAAATTTTTCCCTCCGTGCTTACAAGAAGCAATAAGGAATTGTGATCATAAAGCTCGCCCAACTTTTTCCATTTCAACCCAAGCGATGCGGCCAGTTCTTCCCGACTTTCCGTTGGAAGCACCGCGAATGTCCAGTTGGATGGCGGTGGGTTTACCTTGCTGTATCCTGCAAGCTTACTTAGTGTTTGTGCGTTATCGGTAGAATCAAAACTAAGTACCACCATTTGAAACTTATCTTCTGCAATACTTTGCATGGCAAGCTGATCGCGAATTTGTAACACATAGGGGCTGCAAACTCCCGGGCACCGGCTATACGCCAGGGTAAGAATCATGGGCTTTTGCGAATACCACGATGAAAGGGGCTGAAGCGAAGATTCCGCTGTTCGCACCGGAACATCCGGAATGTTCTTCAGCAAATAACCCATCTCATCGGGTTGCTGCGTAGAGAAAAAACTCAGGAGAATAATTGCCCAGCACATCGCCTTGTAAAATCAATGGTATAAATAATCATGCCCACGAGGTATAACGAAGCACATACCACGGCCAGTTTGGCCAGGGTAATCCCTTCGCTCACAATTTCATTATACATATCTACCCTGCGCGGAACAGAAAGCGCTCCTCCCAAATAAAAGGCAAGGACAAATCCAACTCCACCCACCACCAGCAAACTGAAAATAACTTTGACGAGGCCCGGTGCAATTTTTTTCTCCCCGATTTCATCGGCAAACCAACTGGTAAAGGCCAGACTGAAAAAGACATTGCCCAACAAATTGTACGTATGAAAATGCGCGGGTACCCATTGTGTGTTGTGCAACACAAAGTTATTGGCAATAACGGCATCCAGAATAGCACCTACCCCACCAATGGCCCAGAACATCACACCAAAAAAATACAGCAGCGAAGCCAGGCTCCACTTCATGTTGGAGCGATAAACAGTAGTGAGTACCGAGAAAATGGTAACCACCGCAGCCGGCAAGGGTGCGAACCACGACATGATCTGGCCGATGTATTGAAAGGCAACCGGCTGTGCAAAGTCCATATACAGGTGATGGAAGTACGCAAACAGAACAATCAACAACGTGGCATTCCAGGAAATGCCTACATACCAGCTTGTTTTGTAATCGGGTTTGCCCGCCATGCGTGGGAACAGCTCATACAGAACCGCCAGACCCAGGTAGAGCATTTCGTTAACGAGCGTGTGACCAAAAAAGAAGGTGAGGTTTTTCATTAACAACGGATCGCTGGTCATGCCACCGTTCTGTAAGAATTCGAGGTAATACAGTACCAGCAATACAACCGCTGCCAGGATGCAGGCCGTTACACCAATTAAAGAAACAAACGATATCAGAATAAAAGGAGAGACAGCCGGGCCATCTTTGCCGGCAATGTGATGCCATGCGAGGGCCTGTGCAATCGAATACTTTTTAAGAATAGATGCCAACATAACCAACGACCACATCAGCCAGCCAACACCTAAAATGGTTAATGCAATCATAAAAAGCAGCAGGCCATGCTCGGTGCCCTTGGCATAAAAAGGCAGTGGATATAAGAAATACCAACCTGCATGAAACTTGGCAAGTAATGTTGAAATGAGTAGAACTACCACCCCTAACACGGTACACACATAGGCAAACACGCTGCCCCACCGGGGTACCTCTACATAGCGGCTCAATATGAATTGAATGCCCGCCATACCGGCCACGAACCAAACTCCTGCCATGAGCAACCCGTGCGAGGTCATAAGAATATAAAAATTGAGTGGCCCTATCTCCGTTATTTCGGCCTGCTCCATGCGCATGGTTAATCCAAAAGCAATGGCCACCAGAAATACGACAAGCACTGTTAAAAGCCAAAGGAGGGTGGACTTCTTATCAAACGTATTCATGAGTCAGGACTGGTTTATTCAACATTAATTTTTGCTATCATGGCCGCGTGTGCCATGCCACAATATTCAAGACATAAAATATCGTATGTACCGCTTTCAGAAAACTTCCAACGCAACCGGTTTACATAGCCGGGCATGGCCTGAACCTGAGCCTTCAACACACCGTCTTTGTACAAACTGAATCCGTGGCTTACATCAAAACTTGAAACATTAAATTCAATTAGCTCATCCTTCTGCACGGTAATTTCAACTCCAGCCGACATGCTGAAATCATCATCGTTGGCAATTGGAAATTTGGAGATGGCAAATGAAAACTGCCGGGCTACCACAAAAACTTTTTGAGTAGGTTCTTCTGCTGCAAAAAGACGATAAGGTGTTTTTGGCAGGGTGATGCCCAAAACCAACAACACGGTTCCGAAAGCGATGAAAAAGAAAATGGCTCGTTTCCGGTTTACGTTTTGGGCGCCTCCGCTTTTGCCTGAAGCCTGGAAAACAAGGAAGAATACCAAAACGATAATGAGAAACATGACGATGAAAAACAGAAAAACTTCTTTTTGTATAGTCATACCCCTGGCGAGTTTAAGTTCTACAAACCCTTATGTACTTTCTGATCCGGTTGTGGCCGTTTTCCGAACTGAGGCCGAATTGTTTAGGTAAATATATATCATTTATCTATTTACGACAATTTTATCGTAAAATATTCGCGGTTTATGTTCTATTTTCAACTTAGGAGCTTAATCTGGTTGCTTTTGAGGATTTAACTTTTCAAAACCTTATGCCCTATCCAAAGGCAGACATGGTGCCCAGGCTGGCAATCGATGGTGCAATTATGTTACAAATACAGAGGCACGATATGCGCATAGAATTTAGCATAACATCAAAATCAATAGCTCCAGAGGAGCGAAACCAATTCACACCTGGTATTCAATGATTATCTCGTTTGGATCAGTATTTTGCCGATAAATTTTTCACCATACTCCTCACCATTCCAACAATCACCGCAGCCCACGCAACCAGCGCCACGTAAACAAAGATGGATGACAGGCTCATGAGAAAATCAACATGAATCGCTTCCACTAACCTGAACGTACACACGGAAAACATTCCCAACGGAAAGACCATGCCCCAGTACGAAGGGTGATAGCCTTCGGGCGTTGTCGGCAAGGGAACGCGCAGGTGCCGCCAGGTTCCGAGAATGATTAGCAGCGGAATCCACCACGCACCCCACGACCAAAAGAAAAGGGTGAAGCCTTTCAGGAATGGAAGTATTTCGGTTAGGATGGTAAGCTTGGAGGCATGCTCAATTAACAGCGCTCCGGCAACGGTAGTAATGGCTGTTGCTCCCATGTTAATCCAGTACGGTGCACCAAACTCCATCGGTGTTAATTCAAAAAACGACAGGCGATAAAAAATAAGACACATGATCAGGATATACAACATGCATCCGATCAGAAACAGGGCAAGCGATGCAAACAGCATGAACTGTTGTGCTGCAGCCGGTTTGGTTGATGCAATAAGCGTTGTAAGAATAGCAATGGCCTGGGTAGAGACAATGGTAATTAGCCAGGTGCCACTGATACCATCGTGCAGGTTGGGTTTATTCTTACCGGTGGTGAGGAGTGTAAAAAAGGTATAAATAATAATCGCCCAGGCAACGGTCGCGAATACCAGCAGTACTTCTGCCCATACCTGATGCTGAAACAGAAGGATCAATTGATTACCCAGCACACAGGCTGCTGCCACCAGGGTAAAAAAACCCGGTCCCTTCTGGTAGTTGGCCATATCTTCTTTAACCCGTAACGGATCTAAGATCAACCTCAGCAGAAAAAAGCTGAGAAGCACCAGAAAAAAAACCAGGTTAATCCAGAACAATACGACAGCAATCGTATGCATACCATGTAAGTAAGTGGCTATAGAAATTATTCCGGTAGCCATGGCCAGCGCAAAATAGCCGGTAAACATCTCCCGGATGCCATTTCTAATGTTCAAAATAACCGATTGTCCCATACACCAATATAATACCGAAATTGCCGAAATCCGTAGGCGAACCCATTAAGTTTTTACTTACAACTGTGCGGTAGTTGCCTTTTTAAAATAAAAGATAAATTTATCCTTTATTAGTGATACCTTTGCCCTCACGTTTAACATAAATATCATGCAGCCTGCTATGCCACACTCCTTTCATATCCCGGTTATGGGATTGGCCTATACCATCGACACACCCATAAAAGTGGCGCGCTTTGGTATTAATTCGGTTATTTCCATTGTTCAGGATACGCTGATCGAAAAAATGCGCAGTTATTATTACCCGCAAATTGGAGAACCTTACCAGGCCATCAGCAATAAGGAAGATGATTACCGTGCCAAACGTATTACCGACTATCTGAATTTGGTGAACCGGATTGTAAACGATCAAATCGAAAAACTGAAAGATCAGGACTTTGAACCCGGTTCTGATATTTGCAAATACTTTGAAATGCTGCCGGATGGCTCCGATCTGAAAAACATCTTTTATGAGATGCAAAGCCTGGCTAACGCAGAAGACAAACAACAATTGCAGAACTGGCTGCGAGAACAAATCAGGCCGGGAAGCATTGATGTAAACATTATGACGAAGCTGGACAAAAACAATCACGATCAACAAGGCCAGGCAATTGAAGATGGCTCGGATGCGGTTGCCGCCTTGCGTGGGTATGTGCAAAGCAACCTCAGCAATTCATCCATTGTGCTATCGGCCGGTATGAATCCGCGGCTCTTTAGTTATATGGAAAAGCGGAGTGAATTTGATGCGGATAGTTATGGCGAATTTGAAAAGAAGATCGTGATCAAAGTTTCGGATTACCGCTCGGCCTTAATACAAGGAAAAATGCTGGCCAAGAAAGGACTTTGGGTGAGCGAATTCAGAATTGAATCTGGTTTAAACTGTGGAGGCCATGCTTTCGCTACGGATGGATTTTTGATAGGCCCCATTCTGGAAGACTTCAAAACGAAGCGGGAAGAGTTGACCTCTACCCTATTTGCTGCATACAACGAATCGTTGAAAGCAAAAGGAAAAACTCCTTTTGAAAAACCCCACACCATCAAGATTACGGTGCAGGGTGGCATTGGCACCGAAGCGGAAGACAGGCTACTGCGCGAACACTATGGCGTAGATGGCACCGGATGGGGAACACCATTTTTACTTGTACCCGAAGCCACCACGGTGGATGACCATACCCTTCTATTGCTTAGCCAGGCGAAGGAAAGCGATGTAATCCTTAGCAAAAAATCTCCGCTAGGGGTGCGCTTCCATTACCTCAAAGGCACAACAGCCGAAACCGAACGCTTGAACCGGATTGAAAAAGGCAAGCCGGGCAGTCCGTGTACCGAAAAGTTTTTAGTGAACAATACCGAATTTGGCCCCGAGCCTATTTGTACCGCTTCGCGCACGTATCAAAAGAAAAAAATTGAGCAACTTAAATCGCTGGCGTTGCCGGATGACGAATACAACCGCCAGTTGAACGATGTGTTGGATAAAGAGTGTCTTTGTGTGGGCCTGAGTAACGCGGCCGTTAAAAAATATGAAGTGAAACCGTTTAAAGGACTGAGCGGCATTAACATTTGCCCAGGACCAAACATCGCTTACTTCAGCGAAGTGGTGTCGCTTCAAAAAATGGTTGATCACATCTATGGTCGTGTTAATATTTTACCCGGCAACAACCGTCCGCACATGTTCATCAAAGAACTGATGATCTACGTGGACTACTGGAAAGAACTGGTTGCCGAAGCAAAAGAAGCGATCGACAATAAAAAGAAGTCGTACATCGAAAACTTCCATCATAACCTGCTGGAAGGCATTGCGCACTATCGCACTCTTACGGACAAGATCAACAGCGAGGTCACCACTTTGAAAGACAAACTTCACGAAGGGTTGATTACGGCCGAAACGCAATTGGAGGAAACATTCAGGAAGTTTATGGAAAAAACCATGGTGCCGGCCTGACCCTTTGGTTGGTCAATCCTTTTTTTGTAATTACGCTGTGTGATTTCTATCAACTATGTTTTCCAAAGCCTGTGAATATGCCCTTCGGGCCGTGCTCTACATTTCACTTAAAAGCGTGAATGGTTCGCGCATGAGCATCCCTGAAATTGCCAAAGAGATTGATGCTCCGCTGGCATTCACCGGAAAAATTCTTCAAACGCTGGCGCGTGAAGGATTGATCTCTTCCATCAAAGGCCCCAACGGTGGGTTTTACATTGACCCAAAGTCCAAACCTGTAACCCTGCGCGACATTGTGCATGCCATTGATGGCAGCGATGATGTGCTGCATACGTGTACCCTGGGTTTAAAAGAATGCTCGGATAAATTTCCCTGCCCCATCCACGGAGAAATAAAAGCCTATAAAGAGCGTTTGCGTAAAGTGATGCGCGAAACCACTGTTCAAAGTCTGGCCGGTGACCTGACCAAAGGCCGTACGTTCCTGAAGAATGTAAAGCCAAAAAAATCAAGAGCTTAACCACTCGGCATACGAATCGGCTGTCTCCCACAACCTGAGTGAAATAAGTTGGATGTGCCCGGGAAGAACTTTAGTAATTTGTTCCTGGATAAAGATCAGCAGATTTTCAGCTGAAGGTTCATAATCAAAAATCAACAAGGCCTCGCCCGGAGGTGTGCTATTGTCTGCAATGTACTTTCGGGAAAGAACAAGTTTGTGATCAAGTTTTGAAATGACCGCTTCGTTCACAAGGGTTTTTAGTTCTTTAAAATCAAAAATGATTCCCGTGCCTTCAATATACCCTAAGCCTGAATTACTTCCGGCAATGCAAACATGCAATTCATACGAATGGCCATGGATGTGGGCGCATGGTCCCGCATATCCATGAATAGCATGTGCCGTTTCAAAACGAAAAATTTTGGTAATGCCAATCATTCAATTTGATAGACAGGAGTTTTCCAACCAGCAACAGGTTGTTTACGCGGCTTAAAATTGCACGCTACTATGTTGCGCAGCAGCGGATAAACAATTGTTGCAAAGCCCATGAGCAAGACCACACCCGAAGCTGCAAAAGCAATAAAGTATGGCCGGAGACTATTCATCATCACTGCAAAAGGAACGCCCTCGTTGCTCATTTGCCATTGGGCGCGTTGGATGCCCGCCACTAGCAAAGAAGTAAGAAATACAACCAGTGCTCCGTTCACCAGCCAGCCAGCCCGATAAACCTGAACGCGGTAGGCTTCCATGCTTCGGCAGGTATTTCCAAGCAAGTCGAAAGAAACGGCCAGCAGCAACATGGTGTTGATGCCGATGGTGGTACCCATTACATGTGCTACGGTTATATAGGTTCCGTGCGTGTACACATTGATTGCCGGTATAGAAATTAGAATAGCTAAAAACAGGTTTAAGAAAATCCAAACATCGGCAATCATTAAGAAGCGGTAGGAAAGTCCGAATTGCGTTTTCTGCATGGCGGTAACTGAATCCTTCCACTTGTAGATGAGGCGGCCGAGTATCAACAGTTCGGTCATGCTTACCAGGTAACCTATGTGCCGGATGGCAGGAGTTACCGGAAGCGTATAGATGTGATGGCTCCAGTTAAACAGGAGGTTAAAGAATCCCAGAAAGAAAAGTGCAAACGCGGTGGCGGATCGTGCATACGGTTTATCCTGACTGATTTTTTCCATCAGGTAAATTCCCGCTCCGTACACCAGCATGTTCCAGCATCCAACCATAGAGCCGTATGATTTCCATTGCACGGTCATGTCCAGCACAATGTCTTTTCTGAAATGAGAAAAAATCCAGAGGTATGATTCAGAGAAGGTGAAGAGAAAGCCAAAAGCACCCGTGAGCCACATCCAGATATATACTGGTTGTTGCCGCAGGGTTTTAACAGACTTGACAACCTGTATAATAAAGAGTATCCAACCCGCCAAAAGGAAGAGAGCCAGTACCGGAGGAAACTCCCAGTACTCCCTGCCGCCAAAAAAGCCCAGGGCATATCCGGAAAGAATGAGGATGGCACCCGTTACAAAAAAAATCAAATGAAAACGCGACAACCAACGGCTGATTTTAACCTGTGCATATTCACGCAGGTAAAGCACCACGCCCCCGGTGGCAGAAAATAAAATCCAGAAAACCACCGAGCTCACATGAAAGGGTCTGGTTTTTTCAAATGACAGATACTGCTTAAGAAAACCGGGCAACATGTATTGAAACGCACCAATGGCTCCGAACATCATACCGATGAGCATGAGTACCAGGCCACTGAAAATTAACCATTTGGGTGCCTCAACTTTATTTGTATTCAATTGTTCCGTTTAAGTTGCGTTTGAAATTTTTCGGATCGGCTTTTCCGGATGCATCAATGCGTTCAAAAAAACGAACGAGTTGATCCAACTCTGTTTCAGAAAGATTGAAAGCAGGCATTACATTCGTGCCTACCTGCACAAATGCTTTAATGTATGCCGGCCCTTTGCCCGGGGCTGAATAAACATTGGTAAGATCGGGCCCCATGAAACCACCTAATCCGTATATCTGGTGGCAGGCCGTACAATTTTTTTTGCTGCCATATTTCCTTGCCCGCCAATGCCTCGTTCATGTTGGATGGTTGGGTGTGGGAATCTTGGGTGTAAATGAACCCCGAGTAAATTCCAAAAGAAATCAGCAGGGCTGAGTAAAGAATCAGTTTGGCCTTATCTGTCATTTGTTGTGTATTCGGCACAAAAATATTACAAATAAAGGATAATTTTGTCTTTTAATTGTAAACGAATAAAAAATGGCTGTTCGGATTACGCTGGCGGAGGAAATACACCGGTTAAAGAAGGAGAAAAATGCCCTCATTCTGGCTCATTATTATCAATACCCGGAGATTCAGGAAGTGGCCGACATGGTGGGCGACAGCCTTCAGATGGCCCAGTTTGCTGCGGCCTCCCGGGCTGATATTCTGGTGGTGGCGGGTGTGTATTTCATGGCCGAAACAGCTAAAATTCTCAACCCTTCACGCAAGGTTTTACTTCCCGATACAGGGGCGGGATGTTCGCTGGCTGATTCGTGCCCGCCCGATGAATTCCGCTCTTTTGTTCAACATCATCCCGGTGCACCGGTTGTTACTTACATCAATTGCAGCGCACAAGTAAAAGCGATGAGCGATGTGATTTGTACCTCATCGAATGCGGAAAAAATTATTCGCTCTATTCCCGATAACGGGCCAATCATTTTTGCTCCGGATGTAAACCTGGGCCAGTATCTGATCCGCCAAACCGGAAGAGACCTGCTGCTTTGGAACGGCAGTTGCCTGGTGCATGAAAGTTTCTCGATTGATAAAATTCTGGCATTGCACAAAATGTATCCGCGTGCCAAGTTTATTGCACACCCCGAATCGCAGCCGCACATCCTGAAAATTGCATCGTATGTCGGTTCAACAAAGGGAATGATTGATTTTGTCAGTAAGGATGCAGCCCAGGAATTTATCATTGCCACCGAAGCCGGCATTTTACATGAAATGCAAAAGCAGGTGCCGGATAAACTGCTGATTCCGGCTCCTGCCTATGAAGACAATACCTGCGCCTGTTCCGAATGCCCGTACATGAAAATGAATACGCTGGAAAAACTTTACGATTGCCTGCTCACCGAGCAACCTGAAATTACTGTACATGAACAAACGCGGAAACTGGCAGAAGCTGCACTGCAGCGGATGTTGCAGTTATCGTAACTTCACTTTCTTTCAAACCTTGCCTGAAAGAAGCGCAGGTATTTGGGTTCGTACACCACCTTCAGTCCACGGATTTTATTTCGTCTGGCAAAAACAGCCGCAGCCGATTCCGCCACTACATCCATGTGCGCCTGGGTATAAACCCTGCGCGGAATGGTAAAGCGCACCAGTTCAAGTTTAGGATAATAGTTTTCACCGTTTGGCTTTCGCCCGGCCGATACCATGCCACGCTCCATAGTTCGCACACCCGATTCAATGTAAAGTTCTGCCGCCAGTGTTTGTGCCGGAAATTCATCCTGCGTCAAATGCGGAAGAAAGGCTTTGGCATCTACAAACACTCCGTGGCCACCGATGGGTTTCACAATGGGTATGCCGTACGATTCCAATTGTTGTCCCAGGTATTCTACCTGCCCGATGCGTGCCTGCTGATGGCGGTCGTTCAAACTTTCTTCAATGCCTACGGCAATGGCCTCCATGTCGCGGCCGGCCAGACCACCATAGGTATGCAGCCCCTCATAAATCACTACCAGGTTACGCGCTTCTTCAAAAACATCCCACTCGTTGGTGGCCATAAAACCGCCAATGTTTACCAGCGCATCTTTCTTTGCACTCATGGTTGCACCATCGGTAAGCGAGCAGATCTCCTTTACAATGTCCTTAACCGATTTCTTTTCGTAACCTTTTTCGCGCTGCTGAATGAAGTAGGCATTTTCAGCCACACGGGTCATGTCGTGAATAATGCGAATGCCGTGTTGTTTGGTAAACTTGCGAAGCTCTTTCAGGTTTTTCATGCTGATGGGCTGCCCGCCTGCCATGTTTACATTCGTGGCGATGCTCACATACGGAATTTTTTTAGCACCGTGTTTTTTGATCAGCCTTGTGAGTTTTTCCAGATCAACATTTCCTTTGAAGGGAAATTCATTGGTTGGATCGTGTGCCTCATCGATGATGATGTCTTCGAAAGTTCCTCCGGCCAGTTCCTGGTGAAGACGGGTAGTGGTGAAATACATATTACCGGGCACCACATCACCTTTCCTGATCAGTATCCGGGAGAGGATGTTCTCTGCTCCTCTTCCTGGTGTGTGGGCACTAAATATTTGTAACCATAAAAATTTTTGTACCGCCTTCTCAAGTTTGTAATAACTGTTGCTGCCGGCATACGCTTCATCGCCCAGCATAAGGGCCGACCATTGCCGGTCGCTCATGGCATTGGTACCGCTGTCGGTAAGTAAATCGATGTACACATCTTCCGATTTCAACAGAAAGGTATTGTATCCGGCCGCTTTGATGGCCCTGCTTCGTTGGCCCCGGGTGGTTTGCTTGAGCAACTCCACCATTTTCATTTTATACGGTTCTGCCCACGAACGTTTTTGAAGTTTTTTGATCATGTTGTAGATAATGATTTTATGTTAAAAGAAAATTGTTTGCAGAAGAATTGATGAACACAATGTTAAAGGCGTTCAAATCGTGCTGTGAAATGTCTGAGCATAGGTGGTTCATAAACAATGCGCAGGCCGCGTGGCTGATGGCGCAGTTCCAGTATGTCGTCAAACGTTTCGATGGTGTAGTCGATATGACTTTGCGTGTACACCCTTCTTGGTATGGCCAGTCGCACCAATTCATGTGCTGCGGGAATTAGTTTTTTATTTTCATCGTATTTGCCAAACATCACACTGCCTACCTCCACGCAGCGGATGCCGCCTTTGGTATATAAATCGCACACCAGCATTTGCCCCGGATATTGGTGAACCGGAATCTGGTTGTATAATTTTTTTAGCATCCACATACACGGCATGTCCGCCAATGGGCCACACCACCGGAATTCCTTTTTTTCGAAGATGTTCACCCAGATAAGCCGTGCTTCGAATTCGATAGTGCAAATAATCCGGATCAAAAACTTCGGTGAGCCCGATGGCCATCGCCTCCATATCACGACCCGACAAACCGCCATACGTGGTAAATCCTTCAGAGATGATTAGCAAATTGGTACACTCGCGCCCGAGTTTATCATCGCGCAAGCACAACAAGCCGCCCATATTCACCATGCCATCTTTCTTGGCGCTCATCACAAAGGCATCACACAAGCCCAGCATCTCGCGGGCAATCGCCTCATAGGTTTTATCTGAGTATCCGGCTTCACGCTGTTTAATGAAGTAGCTATTCTCTGCAATCCGGCACCCATCCAGCACCAGCATGAGGTTATGGTTGTTACAAATGGTTCGTACTGCGCGAATGTTTTCCATGCTTACGGGTTGGCCGCCTGCCGAGTTATTGGTAACCGTCATGATTACGGCTGCCACATTTTCAGGGCGATGATGGGTTATAGCCTCTTCCAGTTTTTTCAAATCGATATTGCCCTTGAAGGGAAGTTCCAATTCTAAATCAAGTGCCTGATCGGGCATCAGATCAAAAGCAGATGCTCCGGTAAATTCGATGTTGGCCCGCGTGGTATCGAAATGTGTGTTGCTCAAAAAAACTTTTCCTTTGCCGCCCAGGATTCCGTAAAGGATGCGCTCGGCCGCACGGCCCTGGTGAGTAGGAAGAATGTAGTCCATTCCGGTAAGCTGCTTCACTACGGTTTCCAGGTGTTTCCAACTTCGGGCACCGGCATAACTTTCATCGCCTTGCATCATGCCGGCCCATTGCCGTTCGCTCATGGCACCGGTTCCGCTGTCGGTCAGCAAGTCGATAAACACATCGTCTGAATTCAATAAAAACGGATTGTAACCGGCAGTCTGCAGGGCCTGTTGGCGGTGCGACTCGGTAGTTACCCGCAGGGGTTCCACCATCTTAATTTTAAAGGGCTCGGCCAGGGTGCGCTTCATAGTAGAAAAATAATAAAGGGCAAAATTATCTTTTTTAAGAAATAATAAAGGATTAATTTATCTTTTATTAGCTTTGAGAATCCCAAATATCAATAACCATGAATAAGCCAGGATCCATTGAATATCTGCTTAACCCCAAAAACTGGTGGTTACCCCTGTTGATTATTTTTATTATCAGTATTACCGGAGTTTTTATGATGGGCTTGCATACCTACACCGATGCGCCCCCCGTTCCCAACTTCATTACCCATGATTCCAAACCTGTTTATAGTAAGGAAGACATTCAGAACGGCCAGGTTGTATTTCAGAAGTATGCACTCATGGAGTATGGCAGCGTATTTGGCGATGGGGCTTATCGCGGCCCGGATTATTCGGCCGAAGCGCTGCATCGCACAGCCACTGGTATGCAGGAATATTATAGCAAACAACACGCAGGCGATGGCGATTTAGCCCGTTTGGGTATTTCCGAAAAAGTTAAGGCGGAGATCAAAGCGAATACATATAATAAAGACAAAAACTCCGTCATCCTTACAGATGCACACGCCTATGCTGCGTTGCAGTTAGTAGATTACTACAATCAGGTGTTCACCAATCCCGAACACGAACAGGCATTCTCACCAGCCGGTTATCTGACCAACGAAAAAGAAATTCGCGATCTCAGTGCCTTCTTCTTCTGGAGCGGCTGGGTTTGCGGTGTAGAACGTCCGGGTAAAACGTACAGCTACACACACAATTGGCCGTATGATCCAACAGCAGGAAACACACCCAGTGCTGCGGTGGTTATCTGGAGTATTGTGGGCTCATTGGGGTTGGTATTTGGCCTTGGCATTGTGTTGTATTACCACGGTAAGCTGGACAAACTGGATGACGCTGCCTTTACCAACAAAGCCGCTCCCCTCATGACGAAAACAGGCGTGAGCAATTTTAATCCTACAGCCATTCAGAAAGCTACTTATAAATTTTTCTACGCGGCCATTCTACTTTTTCTTGTTCAGGTGCTGGCCGGTGTTCTTACCGTGCACGATTTTGTAGGCTTTGTCAATTTTTTCGGATTTAACATTGCCGAAGCCCTTCCCATCACCATTACCCGAAGCTGGCACGTGCAACTCTCCCTGTTGTGGATTTCAGCATGCTGGATTGGTGCTTCGTTTTTTGTGATGCCAATGCTTTCATCCAGGCAACCGGCCAATCAGTTAAAGCTCATCAACATCATGTTTGCGCTTATTGTCGTATTGGTGGCCGGCTCATTCGTGGGTATGTTCATCGGACCAAAAGGTATTAGTGGTGATGCATGGATCTGGATCGGCCATCAGGGATGGGAATACCTGGAGCCCGCCAAGGTATGGCAAGGACTACTCTATATAGTTTTTGGATTTTGGGCAACCATACTTTATCGTGGGCTCAAGCCTGTGATGACGTTGAAAAAACCCTGGGCACTTCCCAACTGGTTGGTGTATGCCACCGTAAGTATTCTGGTGCTGCTTTGCTCGGGGCTAATGTTTACTCCGAAAACAAATTTTGTGATTGCCGATTTCTGGCGATGGATGGTGATCCACATGTGGGCCGAAGCTTTTTTTGAAGTATTCACTACCGTGTTGATTGGTTACTTTATGGTGCTTATGGGACTGGTGAGTGAACGCGCTGCCACCCGTGTGATTTACCTGGCTTGTCTTCTCTTTTTAGGATCGGGTTTGTTAGGTATATCGCATAACTTCTATTGGAATGCCAAACCCGTATTCACTATGGCGTTGGGTTCGGTGTTCTCTACATTACAAGTAGTTCCGCTCATTTTGCTTACACTCGAAGCCTGGCGGTTTGCCAAACTTCCGGGTCAACTGGAAAATGGAAAGAACGGCAAAGTTACGTTCGGATTTCCCGGAGTATTTCTCTTTTTGATTGGTGTAAACTTCTGGAACTTTTTTGGTGCCGGGGTTATGGGCTTTATCATCAACCTGCCCATTGCTAATTATTATGAACACGGTACTTATCTCACGGTAAATCACGGCCACGCTGCCTTGATGGGCGTGTATGGAAACTTATCCATAGCCGGAGCTTTGTTCTGCTGCCAGTTGCTCTTTAAACCAGTTGCCTGGAATACCCGGTTAATAAAAATTTCCTTCTGGTCAATCAATATCGGTTTGCTGTTGATGGTTGTACTGGATTTGTTCCCGGCAGGTATTCTTCAATTTATGGCGGTGGTAGAAGAAGGACTTTGGTTTGCACGTAGCAGTGCGTTTATTGACAGCAACGTGTTTCAATCGCTTACCTGGCTGCGCATCATAGGCGGCTCCATCTTTGTGCTTGGTGGTGTTATACCACTTACCTGGTTTATTGTTTCCAAATGGAACATGTTGAAGCCTGTTAAGAAAATCAGTCCGGATACCCTGGCTGCTAATAATGGCCACGCACAACACAATCATCAGGAGCAAGAACTGGAACTTGAAAAGCTTTAGCTAAAATGACGGTAACCGATATTCTGCGATTAGAACCACAAAGCATTCACATCATAAAAAAATACAACCTTGATGCCTGTGATGCCGAAACTTTTTTATTTGAAGATGCGTGCCGTACGCATGCGGTAGATGCCCGGTGTGTAAAGAATGAATTAATTGAACTAAGGATCTCACTAAAACAAGCTAACGAGTCGTTTGCTCAATTGCTTGATGGAATTCTGCAACAGCATGAAGTCATTAAGAATACTCTTTCCAACATTAAGCATGCATTGCACCTTGCTGTTCAGCAACAGACAGACTTTCAGGAGAAACTCCTCACCATTAAGAATAAATTTGATGTGCTGTCCGAAACGCTGGACATACATCTCTACAAAGAGGAAATGATTTTATTCCCTGAGTTTGTTAAGCTTTGGAATAATCAAAAAAATCAGAGAGAGCGTCTTCCTCTATTTCGAATGATGTACCCCATTGAAGGATTGGAAGATGAACATCAATTGGCAAGAACCATTCTCATCGACATGCGATCGATTATCCGGTATGGTAAAATACCAAAAGGAGTTGGTGTTTACTATGAATATGTATGTCAGGAACTGGAATCCTTCGAAAAACAAATGATCAACTTAATGGATCAGGAAAATCAATTGCTCTTTCCGAAAGCGTTGGAGCTGGAACAAACCCTCACACACAGTTGACTTTAACTATTTTTTAAACATATTAATTACAACCCTATGGAACTTAATCAGGAAATCCTCAGCGACATTGTCATTTACATGAAATATGCGCGCTATCTCCCCGAATTGCAACGCAGAGAATTATGGCCGGAAATATGCGGGCGGTATGAAGACATGATGGTGCAGAAGTATCCACACCTGAAAGAGGAGATTGCCGAGAACATGCAATGGGTACTCCAGAAGAAAATCCTCCCTTCCATGCGTGCCATGCAGTTTGCCGGTGCACCTATTATTAAAAATAACAGTCGCATTTACAATTGTGCCTACATGCCGGTGGATGATATTCGTGCATTTTCGGAAGCCATGTTCTTGTTGCTGGGTGGAACCGGTGTGGGTTATTCCGTGCAAACGCATCACGTAGCAAAATTACCTCCCATTCAAAAAGCGGAGAAGACACGCAGGTTTCTGATTGGCGACAGCCTGGAAGGATGGGCCGACTCCATCAAGATGATCATGAAAGCCTACTTCGGGCAAAGCGATGCCATGCCGCTCTTTGATTACTCTGACATTCGCCCGAAGGGTGCACGACTGGTAACAGCAGGTGGAAAAGCACCGGGGCCCGAACCCTTAAAAGTTTGCCATGCGCACGTTACGGCCTTGCTCGATCGAAAACAAAATGGCGAAAGGCTTACTCCGTTGGAATGCCACGACATGATGTGCCACATTGCTAACGCAGTACTGGCCGGTGGTATTCGAAGATCAGCCATGATCTCGCTGTTCTCTCCGGAAGACGAAGAGATGCTCACTTGCAAATTCGGCAACTGGTGGGAGCTGAACGAACAACGTGGTCGTGCAAACAACTCGGCCGTACTGTCGCGCGAATACACCACCGAAAAAGAATTTTTCGATCTCTGGAAAAAAATTGAACTATCAGGCGCAGGTGAGCCTGGATTTTATTTCAGCAACCACCCCGACTGGGGAACAAACCCGTGTTGTGAAATCGCGCTGAAGCCGTTTCAGTTTTGTAACCTGTGCGAAGTAAACGTATCGGATGTAGAGACGCAGGAAGAATTGAATGCGCGTGCCCGCGCAGCCGGATTTTTTGGTACCCTGCAAGCCGGCTTTACCGATTTGCACTACCTGCGCGAAGTGTGGAAAAAAACCACTGAGCACGATGCCTTGATTGGTGTAGGCATGACGGGCATTGCCAGTGGTAGGGTAGCCAAACTCGATCTCAAAGAAGCGGCTGATGAAGTTAAGCACATCAACAATATTGTGTCGGCAAAAATCAACATCGAGTTTGCGGCTCGTTGCACCACCATTAAGCCCTCGGGCACCAGCTCGCTCGTGTTGGGTACATCATCGGGCATTCATGCCTGGCACAATGATTATTATCTGCGCAGAATGCGCATCGGAAAAAATGAAGCGCTGTACGAATACCTGCGTATCAACCATCCCGAGTTACTGGAAGATGACATGTTGAACAGCAAGCAGGCTATTATCTGTATTCCACAAATGGCTCCGGAAGGCAGTATTCTGCGCACCGAAGATGTGATGGACATGCTGGAGCGTGTAAAACAATTTAACATTGAATGGGTACGCAACGGCTTCCGCCAAGGCTACAATGCTAACAACGTATCGGCCACCATTTCCATCCGCGATGATGAATGGGAGAAAGTAGGCCGCTGGATGTGGGACAACAAGTCGAGCTACAACGGATTGAGCGTGTTGCCGTATGATAATGGTAATTACAAGCAACCTCCGTTTGAAGATATCAGTCGCGAGAAGTTCCTGGAGTTGGAGCATTCACTCCATGCCATCGACCTGTCGAATGTATATGAGCCCGATGATGCCACCGACTTACAGGCAGAAGCCGCCTGTGCAGGTGGTGCTTGTGTGATTCAGTAGGAAACAATTTTTAAATCCTGTGGTGTTAAAAATGCACTCGTAGCACCACAGGATTTACAGATTCATATTTTCAATCTCATTTTAGTTGCCATACGATTGCGATCGTTAGCGCCTGTTGGCTTCAGCAAATTTTTCTGAGTCTTCATAAAAAATGATACTCAACGATTTTCTCGTCTTGAATGCGGCACATCAGCGCCCAATTGCTCGAGTAGGTTTTCCCGCTGGCTTTCACCACATGGGTGAACTTACCGTTGGCAAATGCTACGTCACCTTCTCCTATCAGGTTGGTTACAGAAAATGCTTTGGTATCGAAATGAGTGCCCAGGTTTGTAATAAATGTTTTAGCACCTTCCTTACCTTGATACGTTCCGAAAATCTGAGTCCCCTGGCGTTCGGTTGAACGAACAGCCTCTATCGTGCAACTATCATGGAATGTATTGATAATACCGTTGAAATCGCCATTGCCAAAGGCTCCGAAAAATTGTTGAACTACTTCTTTGCTTGATTTTACTGTTTTCATAGTTGATTGTTTTGATTTGTCTGAGACTGTTTGTGCTCTACTGTGTTGTGTACCTAACGCCACCAGGCATAGGGTGTAGATTATTATGATTAGTTTCATGATTAGGGGTTTAGCCATTTGATAAATAGTTTGTTGTAAAAGGGCAGGATAACATAGTAAACCACCGGCACAGCAACGGCCGTGAGGATAAATGTTCGTCCAGCCAGCGGAAAGGAACTGAGAAAGTCACCCCATAACCAAAAAAGAATGGTTATTAGTGGATAGATGGCAAGCCAAATTAAGAAGGCTCGCTTGTGTTTGTCGTTTTTGTTCATCGTGAGTACTTTGTTTACATTTGATGCAGTAAAACTATGATGTACATATCCTCGTGTAAAGTATGTACGAAATTGTATCCTACATACCAAAAGGAATGTATTGCTGATAATCAGACAGAAAAAATGAAGAAGAAAACAAAAGAAAGTGCAATGTGCCCGGTAGATTTTGCCTTCCGGAGGATTGGAGGCAAGTATAAGGCGCGCATCTTATGGCACCTTCATCGTAACAAGTTGCTTCGTTACGGTGAGCTGAAGCGCACCCTTCCCGACATCACAACCAAAATGCTTACCCAGTCACTGCGGGAACTGGAGGAGGACTTGCTCATTAACCGTAAGGTTTACTACGAGGTGCCCCCCAAAGTAGAATATACCCTCACCGACATGAGTAAGGAGCTGATACCTTCACTCAAACTTATTATGGATTGGGGTACCAAACAGATGAAAAGAGTGAGCTGAACTTATGTAATAACTCCCAGCTTCTTGACTATATTCTCCCCAGCGGCCAAAACAATAAGAGTTACGGATCAAGCAGAGCATAGGCCACAATTAGGGGCACCATGCATGAAGAAAATAATATGTGATCTCTATAAAAGATATTTTAGTCTTAAATAGGCTATATTTGCGAATTCATATTCAACCTGAAAAGGTTTTTAACAATCGCTTAAGCAAATAATGGCAACGAGTAAGAAAGTAGAGGTATTGGCACCAGCTGGTTCGTTCGAATCGCTGGCCGCTGCCATTCAGGCAGGAGCAGACGCCATCTATTTTGGTGCGGAGCAATTGAACATGCGGGCACGTTCATCCACTGCGTTTTCGACACACGACCTTGAAGAAATTGTAACCCGTTGTCATGCAGCCGGAGTAAAGGCGTATATAACCCTCAACACCATTCTGTATGATCATGACATGCAGTTGATGCGCAAGATTATGGATGCAGCCCGAAAGCAAGGAGTTGATGCGGCCATCGTATCGGATCATGCTGCGCTAAACTATGGAAAATCTATCGGCATGCCCTTGCACATTTCAACGCAAGCTAACATCAGCAACATAGAGGCCGTTGAATTTTTCGCTGCCTACGCTGACGTAATGGTATTGGCACGCGAACTCAGTGTGAAGCAGGTAGCCAAAATTACCCGACAAATTAAGCGCAAGCGCATTACCGGTCCATCCGGAAACCTGGTGCGTATTGAAGTATTTGCGCATGGTGCATTGTGTATGGCCATATCGGGCAAGTGTTACCTGAGCCTGCATTCGCATTATGCTTCGGCTAACCGCGGTGCGTGCGTGCAAAATTGCCGGAGGCAGTACCTGGTAACCGACAAAGAGGATGGCCACGAATACGAAATCGACAATGAATACATTATGAGTGCCAAAGATCTTTGCACCATTGACATGCTGGACGAAATCATTCAGGCAGATGTATCGGTGTTGAAGATTGAAGGACGAGGTCGTGCTGCCGATTATGTTTACACGGTAACGAAGTGCTATCGCGAAGCCGTTCAGGCAATTTTCAGCAAGCAGTTTACGCCCGAAAAAATTACCACATGGAAGCAGCAACTGGCCACTGTTTACAATCGTGGTTTTTGGGAAGGCTACTATCTGGGACGGAAGCTGGGCGAGTGGAGTACCACCAGCGGTTCAGTGGCCACAGATCGAAAAGTATATTTAGGACAGGGCAACCGGTATTTTCCTAAAATCAATATAGCCGAGTTTCAACTGGAAACCGGTAAACTGAATGTAGGCGATAAAATAATGATCATCAGTAAGCATCAGGGTATTCAAACCGAAACAATTCATGAACTGCGCGTGAATGGCCATACGGCTAAAGAATCTGTTAAAGGTGATGCCGTTTCATTTTACTGCACCAACAAAATTTCGAAGGGCGACAAACTTTATAAGATTATTGAAACGGAGTATGCCTAAGGTAATTCAATATCGAAACAAATGTATTGGCTGCGGTATTTGTTACGAATTGCAACCACGCCTCTGGAGAATGTCCAGAAAAGATGGAAAAGCCAATTTGGTGGGTGGTGTTAATCATAAAGGTGTTTACATACTATCCAGTAAAACTTATCAACCTTTCTCCGATGCGGTTGAACAATCCTGTCCGGTGAACGCCATTAAAATAGCTTGAATCCGGAACCAACTCGCTGAAAGACTCGATTTTTAATTTCTTATTCGCTAAGAAACTTTTCAATCATCGGTACTGCAAACTCTCCGCTTTTATAGTTCGGATTTAGGGTCGTGATCTCTCCAATGTAGGCACCATGCCCACCGGGGAGGATGGCCAACCGGCAATTCGGAATAAGGCGCGACATGGCCACGATGTGTTCGTTGGTTCCCACATCCTGGTCGCCATTGATGAGCAACACCGGTGCCTTGATGGATTTCAAATCTTCATCGGAATAATCGGTGAAGTTGATCATGCGATTGGCGCATTGATGAAACATGTTCATGAGTTTGGCGCTGTCGGGTGTTACTTGCAGGAATGCATCTTTATAGGGTTGCGGCATCTGCTCAAATGTTCCGTTCTGCATAAACTCCCAAAACTGCGGAAATGCACCATTGCGTTTTAATAGTACTGAACCTGCTATTACTTTATTGCAGCGCTCCGGGTGCTTGATGGCTATCTTCAGTGCAGTTGTTCCTCCATTGCTAAATCCAAAGATGTCGGCTTTTTGAATTTTCAAATTGTCCAGCAGCGTAATCACATCATCGGCATCCTGATCGAAAGAGATGGGTGTGTTTCGGTCTTCTGTTCTGCCATGAGCCTGTAGTTCCACACAAATCAGTTGATGCTGTTTTACCAAAAGCGGGATGACTCTTCCAAAGGTAGTTTGAATTGTTGAGCCTCCGCCATGAAGCAGCACCAGCGGTTTGCCCTGACCGTATATTTCATAATACATTTTGATGCCATTGATATTGGAGTATCCGCTTGTGATTAGCATAGAATCGGTTTTAACATTTTTGTCAGCTTTTCTCTTCATCGGAAGAAACCGAGCTATCGCAAGATAATAATAGCAGAGTTGAAACTGGAATGTTTAGAGCAACAGAGTTTTTATTGATTGGAGCAAGGTTCGCATGTTTGTAACATTTGCAACCGGCTTGGGTAAATACCTGCCCACTCTTGCGACAAGGGTTGCCAGAGTTGCCATATGCTTTTACTCCCTCCCCTATCTACGGATTGCCTGTTCCTTACAACATCCCATTAATAATCAACACAATTAATGGAGGCAGCGCTCCGGCCGCAATCAACCACTTGCCTCTTCCACCAAGTCCGTGTTTTCCTTTTAGAATAAAAAGTCCGGTTACATTAATCACAATTAGCATTACGGCAAAGACATCCGAGGCCCACTTCCAGGCGGGCGCACTGTTGCGGTGTAATACATTGGACTGATAAAATATCGGTCGTCTTGAAATTCGTTCATAGACTCCCTTCCCTTCGGTTAAATTAATAAGCAGAGAAGCATCCTGATAGTACACTTTAACCTGGTGATTGGTAGGAAAATCATACACTTTGTAGGTCGTTTCGCCCACGCTGTTCCCAAATTGTTTTACAAGTTCTGGTGTTACATTTTCCCGGGTAAAGGTCTGCTTTAAGTCAACTTCTTCCTTGGTGATAATAAAATCAGGATTCCATTCATTTATATGGTTTAATGCAATGCCTGACAAACAATAGACAATAACCAAGGCGGAGAAAAAATACCCCACATCGCGGTGCGTAACAATGTTGAAGCGCCTGAGCTTTCGCGTAAATGAATTGGTTGACATCTATCTCTCGGTAAGCGTTTGGTTTTTTACTTTGGCAGCAAACTCATCACAAATTTGAACAACCCAACTTTCAACATTTGGATCGGGTAAAATTGCATCGGGCCTGTAAATCACTTTCTCATCCGACTTGGCAATCTTATCAATTCCATCACCGATTATTTTAACCTGAAATGTTTCGTCATGCGCTACCAACACCGGCACAACAACGGCTCTTTCTTTTTTATTGAGCACCCGGTTTATGGCTGCTGTGGTCGAATCGCTGTTGTAGTGCACAATATGACCACACCATCCGTACGCGTGTTCCGCTATTCCAGTGCTGTCTTTTACATAGGTTGCAACCTGATCAAACAATTGGCCCCATTCCTTATCATAGGTTTCATCTCCATACCCAATCAGTACCAGGCCTTCGTTGTTTGTATCTTTCGAAATTTCTTTCACCCTGCGCAGCACATTTCTTTTCAGGATATCTGTAAAATCAAGATTGGGTGTCAGGTAAGTCTTGGCACGAGGGGTATAACGTTCAATCTTTTCAATCTTCAATACTTCCAACGATTGTGGATCCACTTTCTGACCAATGATGGTTGGGATGTCATCAAATGTGTGCGGACTTACCGTAAGAAAAACTGGAACGATAATCACATCGGTAAACCCTTCGGCATCAAAAGCTTTTAGTTGGGTGGCGATTGATGGCTCGGTATATTCCATGTGTGCCGTTTTGGTGCCTTTTACAACACCCCCCGACAATATTCTCGATTGCACATTCTTTTCCAGATCCATCAACACCTGTCGCCAGGTGCTTGACCGCGATCCATGGTTTACCAGCAGCACGCCAATTTTCTGGTTGTTACTTGCTTCCTCTTTTGCTGTTGGTGTACAGCCAATTATGAAAAGAACTAAGAATAAAAGTGTGAACAATTTCACCGCGGTTTGCCTGAATTGGGTCATCATTATGTTGTTAGATTCGAACGCAAATCTAATTATTTAGACTAATTCCAAATAATATTTTCGTGATTTATTGCTCTTTTTCGTACAAAATCCAACTTTTTACTAAAACGGAATCGTGTGCAAACCGCGGATAAAGCATGGCAACATCCCACGGAATGCTCAGCAAAGTATGGTCAAAACTTCTTCTTCGAGTGGATCACCGCACTGGCGATTCTTTTTTTATGATGGCAGGCAATTTCAGTTTTATGATATAAGAATCATTCAAGGGTTCTTTCCTGCTTACTGCATTCGGTTGCTCAAACACAACCGGATCGTGTTCAATGTTGGCCAGGCAATACAGCCAACCTCCTTCAATGTGCAGGCAGCGTGCATCGTTAAATACCTCATGACTTCGGAGCAGGGTATCTACACGCGTAACACGGCTTAGGTCAGCATCAAGCGAGTAACGTTTTATGGAATTCCTGCCCACTCCATATAAATAGCCATTATAGAATTTTAACCCGTCATCGCCAGCCAGGGTTACATCGCGATAAGGAGTGAAACTCATTTTGTCCAAATCGAAGAATTTAATGCCACCATCGTATGACGTAGTGAACAATTTCTTTTCATCGGGTGAAAGGTCAATTCCGTGAACCCACGACAGGTCAGGATGCACAACTAATGTTTTGATAGAGTCGAGTGGGTTGTTGGTGTCTACATACTGCACGGAAGATTTCAGCGTGTTGGTGATGTAAGCAATCCCTGTGCGGCCAACCACCAGGTGATTAAAATGATTTCGGCCTGTTGGCGCCTTTGCTTCATAGGTGCGAATGAGTTTTCCTGTGCGGGCATTAAGAATCAGTAAAACAGAAACCGGGTGTGCACCGGCCCTGTCGTCAACTTCATTCATCACGGCATACAACTTGTCATCCAACAGAAAGCAATCCATGCCGTTCAGCTTGCCGTTATAGGGGGTTTTCAGAACATCAAACTTTTTTTCTGCTAATGATACCGTAACAATTTCCTTTCGATTCCAGCTTCCTAAATAAGCTACCTGGCGGGCTACATCTATGGCCAGCCCTTTGAATTTATAGGTTGTGCCGGTGCCAAGGGCTACAATCTCCGCTACGGGGCTTGCATCTCCGTTATGGATTGTCTGGGCTTGCAGAGACAAAGCGCAGAAAATAAGAATGAATAAAATACCTTTTAAGGTATGCATGATGTAAGATAAAGAAAAGTGTAGGATACGTGCTATTTGTTGAGATTGGCCTTAAAGGCTAAATTTTCATTACCACTTTGCTATAACTGTCAAAACTTTTTCTTTGATTGAAGTACAGCCTGATTGATTCGTTTCTTGATGGACGTTAGGGGTAGCTTCTTCCGGAGTTTGGGCGGGTCGATGGACGGATCAATCTCATCAAAGAAGTTGACGGCACGCAGGGCAATAAGTGGATTGAACCCGGGGTATTTGGTGGTGTAGAAGGTAAGCATTTCGGCCATCGAAAAATGTTCCAGCAAAAAGTAAATATCAATGAAATCTTTCAGCCGTTTGCCGGAATTGCTGATGGCATTGAGTTTCATAGCGGCAATATCTTCTTTCGAAAGGTAGGTGATGCCTTCTTCCGTAATAGGGGGTTTTACAAACGGATAGTTGTGCGTAATGAAATCGACCTTCACCTTATTGACCAGGCAGATGATGGTATTTTTAAAGTTGTAAAGAACTTCAACTTTAAATTTTTGACTATTTAATAAGTTCAACAAGGCATCCGTGTCAAACTCAGCTTGCGTAAACAGATCAATATCGATGGAGTTACGATGATTGAGTTGCAGGGCCAAGGCTGTTCCACCCACCAGATTATACCCTTTAAGTTCAGGAAGGGCTTGCAGTTGCTGGATTAGTTTAAACGTTTCCGGAGCTACAATAAATTTATCCTTATGCAGCATGCAGAAAATCCGATTTTAGAAAAACGTTGTGAGAATTTTTTTCGTAAGCATTCAATTGAGCGCTCCATTTTATGGTTTCCAGAATTTTGTCTTCACCATAATAATGCAAAATCTCCCGCCATTCGTGAAGGTTCCCCAGTTGAAGCACCCGCTCAATCACAATCTTGTACGACTTGTCGTAGTTGAAAGTATCCAGGTCATACTCCCACAACAGGCTGGGATTGATGTTGGGTTTTTGCCGACTCTTTGGGCCCGATTTTCCTGCTCTTTTAGGCTTTTTCATCTAACCAAAAATACGCAAAAAAGGCCTCAATTCCTCGAAAATAGGCCAATATCATTGCTATTTTGATGTGTGATTTGGCATCATTTTCACCCCGCAATGCCCCTCGTCTTTCCTGCTGTATCGATTAATTTTTCTCCACGTAATTTTTGAAGTTGTTCAGAATAGCCTGCCAGCCTTGTTGTTGCAACTCGAGGGAATTTTCTGCCTCAGGATCAAAGGTTACTGTTACTGTTGTTTGATTGCCGGTAGTATCAAATTTTACGGTGGCCATTCTTCCGCCAAATTCGTAGGTGAATTTCTTGTCTGGAACAATCTCGGTATAAATGGCTTCAAAGTCGAACCCGAAGCTGCCGTCTTTGGCTTCCATCCGGGCTTTGTATGTACCGCCCACGCGCATATCGTTTTCAGCGCTGGGGCAATGCCATGACGGATCGGCAAAATTCCAGTTTACAATATGTTTTGGATTGGTATAACAATCCCATACTTTTTTATTGGCCGCGATTATGGTGGCGGTAACGGTGATTTTGTTGCCCATGGTGGTGGTTGTTAGTTTGGTTGGTTACTCAATTATCATTTCACTTGATAATTCACCATCCAGTTGATGCCGAACTGATCGGTGCAACTGCCATAGTATGCACCCCAGAACATATCCTGAATGGGCATTGTAATTTTTCCGCCCGCTGCAAGCGCATCAAACAAACGCTTGGCTTCTGCGCGCGATTCGGGTTCGAGGTTAATGTGTACATTATTTCCTTCCACAACAGTAAATCCCATCTCTTTTGGTGCATCGCTACCCATTAATATATGTCCGCCTATGGTTGGAAGTTCAACATGCAGCACCATCTTCTTTACCGGCTCGGCAATGGGTGGTTGGTTTGGATCGGGTGGCAATTCGCCAAAACGTTTGATGCCGTTAATGAATTCAGTTTTGAATACCGACTTGTAAAATTTAAATGCTGTTTCCGTATTGCCCGGAAAATTGAGGTAGGTAGATACGCGTGCCATGTTGCTTGTTTTATTTTGTTTACGCAATTGAAATTGTGAAGCAATGTATTGATCCAGGTTTTCAAGGCCGGCTGTGAAGCCTTCCTTAAAGCCCATCTGGATAATTTTCTCCAAATCGTCCAGCGTTTCAAACTTCACTACAATATCCACCAGGGTGTTTTCTTTTGCAGCATAGAAGTTGTTCGTCCAATGCATGGTGGGCATGTTGGGTTGCGGTTCGCCTTTGTCGTTGCAAAACGCATCTTTGAATGTAAACATGCTGATGGGATCAATGCGCAGGTAAAATGCTTTGCAATGGTGTCGCTCACCATTCGGTCCTGCCATTACATAATGCCAATGGCCGCCTTCTGAAAAATCCATCGAAACGGTTTCGGCTTTGAAGGGCTTGGGTGCCCACCACTGGTCGAGTATTTCGGCCTGGGTCCACGCATCCCACACCAGGGTCGGTTCGGCCAGAAATTCGCGTTTCACGAAAATGGTTTTCTTTTCTTTATCGACTGTAAAATCGAAGAGTAGGTTAGTATTCATAATATCTGTTTGTTTATGATTCAATGGTATTGTACTGTTCATTCAAGCAATTCGCATGAATGATTTTGTGCTCGCATCCGTGAAATAATTTGCTCCACCGCGATACCTTGCCCCTCTACGCGCAAGATTCTATCGCAGTCGGTCAAGTCGAAGTTTATCTTGAGATTCGGAAATTCATGTTGCAATACAGTCAAGATGCTTTTCATCTCTCTTTTCTTATTCACATCTGTCTTAAAAACTTCTGTCATAACCCTTCGTTGTCGGTTTACTTTACAGCGCTTGCCAGTAAACGCTCCAGGTTTTTCAGCGAAGAAGCAAAGCCAAGTTTGAATCCTTCAAGCAGACTTTCCATGCGTTCAAACGATTCATTGTAGATGGTGATGCGCACGGTGGTTACACCCTTTTCTTCGCTGAAAGTATAATCCCAATCCGAACCATGCTGTTCCGGGTTTTCATCTTTATCGGCAAACACATTCCACATCTTGAAGTTTGTCTTTGGCGTGATGGATTTGTACTGTTGTATTGCCCAGCGCGCTGTTCCATCAGGACCAACCATGGCGTAAAATCGTTTTCCGCCCACTTCAAAATTCATGTATTTGGTTTTGGAGGTGAACGGTGCGGGGGCCACCCATTGGTCGAGCAGTTCGGCTTTCGTAAACGCATCCCACACAAGCGAAAGCGGTGCATCAAATTCCCGTTTGATATAAACTGTTTTTGCGGGCTTGTCAACCGTAAATTCGAATAGAAGATCGTTGGTTTCCGTTTTCATTTTTTTTGCTTTTTAAGATTTGCCAATACTTTATCGAGTTGATTAAACCTGGTTTCCCAGATTTTTCTGAATTGCTCCAGCCACTTGTCGATCTCTTTCATCTTCTCTACTTCCAGTGAGTAATAGATTTCGCGTCCCTGGTATTCTTGCTTCACCAATTCGCACTCAGTTAAAATGCGCAGGTGTTTGGATACCGCTTGCCGGCTGGTATGAAAATTTTCGGCCAGCGCGTTGGGTGTCATGGCTTGCAGGGCAATCAACGCAATGATGGCCCGCCTGGTAGGGTCGGCAATAGCCTGAAATACGTCCCGTCTCATGAGGCGTGGGGTTTATTTATGAAACTGTTCGGTTGCAAATATATGCAACTTTTCGGTTTCGCAAATTTTTAGTCAGATTTTTTGTGAAAAAGTTTTTGCTGTGTAACGGGTCGTTTTCTGTGAATGAAAAACACACCCGTGCTATTTGTATTTCTTCTCCCTCAATTAAACCAGGTGTTTGTAGTATGTAACAAGATTAACCCCGATATTCACCGTTACAATCAGAAGCAAAAGAATAAAGATCAACGTGCTGTTGCTGCTTCTGACAACAGCCCTTTAAAATAATAATACTATGGAACCGTGGTTAAACAGCTTAAAAACAGAAACTCCTCAACAAGGATTTGAACTGGCCATTAAACTGGCCCGCATGGGTGTGAAATATACCCAACCCGATATGGAAGTACTTAAGGCAGGAAGAAAAGCGTATGCAGAAGATGCAGAGTTCCTCATTAATGCCTCGCAGGTAATTGCTATCCATTTTCAAACTGTAGCCAGGGCAAACAATTACTGGAACTAATCATAAGCCTGAAGAACGATGGCAATTCAGGTACAATCAATTGTACGTTGAGGTTTGACTGGAGGAACAAAATTTTCTGTCCCTTCCAGTCAAACCTGTTCTTCCAATCTTTTTCGCAACACATATTGAAGTATGCCCCCGTGCGCAAAGTACTCCACTTCAATGGGAGCATCCAACCGGGCTGTTACTTTAAAGTGAGTGACCTTACCGGATGGATGCGTTGCCGATACATCGAGTATTTTATGCGGTGTTAGTCCGTTGGCCAGGCCTGTTATTTCATACGTTTCACTGCCATCTAATCCTAATGAGACAGCATTCTGTCCGTTCATAAATACTAAAGGTGCCACACCCATTTGTACCAGGTTGCTACGGTGTATGCGTTCAAAACTTTCAGCAATTACCGCCTTCACACCCAGCAGGAAGGTGCCCTTTGCCGCCCAGTCGCGGGACGACCCCGATCCATACTCTTTTCCGGCCAGTATAACCAACGGTGTTTTTTCTTTTTGATACGTCATAGCCACATCAAAGACAGTATCCACCTTTTTTGTAGGGAAATGTAAACTGTAGCCGCCTTCCTGATCAACGATTTTATTTTTAATACGCACGTTGGCAAAAGTTCCCCGCATCATCAATTCATGATTGCCTCTTCTGGAACCATACGAATTAAAACTGTTTTTGGAAACCTGGTGGCTGATCAGGTACTTACCTGCTGCCGATGTTTCTTTAAACGAACCCGCAGGCGAAATATGATCGGTAGTAACGGAATCACCTAAGTACAACAATACCCTTGCCTGGCTAATATCGGTAACGGCTTCGGGCGTAGCTTTAATATCTTTAAAGAACGGTGCCTCTTTGATGTAGGTTGATTGTTCGTTCCATTCGAAATTTTCTGAAAGGTTCACCTCCAACTGCTGCCAATCTTCCGAGCCATCGAAAATAACATTGTACACTTCATCAAAGTCTTCCTGTTTTAAACAGTTGTTGATGGTTTGTTGTATTTCATCTCTGGTTGGCCAGATGTCTTTCAAATAAATGGCCTTACCGTTCGGATCAAAGTCGATGGGATCTTTTGTTAGGTCGATATCGATCCGGCCGCATAAAGCATAGGCCACCACCAACATGGGCGACATGAGGAAATTCATTTTCACCTGCGGATGCACGCGGGCTTCAAAATTTCTGTTGCCCGACAGCACCGAGGCAGTAATCAGTTTACCATCGTCAACGGCTTTTGCTATGGCCGGTGGCAGCGGACCCGAATTGCCAATACAGGAAGTACATCCGTAACCAACAGTATGAAAGCGTAGCGCATCTAAATATTCATTTAATCCCGATCGCTCAAGATAGCGCGTAACAACTTTCGATCCGGGCGCGAGCGAAGTTTTTACCCACGACTTTGTGCGCAGTCCTTTTTCAATTGCATTCTTCGCCAGGAGGCCCGCCCCGATCATTACTTTCGGATTGGAGGTATTCGTGCAACTGGTTATGGCCGCAATCACAATGCTTCCGTCACTCAACACAAATTCTTTGTTTGCCTGCTTTATCCGTACGCTTCGCAGCTTGTCGTCCACGGCAATCACTTTCTGCGGACTTCCTTGTACTGGTGTTTCATCAAACGTAAATTCTGTACCCGAACCTCCTTTGTAAAGCCAGGCATATTCTTTTCTGTCCTTCTTCTCTTCATACTTCCGGTTAAACTCGCTCTTCAGTATTTCAGAAAATTTATTCTTTAAATCTTTTACAAAAACTTTATCCTGTGGCCGCTTGGGTCCGGAAACGGTTGGCTCTAACGTGGACAGATCCAACGCCACCACCTTTGTGTAGGTGATGTTTTCCTTACCGGTTCTCCACAATAAATTTTCTTTGCAGTATTGCTCCACGATTTCAATCTGTTGTTTGGATCGGTTAGTGGCTTGCATGTACTCCAGTGTGCGATTGTCTATAGGGAAGTACGTTACCGTGCAGCCAAATTCGGGCGACATGTTGGCAATCGTTGCCCGATCGGTAACACTTAAATTATTTAAGCCGTCACCAAAAACTTCAACAAATTTTCCCACCACCCCGGTATCTCTTAACAGGCGGGTAATGGTAAGCACCAAATCCGTAGCGGTGCAATGTTCGGGAATAGAGCCAGAAAGTTTCAATCCGATTACTTCGGGGCACGTAAAAAAAAAAAATTGGTTG
>LNFR01000117.1 GCA_001567185.1 Bacteroidetes bacterium OLB12
GGAAGGCGCAGAACAGGCCATCTATTACCAAAGAAAGTCTCATCCAAAAGTTCCACCCGCAAAAATTGCATTAGGTTCCGGCCCGGTTGTTTTTTAAAGATGGCAGTTCGCTTTTTGTTTAGTCGCGGGGGTCAGATCTATGAATCACCCTTAGACATAAATGCCACGCCCAAATTATTGTTCAGTGCCCGCGGTAATAATCACAGTCCAAAATTTTCGCCCGATGGCAACGAAGTGTTATTTGTGAGCGACCGGGGCGATCATAGTTTTATTGGAGTTTATAGTTTAACGCGCAGGGCCATTCGTTGGATTGCTCCCGATGTAACCAACGATGACCTGGCTGTTTGGTCGCCCGATGGCAAACAGATTGCTTTCATTCGCACCCCGGGCACTAAAGTGGGCGAGTTGAGTAACCTTACCGGGGGTATTAAGTTTTCAGTTTGGGTGGCCGATGCGCAGAGTGGTATTGCCAAACAAATCTGGAAATCACCAGCCGATGATGGTGGCTTTTCGCAATATAATGTAAACACGCCATTGGCGTGGTTAAGTACGGGGCGAATTCTGTTTTTCTCCGAGCACAACGGATGGAATCATATTTATTCCATGACAGAAAGTGGCAGCGATTTGAAAGACATTACACCCGGAGCGGGTGAAGTAGAAAATTATGTGCCGGATGCAACGGGTAAGTTTATTTACTTCGATGGCAATCGCACCGACATTAATCGCAGGCACATTTGGAAAACGGATGTTACTACCGGAACACCCACAGCCGTTACAACTGGCGAGGGTATTGAAATGTTTCCCGCTTTTGCCGGAAATACCTTGTATGCATTTCGTTCTACCAGTAATACATCTAAAACATTGGTGCGGGTAGATGAAGCCAGCAAGGCCACGATGCCGGTATATGCACAAAAGCTAACCACATTTTCAAGTACGGTATTTGTAAAACCCGAAGCCGTTGAATTGAAAGCTGCAGATGGTACCCTTGTACATGCGCAATTGTTTATTAACCGAAATAGTAATGCTAAACGACCGGGTATTGTTTTTATGCACGGTGGTCCAATCCGCCAGATGTTGCTGGGTTTTCATTACAGCGATTATTACATCAACTCGTATGCATTCAATCAATATTTAGCAAGCCAGGGTTATGTGGTGCTGTCGGTAAACTTTCGTTCCGGTACCGGCTATGGTCGTGATTTCAGGAGAGCAAAAAATCAGGGGCCACGCGGTGCCAGCGAGTACCAGGATGTAGTTGCTGCGGCTAAGCACCTGCAAGCATTGCCGGAAGTGGATGCCGGCAAGATTGGTTTGTGGGGTGGTTCGTATGGTGGTTACCTTACCGCAATGGGTTTATCGCGCAGCCCGGAAATTTTTAAAGCCGGTGTGGATATACACGGTGTGCACGATTGGGCTTTTCGCGCACGCGAGTTTTCGCCAGGCGGTAGTTGGGGAATAACCGAACGCGACATGGAAGTTGCCTATAAAAGTTCACCGATCTCGGATATTAGCAAATGGACGGCACCGGTACTGGTTGTGCATGGCGATGATGATCGCAACGTGTTGTTTCAGCAGAGTACCGATCTGGTGGAAAAACTGCGTGATAAAAATGTTGCAGTAGAAGTATTGGTATTGCCCGATGAAGTGCATGGCTTTCTGCGCTACGAAAGCTGGAAACAGGTATTTGAGCGGGCTAAAGATTTTTTTGATCGTAAGCTTAAATAAGTTGCTGGCTTCTGGTTTCTGGCTCTTGGTTTCTTGTTTCTTGTTTCTTGTAGTATGGACTTTATATTAGCAAACAAATACTTCGAAGTTTCTTATAGAATTGTTCAGCCCGTACAAACCAGCAACTAGCAATTAGCAACCACCTATGAAGAAATTAGTCGTATTAACCGGGGCTGGCATTAGTGCAGAGAGTGGCATTGCTACTTTTCGTGATGCAGGCGGCCTGTGGGAAGGGTATAAGGTTGAAGATGTAGCTACACCGGAAGCGTGGCATAAAAATCCGGGCCTGGTGCTTGACTTTTATAATCAGCGCAGGCGCAAAGCGCATGAGGTTAAGCCCAATCGGGGTCATGAAATTTTAGCTGAATTGGAAAAACATTTTGATGTAACCATCATTACCCAAAATGTAGATGATTTGCATGAGCGCGCGGGCTCCTCGCGCGTAGTTCATTTGCATGGAAGTTTGTTTGAAGCGCGCAGTACCAAAAACCCGGCATTGGTTTACAAGGTAAAAGGTACCGAATTAAACTTAGGCGATATGTGCGAGTTGGGTTCGCAATTGCGGCCTAACATTGTCTGGTTTGGCGAAGCGGTGCCCATGATTGAAGTGGCAGCCGATATCGCAAGTGGGGCAGATGTATTTCTGGTAGTTGGAACTTCGATGGTCGTTTATCCTGCTGCTGGTTTGATTGACTACGTTCGCGACCATGTTCCAAAATATGTGGTCGATCCGAAAAAACCGGAAATTCTGCATGTACCAAATCTTGAGTTTATTGTGGATAAAGCGAGCACCGGAATGGAGAAGGTGCGGAAGATGTTGGTTGGTGGTGACTAGTTTCTGGTTTCTGGTTGCTAGTTTGCACGAACTAAACAATTTTTAACAGGCTCCAGAATACTGATACTGAATACACAAACCTACTTTGTTAAATTGAAATCCAAACTACAAGAAACCGGAAGCCAGAGACCAGGAGCCAGAGAACAGCCGCGAGCAACTTATTTAATCTCCCGCAACTTCACGTTTCTGAAATTAATTGGCTGGCCTTCGCTTTGTAAGGCAATATAACCCGATGTTAATGCGCTGCCCGGTTTCCAGATGGCGCTGTCGTAACCGCTTACCACACCACCACCCATGGTAGGTTTGGAATATTGTAATACCGTATCGCTATTGATGATTTGCGTGATGAGCGAATCGCCCAATACAATTAATTCGGCACGAACCCATTCATCCTTGTCAAAAGTTCTGGAGGAAGAGTTGAGGCAATGGTTCTCATAAACTTTTCCTTTATAAACAATTTCTGTACCTGGTGAACACATGTTGCCTGTGGGCCGTGGGTTGCCATCGCCAAGCCCGGCAAGAAATTGCATCTCTACCGAAATGGGCCAGTTTTGTTCTTTCAACATGGTGCGTGGGTCTTGCGAATGGAACATTACCCCGCTGTTTAAGAGGGTATAATCCGGTGCGCCTGGTTGAAGTTCTCCTGTAAATTGGTATTCCAGCTTCAGGTGAAACCGGGAGAAAGGTTGGTTGTAGTACAGGTGCGCAAACTGATCGTTGAAGTCTCCGTACTGATCGTACCGTACCTGAATCATTCCATCTTCCACTCGAAAAGTGTTTCCAAAGTTTACACCTACATCATGATGATGGATTTTAACAGTCCAGTTGCTTAAGTCTTTGCCGTTAAAGAGATCAATCCAGACTTCCTGGTTTTGTTTTGGAGCGCAACCAAACAAAACAAGAAAAACGGGCAAGTACTTTTTCATTGAACAGCAATTTATCTCTCGAAGGTAAACACATTTCTGCTAAATGGACTTTTTTCAACAACATGTGCTTTAGAAAAGTTGCTCAGTGCTTGTTACTTGTTACTGGCTACTGGTTCCTTGTACCTGGTTGTACACACTAAGTTGGACTTACCGGATTACCGATAATCAACTCCTATCGAAATACAGAACCCGCTAGTGCATAGCAACCAGAATCCGGCAGCGAATTATTCCTTCGGGTAAATTGCAATAGCACCTACACAAGCAATGCGCCACTTGCCGTCTTTACCTTTTTCGAGGATGCGGATGTGTGAGGTTTCATCGCGATCAATATCATCCTTTACACGCTGGGTGTATCGCGCGTATGCGCCATTACCATAAACCCGAATGCTGATCCAGGTTCGGTCAATTTTTACAGATCCTTTCTGATGGGCAACGTCAATGGTTCGGTTCGCAACCTGGGTACGGAAGTAGTCATCAAAGTTTTTGTTGATGGCTTCCCAGCCTTCAATAAAACTGGTACCGGTAGAATCGGAGTACGACCAGTAGGCATACGAACTATGCAGCCACGAATCTTCCCATTCTTTTCGTTTCAGGTTAAAGAAAGAATCGGTCTCTTTTTCAATGGCTGATTTAATAGCTGCAACTTCCTTGGAATCCTGGGCTCCGGCTACTGCAGCCACCAGGCAAAACAGGCCGGCAATAAATAAGCGATGTGGATTTTTCATGGCAAGAAGATTTAATGGTTATAAGTTAACCAATAGCCATGTAATTGAAAAGGTTAGGGGATTTAAAATTCTACTTATCGTGCCGTACTCCGGCCAACGGCCTGCATACAGACGATCCGCCACTGGCCGTTTTGCTTTTCAAGTACCCGTATCTGTGCTGTTTCTGTCCGATCAGTTCCGTCTATAGCCAGTTGTGTAAAACGCACGTAGGCCCCGGCCTCGTAAATCCGTATTTCCAGCCATTGATTGGAAATTTCTCCACTGGAAGGTTTGGCCGATTTAAAATAAGTGGTCATGGAATTTTTCACAGCTTCCCAACCATCCAAAAAACGGGTGCCGGAGGTATCAGTATAAGACCAATAAGCATGGGGTGCCTGAACCCAGCATTCGGCCCAGGTTTTAAAATCCACATTAAAATAGGCTGTACTTTCCTTTTCAACCACCCGCTTGATTGCATCCACATCTGCTTGGGCCGTTTGGGCTACCAGTATGGGGCTGACACACGTCAGGTTTAGAATAAGGATATAGTTTTTGAAGAATTTCAAGGCTACAAAGAAACAACATTTGCCGTTGTGTCCTTACTGTTTTCGTTAACCGGGTTAAAAAATGTGACTAAAATCATAACCAGCAATCTGTAGCTTTCTGTAGTTTAGAGTAAAACTAACCCCTTGTTCACATGCTCACCGATGAAAAAACTTATTCAACTTAAAAAAAATGATGGTTAAACCGGGAAAAACCATTAAGCTAAAGGACTTCGATACCGGCTACAAAGGCCAGACATTGAACAAACCCGAAGCCGAAAAATTGCTGGAAGAGGGGCGTAAACATTTGGCCGAAGTACAGGATGAGTTGTATGCGCACAACCGGTATAGCATTCTTATCATCCTTCAGGCAATGGATGCTGCGGGTAAGGATGGGGCAGTAAAACACATTATGTCTGGGTTTAATCCATTAGGGGTAAAAGTATATAGCTTCAAAGCACCTACTTCGTCCGAGTTGGATCATGATTATTTCTGGCGCCACCAGCTAGCATTGCCTGCCCGGGGCGAAATTGCTATCCACAACCGGTCGCATTACGAAAATGTACTGGTAACAAAAGTGCATCCCGAATGGATTTTGAATGAACACATTCCGGGCATAGACTCCGTAAAGAAAATTGATGATAAATTCTGGCAGCAACGCTACAAACAAATCAGGCGTTTTGAAAAAAATCTATCCGACAACGGTACCATTATCCTGAAATTCTTTCTGCATGTATCAAAGAAAGAACAGAAGAAGCGGTTTCTGGAGCGTATTGACGACCCCAGTAAAAACTGGAAATTTTCGCTGTCGGATTTAAAAGAGCGTGGTTTTTGGGATGACTACCAAAGTGCCTATAGCGATGCGCTTAGTGCTACTTCCACCAAGTATGCCCCATGGTTTGTAATACCTGCCGATGATAAGTGGTTTGCCCGGTTGGCAATTGCTGCGATCATCGCCCGCCAGTTTGCTAAGCTGGAAATCAATTACCCGGTAGTAAGCCAGGCACAAAAGGAAGAACTGCAAAAAGCAAAACTTCAATTGATGAATGAAGGGAACGGAGAGAAGAAAAAAGGCAAGGAATAATTTTTATTAGTTGGCTGAACGTAACAACTGCTTGTTACTTAGTTTTCTTCAACATGTACGATTACTTCCTTATCGCGAAGGATGCGTGCCATAGCCGAAATTTGATTTCGACTCAGTTCGTTCCATGGATTGTCCATCATTACTAGCAGCTTAAGGGCCGGCAAATTACCTATCCCTTCCGGAAGTTCACTCAATTGATTTGCAGATAGATCGAGGTTTTCCAATTGCGAAAGATTACGCAAGGATTGAGGTGCGATAGCCAACCGGTTATTATTAACACGCAATACCTTTAGATTTTTTAATTCCGTTATCGCAGCAGGTATTTCCATCAACCGGTTATCAGAAAGATATAACTCGGTAAGAGTGTGAAGCGAGCCAATCGAATGGGGAATGCTGATGAGTTTGTTGTGTGACAGGTAAAGTATTTCTAGTTTTTTAAAACTGGAAATCTGATCAGGTATTCGTTCAATTTCATTGTGATATAAATCGATTTCCCGTAAGGCCGGCAGGTTGTAAACCCCTTCGGGGATATTGGTTAATTTGTTTTGATAAAATGAAAGTTGCTCTAACGCGATAAGGTTGGCAATAGCCGGATGTACGGTATGAATGGAATTGTAATTTAAGGTAAGCCGCTTTAAACCATACAGGTTTTTGATTGCTTCCGGTACAACCTCTATTTTATTTCTGATCAGTTCCAGTTTTTCGAGCGAAGGCAATACAGGAAGGGCATTCAGGTTGGCGATGCTATTGTTGCTTAGGGTCAGTTCTTTCAGGTTTTTATTCCGATTCAAACCTGTTGGAAAACTGGTTAGCCGGTTAGCGTTAAGATCAAGCCGTTGCAAGGCATGCATTGGCGCAAATGAACGCGGCAGGGCAGGCTGGTTGCCGCGCATTACCAATGTTTGAATCGTTTTAGTCTTGCCAATTGAGAATTTTCCTCTTGGTTGATTGTTTAAAACATACAGGGCTGTAAGCGCAGGAAGTTTAGCAAGCCTCTTTACTTTTTTAATACGGGTGTTAACCAGTTCCAGTTCTTGCAATCCCGTGCAGGCATACACTGCTGCAGGTAGCTTACGCGATTTCAAATTGGATATGCTCAGGGTCTTTATGTTTGTCTTATCCGCCAACCCGGTAAGGCTGTCTAAGGTTGTAAACCCGGCCGATGCATGGTAAACACTACGAAACCCTTTTATGCGATTTCGCAGCAGGCGAAACTCATTCAAAAGACTATCGGGTATATTTTCCTGTTGCTCCATGGCTTTACGGATTACCTGGTTCACCTGTACATAGCGGATAGAGTCCTCCAAAGAGGCAAATTCCGGTTGCTCTGTTATTGAAAAGGTGCGGTGATTTTGGCCTACTGCAACTGTGGATAGCACCAGTAAAAGTATTGTTAGTTTTTTCATCAAAAATGCGTCTTACTAATCTAAAACTAAGTATTTAGTTATTGATTTGCAACGGGCCTCCAAAGGGTTAAAAAAATCTCGAAAAATACTTTGTGTTTATGCGGAAAAAATGCGGAAAACGCTATCAAAAACCTTATTTTTGACGGTTTATAAAATACCCTAATGAGCGAGCAAAAATCAAAGAAAGAAACCAACTATTCAGCAAATAATATTCAGGTTTTAGAGGGGCTGGAAGCCGTGCGCAAAAGGCCCGCCATGTACATTGGTGATATAGGCATTAAAGGCCTTCACCACCTGGTTTGGGAGGTGGTCGACAACTCGATAGATGAGGCCCTGGCCGGATACTGCGATACTATTCTGGTTACCATCAACGAAGACAACTCCATCACAGTAGAAGATAATGGCCGTGGTATTCCAACCGATATGCACGAGAAGGAAAAGCGCTCGGCCCTGGAGGTTGTAATGACGGTGCTGCATGCCGGTGGAAAATTTGATAAGGATACTTACAAAGTTTCTGGTGGTTTGCACGGTGTGGGCGTTTCTTGTGTAAACGCGTTGTCATCGGTACTTACAGCAACCGTTTACCGCGATGGAAAAATCTTTGAGCAGGAGTATCACCGGGGTGTACCACAATATGCTGTGCGTGTTATTGGCGATTCTGACCGGAGCGGAACCACGGTTCACTTCAAACCGGATGCGGAGATATTCACTATCAGTACAGAATACAACTACGAGACGGTAGCTTCGCGGATGCGTGAACTTGCCTTCTTAAATCCGGGCATTACGTTAAACCTGCGCGATTTGCGTGATAAAGACGAAAAAGGAGAGCCTCGTTCATCTTCATTCTATTCGGAAGGCGGCTTGCGCGAGTTTGTTGAATACCTGGACTCTACTCGGGAGAAGCTGATACCTGCCCCGATTTATATTGAAAATAACAAGAGCGAAATACCGGTACAAGTGGCGTTGAGTTATAACTCTTCATACAGCGAAAACCTGGTATCGTATGTAAACAACATTAATACCCACGAAGGTGGAACGCACGTGGCTGGTTTTCGCAGGGCGCTTACGCGAACTCTAAAAAGCTATGCCGAAAAATCGGGTTTGCTGGAAAAAGCCAAAGTAGAAATCAGTGGCGATGACTTCCGCGAAGGACTTACATCGGTTATCTCGGTTAAGGTTGCCGAGCCACAGTTTGAAGGCCAGACAAAAACCAAACTAGGTAACTCTGAGGCAATGGGTGCTGTAGATACAGCCGTAGGCGAGGTGTTACAAAGCTACCTGGAAGAAAATCCGCGCGAAGCAAAACTGATTGTAAGCAAGGTAATTCTGGCTGCACAAGCCCGTGTGGCAGCGCGCAAAGCCCGCGAAATGGTGCAACGTAAGAATGTACTATCCGGAACAGGGCTACCGGGCAAACTAGCCGATTGTGCCAGCAGCGACCCAGCTATATGCGAATTGTACCTGGTAGAGGGCGACTCTGCCGGTGGTTCTGCCAAGCAGGGTCGTGACCGGAATTTTCAGGCTATCCTTCCCTTACGGGGAAAAATTCTGAACGTAGAAAAAGCGCAAGAGCATAAAATCTACGAGAACGATGAAATCAAAAACATGATTACTGCGCTGGGTGTTTCATTTGGTACCCAGGATGATAACAAAGCGCTTAACATGACTAAATTAAGGTATCATAAAATAATTATAATGACGGATGCTGATGTGGACGGAAGCCACATCCGAACCTTAATATTGACTTTCTTCTTCCGCTACATGCGCGATCTGATAGAGCAAGGGTATGTGTACATTGCATTGCCACCCCTTTACCTGTTAAAGCGGGGAAAAGAGGAACGCTATTGCTGGACAGAAGAGGAACGGGATAGCATCGTAAAAGAAATGAGCCGGGGTGGTAGTGAAGATAGTGTGGGCGTACAGCGGTATAAAGGGCTGGGTGAAATGAATCCCGAACAACTATGGACAACCACCATGGATCCGGATAAGCGTACGCTTAAACAAGTAACGATCGAATCAGCGGCTGAAGCGGATCACCTGTTTTCAATGCTGATGGGCGATGAGGTTGCACCTCGCAGAGAGTTTATCGAGAAAAATGCCAAGTATGCGCGCATTGATATTTAAATGCAATGGAGGAAAATACCTTACAGGTAGATGATCTGGCTACCAGGCAGATTCGCGAGAGCAACTACATTAGCCGTGATTTAAGCTGGCTTGAATTTAACAATCGCGTATTAGATCAGGCCCGGAAAGAGGAGCGTAGTATTTTTGATCGCCTGAAATTTCTTGCAATTACTTCCTCAAACCTCGATGAGTTTTGTACCATTCGCCTGGGAAGTTTGTATAATTACCTGGATTACAATAAGCAGCGTTTTGACTACAGTGGTTTGCGTGAAGAACCTTTTCGTAAAGTGCTGTTGTTGGGCATCAGGCAATATGTAGCAAGCCAGAACGATTACTTTGTAAACCATCTGAAACCTCAATTTGAGCAACATGGTTTCAGAATTGCCCGCTATCAGGATTTATCGCCTGCCGATACGGAACGCGCTAATCAATACTTCGACCGAACGGTTTATCCCATGCTTACACCAATGGTGTTTGATGGGTATCATTCATTTCCGGCATTGCGAAATAACCGGTTGCTCTTTGGTGTGGTAACCATGGCCGAAACAGACGGGGCGCAGGCGAATCAAAAAGCGAGCTTTATCCAGGTGCCAAACAACATTCCCCGGTTTTTTGAAATTAAACAATCGGATGGGTTTATATTTTTTGTTCCGGTAGAGGAAATCATCCGGAATAACGTACACCAACTTTTCAAAAATGTAGAAGTATTGAGTGTAAACCTGTTTCGTATCAATCGGAATGGAGACTTTACACTGGATGAAAGCGAGGATATCGAATCGAATTTTTTAGAAGAATTAAGACGGAAGCTCCAAACCCGCAAAAGAGGAAGAGTAGTTCGTATCGAATTGCAGGAAGGTTTTGATTCGTGGCTGCTTCGCTTGCTTAAAATCCAATGGGATCTGGATGAAGCAAATTTTATAATAATTCCGAAAGAAAGTCTGATTGATTTTGCTGCGTTGAACCAGATTATCGGGCATAAGGATTTCAAAGACAAACGTGCCCCGCTGCATCCGCCCCGCAGGCCTGTTTCTTTTCCCGAATTTGGGTCGCGCGATATTTTTGAAGTTTTAAAAGAGCGCGATGTGTTGTTGCATCATCCATACGATTCCATGGATCCTGTGCTGGAGTTGTTGGAAAAAGCAGCCGAAGATGAAAAAGTACTTTCCATTAAGATAACGATTTATCGGGTTGCTAAAGAATCGCGGGTAACAGCAGCCTTATTACGGGCAGCTGAAAACGGTAAACACGTGTCGGTACTTTTTGAAGTGAAAGCCCGCTTTGATGAAGAGAACAACCTGCGAGAAGCCTTACGCCTGCGCAAGGCCGGGTGTTTTGTAATTTATGGAGTTAATAGCTTAAAAACACATACTAAACTATTACTGATTGTAAGGCAGGAAGAAGATAAGGTGTATCGGTATGTACATTTGGCCAGTGGCAATTATAATGAAGTTACTGCACGCCTGTACACCGATGTTGGACTACTGACAACCAATGAAACATACGGAAGTGATGTATCCGATTTTTTTAATGTAATTACGGGACATTCGCAGCCATCCGCCTATCGCAATTTGATTACATCACCGCGCGATATGCGCATCCAACTCTGCAATATGGTAAAGCGCGAAGCAGAACATGCACGCGCAGGCCTTTCGTCTGGAATTGTAATTAAACTGAACTCGTTGCAGGATAAGGAATTTATTGATTCACTATATGAGGCATCCCAGGCCGGTGTTCAGATTAAGCTGATAGTACGGGGCATTTGTTGCCTACGGCCAGGACATAAAGGATTGAGTGAAAACATAGAGGTAATTTCAATTGTAGGCGAATTTCTGGAGCACTCGCGCATTTATTATTTTCACAATGCCGGTGTTCCAAAGGTTTATATTGGTAGTGCCGATGCCATGGTACGAAGCTTCGATCGCAGAATTGAGTCGTTATTCCTGCTGGAGCAGGAAATGTTACGCAAACAGGCTATGAATATTTTGCGTTATAACCTGATGGATAATGTGAATGCCTACATTATGCGTGAGGATGGAAGTTATGTAGTCAAAGAGCAAAATGGGCAACCCCCCTTTAACATTCACAAGGAGTTTTTTGATGTTACACGCGAGATAATAAACGATGTAATTCTGTTTTAAGAGCGTTTACCAATTACTTGTGTTTTGTTTCCTTTAGACTGGTCTTCCTTATTGATAAATTCAACTTTGGATTGTTTGCTGTTTCGCTCAAACAAGTGGAGCATCATTCCATCTTTTAAACCAACCTCAGGCACAAACATGTATTTGGCTTTGGCCCATTCCATGGCCCGCATGTAAATGCTGCTTGCCGGAATAATCACATCGGCCCGGTCAGGGTTCATCTGCAGTTTATAAATCCGTTCCTCGATAGAATGCTTGGTAACCATCTCTTTTACTTCACCCATCCGTTTCAGAGACATTAGCCGGTGAGGTTTAAGTTGCGCCAGTTCGTAAATTTTACTGATGTTACCACCCGTTCCAACAGCCGTAACTTTGCCCATTTCAGGCTTAATATTTTCCTTTATCCAATACTCCATATCACTCCATACGGCTGGTGTGTCATGGTTTTCGAGAATGCGTACCGAGCCAACCTTAAACGATCGTGTTTTAATTTTTTTGCCACCAAAATAAATGTTCAATTCGGTACTACCACCGCCTACATCAATGTGCAGGTAAGCCTGGTTACTCAGGTAAGATCGAATGGCAGTGTTAATTAATTCCGCTTCGCGTTGGCCACCTATAATCTCGATGGTTAGCCCAAACTCTTTTTTGATTTCATCCGCCAATGCCTGTCCGTTTTCCGATTCGCGCATGGCGGAGGTGGCACAAAGCATATAATCATCCACCTCGTATAAATCCAGCAAGAGCTTAAAAGCGTGCATGAGTTTCTTAAACTTAACAATGCTCTTGTCGCTTATTCGGTTGGTGGTAAACACATCGTGGCCCAGGCGTAATGGAAAACGCACATACTCCATCTTCTTAAACAATACCTGGTCTTTACTTTCCAACACAGACGATACCTGAAAGCGGATAGCGTTGGAACCAATGTCAATAGCAGCTAACTTCAATGAGATACAGATTTACACCCAAATTTAAGGCTTCCTGATTTTATTATTATTACCTAATTATGTTTCTTTGCAATGCTTATCCAGAAAGACCGAGGGACAGGGCCCGAAGACGTCTTAGCAACCTTGCTGATAACCTGGTGCTAATTCCCTTCTGTATGCAATTCAAACGGATGCAGAGAAGATAAGCAGGCCAAAATCTTATAAAGGCTCTTTCTGGATAAAAAAAATGACAGAAAGAGTGAAAATCGAAGATATTTTAAGAGAGCGAATTGTAATTCTGGATGGTGCCATGGGTACCATGATTCAGCGTTATAAGCTTACCGAACAGGATTTTCGGAACGAACAATTAAAAGACCACCCACATCCGCTTAAAGGGAATAACGACCTGCTAAGCATAACCCGCCCCGATATCATTAAAGAAATACATAAACAGTATTTTGAAGCGGGGGCTGACATGATTGAAACCAATACTTTTGGAAGTACGGCAGTAGCGCAGGCTGATTACCATTTGGAACACCTGGTATATGAAATTAACTTCCAGGCTGCAAAGATTGCTAAAGAGGTTGCAGAAGAGTTTACCCGTAAGGAGCCACAAAAACCCAGGTTTGTAGCCGGATCAATGGGACCTACCACCAAGCTCGCATCCATGTCGCCCAACGTAAACAATCCGGGGTTCAGAGCCATCACATTCGATCAACTGGCAGAAGCTTTTAAAGAACAGGCAAGGGGATTATTGGATGGAGGAGTTGATGCCTTGCTGCTCGAAACAATTACCGATACCCTAAATGTAAAGGCAGCATTGTTTGCCATTCAGGAACTTTTTGATGAAACCGGAAAGCAAGTGCCTATCATGGTTTCCGGCACGATTACAGATGCCAGCGGCCGGATACTTTCAGGACAAACAGCGGAAGCTTTTTTAATTTCTGTTTCGCACGTGCCGTTACTTAGCATTGGCCTCAATTGTGCCATGGGTGCGTCAGCCTTGCGGCCATATTTGCAGGTACTAAATGAAAAGGCACCCTTCTTTGTAAGCGCTTATCCTAATGCAGGGTTGCCAAATGAGTTTGGTCAGTACGATCAAACCCCCGAAGAAATGGCCCGCGAAGTAGAAGAATATCTAAAGGAAGGTTTGGTAAATATTGTGGGCGGATGTTGTGGTTCAACTCCGGAGCATATCCGGGCGATTGCAGCAATTGCAAAGAAATATGAGCCACGTAAAATTGAGCACTACTGGGAATCTAAAAAATTGAATACAGAAGTAAAGTATCATCGAATTTAAGTGAGCGATCATTTTCAATTACTCCTGGAAAAAATATACTGAATTAAAACTCTGCATGTCCATTCACCCATACCTGCAACTAAGTGGCCTTGAAGCGGTGGTAATAACACCGGGATCAAACTTCGTAAACATAGGCGAACGAACTAATGTAACGGGCTCGGCAAAGTTTCTTAAGTTAATTAAAGAAGATAAGTTTGATGAAGCGCTTGAAGTGGCGCTTGATCAGGTGCGGGGCGGGGCGCAGGTGATTGATGTGAACATGGACGAGGGAATGCTGGATTCGCAAGCCGCCATGGTGAAGTACCTAAACCTGATGGCCTCTGAACCGGAAATTGCTGCCCTGCCTGTTATGATCGATTCATCGAAATGGGAAGTGATTGAAGCCGGTCTGAAATGCCTGCAGGGAAAGGGTATTGTAAATTCCATAAGCCTGAAGGGAGGCGAAGCTGAATTTAAACGTCAGGCCAGGCTGGTAAAAAGATACGGTGCAGCAGCCGTTGTAATGGCATTTGATGAAAACGGCCAGGCCGATACATACCAACGAAGAATTGATATTTGTAAACGGGCGTATCATATTCTGGTAAACGAAATTGGATTTCCACCGCAGGATATAATTTTTGATCCGAATATTTTTCCGGTGGCTACCGGTATTGAAGAGCATCGCAACTACGCACTCGATTTTTTTAAGGCAGCAAAATGGATTCGTGAAAACCTACCGCATGCCCATGTAAGCGGAGGTGTTAGTAACGTTTCGTTTAGCTTTCGGGGAAACCAAAAAGTGCGCGAAGCCATGCACTCGGCTTTTTTGTATCATGCCATTCAACATGGTATGGATATGGGCATAGTAAACCCCACCATGTTGGAGGTATATGATGAAATTCCAAAAGATTTACTGGAACATGTAGAAGACGTATTGCTTAACAGAAGGGAAGATGCTACAGAACGTTTACTGGAATTTGCCGAAACTGTAAAAGGTACGGCAAAGAAAAAGGAACAAGACGATGAATGGCGCAAAGGCACCGTTGAGGAACGAATCACGCACTCCTTAGTAAAAGGAATTATTGATTTTATCGATCAGGATACCGAAGAGGCTCGCCAAAAGTACGGACGCCCCTTACATGTAATTGAAGGGCCGTTGATGGCCGGGATGAATGTGGTGGGCGATTTATTTGGAGCCGGTAAATGTTTTTACCACAAAGATGGTAAAAGCGCGCGCGTTATGAAAAAATCGGTGGCCTATCTTACTCCCTACCTGGAAGAAGAAAAGAAGCAAACCGGAAGCGGAGGACAAGCGGCTGCGAAAATCTTACTGGCTACGGTAAAAGGAGATGTGCACGATATTGGTAAAAATATAGTAGGTGTAGTACTGGCCTGCAATAATTATGAGGTAGTTGACCTGGGCGTAATGGTGCCTGCAGAGAAAATTCTGGAAGCAGCAAAACGCGAACAGGTAGATATTATCGGATTAAGTGGGTTAATCACCCCCTCGCTTGATGAGATGGTGCATGTGGCCAAAGAAATGGAACATGAGAAAATGAATTTACCTCTGTTAATAGGCGGGGCCACCACGTCACGCATACACACCGCGGTAAAGATTGACCCGGTTTACTCCGGCCCGGTCGTGTATGTACTGGATGCCTCACGCTCGGTACCCGTAGCAAGTGAGTTGATAAGCACAAACTCAAGGGCCGCATTTCATGCAAAGATGAAGGCCGAGTACCAGGCTATGCGCAAAGACCATGAAGGGCGGCAGCAACTAAAAAATTATATTACATTAGAAGCAGCACGCGCTAATCCGGTAGCGATTAATTGGGCGGAAGAAACATTTGTTACTCCTACATTTACAGGTAGAAAGGAATTTATAGCTTTTCCTTTAACAGAACTTCGCAAGTATATCGACTGGACTCCGTTCTTTCAAACCTGGATGTTGGCCGGCCGTTATCCTGGTATTTTTGAAGATTCAATAGTAGGAGCTGAAGCAAAAAAGCTTTTTGATGATGCTAACAAAATGCTGGACGAGATAATCGCTAACAATAGTTTGCAAGCCAATGGGGTAGTGGCTTTTTATCCGGCTGTAAGAACGGGCGATGATGTTGAATTATCAGGAGGCTCTGCCACGTTTCATTTTTTACGGCAGCAAAATAAGAAAGCGAAAGACTTACCCAATTTTTGCCTGGCCGATTTTATTTGTGATCAACCCGGAAAGGATCACCTTGGGTTGTTTGCGGTTACTGCAGGCATAGGCCTGGAAAAACTTGTTGAAAAGCACAAAGCAAATCATGACGATTATTCGGAAATAATGGCAAAGGCATTGGCCGATAGACTGGCTGAAGCGTTTGCCGAGTGCCTTCATGAAAAAGTACGCAAAGAGCTTTGGGGTTATGACAAGACGGAAGCTTTAACGAATCAACAGTTGATAGATGAATCCTATGCAGGTATTCGCCCGGCAGCAGGGTACCCGGCATGTCCCGATCATACTGAAAAGAAATTGTTATTTGAATTGCTGGAGGCAGACAAGGTTGGAATTGTTCTTACGGAATCGTATGCAATGTATCCCGGTGCAGCAGTAAGCGGACTCTACTTTTCAAATAAGGCTTCCCGATATTTTGGATTGGGTAAAATTGAGAAAGACCAGGTAGAAGATTATGCGAAACGAAAGGGGATGAGTGTGCAGGAGGTGGAGAAGTGGTTGGCACCTAATTTAGCTTACTAGTAAGGGTTGAAGGTTTGAAAGTGTTAAAGTTTGAAGGTTTGAAAGTTTGAAAGTGTTAAGGTTTGAAGGTTTGAAAGTGTGAAAGGTTGAAAGTATTAAGGTGTGAAGCTTTGAGGCTGAGTGTTATAGCATTGAATGGTTTAAAGTGAAGTAGATTTTAAATTGAACTAAGTTTATGGCTAAAGTTGAAAAGTTTGAAGACTTAAGATGTTGGCAGGAAGCCCGGGATCTTGTGAAGGAAATTTATGGTGTAACGGGCAATGGAAAAGCGGCCACTGATTTTGGTTTTCGTGATCAAATCCGAAGAGCTGCTATTTCCGTAATAAATAATATTGCAGAAGGTTTCGGAAGAACAAGTAATAAAGAATTTATCCGTTACTTAGAGTTTTCCTTTACATCTTCGAATGAAGTTAAAAGCTTATTGTATGTTGCCATCGATCTTGGTTATTTAGAAGTTAAATCAGCCACTGAATTGCAACAAAAGGCTGAAGGAGTAAAGGCAATGAACTTAGCTTTAATCAAATACCTTCGTTCAAAACGAAGCAAACCATAAATTTTTCAACCTTCCGGCTTTTCAATCTTTTCACCTTCCAATCCTTCAAACCTTTTAAACCTTCAAACCCTTCAAACCTTTTAAACCTTTAACCTTTGAAAGTAACCGAACACCTAAAACGAGCTAACGGCAAAACGTTGTTCACCATCGAAATTCTTCCACCTTTAAAGGGCGAGAATATTCAAAGTTTGTTTAATAATATAGACCCATTGATGGAGTTTAAACCTCCGTTTATTGATGTTACCTATCATAGGGAAGAGTATGTTTTTAAGAAGAAGGAGGGTGGTTTACTCGAGAAGATCACAACCCGTAAACGACCGGGCACTGTGGGAATTTGCGCGGCCATTCAAAATCACTACAAGGTAGATACCGTTCCACACATTATTTGCGGAGGTTTTAGTAAAGAGGAAACCGAAAACGCACTGATTGATCTGAATTTTTTGGGTGTGGATAATGTACTTGTATTGCAAGGCGATGCCATTAAAACCGAATCGAAGTTTATTCCAGAGAAGGATGGATTTGCCTATGCCTCTGAGTTACTGGAGCATGTGGTGAACATGAATCGCGGCCAATACCTGGATGAAGAATTGCACGAACCTTCGCCTACTAATTTTTGCATTGGTGTTGCAGGCTACCCGGAAAAGCATTTTAATGCACCCAATCTGAAAACCGACTTGAAGTACTTAAAGAATAAGGTGGATAAAGGTGCGGAGTATATTGTGACACAAATGTTTTTCGATAACAAAAAGTATTTTGAGTTTGTAGATAAATGCCGGGAAGCAGGCATTACGGTACCTATTATTCCAGGCATTAAACCATTAACTACCAAGTCTCAACTCACCATTTTGCCTCAGATATTTCATATCGATTTGCCGGAAGAACTTACGGAAGCAGCCGAAAAATGCAAAGACAACACAGCAATTAAACAAGTAGGGATTGAGTGGGCCGTGCAGCAATCAAAAGAGTTGATTCAGAAAGGGGCACCTACTATTCATTTTTATTCGATGGGAAAATCAGACCCGATCTACAGAATTGCGAAAGAGTTATTTTAAAAAAAAGACCCGAAATTTTCGAGTCTTTTTCTTATTCGAAATAATTAAGCCTATGGAATAGGTAAGCCTGTAGCACTATACTTACTAATGTCGGTAAGAGGTACGGTTGCTCCGAACGTATCATTTATAGCCTGAATGAATACCCTAGATAAAAGGGCATAACCGCGGCTGTTCAAGTGTACACCATCCTCCGAGTAAATTCCGGTAGGGGGATTGATGTTAGGAGTAATGGTTACATTATTGTAAATACCAACTTTAGCTGCAACCAAACCATCTAAGGCAGCATTTACATCTGCTAATGCCAGCTTACTTGAATTAGCTGAAACGATTGCCTGCACCGTGGCGTTATATGCAGTTCTTGCATTATTGATTGCCTGGATTTCGGTTGGGATTAATACATATTGATCTGCCAGGGGCACCGATAAGCCATTAATCAAACTTGGATTTCCACCCACCAATGTGCCTAGTACACTTCCTGCCGACAAAGGCAAAATATCGGTGGATGTTGTTTGACGAACTTGTTCAAACGGAGCCAATTGTGCACGTTGGGTGGCATCAATTGCTCCAAGCCCTTGTAAGGCATCGAAACCCGGACCTAAATCCAGCAGGGTCTCATCGGCTATCAATGGTTTGTTGTTCCCTGCAATGTAGGTTACCTTACGGGCATCCAATTCTGCAGTGGTTCCATACGCACCACCAAAAGCCGGGTTCTTCAAACCGTCCAGTGCTGCATTATAACCTGCAAATCCGGCATTGAGTGCCGCAGCATTGGCAGCATCCAGGGGAACTGCATTGTATGCAACAGCTGTGAAATGCGGCATTTTGAAAATATCAGGAAAGTTACCAACCACTCCTTTAAGATTTGCATTTGAGCCAAGTAAGGCGCCAATAGCGGCACCATATTGCAAATCAAAGCTTGCTGCACCGGCTCCGGTTGCAGGTGTTAACGGAGCTTTGGTTGGATCTGCACCAAACGCGGCATGTAAAAAGTAATCATCCAGACCCAACCAAAACAAAAAGAATGTTCCTCCAGAAGCAGCAACATCACCAATTAAAGTACTTGTTCCTCCAGGAGGAGCAGCGAGTCTTCCATAAAATGGATTGAATCTTGGATCTGTTCCAGCGCCAGCCCAATTTCCTGTTTCCGGGATAAGGGCTTGTCCTAAAAAGATAGCCGGAACACCAAAATTATTAAGCGTGGCTTTTCCTCCGGTGTAGATAAATCCAGGATTGGCAGATGGATTTGGCAATGCTTCAAGATTTCCTGGAGCGTATGCCTGTGGTGTTGGTTTGGGTGAGGCTCCCTGAAGTAACATCCTTCCCAAAATAGGTTTTGAGTTATCCGAGAGGAAAGGTTGTGTAACAAACAAATTCCAGCCTAAGCTTGCGTTGATGTTGGGCTGCACGAATGCGCCACCTCCAACTCCAGGTTTTGCAAACTGTGTGGCCATAATGGCCGGCAAAGAATTATTCTGACCGGTTGTAAACAGCGCACCACCCTGTACACCAGCAACAAAAGAATTACCCACCGCTACAAACTTTGTAAAGTTGGCTGAGCCTGGTGTGCCGTTTTCAATTGGTGTTTCCGTTTCTGGGGGAGTAAGTTCAATCACTTCCTGTTCGCAGGATATGCTGAGCAACAGCACGAGTGAAACTATTGAAAGAAATTTAATTTTTTTCATATAAGATGTTGTTTGCAATTATTTCAAAAACTCATCAAACGTTAAAGAGATGTAATACATCTGTCCTATAAATGGTGCCCCCAGGTTGGTTCTGTAATCGCCACCTCCCAAATTAGTTGCGCCAATTTTTAGCAACGACCGGATGGGAGAAAGTTTGTAGCTGATCTGGGCATCCAGTACACCAAACTCGGGTACGTTCCATTCGCCATAAGAAGATTGCCACAAGAATCCTTCCTGCCAGCGGAAGTTGATATTGAAGCCAAGGTTTTCCGTAACCTTTCGGTTACTTATTCCAATGCTAATTTTATTTTCCGGTGTATTAAATCCTGCTCTGAAATCCTCGGTTTCAGTGGCATCGAACGTGGCATAGCTATAACTTCCATTCAATGCAAAGTTGCGGGGCAGGCTATAGGTAAGACCAAGGCCCACACCAATAGAAGTAACATTTTCAAGTGAATTATTGTATAAACTATAAAGACTTCCGGCACGGACGCTATCTCCCTGGTGCATGGTAAGTTCCTTAACGGCCACAATCTGCCCACCAATAAAATTCTGATAAGTGGTATGGTACGCATTCAGATCAACCAAAAGCTTATTCGAGAATACGCCTTTGTATCCTACTTCAAATGATTTTAGTTTTTCGGGTTGTACGTAGGCAATGTTTGCTGTTTCCAATAAGCTTGGGTTACCACCTGTAGGTGTACCATCAACAGCAAGCGTGCCACCAGAGGCCAGGTAGGCGTTGTATGATTCCTGTGTCCATGCGCCTCCGTTATGTACTCCATAACGGGCGGCATTTGCTTCGGTACTTCCTAACAACGTTCCGCTGGATGATGGAAAGTAAATGAATTGTGCTTGTGTATCCGGATTCCGGAACCCGGTTTGAAACGAAGCTCTCAGGTTATGGGTTTTAGCAAGCGTATAAACAGCGGATAACCTTGGTGTAAATTGGCCTTCAAAGTTTTCATTTTTATCGTAGCGAACGGATCCGGTTAATTTAAGGCCGGCCATAGTTTTTGAAACCTGTGTATAAACACCGTACTCATCAATTTTGATTCGTTCAAAATCAGATCCGTCATCAGGATCTTCATTGAAAATAGTACCCGATGAGAACAAATCATATCTTCTCACGTTTCCGCCCACCTGAATTTCGGCAAACTTGATTTGGTTAATAAAGTTGTAGTTAAATTCGGCATGGTACAATCTGGAGTTATCCAAAAAGGATGCGCCACCACCGGATGCATTATGAATACCTCCGTTAGGGTCAGTCCAGGTTCCGGTTGGAGTTCGCTGAAAGTAGTTGTTGCGTACCGTTTGCATCAGCGCTTTGTATTCCGGAGTGCCTGGTGCCGGGCGGTTACGATCTGCGTAGGCTCTTGCGTCATCATGATTGCCAGCTTCGTAGCCGGGTATATATCCTTGCATGGCGAGTACATAATCCGGTACCAAGTTTGTTCTCGAAGGGCTCATGGTTTCATTTGCATAACCACCCAGTGCGGATAAGTTGTAGGATTTTCCGGCATCGGTAGCGGTACGGTAAGCACGCACAAAGAAGTTGTCGGATTTAATTTCAAACTTATGGAACTGTTGACTGAAGTCTCTCAGCACGTATTTTTCTGTTCCCTGGTAAATGGAACTTCCACCGCCATACCGATAATTGTAAAGTGCTTCAATTTTATCGCTGATTCGGTAATGGAGCGCTCCATCTGCCTTAATGCTTTTTGCTTCGCGGCCATCGCTAAAAGAATTTAACATGTCTTCTTCACGGAAACCGGTTCTTGTAATAGTTCCAATACTTGGAACCGGAACCGCAATTCTTGTTTCATCGCCATACAGGTTAAGGCCGTCAAAATCCTGCGAGCCGCTTAAATCGATTGTGGACTCGGGGTTTGTGCGTGAAGTTTTATAATCATTACTCAGCCAATCAGTGGCCTGAAGCATGGAGAAGTTAAGCTTAAATGCAAATTTGTTATTGAAGGCCTTGGCATAACGAAGGCTATATTGCGTAAATGGATCGGAACTACCCGCATCCGATTTTGTAATTCCCCCTTTTACTTGAGCACTTAATCCCTGGTAATCAAAAGGGCTTTTGCTTTTCATGATCAGAATACCGTTAAACGCGTTAGGACCATAGAGTGCAGATACAGCACCAGGAACCAGTTCAACACTTTCAGCATCTAATTCACCAATTCCAACAATATTACCAGTAGGGAAGTTAAGTAAAGGCGCCTGTGTATCCATGCCATCTACTAATTGAACAAATCGTACGTTGGCAATTGTTGCAAATCCTCTTGTGTTAATAGAGGTAAGGTTTAGACTACCTGAATTGGTTTGAACACCTTTTACATTGGATAAAGCATCGTAGAAGTCAGGAGCTGCCGCTTGTTTGATGGCGAGCAAGTCCATCTTTTCGATTGTTACCGGAGATTGCAAGATACTTTCTTCCACACGCGAAGCGGACACAACCACTTCCTGTCCCAATAACGTTTGTTCAGCAAGGTTTACATCCAACGTGCTGCTCGCTTCGGTTACTTCCATTTCCTGGGAGGCAAAGCCTATGAATGAAAAAACCAATGTAAAGGGTGGGGCCTGATTTACTTTAAGATTGTATTGGCCATCGGTGTTGGTAATGGTTCCAATTACCCGGCCCTTCACCACAATGTTTACACCGGCCAGGGGCTCACCATTGCCACTGTCCTTTACGGTACCCGTAATCGTAGTGGTTTGTGCCATCAGAGTTGCTGTTCCGCAGAGCAAGAAAAGCAGCGGAAGCAACGCCTTTCTGTAGAATTTGTTCATAAGAATTATGGGTTTAATCCTTAAATCTACAAGAAAAAGGCCAATTACAAACGTTTGAAAGGCTGTTTTTTGTAAACGGACTGCTTTACTTTTGAGTGCGCACCAACTCCACCAGGCGGTCGCACAAAGCGTTAATTTCATTTGCCATTTGCTCATCGCCTGTAGCGGATAACACGCTTTGGGCAATGCCGCCAATATTTTCGATGTAAAAACGCTTCATTTCATCTACCGGCATGTCCTTGGTCCACAAGTCGATACGCATTGTATTTTTCTGTTGGCTATCCCACAGGGAAATAGAAATGGACTTGGTTTCGGTGGGTGTATCTGCTGGTTTATCGGTTGCATCCCATGTAATTCGCTCAGGAATGTTATTGTTGTCCAATTGAATAGAAAATTCAATGCTTGATTTCTTCATACCGTAAAAATTGAGGCCCAAAGAAACAACATTTTATAACTGCATTTCAGGAATATTTCCTTCAATTATCAAACTTCCTTCGGTGGCATTTTTTATCTGATCTATCGAAACACCCGGGGCACGTTCCAATAACTTAAAACCTCCACCCGGTAATATATCCAGCACCGCCATATCACTTACAATACGCTTAACGCATTTGATGCCCGTTATAGGCAGGGTACATTTTTTCAGTAGCTTGGAAACACCCTCTTTGCTGCAATGCTGCATGGCAACGATAATGTGTTTGGCCGAAGCCACCAGGTCCATGGCACCCCCCATTCCTTTAACCATTTTGCCGGGCACTTTCCAGTTTGCGATATCACCGGTTTCTGAAACTTCCATAGCTCCTAAAATGGTAAGATCTACATGGCCTCCCCGGATCATTGCAAAACTTTCGGCCGAATGGAATAAAGCCGAGCCGGGCATCATGGTTACTGTTTGTTTGCCGGCATTAATCAGATCGGCATCAACTTCATTTTCCTTTGGAAATGGGCCAATGCCCAGCAATCCGTTTTCTGACTGCAACACAACGTTAAGATGTGCAGGAATGTAATTGGCCACTAACGTAGGAATACCAATACCCAGGTTAATGTACATGCCATCTTTAACTTCTTTGGCTATGCGTTTTGCGATTCCGGTTTTGTCTAACATAGGGTCAATTTGAAAATTTGAAAATGTGCTAATTTGAAAATGGACTCAGTATTATTCTTTTGATGATGATATTTTTTTTTGACTCTTAATAGTTTACGAAACTTCATTTTCAATTCAATGAATTTTCAAATTGATATTGTTCTTTGCTCAATTCGTTTTTCATAATTTTTCCCTTGAAAAATTCGCTGCACATAAATTCCCGGAGTATGAATATGATTAGGATCTAATTCGCCTACGGGCACCAGTTCTTCAACTTCTGCAATGGTTATTTTTCCGGCTGTGGCCATCATCGGGTTAAAATTGCGGGCAGTGCCCCGGTAAATCAGATTTCCGGCCGTGTCACCCTTCCATGCTTTTACGATTGAAAAATCGGCCCGGAGCCAGTTTTCGAGTAAGTATAATTTGCCATCAAACTCACGCACTTCTTTTCCGGTAGCAACTTCGGTTCCTACACCGGCCGGTGTAAAAAAGCAGGAATTCCAGCGCCACCGGCCCGCACACGTTCGGCCAGGGTTCCTTGCGGGATTAAGTCCACTTCTAATTCGCCTGTGAGCAGTTGCCTTTCAAATTCTGCATTTTCGCCCACATACGATGAAATCATTTTCTTTACCTGGCGCGTTTTTAGCAGCAGGCCAATACCAAAGTCATCTACTCCTGCATTGTTCGAAATACAGGTAAGTCCTTTGGTTCCTTTCTTTAAGATGGCGGCAATACAGTTTTCAGGTATTCCGCAAAGGCCAAAACCGCCCAGCATAAGGGTAGCGTTATCAAACAAATCATGTATGGCTTCATCTGGCCCGGAAACAACTTTCGAAATCATAAAGTGTATTTTGAACAAATCTCACTTTACTTCAATCAAAATGCAAGTTGATCTTAATTGATTTGAAGGGCTTTTAGTGCGGCAACTTTATCTTTTTCCAGTTGTATTTTCAACGATTCAAGATCGTTGAACCGGGCATCCGCCCTGAGTAGTTTATGGAAATTAATTCTGAGTGTTTCGCCATAGATTTCTCTGTCGAAGTTAAAGATATTCACTTCAATAGAGCGCCTGGCACCATCTACGGTTGGTCTGTTTCCGATGTAAAGCATACCACCATATACTGAGCTCTCATGCGTTACGGTTACTGCATAAATACCATCGGCTGGTACAAGTTTATCGTGTGCATCCAGGTCAATATTGGCGGTAGGAAATCCCAGTACACGCCCCAATTTATCGCCTTTAATAACCCGGCCTGAAAGCGGGTAAGGTTCTCCTAAAAAATGATTGGCCGTTTCAATATCCCCGGCAGTAAGGGCTTGCCTTATTTTGGTAGAACTAACCCCCACATGATCTACATCCTGCCGCGAAATTTCCTCCACATCAAATCCAAAAGCAGGCCCATTGAGCTTTAATTGTTCAAAACTCCCTTCGCGGTTTTTGCCAAACCGGTGGTCATAGCCAATTACAAGTTTACGGGTGCCAATTCGCCCAACCAGAATTTGTGTTATAAAATCCACCGAAGTGATTTGTGAAAATTCTTTTGTGAAGGGAATTCGTAATAAATGTTGTACACCATACTTCCTGAGTAGTTGGGCTTTCTCTTCAAATGTATTGAGAAGTTTCAGACCAGGCTCATTGGGTTTTAGAATGGTTCGCGGATGTGGCCAAAAGGTCAATACAACAGTTTCGCCTCCATGTTTTTGAGCAATTTCCTGAAGTCTGGCAAGTATTTTTTGGTGGCCCAGGTGCACGCCATCGAAGGTGCCACTGGTAACTACTCCAAACGGCAAGGGGGTAAAATCATCCAGCGAATGATAGATTTTCATTTCGGTTCCGGATTTATCTGATCTATTTCCAGCGCATCGCTTAATTTAAACGAACCAATACGCGTGCGGCAAAGTTCTGCAAGGTAGGCACCTGTTCCTAATTCATTCCCAAAATCTCTTGCCAGGCTGCGAATGTAAGTTCCTTTTGAACACACGATTCTGAAACCAACAAAAGGTTTTTCAAAAGAAGTGATTTCAAATGTACTTACAATTACTTCTCTGGGCTTTAGTACGATGTCTTTTCCTTTACGGGCAAATTTGTAGGCGCGTTTGCCGTCTATTTTTATAGCAGAATGGAGCGGAGGTATTTGCTGTAGTGTTCCGGTAAATTTATGGGCGGCCGATTTTAGTTGTTCTTCGGTTATGTGATCTGTGTTGCCACCCTCTTCAATAGTAGTTTCCAGATCGTGCGAAGGTGTAGTTTTACCAATCACAAACTTGCCGGTGTATTCTTTTTCCTGTGCCTGAAATTCGTCTATGCGTTTGGTCATTTTTCCGGTACAGAGTATAAGCAAACCGGTGGCTAGTGGATCTAAAGTACCGGCATGACCTATTTTTTTAATCTTGAGTTTGTTGCGAAGTTTGTTCACCACATCAAAAGAGGTCCACCGCAGCGGTTTGTTAATCAGAAGCACCTGATCCAGGTATTCGGTGTTCATAGAATTTGCAGATCAATTCCCAGCCAGTACAGGATTAAGATAGTGGCTCCGAGTGCAATGCGGTAATATCCAAACAGTTTAAATCCGTGATTGGTTAGAAAGGAAATGAAAGACCGGATGGCAAGGAAGGCAACTACAAAAGCGACCACATTGCCCACCAGTAAGATGGAAACCTGATCGCCACCAAATTTATTTCCATCCAGATAGTAGGTGAGGAGCTTATAGCCGGTAGCGGCCAACATGGTTGGAACAGCAAGAAAAAAAGAGAATTCGGCCGCAGTTTGTTTGGTAAGTTTTTGGGTAATTCCCCCAATGATAGTGGCTGCCGATCGGGATACCCCCGGAACCAGGGCCAGAACCTGAAACAGCCCTACTTTAAATGCAGTTGCATGGGTAACATCCGTCTTTCCATTTTCCTCCGTTTCATGAAACAATTTATCAATGAATAAGAATACAATTCCGCCAAGAATCAGCATCAGCGCAATCAGATCCACCCGTTCAAACAGAAAATCTATTTGATTGCTAAATAAAAAGCCTAGTACAGCGGCCGGTAAAAAGGCAATCAACAGTTTAAGGTAGAAGTTGAAGGATTGAAAGAATCTTTTCCAATACAATACAATTACCGAGGCAATGGCGCCCAGCTGAATGGATACCGTAAAAGTTTTTACAAAGGGATCTTTTTCAATTCCCAGTATGGCTGAGGTTATAATCATGTGCCCGGTTGACGATACAGGAAGAAATTCAGTCAGGCCCTCAACGATTGCCAGAATAATGGCATCCAGATATGACATGAAAATGTTGCTTAATCTTTTTGTCGCGGTGTGTAGAGGATGGCAAAAATTTCAGTAACAAATCCTGCCAGTACAATAAGGGGGCTTAATGTTATTCCGAGAAACCCAAAGCCATAAGGTTCTTTATCCAGGGCCATAATGGTAAATCCGATTACCAACAATACCAACCCTATAATCATTAATTGATAGTTCTGTTTTCGAAATGCAAGTTTACTCATGGAATTAATAAAGTTCGTCTAATGATAATTTCAAATATTTGCTCACAGCCCGGTAGGTACTTAAAAATGCTACCAGTACACCCAATACAATTAAAAAAGACAATAGAAAGAGCAAGCGGCTGTTATTTTGAATCAATGCCAGGTCGGCTACGCGCTGGGTAGCGAAACTAATAAGGGCAACCAGTAGGGCAGAGGCCAGTAAGCCCGCTATAAATCCATGGATGCCCGCCCGATACAAAAAAGGTTTTTGTATAAACCAGCTGCGGGCACCAACTAGTTGCATGCTGCGAATTAAAAATCGTTGTGAAAACAGGGCCAGTCGAAGGGTATTGTTGATCAGTAGCATAACAACCAATAGAAGAAGCGCCACCAGGCCCATTAACACCAACCCGATTTTAGTAATGTTTGGATTAATAGAATCAATTACATTTTCGATGTAGTGAACCTGAAACACACCGCCAAATTGTTCTATTTCGGTCTTGATCTTTTTTAGGTTTTCAGTATCGTGAAATCCTTCCTTGATCCGAACCAGGTAGGCATCATGAAGTGGATTTTCGCCCAGAAAGTCTTTGAAATTTTCGCCTGTTTCTTCTATAAATATCTTGGCGGCTTGCTCCTTGCTAATAAATTGAATCGCATCTTTACCTTCTCCCACATAAGGTTTAGAGGCAAGACCTTTTTCAATTTGATTTCGTTGTGTATCCGATGCCTGGGATGTGAGATAAACCTGGATCTTTACATTTTCCCGTACAATTCGTTCTAACTCCTTGGAGTAAATAACGAGCGCACCAAAAACTCCGATTACAAAAAGAGCCAGGGTAATGCTGAGTACAACACTCAGATAAGGATAGCTTCCGAGTTTCTTCTTCCGACCTTTATATCTGCTTTCGCCCGATAACATCGGGCAAAGATAGCAGTATTCCCGATTTTTTAAGCCGAAGTTAAGTTCAAAACGAAGCGCAGGTTACTTTTTACGGTAGTTCTCCAGCTTATTCAGGATCGACTTATCCGTCACCACCTGAAGCGGGGTAATATCAGTTGCCTGGTCATCCAGGTTATAGTATTTTTTCTGATAGTATAAATACACCGCATGCTTGCCTCCGTTCAATTCAATGATTTCATACAGGCTGTCATCGAAAGAACCGTATAGTACTACCTTTCCGGCTGCAAACTGGTAATGAAACTTGTATTTCTTGTTAGAACCATCAATGGCTACTTCAAGAGATTTAACCTCTGTTACAGGTGCGGTTGGAATGGTTGCCCCATGATTTACAGGAGAGGAGGTGCTGCCAACCAGTTCGGCACTTGGGTCAATCACTTCAAGGGCTGGTTTAGCAACCTCTTTCTTAACAGCAGGGGCTTTTATTGTAGTTTCTGCTTTATTGCTTGTTTCTTTCTGTTGGGTATGGGTGGTTGTCGCTTCTTCCCGTACTTCTTCAGATTCATTTATATCAGCAGAAACGATTTCACTTTCCGTCATAACCACCGAATCGATGGGTTCTGTTACGGGCTGCTCTGGTTCTTTGTTGCTAAACAGGTAAACAGAACCAATTAAGAGCGCTCCCCCCACAATGCCCGCAGCTACTTTTAATGAAGTAAATTTACTAACCGGGCTAATCGGTATATTATTGAGCATAGATTTCAACTCTGCGGCCCGCGCGCGCTTCACACTCTCAATAATCTGACGTTGGAATTCCACATCCGCTTTCAGCGAAGGATCAGCTGCTAACTGCTGCTCAAAACTTTCCTTTTGAGCCTCGCTAAGCCGGTTCGTCAGGTAGTCATCTATTAAATCAAAATTGCTCATGTCTTCTCTTTCGTTAGTCTAAAAAATCGTGCTCGGAATATTGTGCCTTCACCAATTCATCCAACTTTTGTTTGCATTTATATTTTTTTGTTTTGGCGGTATCGGTATTGGCAAAGCCTAATTTCTCGGCTATTTCCTGCATCGACATGTCGTCAAAATAATAATACATCAACACCTTGCGGCACGTTTCGCCAAGTTGATCCAGGCATTTGGCGATGATCTTTTCACGTTCCGGGCTATCCATGTCCATCGACTGGGCAGCATCCTTTTCTTCGTGTGAGAGCCGCTTTTTCCTGTCGAGTTCCTTACGCCACAGATTCTGGCAAATGCTGTAGATGTAGGTACTCATTTTGGCTGTCATTACCAGGTTACCCGATCTGGCCTTCTGCCAGAACACTACCAAAGCATCCTGATAAATATCTCGTGCTTCTTCTTCGGTACCACTGTTG
>LNFR01000118.1 GCA_001567185.1 Bacteroidetes bacterium OLB12
CCGGAATTCGCCATGTGGAATCTGGGCGCATAAGTTTAAAATGTACAGCAATTTTTCGGATGACGGAACCGGCCTCGAATTAATTACGGCAAGACTGTCTTCCCAACGATTATTTTGTCCGTTCAAACTGCCTGAGCAAATAAATAAAAAGACGAACGCAAAAAGGCTCACTATAAAACCCTTACGCATTTGCTCAAAAAACCGTTGAAATAGTTGTACCAATTGCCCCTTATTAGTCTTAACAAATATTGGAACTGAAACCGGAATAAGCAAGCAAAAGCGCATAAATCAGAAATCCCGCTTCTACACCAGCACACAATCAGCTATTTGCGGTCAATATGCAGATAATGGTCTATATACGCTTGGGTTTCCTATTTTTGCGGTTCGTATGGGAGAGTATGATCTGCTGATAAAAGAATGTTTGAAAGACCAAGTTTTCAAACTTATTGCGGCCGAAGCCGATGCCTTGGGGGTTGATACCTGACATTGATTTAGGCAGGCCTGTAGGATATAGACGTAATGGCCGTAGGAAGCGGAATTGAACTGGCCGAGCGCTTTTCTGCCCGTTTGGGTAAAGGCTCGGAGGTAACCGTGTTTTCCAATTTTGGAACGGCAATGGTCAAATACGGTGATTTTGACATTGAATTTGTGGGCGCCCGGAAAGAAAGCTACCGCGAAAATTCACGTAAACCGGCCGTAGAAACCGGTACATTCATAGACGATCTGAACCGCCGCGACTTTACGATCAACACATTGGCCATACAGCTCAACCGCTTACATTACGGTAAACTCATTGACCAGTTTCAAGGCATACGCGACCTGGAAAAAGGCATTCTGCGCACTCCGCTAAATGCCGATATCACATACTCCGACGATCCATTGCGCATGATGCGGGCCATCCGTTTTGCGTCACAGCTCAACTTCCGTATTGAACCGGCTTCTTTCGAAAGCATCAGTAAAAATGCGGAGCGCATTCGCATCGTGTCAAAAGAACGAATTGCCGATGAACTGAACAAAATCGTGTTGTCTCCCAAACCGTCTGTTGGTTTTAAACTCCTATTTGATACCGGCTTGCTCAGTATCATATTCCCTGAAATGGCGGCCCTGTATGGTGTTGATTATGTGGAAGGCAAAGGCCATAAAGATAATTTTTACCATACCCTGCAAGTATTGGATAACCTTTCTGAAAATACAGACGATCTCTGGCTGCGCTGGTCGGCCATCATGCATGATATTGCCAAACCGGCCACCAAACGGTTTGAAGCCGGCCACGGCTGGACCTTCCACGGCCATGAAGACTTGGGAGCCAAAATGACCGCCGGTATTTTTAAACGGCTCAGCTTGCCCATGAATGAAAAAATGAAATACGTACAAAAGCTGGTACGTCTTCATTTACGACCCATTGCGCTGGCGAAAGAAGTCATTACGGATTCTGCCGTGAGGCGATTAATTTTTGATGCCGGTAACGATATTGAGGATCTGCTTATGCTCTGCGAAGCCGACATCACCTCAAAAAACGATGAAAAAGTTAGCCGGTACCTGGCCAATTATAAGAAAGTTCGGAAACGCTTAAAAGAAGTGGAAGAAAAAGACCATCTGCGTAATTTTCAACCACCGGTTAGTGGACAGGATGTGATGGAAGCATTCGGTATTGCGCCTTGCGAAGAAATTGGAACGATAAAAACAGCCATTAAGGATGCTATCTTGGATGGCATTATTCCCAATAAACGGGCCGAAGCCATCCGTTTTATGTACGAAAAAGGAGCCGAAATCGGCCTCCGTGCAGTGAAACAATTACAAGCCGATGAATAAGCCCCGGGTTTTGGTCATTACAGGCCCCACGGCTTCGGGTAAAACCAAACTGGCCATAGAACTGGCGCTGGCCCTGAACACCGAAATCATATCTGCCGATTCACGGCAATTCTACCGGGAACTTCCCATAGGCAGTGCCATGCCCACAGCTTCCGAACGGAATGCGGTAAAACATCATTTTATAGCCTGCCGCTCAGTTTTAGATGAGTATTCGGCAGGTTCTTATGCCCTTGATGCTAGGCAAAAAATACAGGAACTGCTGCTTAAACATTCGCATGTGATTGTTTGCGGTGGTTCGGGTTTGTATATAAACGCTTTACTGCATGGCATGGATGTTTTTCCGGCTGTTTCGGAGACCATAAAACAAAAGGTGGAATTGATTTTTAAAGAACAGGGCATAGCCGGACTGCAGGAATTACTGAAAGAAGCTGATCCTGCTTACTTTGCCGAAGTGGATATACAAAATCCGGCCCGCTTACGCCGTGCATTGGAGGTGTGTTATGCCGGCGATAAACCATATTCTGCTTACCGCACGCATTCAAAAAATGCCCATTTTGATTACCTGGCTTTTGGAGTCGGTTATGAAAAAGAACAGCTTCACCAACGCATTCACCATCGGGTAGATGAAATGATAGAACTCGGATTAGAAAATGAGGCTCGGTCAGTATATCCCAACAGGGACTTAAAAGCACTTCAAACCGTGGGCTACACTGAGTTTTTCGATTACTTTGACGGCAAGCTGAGCAAGACCGAATGTGTTGAGCAGATTAAAACACATACCCGACAATATGCCAAACGACAAATGACCTGGTTTTCGAAACAACTGGAAGTAGAATGGCTTAACCCGGAAAGTTCGGTTCAGGCAATTTTGAAAAATCTATAGTTAGGCAGCTCCAGCACCGGCCGCATCCTGGGATTTCATCTCAGTTTGTACCTGCATACTCCCCATTTCTTTGTCGAACAGATATAGGCCGTTTCCTTCTAGGCCGATGATTTCAATTTTATCTAAAATTGTGCGTGAGAGTTTTTCCTCCTCATGCTGCTCAGCCACGTACCACTGAAGAAAATGTAGTGTTGTATAATCTTTCAGTTTTGTACACACGTCAACCAAATTATGGATTGAACTCGATATATCCATTTCGCTTTCCAGTACAAGCTGGAATACTTCTTTTACATTTTTAAAGCTGTGTTTGGGTTGCTTTACACCGGGAATGATCGCATGTCCGCCGCTGTCATTGATATATTTCATGAGCTTGAGCATGTGCGTGCGCTCTTCTTCTGCCTGGGCAAACATGAAGGTTGAACAACCCTCAAGTCCTTTCATTTCAAGCCATGAATGCATGGATAAATATAAGGCGGATGAGGCGGCTTCTTTTGCCATTTGCTCAATGAGAATCTTCTCAACTTTTGGATCTAACATAATGAAGATATTTTTACAAAGTTAACGAATAAGAAGGCAAATGGTTAATACCCTACCTGAAAAACCAAGCCTTCCATTGCTTTTTCGGTGTTGGGAAACACGGTACGTGCCTCATTTACCAATACATCGGCATCCGTATACCGTGATGAAAAATGTCCGATGATCAACTTCCCTGCCCCGGCCTCTTTGGCCAGCATACCTGCCTGTAAGGCAGTGGTGTGTTTGGTGGCAATTGCCCTTTCCAATAAATCGTGGGCAAATGTGGCTTCATGATAAATAAGGTCCGTGCCCTTTAAATATTCAGCCAAAGACGGCATATAAACGGTATCGGAACAATAGGCGTATGCTCTTGGTTTTCCGGGCGAAACAGTTAATTCGCTATTGGGAAAAACCGTACCGTCGGGAGCGGTGTAATCGGCTCCGTTTTTGATGGCCACAATTTCTTCGGGTAATAAAAAGTAGCGATTTAAAAAACGCTTATCGAATTTACGCTGGAGTTGTTTCTCTTTGAATAAAAACCCGGTACACGGAATCCGGTGTTCCAGCGGGAAAGAATAAACATCCAATTTATACAGTTCAAACAGCAGGGTTGGTTCGTTCGGATTGGTAAACACATACCTGATTTCAAACCGGGGCCTGGCTCCGGAAATGCGATAATTTATGGCTAAAAAATCATCCAAACCCTTGGGACAATATATAGTTAAAGCTGCTGTACGGCCCAATAAATCCATGGAAGATAGCAAGCCGGGTAAACCTAAATAATGGTCGGCATGCAAATGAGAAATCAAATTGCCGAAATGCGGTTAATGCTCTTTTTATATCTACGGAGCTGCATCTGCGTGCCCTCACCGCAATCGATCAAAAAAAGATGTTCTTCAAAATTCAGCACCTGACCCGACAGAAAACGGTCTTTTGTAGGGATGGCGCTTCCGGTACCTAAAATGCTTACTTCAAATGTCATGATAAAAAAAAACCCCGGTGTGAACCGGGGTTTCCATAAACGTATGTTTGATTATTTTACGATCATTCTTTTGGTAATGGTTTTACCATTAGCCGTTACGCTGTACATATAAACACCGGCAGCATAATCAGCAGCGTTTACATTGATGTAGCTAAGACCGGCGTTAGCATTGAAGCTAGACTCGCTAACTACTTTACCAACCAGGTTTGTTACACGGAAGTTAACTTTACCGGCTTCAGTCAGGTTGATTGCAATCTGGCTGTTATCAGAAAACGGATTCGGGTAGTTTTGAGCTACGTCGAATGAGTTGTTACTGATAGTTTCTTCGATTGATGCAATTGAAGCACAGTTAGCCAATTCAGCACCTGTACCAACGGTGAAACCAATTTTCAAAGGCTGACCATCTGGTGTAAGAGCCGTAAAGCTAACAGGGAAAGCAGAACCACAACCGGTAAGACCGATTTTCACTTGTCCGTGAGCTAACAATGAATCATTGTAAGAAGAAGTAAATGTTGCACCTACGTTAACGCAAGCTCTGTTAACTTGTCCTTGAGTTAATACAATCCAAGTACCTAAACCTACAGAGTTGTTGTTGTAATAAACGGTATAGTTTAAGTTTGAAGATTGTGGGAAGTTTGTGATAGAGTCAATTCTAACTTCACAAACGGTTACGTCAATCGTGTTACCACCCAATTCGTAAGGAACTTCAGTAGGGATAACGATTGTTGTAGATTCATTGTAAGGTTCGTTTGTTACAGCACAAGGTAAATCCTTGATACCGGCTCCTGTTTCACTTGTTGGTTGATAGTTTACATCAGGAACACAAGCTTGCCCCATTGCGCCGTATGCCATCATGCCGGCAATTGCAGTAAAAAGTACTTTTTTCATCATACACGGTTTTTTGAAAATGATTGTTGTTTATGAAGTCAAATATACTACAAAATAATTTGTATCAACTATTCTGAAATATTTTTTTCAATATCGTCCATAATAATAAACTCAATACCCTCACCTGCGGTAGGCACAATGGTAAGAATACTTTCCAACTGCGAAATGGCAATCAGTTTTTTAACATTTTCACTTAATCCGGCCAGTACCATTACCCCATCTAATGATTTACACAAACGGTTGGCTACCAAAATGGCGCTGAGGCCGGATGAGTCAATGTATTTCACGTCGGTGAGGTCAATCAGCAGGTTTTTTAACTCCTTTACCGTTAAGCATAACTATTTCTGCTTTTAGGAGCGGTGATACTGAACTATCTAACTTTTCAGCTTCCGGCCTCAGTAAGGTGTATTGAGCTTCGGAAGTAACCTGTATTTTCATATTTTCCGATATTTAATTTGTAAGAAGAGCAAAGGTAAAAGAATCTGTGAATATTATGCATTCGGAGTGCCTGCAAGCAAATATAAAACCGCCATACGCACGGCTACCCCATTTTCAACCTGGTCTAAAATTAAGGAATGCTCGCTGTCGGCCACTTCCCCGGTTATCTCCACACCACGGTTGATGGGTCCCGGATGCAAAATGGTAATCGGCTTTGAGAGCGAATCCAAAACTTGCCTGTTTACTCCATACTGCAAAGCATACTCACGCAAGGAAGGAAAATATTTTATGTCCTGGCGTTCTAACTGAATGCGGAGTACATTAGCCACATCGCACCATTCCAATGCTTTTTTCAGGTCATGCTCTACTTGAACGCCCAATGATTCAATATGTTTGGGAATGAGGGTTGCCGGACCGCACAATTTTACATTCGCCCCCATTTTCTTAAGGCAAAAAATATTGGAAAGTGCCACGCGTGAGTGGGTTATATCGCCCACAATAACCACATTTAAGCCTTTTAAATTGCCAAATTTTTGTTGCATGGAGAAGGCATCCAACAGCGCCTGCGTGGGATGTTCATGGGTTCCGTCGCCTGCATTTACGATACGGGCATGGGCACTTTTTGGGTATTTTTGAAGTTCCCTGGCCAAAAATACAGCCGCGCCGGGATTCGGGTGACGCATCACGATCATATCCACTTTCATGGCCAGGATATTATTCACCGTATCGGTTAAGGTTTCGCCTTTGGATACGGATGAACCCGAGGCCGAGAAATTCACCACATCGGCAGAAAGCCGTTTCTCGGCCAATTCAAAGGACAACCGGGTACGGGTAGAGTTTTCAAAAAAGAGGTTAGCTACCGTAATCTCTCGCAAAGAAGGCACTTTTTTAATGGGCCTGTTTATAATTTCTTTAAAATTCTGGGCAGTAGCCAATATGGTTTGGATATCCTCGGCTTGGATATATTTGATGCCCAACAGGTGTTCAGTGCTCAGTTTACTCATTTTTTTCGTGCGGGGTATATAGTATCACACGGTCATTTAAACCGTCATTACTCCATTCAACTTTTACTTTCTGACCACTTACCGTGTCTACTTCTTTACCTGTAAAATCGGCCTGTAAGGGTAAATCACGACCGTATTTCCGGTCTATCAGTACCAGCAGTTTTACTTGCGCAGGTCTTCCAAAAGCCAGCAAGGCATCTAAGCCGGCGCGCACCGAACGGCCGGTATACAACACATCGTCAACCAAAATTACGTTTTTGCCTTCAACCAAAAAGTCAATCTGTGTAGAATTTGGAAGCAATACTTCCGTTCCGCGCCTGAAATCGTCGCGGTGAAAAGTTATATCCAATTTGCCCTGGTTCACCGGCTTGCCTAAGATACCGGTAAGGTAATTTGCCAAACGCACACTAAAATCTACTCCCCGGGGTTGTAACCCGATGATGACCGTATTTTCGAAATTGCCGAAATTCTCAAGCAATTCCAAGCCCAAGCGCTCAATCATGAGCTTCATTCCTTCGCCGTCGGTAATAACTTTTGATTCGTTCAAGGCCGGATTTGTTTAGCGCAAATATAATCTCAATTTGTGCACCGGCCAATGCCGGGCATAAATTCTATTCCAATTAAAGAGCCGCACAAAAAAAAGAAG